>NZ_JAOTSB010000009.1 GCF_030247605.1 Acidaminobacter sp. | reverse complement strand
CGACCAAATGTGAAGGAAGTTATGCGTTATTTAGGATTACCAGAGGAGATTTTCATACGTAACAGTTGAAAATATTTCCACATATTTACTACTGGTGCAATGCAATTATTTCAGCGGACTATGCGTTCCAAACAAATGTTAGAATTAAAACAAATGTACATACAATTAACGGGGGACCTTTTATGGATATATTTGATCAGAAAAAAGAGAACAAATCATTGACGACTATTATCTTTGATAGAGTCAGAGATGATATTTTGAGCGGTAAATATGTGACGGGCGAAAAAATTGTAGAGGCCAAGCTGGCTGATGAGCTTGGGGTCAGCAGAACACCTGTTAGAGAAGCTTTGAAACAACTGGAGTTGGATGGTTTGGTTGAGAACCTTCCAAACAGAGGTGTTATTGTAAAAGGCATCACTGACCAGGATATCAGCGATATTTATACAATCAGACTTGCTATTGAAGCGATTGCTGCTAAATGGTCTATTCATCGAATGGAGAAAGCAGAATTAGATCAATTGAGAGAAATCTTTGAACTAATGGAATTTTATGCAGCTAAACAAGATGTTGATAAATTTTTCGAGTTGAATACCATTTTTCATGAAACCATTTATCATGCGACGAAAAGCAGATATTTAGAACATTTATTAAAGGATTTTCAGCTCTTTATCAAGTCCACCAGGAATGCATCTCTTCGAATGGAAGGCAGAATGGATAAGGCCCTTACAGAACACAGAACCATTCTCGAGGCATTCATAAGCAGAGATGAGGAACGGGCTGTTGAATCCATTACCAAGCACATATCTAATTCTCGAGCAAATGTGGATCGAATTAGAAATATTCCTGAAGATCAGAAATAAAGTTAATATCGAGTTAAATATTATGTAAGGACCTCTGCAGCTGGATCTAATTTAGCTGCAGATTTTTTTTGTTATGGAGTAAAGGTCATTCATGGCAATAAGGCACAGACTTATCCAATAATTGCTTAATCACATATGATTTTTTATTAACGATCAAATAGACGAGATTATTAAAGTTGTTTTTGATATAATGGACTAAGTATGCAAATGATGTGAGGTGTTGTGATTGACGGAAGAAAGACGCAATAAAATTGCTGCCATACTTCATGAAAGTGAGGAGGCTGTCACGGGGTCAAGTCTTGCGAAGCTATTTAATGTAAGTCGACAGGTGATTGTTCAGGATATTGCAGTTCTTCGGGCTTCAGGACTTCAGATCGTGTCAACATCCAACGGCTATTTAATCCCAAAGCCTAGGATCAGATCCCACATAAGAACCCTGCAGTCATTCCACAGCGGCTTGGAGTCACTGGAAGAAGAACTGTCAATCATCGTGGATCTTGGAGGCAGGGTTATAGATGTGATGGTAGAGCACCCTGTCTATGGTGAGATCGTCGTCGCACTGATGATCAACAGCCGAACAGACCTCGAAGCGTTTATCAGAAAGGTTCGAAATTCTGACGCCATGCCATTGGCTTCTCTGACGGACGGGAAACACTATCATACTATTGAGGTTCCGAATAGTGGTGTATTTGACATGATTGAGGCAAAATTGAAAGAGCGTGGATTTATTCCCTTGTAAGTAGGGGAAAGTCCGCACATTTTTTTACCTAAGGGTGACAAGACACCTGATTATACAAGTGAAGGATGTGTACATGAAGTGTCATTAAATTTGATTGAAAGAATTCTGAAACTCAAAGAGGAAAAAAACGCACTGATTATGGCGCACAATTACCAAATCCCTGAGGTTCAAGAGATTGCAGATGTTGTTGGCGACTCCTACATGTTGGCTAAGTATGCCCAAAGTACAGATAAGGATTGTATAATTTTTTGTGGTGTTCATTTTATGGCGGAGAGTGCAAAAATACTTAATCCTTCCAAGAAGGTGATCCTTGCAAATCCTGATGCGGGATGCCCTATGGCGGACATGGTCGAACCAGCGGCATTGAGTGAGTTTAAGAAAAAGTATCCGGGGGTCCCTGTGGTGGCTTATGTCAACACATCGGCAGAAGTAAAAGCTTTGAGCGATTTGTGCTGTACATCTTCCAACGCAGTGTCGCTGATCAAGGCTATGAAGGAAGATAAGATTATCTTCCTTCCTGACAGAAACCTGGGGAGATTTGTGGCCCAGCAGATCCCTGAGAAGGAGGTCATTCTTTGGGATGGCTTCTGCATTACTCACGAACGCATCGAGGAGGAAGACGTGATTAAGGCAATTGAGGCGCATCCGGAGTCCAAAGTTCTCATGCATCCGGAGTGCAATCCTGCTGTGTGGAAGTACGCGGATTATATGGGGAGTACGGCACAAATTATTGATTATGCAGCCCATTCGGAGGATCAAAGTTTCATTATAGGTACAGAAGCAGGCATTTTACATTCATTGAAGAAGGTTGCACCGGAAAAGACATTCCATTTACTGTCAGGCTGTCTGGTATGCCAGAATATGAAAAAGACGACGCTGGCGGATGTGGAAAAAGCTCTAAATGGCGGCGTTCCTGAGATTGTCATGGAGGAGGACTTGAGGCAGCGCGCGGAAGGTGCACTTTTAAGGATGTTGAATCCCAATGGCTAGACGGTATTTGACGGAGGTTTGCCTGAATGCAGAAACCCCATATTATGATGTTGTGATTGTTGGTGCCGGTGTCAGCGGTTTATATTTGGCTGCAGCTCTGCCGCTGCATTATAAGGCTCTGGTTCTTTCAAAGGACAGTTTATCTGTCTGCAACAGCCAATTGGCACAGGGTGGTGTCGCTCTTACATTGAACGGGGAGCTAAACAGCCACATTGAGGATACCTTGGCGGCTGGCGCTTATATGAATGACTTGCGTGTGGTCAAAGCCATGGTCAGCGAGAGTGAAAAGGTCCTTGGCCGGTTGCTTGACTATGGCGTGGAATTTGATAAAGACGAGGGAAATAAGCTGAATATGACCATGGAGGGCGGCCATAGAAAGCGCAGGATTGTGCATTCGCGGGACACAACGGGGATGGCTTTAATGGAGGCGCTGATCCGGAGGGTACGAGGCTGTCCGAACATTGAAGTACTTGAGTATGCCTTTGCCATAGATTTGATCTCAGATCACAATGGCAGTCTTGGCGTCTCATACAATATGAAAGGCCTCAACCAATGCGTGGCTTCAAATGCAGTTGTGTTGGCGACAGGAGGCATAGGCGGATGGTTTTCGAGAACGACCAATGCACCGGTTGTTACCGGAGATGGCTTGGCTATGGCATTGAGAGCGGGGGTTCCTTTAAGAGACGCGGCTTACATTCAATATCACCCGACAGCCTTTAAACTTAAAGCGGGTGGCTATTTCCTAATTTCTGAGGCTGTAAGGGGAGAAGGCGGCCATCTGATCAATAGCGCCGGCGTGAGGTTTATGAAGGGTGTTCATCCTTTAATGGAACTGGCGCCTAGAGACGTGGTCTCCAAGGCGATTCATGACCAGTTCAGTACTGGGTCTGAAGTCTTTGTAGATGTCAGACACTTGGAACCTGTGTTCTTCCAGACAAGATTCCCGAATATTTATAAGGTTTGTGTTGAGAATGGCATTCATCCTGAAACTATGCCGATTCCGATCGAGCCTGTCGAACATTATCATATGGGTGGTGTCATGGCGGACAGTACCGGCGCTACACCGGTCAAAGGTCTTTATGTTACCGGTGAGGCGGCTGGAACAGGCTTTCATGGGGCAAATCGATTGGCGAGCAATTCGCTTTTGGAATGCATGGCACTGAGTGAGCGCATTGTCAGAGTCTTGGAAACCAAGAAGCCCCAAAAACCATTGGTCAAGGCGTACAAAGCGACCCCGCAATTGGTTCTGGATTCTGACAAACCTAATATCTCGAAGTACGCGCTCCGCGAGATTTTTGATACTGCGCTTCCTCTGGTCAAGCACAATGATATTCTTGAAAATGCACTTGAAAAAATAAAGATAGCTTTTGAGGACATTGAAAACACTGAACTGACAACAACAGAGGAATTTGAAGTCTTCAATGGTCTACAGGTCGCGAAGGCGCTGATCCTGGATGCGCTTTCAATCAAAAAATCTGTTGGGAGCTTTGTGATTGAATAATTCTACTGGCATGAAGGGAGAGTATCCATTGATCAAGCTGATTTTAAAAGACATTGTCGATCAAGGACTGAAAGAGGATCTGCATTACATTGATTTGACAACGGATTTGCTTATTTCACCAGAGGCAGTCAGCAAAGCGAGAATTGCATTCAAAGAAGACGGCGTTCTTTGTGGCACACCGGTGATTGAAGCCGTTTTCGAAGCACTGTCACCCGGACAGATGCGGTATACCTATTACAAGAGTGAGGGCGAGATGTTGTCAAAAGGTGATTCGGTCGCCGAAATCGAAGGACCGACACACGCTCTCCTAAAAGGTGAACGCCTATGTTTGAACCTCTTGCAGCGTATGTCAGGCATTGCGACTGTTTCCAGACAGTATGCCGAGACGGTTCAACATACGAGCGTAAAAGTAGTAGACACCCGTAAGACGACGCCGGGACTCAGAGCCCTTGAGAAATATGCCGTCAGATGCGGTGGGTGCTTCAACCACAGGTTCAATCTATCGGAAGGGGTTCTGATCAAAGATAACCACATTCAAGCGTGTGGCGGCATCAGAGAGGCCCTTGAAGCCATCAAAGGCAAGGTTGGCCATACGGTAAAACTTGAGATCGAAGTTCAGGATTTAAAGGGTATGGAAGTGGCCATCAATGCAGGTGCGGATATTGTTATGCTGGACAACATGAGCGTCGAACAAGTACGTGAAGCGGTGGTGCTCAACGATCATCGCGTCGTGCTGGAGGCCTCAGGCGGCGTGACCCTTGAGACGCTCAAAGCACTCGCGGAGACTGGGGTTGACGTGATTTCCTCTGGTGCTTTGACACATTCTGCACGCGCGCTTGACATCCACATGAAATTTATTGACTGAGGGACGAAAACCATGGGAAAAAAAATTAGAGATTACTTGATCAAAACTTTAAATGGCATGGCACTTGGCCTGTTTGGCTCCTTGATTATTGGACTGATTCTGAAGCAAATAGGTGATTACGGCGGCATAGCGGCACTGACGACCTTTGGCAGGGTCGCGCAGTTTATGATGGGACCGGCTATAGGCGGCGCTGTAGCGTATAGTGTCGGCGCCAAGCCTTTGGGGATTTTCGCATCTATGGTCGCGGGTGCGGTTGGCGCCGGGACTGTGGGTCAGAATGCCGCCGGAGATTTTATCGTCAAGATTGGAGAGCCTATGGGCGCTTTTGTTTCGGCCCTGGCGGCGGCGGAATTTTCCAAACTGATCAGCGGAAAAACGAAGGTAGATATTGTCCTTGTACCTGCGTCGACCATCATAGTCGGTGGTATGGTGGGCCTCTTTGTGAGTCCGGTGATTGCGGCGCTTATGAAGTCCATCGGCCAGGTCATTAACCTTGCGACAGAGCTGCATCCGGTACCAATGGGTGTTCTGGTTGCGGTCATAATGGGGATTGTCTTAACGCTCCCAATCAGCAGCGCTGCCCTCGCGATTTCTCTGGGACTGAGCGGTCTGGCGGGCGGGGCCTCACTTGTGGGCTGCTGCGCGCAAATGGTGGGCTTCGCTGTGGCGAGCTACAGGGAGAACGGGTTTGGGGGGCTGATCGCTCAAGGCCTCGGCACGAGCATGATTCAGATTCCAAACATCATTCGAAATCCAAAGATATGGATTCCGCCCATCCTGACCAGTGCGCTATTGGGGCCTATTGCGACAGTCTTGTTTAAAATGGAAAGCAACTCAGTGGGTGCCGGCATGGGAACGAGCGGTCTGGTCGGTCAGTTTGGCACAGTAGCGGTTATGTCAGAAACGACAGTGTTCACAACCATTTTGATTAAAATGATCGTTCTTCATTTCCTTCTGCCGGCAGGATTGACCCTGATTTTTTCTGAATATATGAGAAAAAAGGGCTGGATCAAGAGCGGGGACATGAAACTATAGTTTGTTCATAGAGGAATACTTGGGCGTGGAAGCGGGTGTCTGACATCCGCTTCCATATCTTTTTTGCAGTAATGAGAGGTTAAGAACGTCGGCGCCATCGGCATTTTTTTGGCAGCGACGTTCTTATAATTTTACGGCGTCCCCCTACATCTTGTGGTCGGGATCCCAAAACTTGTGTCAAGAATATGTAAATAAAAATTCCGTTTTCGTTAATTTTACATGAATCTCATCGATATTATGACAACTGCGGGGAGGTTATCAACAAGCAAACTGTTGATAAGTTGATAAGAAGTTACAAATTTCGAGTTTTAGCAGTAAAGATTGCATTTTTTTTGGCATGTATTATAATAACTGTGGACAACAATGAGGGAGGAGGGAAATTCCAATGTCATTGTCTATGCTGGACAATCGCCCCATTGGAATCTTTGATTCCGGGATGGGGGGCATTTCCGTCCTTGGTGAAGCCATCCGACAGATGCCAAATGAAAAGTTTATCTATTACGGGGATTCTGCTAATGCGCCTTATGGTGAGAAGACGACGGCGCAGATCATCGACTTATCAGATCGTGTTTGTGAGAAGCTGATAGCCTATGACGTCAAAGCCATTGTGATTGCCTGCAATACTGCGACTTCAGCAGCAGCGGAATATCTCAGAGAGAAATTCGCCCAGATTCCAATCCTGGGCATGGAGCCTGCTTTAAAACCCGCAGTCCAAGAGCACCCCCATGGCACCATTGTGGTCATGGCGACTGAGGTGACACTGCGTGAAAAGAAATTCGCGGCGTTGATGCAGAGAACCGCTGCTCAGGCCAAGGTGATCAAGCTTCCTTGCCCAAGTCTCGTACGAATGGTCGAACGCAGCGTCGTGACCAGTCCCGAAGCTGAGCTAGAGATCACAAACTGCTTTCAGGGAATTGACACAGACAGCGTAAACGCCGTTGTACTTGGGTGCACCCATTTCGTCTTTCTGCGCAAAGCCATGAGGACTCTGTTTGGCGGCAGCCTTCAGATCTATGACGGCAATGCGGGCACAATCAATAATCTCAAGATGACCCTGGAGCAGAAGGGCATGCTGACACACCCGGAAAATGAAGGCGGAGTCACGCTGCTTAATTCAAAGAATGACGCATACAATCTTCAGATGCAGCAGCTCCTCGATCTTTACGAGCAGGTCGTCATCTGACAATAAGAAAATAGAAATTCTGGTAAGGTAGGTTGTGAAAAATTATGAAACAATGGATTAAATGGCTTTCCAAACTAATCTGGATCCAGGAGGAACCAACGCCGCCTCTTGAAAAAATGCTGATTGGCGGACACATTCATCAAACGACAATGAAATCCAAATTTCAGAGGTAGTGGCCCTTGGAGACTGAAAACAAGCTGCAAACCCCTGAAGCGTTGGAATCGAGAATACAGGTTTTATTGGACCGACAGCTCTTTGATGACACGGAGTCCAATCTGATCCGGCTCCGTTATGGGATTGGGATCGAGCAGCCTCTGCCGCCGTCAGAAATTGCCAGAGTCATGAAAATCAAGGCGAAAGTGCTGGAAGCTCTGGTGGACCAGGTAGACAGAAAGATCTTCAATCATCTGAAAAATGAACTTTAAGCTAAAGGCAATTTGGGTGGGATGTGGGGTTACCATGACCATCGGCAAAAGCAGGAAGCATTAAGCTTTGAATTTTGAGTTCTGTCTTGCAGAATCTGGCGTCTTGTGCTATGATATCTGCAATCAAAGCAGTGATGAGGAATAGTAAGCAGAGCATCCGTCAAAGAGAGCCGGTGGTGGTGGAAACCGGTACGAGATGAACGCTGAATCCGCCTCGGAGCCTCCGGGTAATGCCGGACGCGTGGCACACGTTACAGTGCTGTTGAGAGGACGTCGCGAAAACTGGCGGCGTCAATCAGGGTGGCAACGCGGAGAGCAGGCTCTTCGTCCCTAGGATCGGGACGAGGGGCTTTTTTATTTGCATCATTATCAACCCGGTCGAATCAAGCCTATCATGAAAAACAAACAGTTGAGGAGGTTTTATTATGTTGGATATTCGAAGAATCAGAGAGGATTTCGAAAACATCAAGAACAGAGTCGCATCCAGAGGGAACGGGGACTTTGAGATTGACCAAGTGATCGTACTCGACAATGAGCGTAAAGAAATTCTGGTAAAAGTCGAAAAGATGAAAAACGAGCAAAAGACGGCCTCCAAACAAATTCCGGTTCTTAAGAAGAACGGCGGCAATGTGGACGCCCTCATGGAAGAGATGAAGCAGCTCGCAGATGAAATCAAGGTCATGGACGAGCGCGTCTCCGTCATTGAAGCTGAGTTGAAAGACAGACTTCTCAACATTCCAAACGCGCCGCACGAAAGCAACCCGGTTGGCACGAGCGACGCTGACAACGCAGTCTACAGAGTGTGGGGAGAACCAACTGCATTTGATTTTGAAGCTAAAGCCCATTGGGATGTCGGCATGGACCTCGGTATTCTGGACTTTGAACGCGCGACCAAAATTGCCGGCACAAGATTCACAATCTACAAAGGACTTGGCGCAAAGCTGGAGCGGGCGCTGATCAACTTCATGCTGGATCTGCACACCGAACAGCACGGCTACACGGAAATCCTGCCGCCATTTATGGTCAACCGCGCGGCTATGACGGGCACCGGTCAGCTGCCTAAATTTGAGGACGACATGTTCCATGTACCGGCCAAAGACTTTTTCCTGATTCCAACAGCAGAGGTTCCTGTGACCAATATGTATCTGGATGAAATACTGGACGACAGCATGCTGCCGCTTTATCACACGGCTTACACGCCTTGCTTCCGCAAAGAGGCAGGCTCAGCCGGCAGAGACACCCGCGGCCTGATTCGTCAGCATCAGTTCAACAAAGTCGAGCTTGTCAAATTCGTCAAGCCTGAAACGTCTTATGATGAGCTTGAAAAGCTCCTCGGAGAAGCCCAGGAAGTCCTGAAGCTGCTCAAAATTCCTCATCGCGTCGTCCAGCTGTGTACGGGTGACCTCGGCTTCAGCTCCGCGAAAACTTACGACATTGAAGTCTGGATGCCAAGCTATGGCCGCTATGTGGAAATCAGCTCATGCTCCAACTTCGAGGATTACCAGGCACGCCGCGCCAACATCAGATACAGGGACAAAGACACCAAAAAGGTCAGCTTCGTCCACACACTGAACGGCTCAGGCCTTGCCATTGGCAGAACCAACGCAGCAATCCTCGAGAACTACCAGCAGGCGGACGGCAGTGTCGTCATTCCTGAAGTGCTCCGCCCTTACATGAGAGGCGTCGAAGTTATCAAGTAGGATTTGATCTGCTTCAAAGCTTAAAACGGGTGGCCGATGGTGACGTTCGCCAGTTCTCGCCTCCCGCTTAAAGAAAAGAAGACGGTGCCAATTGGCCAGTTTAACACAACCTGGCCACAGGTACCGTCTTTCTCTGTTATAGGAGTTTTCTTAACGGGTGAGCGGAATGGCTTTTTCCAGAAGCACTATTAAAGTGACGCCGCAAAAGCCGCCAGCTTCGCCATGCCTTCTCTCAAGGTCTCTTCGCTTGCAGCCGTAGATGCCCGAACGTAATTGTCCAGACCAAAGGCAATCCCCGGAACCAATGCGAGCTGGAACTTTTCAAGCAGAAGGTCGCAAACCTGGATGGATAGGCTTTCCGCTTCAGGCAGTTTTGACTTGAACGCGCTGACATCAATGAACACGTAGAACGCGCCCTGCGGTCGGACAAAGTCAATGCCCTCAATCTCGGACAGAAGGCCGCTGACGAGGTCTCTTCTCTTGGCGTAGGCGTTCTTCATGATGACCATGTCTTCTTTGCAGCTCAGGGATTCAAGGGCTGCGTACTGTGAAATGGTCGCCGGGTGTGACACCAGGTGCCCCTGAATGGTCGCCATTGCTTTGGCAATTTCTCGCGTGCTTGCAGTGTAGCCAATTCTCCAGCCGGTCATGGAGGTCGACTTGGACATGCCGTTGATGGTGATGGTCATAGCCTTAATGTCACTGGACAAAGATGCAACGGAAGTAAATTCCTGATCAAAGACTATTTTTTCATAGATTTCGTCCGCAATGATGTAGACGCCTTTACTGACGAGGTATTCCGCTATTGGCAGAAGCTCTTCACGGCTGTAAACAGCGCCGGTAGGGTTGGAAGGATTCGTGATGAAGACGGCCTTGGTGCGGTCGTTGATGCATCCAGCCAGGTCTTCCACGGTAACCTTGAAATCGTTGGATCTCTGGGTTTCGACGAAAACCGGTACGCCGCCGGTCAGCTTGACCATCTCCGGGTAACTGACCCAATAAGGCTTGGGAATGAGCACTTCATCTCCCGGATCGAGCAGCGCCATCAGCGCGTTGGTGATGGAATGCTTCGCGCCGCTGGACACGACGATCTCATCTGCTTTGTATTCGATTTGGTTTTCTTCTTTGAGTTTGAGGCAAATCGCTTCCCTGAAGTCGCGCACCCCTTCTGCGGCGTCATATTTGGTCTTGTTCATCTCAATGGCCTTGATTCCGGCAGCCTTGGCGCGGTCCGGCGTAAAGAAGTCAGGCTCCCCAATGCTCAGATTGGTGATGGCAATCCCGTTTTTCTTCATTTCGTTGACCTTAGTGCTGATGCCGATGGTAAAGGAAGGCGTAATGGCAGCAAGTTTTTTAGAAAGCAATTTAGTTCCTCCAATCATGTTTTGTGGATATGTTCATCATACCTACTTAATTTGTGATAAAATAGTACCGTTGATGAGCATTCATTATGGATGTCATTATATCAGAAAAATTCATCTGGGGGGAGTCATCAATGTCGCCAGTTCAAATAGTCACGCTAGTCGTCGTGAGCGCCATAGTTTTGAGCAGCCTGCTGGTTTTTCTGATAGATCTCTGGAAAATGAGAAAGGCTCTGGACCGCGCTCAGCCGGTTGAGCCAAAACCGCGCCCGAGCACTACATTGCGTAGGCGTCCCCGAGACAGTCGAAGTCCGAGCGCGAACAGGGACAGAAATAAGGATCGGTTTAAGGTCATCAAATAACAGGGGGCACCATGGGAACATTCGAAAGAGAAACGGTTAAGAGAAAACCGGTGGGAACGCTGAAATTACTAGTTGCCATTGGTCTTATTATGTTAGCGGTCAATGTATTGGTTCAATTATTAAACTTGCTGCCATCCGGTTTAAATAGAGCGGTTTCTGTCGTAGTGATCATTTTAAGTTTCGCCATTGTTTGGAAGATGATCGCTCATAATGGAGAATCTTTTACTTACAAGATTTCTGAGGAACAAGGGCTTTTAGTGATTGAGCGGCAAATGGGCCGGTCGAGCACCTCCTTTTTCAGTCTAAATCTAAGGGGAGTAATTGAAATAAGGGCTTATGATCCTGCTCAGGACAGAAAGATTTCCGCCAAAAGGCGCTTTACAGTGTCTCGTCATAAGTCGTCCTGGCAGGTGGTTTCCTTCAAGGCTGCAGAACTGGAAAAGCTGATTTTTGAACCCTCTGAGACTTTTCTTGACAACTTAAGCACGCATATTGCCCGGGAAAAGGTGAAGTCGTGATATGAAATCCACACAGAATTTGTTTGAGAAACTTTCGGAACTGAGACATCAAAACCAAGTCTCATTTCATGTTCCCGGACACAAGTTTGGAAGGGGTTTATCTGAGCTGCTGGCACAGCAGGCACTCAGTCTGGAAGCCCTGGACTACACTGAGATTCCCGGCACAGACAATTTGCACGCACCGGACGGCGTTATTTTTAGAGCGCAAAAGGAGGCAGCCAGAATCTTTGGCGCTTTGGAAACTCAGTTTCTGGTGGGGGGCACAACCTCAGGTCTTCTTGGTGCAATACTCGGAACAATTCCGCGAGGTGCAAAGCTCATTTTGCCCAGAGACGCCCACAAAAGCGTATTGTCCGCAGTCCTGCTGGGCGGCATTGAACCAGTGTTCATTATGCCGGAAATTGACAGCGCTGTGGGGATTGCCATGGGATTGACCACGGTTAAAGTTCTGGACACTGTCAGACAACATCCGGACGCGGCTGCCATACTTGTGACGTATCCAAATTATGAAGGTGTGGCATGTGATCTGGGATCCATTATTGAAGTGGCACATCAGCATGGACTGACCGTCATTGTTGATGAAGCCCACGGGTCGCATTTGGGGTTGTCGATGGATCTTCCGGAGACTGCATTGTCGCTGGGCGCGGATCTCGCAGTCCAGAGTACTCATAAGACCCTCACCTCATTGACCCAGAGCTCAATGCTGCATTATGGCACAGAGCGGGGGCGCCGCCTCAAACCCAGAATTTCTGCCTATCTTTCCATGCTCCAGAGCTCCAGCCCGTCCTATCCCTTGATGCTGTCTTTGGAACTCGCGGCGAGGCATTATGAAACAAAGGGACCGGAAGAAATGCAGCGACTGCTGGCGCTGATCGACGATTTTAACATTACTGCCGCTTCAATGGGCTATAAGTTCATGCACGGCCAGATGTCTTTGCCGGAGGGCTTCTGCTTTGACCGAACGCGGCTTGTCATCAGCGGGTGTGATCTTGGCATAAATGGGTATCAGCTATACGAGGCGCTGGAGCTGGATGGCGTGATTGGCGAGTATGCCACGCCCCTTTACGTCGTTTTAATCCCAAGCATTGTCAGTGACGCTTCGGATTTTGACCGGTTGACGTCTAGTCTGACCCGAATTGCTGAAATAGCGTCTCCACCCTCTAAGCCCATTAATTCTTTTGAAATTAATGTGCCAAAGCTGAGGGTCGCTGAGCTGCCAAAACGGGGCGTTTCACCAGAGCAGGCCCTCTGGGCTGAGCAGGAGCGTGTGCCGCTTTCAGAGGCCAAGGGACGCATAGCCGCAGATTTCTTGATCCCTTATCCCCCGGGAATTCCACTGCTGGTACCGGGTGAGATTATCTCTGAAGAAGTCCTCAGAATAGTTCTGTCAGATCTGGGTATTCAACATAAGGTAAATGGATTGACCGATGGTCTTTTTGCCGTTTTAAAAAGTTTTGGTAAATGAAGCCCGTTCAAAATATGAGTCGGTCGGTGAAGGAAAGGTTTTTAATGCGAAGCCGAAGAGGGCTTCAATCTTAATTTGACAGCAGCGCTGTCCTCAGGGAGAGATTCACAGTGAAAAACGAAATTTTTGAATGGCTGAAGTCGTTCGCCATAGCCATAATTATTGTTCTGGTTTTCAATATTTTCTTCGCCACAACGGTGGTCTACAGCACCTCTATGTACCCGACGCTTATTGAAAAGGACATCTTGCTCCTGAAACGCACTCAAGAAGTTAAGAGCGGAGACATTGTCTCTTTCAAAACGGATTTAATGCTTTCGGAGAATGACATTCAGTCCCTGAATCCTATTCAAAAGCTCTTCGCGAGTGTCAATCCGAGCAAAAACCTGATCAAGCGCGTCATAGGGCTTCCGGGGGACTCGGTGGATATTGTTAATGGAGATGTCTTTATCAACGGAGAGAAGCTCCAGGAAATCTACGTCAGTTCGAATACCAATGGGGATGTCCATATTGACTCGATCCCGAATGGGAAATATTTTTTGATGGGCGACAACAGGGCGGTGAGCCTGGACAGCAGAGACAGCCAGGTGGGGCTTATTGATGGTGAGAAGATCATCGGCAGAGCTATCTTCAGACTCTATCCCTTGACGAGATTTGGGAACATGTAGCGCTGTCAAACCAGAACTCAGACAGCAAAGAGAAAAAAAGGAGGCCGAAATCTATGAAATTAGTGATCGCGATCATTCACGACGAGGATGCTCAGGAGCTCATTGTCAAGCTGAATGAGTCCGGATTTGGCGTTACGAAACTGGCTTCAACAGGCGGCTTCCTGAAGGCGGGCAACACAACTGTGCTGATTGGCGTCAGCAAGGAGCATATCGATTCAGTTATGACGCTGATCGGGGAGACGTGCAAGACGCGCAAAGAGGTGACGACGACGACGTCGATCATCAGCGAGGCGGGCGGGTTTATGACGATGCCTATTGAAGTAACTGTAGGCGGGGCAACGGTGTTTGTCGTGGATGTTGAAAGCCATGTTAAGTTCTGATGAGGTGAACTATGGGGTATAATCAGATTGCGGGCCATGAAGATGTGATTGGTCTGCTGAGATTGGCCATGAACCGGCAGAGACTGGCGCATGGCTATATTTTTGAGGGCGTGCCCGGATGCGGCAAACGTCTGGTCGCACGGGAGCTCGCGAAGGCGCTGCTCTGTGAGGCCGGTCTGGACGAGGGCTGCGGGCACTGCCAGTCGTGTCTGAAATTTGAGACGCAGAACCACCCGGACTATCTGGAAGTAGAACCGGACGGGAAATCCGTCAAGGTTGAGCAGATTGAGGCGCTGCAGTCTTTCGTTATGGTCAAGCCCTACAGCGGGGCGCGAAAGGTTGTCGTCGTCGACGAAGCTCAGACCATGACGCCTTCTGCCCAGAACCGGCTGCTGAAGATGATCGAAGAGCCGCCCTCCTATGCAACGCTTATTTTTGTGACCGCCCAGGCTGACGCGCTTCTGCCAACCATTTTGTCGAGGTGCCAGATCGTCTCTTTTTCGAGGCTTAAGCCTGAGGTGATCGAATCCTGGCTTATTCAAACTCATGGCGTGGAGGCGGGGATTGCCCGGATAGCGTCTAATTTTGCCGATGGTTCCATCAGCAGAGCCCTGATGCTGGCGACTTCCGAGGTCTTCACCCAGACCAGGCAGGATGCCCTAGACATCATAGGTGCTCTGATGCGGCGGGATCCCCTGGACGGCCTCCTGAAGCTTCAAAAATACGGCGCAGACAAAGTTTTGGCTACCTCTTTGATCGAATTGATGATAATATGGTATCGAGATCTTTCTGCCCTTTGGGTAGATCCGAATAGTATTAAGATCTTTAGTCAGGACAAGCGTTCAGAGCTCGTCGATCTTTTGGGTCGAACCCAGAAGTCGCCTTGGCTGGACTGCCTTGAGATCCTTGAGCAAACGGCGCGCGCATTGGATGGAAATGCGAACACGTCTCTCGCCATGCACGCCATGGCTTTAAAAATACAGGAGGTTATACATGATAACAGTCGTAGGGGTCCGGTTTAAGAAGGCCGGCAAAATCTACTATTTTGATCCGGATGGACTTGACATAAAGCGGGGAGACGACGTCGTCGTGGAGACGGCACGCGGCATTGAGTATGGTTCGGCTGTCCTCGGACTGCGCGAAGTCGAAGAAACTGAAATTGTTTCACCGCTGAAAAAAGTAATCCGCATTGCTACGGAAGAGGACCAGTCGATTCAAAGGGAAAACCAGGAAAAGGCTAAGGAAGCCTTTGCTGCCTGCCAGGCAAAAATTATCGAGCACGAGCTCGAAATGAAGCTGGTGGAAGTGGAATACACCTTTGACAGCAATAAAGTCATCTTTTATTTTACTGCGGACGGCAGAATTGATTTTCGCGAGTTGGTCAAGGACCTCGCTTCAGTGTTCAGAACCCGCATTGAGCTGCGCCAGATTGGCGTGCGCGACGAGGCGAAGATTGTCAACGGCATTGGGCCTTGCGGTGTTGGTCTCTGCTGTGCCAACTGGCTGGGGGATTTTGCCCCTGTGTCAATCAAAATGGCGAAGGATCAGAATCTCTCTCTCAACCCAACCAAAATTTCCGGTATTTGCGGCCGGCTGATGTGCTGCCTCAAATACGAGCACGACACCTATCTTGATATTCGACGTGAGCTGCCTAACAAGGGCGAGAAGATCAAAACACCGGACGGCATGGGGATTGTATTGGACGCGGTTATTCTGACGGAATCCGTGAAAGTCCGCCATATCCTGGGTGAAAATGACGGACGCCTTGAGCTCAGCGAAGACATTGTCACTTATAAAAAGGATCAATTGGGCGACAATCCTGTGCGTCCTAAGCAAGTCGAGGAAGAGCCTGTGGATGATATGCGCTTTGACGGGCTGGATGACTATGCCGCGGGAGACCGGGCAGCAAGGCGCGAGGCAGCAGCGGCGGCATCGGCGACATCTCAGGATCGCGATCGCTCGGCAGATCGACGGGATAAAGGTAAAGGCGGAGCGAAGCCACAAGGCCAGGGCCAGCCTGCAGATCGAGATCAGCGTCGGCCACAGAAAGACCGGACAGAGCGACCGGAACGACCAGAACGAACAGATCGACCTGAGCGCCCGGAGCGACCGCAAAGACAAGACCGGGGTCAGGGCAAACCAGGCGCAGGTGCCAGTACGGTACCAGGCGCACCTGCAGTTTCCGGTCCGGGTACCGGCAGCAGCACAAGCCAGGAAAGGCCTTGGCGTTCGGAAAAGGGGCAGCAGACGCCGCCGCCCCAAAAGCTTGAGCCAGTGCAGTCAAGTGCCGAGCTGTCAGATGTTGAGGCAGAGGGTTCGGACGAAGACGTTCAAAAGCCGCGTAGACGCCGACCTAGAAGACGCAAGAAAAAATAATTCAACATTTATTCAGAGTCCTAAAGCCGCCTCCGGACCAGACCTTGCTCTGGCGGGCGGCTTTTTTAAAAGGAAAAAAGGGAGCGAGGAAGACGGTGTCTGCAGCTATTGCCTATCGATCCCGTTTTCCTCGCCCTCCTCATCTCGCTTTAAATTACTTTTTTACTATTGGAGGCTGTCATGGAAAGAGAAAAGCTCATATTACCGGGGGAGCGGGTAGATGACCTGCAGCTTGAGGGTCTCAGCATCATTCAGAATCCCAGCGGATTTTGCTTTGGAGTTGATGCAGTGCTGCTCAGCGATTTTGCAAAAGCCAAGCACGGCGCACATATAGTGGATTTGGGCACGGGCAACGGGATTCTGCCGCTGCTGCTCAGCGCCAAGACCAAGGCAACCCGGATCACAGCCTTTGAAATTCAGGATGAGGTTGCGGACATGGCACGCCGCAGTGTTGTTTACAATGCGCTTGAAGATCGCATTCAAATTATTGCGGATGATCTTCGGAACACCTTTAGTCACTTGAATAAATCTTCTGTGGATGTCGTCGTCACTAATCCGCCTTATGTATCAGGCGGCGGTGGTCTCGTGAATCCTAAGGACGCGAAGGCCATAGCCCGTCATGAGATTCATTGTACCCTGGAAGATGTCATTCGTACGGCCGCGCAGCTGCTTAAGCCGGGGGGCTCTTTTTATATGGTCCACAGACCATCCAGACTTCCGGATATGATTGAGCTGATGCGGCGCTTCAAGTTGGAGCCAAAAGCCCTCAGGTTTGTACACCCGAGGCGCGGACAAGCCCCCAATATCCTGCTGATCAAGGGCGTTCGGGGCGGTGGGGCTGAGATGCGCGTAGAGCCGCCGTTATATGTCTATGCCCAGGAGGGCGGGTACGATCCGGAAATCTTGGAGATTTACCGGCGGGCAGGTGTCGATCCGACGCCAAGGGACCCAGAGAAGAAGGGAGAGAACCAGTGATGTCGGGAACGTTATTTGTTTGTGGGACGCCCATCGGCAATCTCGGTGACATCTCCAGGCGGCTTGAAGAGGTCTTGGGACAAGTGGATCTTGTGGCGGCGGAAGACACGAGGCGCTCTTCTCAACTGCTCAACCATTTGGGGATCCGGAAGTCTCTGGTCAGTTATCATGAGCACAACCTAAGGAAGTCCGGGGAGGCGCTGCTCGAGAAACTGAAAAGCGGACTCAGCGTGGCGCTGGTATCTGACGCTGGCATGCCGGGGATTTCTGATCCCGGAGAGGTGCTGATTCAAAGCTGCATTCAGGAAGGGATTCGGGTGGAGCTGGTCGCGGGGCCGGTCGCGGGCATTCATGCCCTGATTCTTTCCGGGCTTCCAACAGAGCGATTTGCATTTGAAGGCTTTCCCGATCGAAACAAAAAGACGCGGAGGGCTCAGTTTGAGGCTCTGGCCAAGGATGAGCGGACGCTGATCTTTTATGAGGCCCCCCACCGGCTGGAGGCGACACTGAAGGATTTGCTGGAATGCTTCGGGAACCGGCGGGTTGCAGTGGCACGGGAGCTGACCAAGCGCTATGAGGAATTTGTCAGAGGCACGATCTCAGAGGCAATCCGGCATTTCGAGGTGGAGTCCCCAAAAGGCGAGTTTGTCATTGTCTTGGCGGGCCTTGATCCGGTTGAAGCTGCGGCGGCCAATGCTGCATTGGCGCTGGCTGAAACACCTGATGAGGAGACGATTCTTTTGGAAATCAGAAGTCGCGTGAATGAGGGCATGAGCCGGAAAGACGCTGCTGCTGAGGTTGCAGGTCTGTATAAACTTTCTAAAAAAGAAGTCTATAGGCTGTCGACGCTGGTTTAGTCAGGGACTAAGAGCAGTGAAATGGGTATGGGAACGATAGGAATCGCAATAGGAATAGCTATTGCGATAACGAAACAGGAAACAAAAAGAAAGAAGGCTGTGCCAAGTTACAGGCACAGCCTTCTTTGTCGTTTTAAGAAGTTTTCAAACTTACAGTTTAGAAATTTCGGAGATACATTCCGGGCAGATGTTCTTGCCTTTGACGTTCTTGACGCCTTTAGCCTGACCGCAGAACACACAAGCTGGCTCGTATTTCTTGAGGATGATCGTGTCTGCCTCTGTGAAGATTTCGAGCGCGTCTTTCTCACCGATGCTGAGGGTTCTTCTAAGTTCAATCGGAATAACTACGCGTCCGAGTTCGTCTACTTTTCTTACAATTCCTGTTGATTTCATATAAAAACCTCCTTTTTATAATACAAATTTCGACAATATTCGCTTAAGTTAAGAATACCAGCATTTACATTAATAGTCAACTGGAAAAATTATATCCAACAAAAAATAAAATCCAAGTCGCTTTTTTATGTGCCCAGACTTAGATGATATATTCATTTATACCACAAAATGGATTATAAGTAAATAAAAAAACGGATTTTCATCCGTTTTTTAGCAATTTGTCAGATATTGGTAGAATTCTTTTGGCGGAATTAACCTTTTTTCTCTGAATTGTCTGCAGCGTGTTTGCCTTTTTCCTGGTGCTGTTCTGTGTCTGCCTCTGCTTCGGTTTCTGTTTTAAAGATCCTGTCGTAGGAGCCTTTGACGATCCTCGCGGTATTGAAAACTGACGAAACATTGGCCACAATATCTTTATTGTCTTTGATGGTCGAGGTCACGTTTTCAGTGGTTTCAGCGACGTTCTGGATAGTGCCGTGAAAGGCTTTCAGAGTAGTGTTGACTTCATCAGAAATCTGATTGACGTTTTTGGTAATGCCTGGTGCTTCTTCAAGGACTTTATCAATATTAGCTCTGTGATCATCGACAATTTTCATGATGTCTTTGAACGAGCGGTAGAAACGGATCAAGACCAAAAGGATAAAAATTAGTATGGCGACGAGCAGCGCCCATAGTACGAGCATGCCAACGTCTTTGAGTGTGAAAACTAATTGTGAATTCAAAAATATACCCCCCCATATTCTCTGCTGCCGAATTGTCCGTGATGAGTACTGAGTACTGATTACCTTATTTGTACCCTATTTTCACATTTTACACGAAATTGTTGCCGACGGACATAAAAAAAGCCGCAGAAAGTTGCGGCGTTTTCTCAGCTCTGTTTAGTCAAGGTGTAACGGAGATCGTTGATAGTGATGCCCTCTGCTTCAATAAACAGGGTAGCGTCATCAAACTCGATGTTGAAGTTGGGGACTGATATGGAGGATTCGAGATTGTAAAATTCAATCTCTTCATCTTGATTCTGGACAACGGCGAACTCACCGAAGCCGTCGTGGAGATAAGAGACCGTTTTCATAGTGGACCGCTTGCCTGGAATGGTGGTGTCGGGTTGTCCCGGATCGCTGTAAAAAAACGCGTTGACGCCCTCAAAGACAAGGTCGAACCGCTTTTCCCGGTCGCCTGCTTCTGAGCCCTGGATTCGAATACATTCTTCCTTAAAGTCAATGTTCATAAGATCCAGCTCGATCTGCCGGATTTGATTGAGTTGGTCATTCAAATACTTGCTCATATCTACGCACCTCTTTACTGATTCCTTACGTCAGGGTATGCTAAGAGTTCTCTATGGTTTTATCATATTACGCTAAGGGAAGCAACTTGTTTTTACAGTCAAGTTTGTACTTTGTTATTTACCGCGTGGACAGAGGACGGTTTTCCAAATTTCGTGTCGGTGTCTGACACCAACTTCAGATGAGTGACTGTCACCAACTTCAATTTGGTGCCAGAGCTTCACACAATTCTCGCGCAATTCGATTTGAAAGCACAAAACTTGCACCCCAATACACGTTGTGCTATAATGTGGTACAATTGATATGAAAAGGTTATGACGGGAAGAGTAACACCTCGTAACTTGCCTTCAGAGAGCCGGGATTTGGTGTGAACCGGCGGCAGGCGGAGTGTGAAGATGGCCCCTGAACCGCGCAGCTGAAACGACAAACTTGTGTCGGTCAGGCAGCGCCGTCTGGCTGACGTTATAAAGCCGGCTACAGTCCTGCAAGCGTCAGGCCTGCAGCGCTGAGGCGCGATTCGTCGCGTAAAGCAAGGTGGTACCGCGAACAGAACCTTCGTCCTTGAGGAATCAGGACGGAGGTTTATCTTTTTTTAGGCAGCCCGAATTTTAAAATTTTGAAAGGAAGTGCGATATGACAGCAAAAGGCTCATTCTACATCACCACCCCCATCTACTACCCAAGCTCGAAACTCCACATAGGCCACACTTATACCACGGTCGCCGCAGACGTCATGGCCAGGTACAAGCGTGCCCAGGGCTTCGACGTCATGTTCCTGACCGGCACGGACGAACACGGACAAAAGATTGAGAACGTCGCGAAGGCCCAGGGCAAAGCACCAAAGGAATTCCTCGACAAAGTCGTCGCGGAAATCAAAGACCTCTGGAAAGTCATGGAGATCTCCTACGACAAATTCATCCGCACCACGGACGACTACCATGAGCGCCGCGTTCAGATGATGTTCGAGAAGCTCTACGAAAAAGGCGACATCTACAAAGGCACCTACGAGGGCATGTACTGCACCCCTTGCGAATCTTTCTGGACTGAATCCCAGCTCGTGGACCACAAGTGCCCGGACTGCGGCCGCGACGTCACCAAGACCAGCGAAGAAGCTTACTTCTTTAAAATGTCCAAATACCAGGACCGCCTCCTGGATCTCTTTGAAAACGTCGAAGGCTTCGCGGAGCCTAAGTCCCGCGTCAACGAAATGGTCAACAACTTCATCAAACCTGGCCTCGAGGACCTCTGCGTCACCCGGACCTCCTTTGACTGGGGCATCCCGGTACCGTTTGATCCCAAGCACGTCATCTACGTCTGGCTGGACGCCCTAAGCAACTACGTCACCGCCCTGGGCTACCCGGAAGAAGTGGACGGCGACTTCGCGAAGTTCTGGCCGGCGGACGTTCACCTCGTGGGCAAGGAAATTGTCCGCTTCCACACCATCATCTGGCCGGCCATGCTGATGGCGCTGGACGTGCCGGTGCCTAAGAAGGTCTTCGGCCACGGCTGGATCCTCCTCGAAGGCGGCAAAATGTCAAAATCCAAGGGCAACATTGTCGACCCTGTGGTCCTGATCGACCGTTACGGCGTCGACGCCCTCAAATACTTCCTCCTGCGCGAGTACTCCTTTGGCCAGGACGGTATCTTCACCAACGAAGTCCTGCTGAACCGACTGAACTCAGATCTGGCGAACGACCTGGGCAACCTGGTTTCCCGCACCATCGCCATGATCGAGAAGTACAACGACGGCCTCATAAGGAAGAGCAGCGCGGTGACGGCGTTTGACGCTTCCCTGTCAGAGCTGGCTGCCGAGACCATCGGCAAAGTGGAGGAGAAGCTCGACAAGCTGGACTTCTCAAACGCCCTGGACGAGATCTGGAAGCTGGTCCGCCGCACCAACAAATACATTGACGAGACTGCGCCATGGGTCCTCGCCAAGGACGAGCAGCAGAAGGATGTCCTCGACACCGTGCTTTACAACCTGGCGGAGGCCATCCGCGTTGTGTCCGCGCTCATTCAGCCGTTCATGGTCCACACCTCCCGCAAAATCTGGGACCAGCTTGGCCTCGAAGAAGGCGGCCTGACCCATTGGGACAGCGCCCGTACTTTTGGTCTGCTCCCTGTTGGCCTGAAGGTGCAGAAGGCGGACGCGCTCTTCCCGCGCATCGACATCCCTAAGGAGCTCGAAGCGCTGGCCGCGCTGGGCGCGCCTGCAGAGGAGCCTGTCGTGGAGGAGAAAAAGGAAGAGGCACCAGCCAAGGAAATTAAGGAAACCCCTAAAGACAAGGCTTCTGCCGATGGTCACACCACCCCAGAATCCTCCGAAATCACCATTGACGAGTTCGCCAAGGTTCAGCTCAAGGTCGCGGAGGTCGTAGCCTGCGAGCGTCATCCAAACGCGGACAAACTCCTGGTGCTCCAGCTCAAAGTGGGCGAAGAGACACGTCAGGTCGTCAGCGGCATCTCCAAATTCTTCGAACCGGAGGCGTTGGTGGGCCGAAAGGTCATCCTCGTCGCCAACCTGAAAGCAGTCAAGCTCCGCGGCGTCGAGTCCCACGGCATGATCCTGGCAGCCGCTGACGGAGAGGCCCTGGGTCTCCTGACGGTGGATATGCCATCCGGCTCGACCGTATCATAATTAAGATAAAGAAAAGAGGTAAGAAATGCTCTTTGATTCCCATACCCACTTGGATTCAAAAAAATTTGAGAACGACCGTGAGTTTGTCATCAACCGCGCCAAGAGCAACGGCGTCTCGCTGATGGTCAATCCCGGCGCGAGTCTGGAGAGTTCCATGGACGCCGTCAAGCTGAGCGAAACCTATGACTTCATCTATGCAGCGGTCGGGATTCACCCCCACGACGCGAAAACCATGGACGAGGCCATGCTGGCCATGATCGAAAGTTTGGCGAAAAAGGAAAAAGTCGTGGCCATCGGAGAAATTGGCCTCGATTTTCACTATAACTTCTCCGAGCCGGAGGTGCAGCGCAAGTGGTTTATCGAACAGCTCCACTTGGCGCGGCGTCTGGGCATGCCCGTCATCATTCACGACAGGGAAGCCCACGAAGAGATTTTTAAGACACTTAAAGCGGAGAAGGCGTTTGACCACGGCGTCCTGATGCACTGCTATTCCTCCAGCGCAGAGCTGGCGAAAGAGTATGTCAAGCTTGGTGCGTATATCTCCATTGCCGGACCGGTGACTTACAAGAATAACCACAAGACCGTCAGCGTGGTGGAACAGGTGCCCCTCGACCGCCTGCTGATCGAAACCGATGCCCCATACCTGACGCCCGAGCCACACCGGGGTAAGCGCAACGAGCCTATGTATGTCAGACACACCTGCGACATGGTGGCCAAAATCAGGGGCATTACCCTGGAAGAGGCCGCCGAGGCCACTTATCAGAACGGTCTGCGCTTTTTTGGCATCCGGGACCCGAGGTCTGTCAAATGATGCGGGTCAAGGAAGTCATAGTCGTCGAGGGCCGCAGCGACGAACGGGCGGTGAAGCGGGCGGTAGACGCCCAGATCATAGTCACCAGCGGCTACGGCATCAAGGAAACCACCTTTCGCGCCATTGAAGAGGCGGACCGCCGCTGCGGCGTCATCATCTTCACAGACCCCGACTTCATGGGAGAAAGGATCCGCGAACGCCTGAAGCTGCGGGTGCCTGGCGCGAAGCACGCCTACCTGTCCCGGGCGGATGCCACTTCAGAAGGGGATATTGGCATTGAAAACGCCAATCCGCAGGCTATTCTGGCAGCTCTCGAGAAGGTCAGAACCTGGGTGGAGAACCCCGTGGATGTTTTTACGAAGTCAGATCTGATCAAGAACGGCCTGGAGGGGGGCCCCGGCGCCCTCGAGCGCAGGGATAAAATGGGAAAGCTTCTGGGCATTGGCTATGGCAACGGCAAGCAATTCCTGCTCAGGCTCAACCGCTTTGGGGTTTCCCGGGAGGAATTCGATAAGGCACTGAACGCAATTGATCTTGAAAATGGAGGCCCGGAGACATGCTGAAGCTCACTTCACCATCCACCATACGCTATATTATGGACAAATACGGCTTCCGCTTTTCGAAAAGCCTGGGTCAGAACTTCCTGATCGACGAGGGCACCGTGAACCGGATCGTTGCCAATGCAGAGGTCGGTCCGGAGGACATGGTCCTGGAAATTGGGCCGGGGATTGGCGTCATGACCCAGGTTCTGGCAGCTCATGCCGAAAAGGTCGTGGCGGTGGAGATCGACTCCAGCCTCCTGCCCGTCCTGAATGAAACGCTGGAGGGGCTCGATAACGTCGAGGTCGTCCATGGGGACATTCTGGAGGTTGATGTCAAAGCACTCTTAACAGAGCACTTTGGTGATAGAAAGCCCAAGGTCGTCGCCAATCTGCCCTATTACGTTACAACGCCTATTCTGATGCGGTTTCTCGAGGAACGGCTGCCGGTGTCTGAGATTGTGGTTATGATCCAGAAGGAAGTCGCAGAGCGGATGACGGCATCCCCGTCCACAAAGGCCTATGGCTCGCTGTCCATAGCGGTGCAGTATTACTGCGAGGCTGCCGTGGTCCAAAAGGTGCCGCCGACGGTCTTCATGCCCCAGCCAAACGTCGAAAGTCTCGTGATTCGCTTAAAGCTTCGTGAGAAGCCCTGCGTCGAACTGCTCAATCCGGACTTTTTCTTCAAAGTTGTCAAAGCGGCCTTCGGCCAGCGGCGCAAGACTTTGCTCAACGCCCTCAGTGCCGGGCTGACCATGCCAAAGGATAAGATTCTGGAAGTCCTGGAAGCTGTCGAGATCGCCCCGAACCTTCGCGGTGAGGCGCTGACGATCGAGGCCTTTGCAAGACTCGCGAATGCATTTGAGGAACTTAAATAAAACTGCTGAATATGAGAAAAGGTGCCGGATCCCGCTTTAAAAACTGGGGAGCCGGCACCTCTTTTTATTTTTCCTTTTGCTTCATCTTCTCCCTCACGTAGTTATTGAGGGCCGGAAGATAGTTCAGCACCCCCATGGCAGACAGCTCAATCTTGTACTGCTCGCTCATGGCGCTGTAGGGAATGGATTTGCGCGTCTTTCCATAATAGTAATGCCGCACGACCTCGTACGGAATAAGGAAGTAAGTATCATTGAATTTGAAATGCACAATGATAAAGGTCAGCCCGCCCTGGAGGTCAATGTCCCGCATGAACTCGACCTGATGCTCGTGAATATTGTAAAGGGGCAGATTCTTCTGGTGGGTCTCCTTGGCTTCAAACGCCACGCCCACACCCTGGATCACGCCCTGGAAGTCTATAGTGGACTTCTTCTCAAAATAGGCTTTGGTGATCATGCCGCGCTCGTCCAGCTCCACCACCTTGACGGGCACGTGAATTTTGTCGATCCGCGCCAGCTGCTTGGAGCGGTAATAGTCGTGGGTCTTCAGCAGCAGCGATTCGAGGGCGTCGCCGCGCAGACCGTGGGATTTCCAGACCGTCATGGTGTCACTTCCTTTCCGTTACCAGTATACACTATCCCTTGACGCTCTTAAATACATTAGCCGATGGTCTCCTAACCCAGCCATCCCACCAGCCATCCCACCCTCCTATTTCCAAGTGCATGACTTCGTTTCACGGAGTAATCTGAGAATGATAATCAGGAAAGTTCACACTTTTTGTGGACAAGGTTGTGGAAAACTGTGGATAACCTGTGGATCATGTGTATAAGCGAACGTATTAATCACTGAACATCCTAAAATAACCCTGTTTTTGGGGATGCGCGAATTTTGAAGCGAATGAAAATACGGTATTAAAGTATAAAGTTCGTCAGTGTTTAACTATAATCAATTCAGGGAATAAAGAAAACGAGGTCGACTTTGAGGATTCAAATGAGAAAGTGAAGGTCAAAGCGGAAGCGGTGTCTGCTTAAAATTTTGTGTTGACAAAATACCCCCCCATGGTTTATTATGAAGACAACCCCCCACCCAGGGGGATTTAAGGAGGGTATAACATGGTTTTTAAAGTGACTGAAGAAGCTAAGAAAGAACTCATAAATACGCTTGAAACCCGCAAGAACACCGCTATGAACTTCCGCGTCTTCGTCCGCGGCATTGGCTGAGGCGGCCCCGTTTTCGGCATTGCTCTGGATGAGCAAAAAGAGAATGACTACACAGAAGACTTTGGCAACGGAAAACTCATGGTTGAAAAAGACCTCAAAGACCAGTTCAAGACTTTTGAAATCGACTTCATGAAAAACTTTTTCTCAAAAGGCTTTGTGGTTCGCTCGCAGTATGGCGGATCCCGCTGCTAATCTGAAATTGGAGGGATATGGCATGGGCAAAAAAGTAGTGGTCTACACGAGCTCCACCTGCAGTTACTGCCACCTTGCTAAGAATTATTTGAAGGAAAACAATGTTGAGTTTGAAGAGAAGAATGTCTCAACGGATACGGTTGCAAGAAAAGAACTGATGTCCAAAGGCTTTATGGGCGTACCTGTCATTTATGTGGATGACGAAGTGGTTCAAGGCTTTGACAAAACCAGATTGGACGAGCTCCTTAAAGCCTAGTGTAATATAAAGTGAATCATGATAATGCGCCCTTTTTCCGGCTTGGAGAAAGGGTTTTTTTTGTGTGGAGGAAGTCGGTGTTGGAGGAAGTCGGTGTCAGACACCTTCTTCCAATGAGGAAAAAGGTGTCTGACACCGACTTCCTCACCAAAAAAAACAGCCACACCTGTGAGTGGGTGTGGCTGCGGTGACCATCGGCAAAACAAGGGTCTTATAAGATTTCGAGCTCGATGCCTTCCAAATCCAGGATTTCTATTGTGTGCTTGTCGAAGTCGATCAAACCTTCCTCGCGCATATTGATCAGCTCTCGAGAAAGGGAGGGGCGCTGAAGGGACATGAGTTCGGCCATTTCCTTTCGGGTAAAAGGGATATCGAGCTTCAGCTTTTTCTGTTTTTTGTACTCCTTCAGGATAAAGTCGCAGATCTTCTGACGGATAGTTTCCAGAGCCAGAACTTTGACTTTCTTATTCATCAGGAAGAGCTTGTCTGAAAGGAGTCCCAGAAAATTTTCCAAGAGGACGGGATGGTGGGTGAGAAGAAAGACGACTTCCTTTTTATCGATAAACATAATGGTGGAAGCGGTGGCGCTGAGAATGGTGATGGGATATTCGGTTTGCTTCGAGAAAATTAGTGCCTCGCCAAAGACTTCCCCAGGTCCAAACTGGATCAGCGTGACGACTTTGCCGGAGGGCAGGATGTTCTGGAGGTCGATCTTGCCGTCCAGGACAATCCCCAGACGGTCGCACTTGTCGCCTTCAATGGCAATGGTGGCATCCCGTTTATAGGCGATGGCCTTGGCGCCGAGGACATTGAGCAGGTGGGCAATCTGCCCCTCGTGGAGATTGGTGAAGAGGCGGCAGTCTTTCAATATAGTTAAATAATTGCTCATTTTTATCACCTTTTCTCATTTTGTAACGTGGGTTACATACATATTAGTTTAAGATTAATATAATCTAAGCATAAGTTCAAGGCGTTAAACTTGTTTGTAAGAATGCCTGAAATGAAAAAATTACAAAGTGCTGGACTGTATTCTGACGTGAAATTTACATAACGGTCATAGATAGAACGGAGAGATTAAGAATGAAAAGAAAAATCGTCGAAATCAATGAGGAGCTTTGCAACGGCTGCAGACTATGTGTGGACGCCTGCCATGAAGGCGCCATTGAGTTGGTAAATGGAAAAGCAAGACTGGTGAGCGACATGTATTGTGATGGTCTGGGGGACTGCCTACCGGCTTGTCCGACCGGTGCTATTGAGATCATCGAGCGTGAGGCGGACGAGTATTCTCAGGAAGCAGTGGACGCGAGACTCTCGGCCGCAAAAGCGCCATTTGGGTTTACGCCTCCACCAACGGGCTTCCATAGTGCGCCAAAGGCAAGCGCAGTAGTAAAAGCAGAGGATGACTGCGGCTGCGACTGTGGCTGCCCGAGCTCAAAACCAATGACCATAGAACGTAAGGCTATGGATCAGGTGATGAAACCAGCGGCACCCGCTCAGACGGTGACGGAGGGGGTCAGACCATCCGAGCTGACAACTTGGCCGGTTCAGATCAATCTGGTCAACACGCGCGCTGAATTTCTGAAAAATGCGGACCTGTTGATCGCAGCGGACTGTACGGCCTTTGCCTACGGGGACTTCCACAAGGATTTCGTAAAAGGCAGAGTGGTGCTGATTGGATGTCCAAAGCTGGACGACAACCAGCACTACATCAACAAGCTGGCGGAGCTGTTCACGGTGAACGATTTGAAGTCGGTCACCGTGGTGCGCATGCAAGTGCCGTGCTGCTCCGGGATCACACATGCGGTCAAGAGCGCGATGCTCCAGTCCGGAAGGATCTTCCCGTACAGTGAAGTGACCATTAAACAAAATGGTGAGATTTTATAGATTGACCAGAAGCGGCGGCCCCCCTTACCAGGGCCGCCGCTTTGCTTTTGGTAAATGGGAGGGTGTGGGGTTGGGTGACCATCGGCAAAAAACGTTTGTGAACATTTAAAATAAAAAGCCGATGTTTTTAAGATGTGTAACTTGAGTTACCGCTAAGTTGGATATAAAGAGCTATAGTGGGGTTAAGAAGTTTACATCAAACCCTTAACAACAGCTTGAAAGGAGATTGATTTATGTCCATGTTCTGTTACCAGTGCCAGGAAGCTTCCAAAGGCGTAGGCTGCACCATCCGTGGTGTCTGCGGCAAGCCGGAGGACGTCGCTAACCTTCAGGACCTTCTCGTTTTCGTACTTAAAGGCATTTCAAAATTCGACCTGATCGCTCGTGAAAAGGGCCTCTCTCCAAAGAGAACGGACCGTTTCATCGTTGAAGGCCTCTTTACTACTATTACGAACGCTAACTTTGACAAAGCCGCTTTTGTTAAGCGCATCCAGGACGCACTTGCGCTCCGTGAGGAAATCAAAGCCGCTCTCGTTGCTAACGGCGTTGAAATTCCTGCTGATTTACATGAGTCCGCTACTTGGACAGCATCTACAGAGGCTGAGTTTGACGCCAAAGCGACAAGCGTTGGTGTCCTCGCGACTGAAAATGAAGATGTCCGCTCCCTCCGCGAGTTGATCATCTATGGCCTCAAGGGTATGGCAGCCTACGCTGAGCACGCTATGAACCTCGGCTACGAAGACTTGACGATCGCCGCTTTCGCTGAAGAAGCCCTCGTCGCAACGACGAATGACGCGCTTTCTGCGGACGAGCTCGTGGCTTTGGTCCTCAAGACGGGCGAATACGGTGTCAACGTGATGGCGCTTCTCGACAAAGCCAATACGTCCACATACGGCAATCCGGAGATCACAAAAGTCAACATTGGCGTTGGCAAGAATCCGGGCATCCTGATTTCAGGCCATGACCTCCGCGATATGGAAGAGCTCCTCAAGCAAACAGAAGGCACTGGCGTCGACGTTTATACGCACAGTGAGATGCTTCCTGCGAACTACTATCCTAAATTTAAAGCTTACAAGCACTTTGTCGGCAACTACGGCAATGCTTGGTGGAAGCAAAATGAGGAGTTCGAGTCCTTCAATGGCCCTATCCTCATGACGACCAACTGTATCGTCCCTCCTAAGGACAGCTACAAGCACAAGCTCTTCACAACGGGCGCAGCTGGCTTCCCGGGCTGCCCTCACATTGCAGACCGTCCTGAAGGCGGCGCTAAGGACTTCAGAGCAGTCATCGAGATGGCTAAGACTTGCGCAGCTCCGGTTGAGATCGAGACTGGCGAAATCGTTGGCGGCTTTGCCCACGCTCAGGTCTTTGAGCTTGCAGGTGCAGTAGTTGACGCGGTTAAATCCGGCGCAATCAAGAAGTTCTTCGTCATGGCAGGCTGCGACGGCCGTATGAAGGACCGCGACTACTATTCAGAATTTGCTGCGGCGCTTCCGAATGACACCGTCATTTTGACAGCAGGCTGCGCGAAATACCGTTACAACAAGCTTCCGCTTGGCGACATCGGCGGCATTCCTAGAGTCCTCGACGCTGGTCAGTGCAATGACTCTTACTCTCTCGCCGTCATCGCCCTCAAGCTCAAGGAAGTCTTCGAGCTCAATGACATCAATGATCTTCCAATCGCTTACAACATCGCATGGTACGAGCAAAAGGCTGTCATCGTTCTTCTCGCCCTTCTGTACCTCGGCGTCAAGAACATCCACCTTGGACCAACACTTCCTGCGTTCTTGTCACCTAACGTTGCAAATGTACTCGTGAATACGTTCGGCATCGCAGGCATCGGTTCCGTTGAGGACGACATCAAGCTGTTCATGGCTTAGTCTGAAGCTGAAACTAAAGTTAATTAAAGCGTTTTAGATTTCAATACTCCAATACTCCAATGAAACATAAGGCACCCTGCCGGGAACTCCCTCCTGGCGGGGTGTCTGTTTTTATTGTTTTTATCGTGTCACTTTATTGTGGAATTCATGCTGATAATCTATTGACAAACTAGTTAGGCAAGCGTATATTAAAACTATAGTCGCCCCCACAGGGGTGGGGGTAAGTGGAAAACTAAACATAATAACTAACTTAAACCTAATTGGAGGGTTCAAAGTGGGAAAAAAAGTATTGATTGTCGGCGGTGTCGCCGGTGGCGCAAGTGCGGCAGCACGTCTCAGACGTGTGGATGAAACCGCAGAAATTATTTTGTTTGAGAAAGGCGAATACATTTCATTTGCGAACTGCGGCCTGCCGTATTATATCGGCGAGACTATTGAAGAGCGATCGGCGCTGCTTGTACAGACGCCGGAGGCTATGAAGGCGCGCTTTGAAATTGATGTACGCGTTCAAAATGAAGTCCTCAGCATAAACCGCGAGAAGAAGACCATTGAGGTCATCAATTTGGCCAGCGGGCAAAATTACGAAGAGAGCTACGACGTCCTGGTCCTTTCACCGGGCTCTACGCCGCTCAAGCCGCCAATTCCGGGCATCAACAACCCGAACATTTTCACCCTTTGGAACATTCCGGATACAGATGCGATCAAGGGCTTTGTCGACAACCTCAAGCCAAAGCGCGCAGCGGTTATAGGCGGCGGCTTTATTGGTCTCGAGATGGCGGAAAACCTCTGGGACCGCGGCATTCAGGTCAGCGTGATCGAGATGCTGGACCAGGTCATGGCACCAATCGATTTCGAGATGGCGCAGCAGGTCCACGCACACCTAAGAAATAAAGGCGTCGACCTGAGACTCGGCGACGGCGTCAAGGAATTCAACTACAACAACGGCATCACTACAGTAACCTTAGCCAGCGGCGCTAAAGTGGACGCGGAAATTGTACTCCTTTCAATAGGCGTCCGTCCTCAGACGCAGCTCGCGAAGGATGCCGGCCTCGAGCTTAACGAGCGCGGCGGCATTGTGGTCGACGGCACGCTGAAGACCAGCGACCCGAACATCTATGCGATTGGCGACGCCATTGAAGTCACGGACTTCGTCCAGGGCATCAAGGCTATGGTGCCGCTCGCGGGCCCTGCCAACAAGCAAGGCCGAATCGCGGCCAACAACATCGCCGGCGCTAATGAAGTCTACAAGGGCACGCAAGGCACGTCCATTGCCAAGGTCTTCGACCTCACAGTCGCCAGCACAGGCGTCAACGAAAAATCCCTGAAACGCGCGGGCAAAGTCTACGGCATCGACTTCTGGACCTCCATTATTCACTCCAAGTCCCATGCAGGCTACTACCCAGGTGCTCTGCCGATGGCGCTCAAGCTCATCTTCGACGTCAAGGGCAAAGTGCTGGGTTCCCAAATCGTAGGTTACGAGGGCGTCGACAAACGCATTGACGTCATTGCAACCGCCATCCGCTTTGGCGGAACTATAGAAGATCTGAAAGAACTCGAGTTGGCTTACGCACCGCCATACTCTTCCGCCAAGGATCCGGTCAACATGTCAGGCTTCACCGCAGAAAACATCCTTAAAGGCGATCTTAAAGTCATTCAGTGGCATGAACTGGATGCCCTCGATCCTGAAAAGAGTATCGTGGTTGACGTTCGCGACGCTGTCGAGCGAGAGCTCGGCTATGTCGGCGGCTCGGTCAACATTCCTGTGGATGAACTCAGAGCGCGTCACGGCGAACTCGACAAGAGCAAAACCATCGTGGTATACTGTGCTGTAGGTCTTCGCGGCTACATTGCGGCCCGTATTTTGAAGCAGCTTGGCTTTGAGGATGTCCGCAACCTCAGCGGGGGCTTTACGACTTTCCAAAATGTCTTTTGCCAAGACCCGGCCAATATTGACAAATGCGGCGGTTCTCTCTGCGGCGGCGCGGATGGCGGCAGCTGTGGCTTGCCGGCTGAGTCTGAGCTCACCGATTCTGGCGAGATCATCTCAAGGGCAGTCAAACAGACCGGCAATGTCATCAAACTCAATGCTTGCGGACTCCAGTGCCCAGGCCCGATCCTCCAGGTCTACAAACGCATGGAAGAAATGGCGCCAGGGGATGTCCTGGAAGTCACCGCGACAGATCCTGGTTTCGTCAATGATATTGCGACCTGGGCGAGGAAGACCGGCAACACGCTCCTCTCTTCCGGCAAAGGCGACAAGAAAAACGTTTTCGCCAACGTCATGAAAGGCACCAGCGAGCACAAACCGGCACATAACCTGTCGGAGCTTCCAAACGACAAAACCCTCGTCGTTTTCAGCGGCGATCTCGACAAGGCTTTGGCGGCCCTGATCATAGCCAACGGTTCAGCTGCTATGGGCAGAAAAGTCACCATGTTCTACACCTTCTGGGGTCTGAATATCCTGAAGAAGGCCAACCCGCCATCAGTACCAAAGGGCTTCATGGCCAAAATGTTCAGTGTTATGCTGCCAAAGGGCACCACTAAGCTTGGACTGTCCAAAATGCATATGTTCGGCATTGGTCCTGTGATGATGAAAAACATCATGAAGAGCAAGAATGTTGATACCCTTGAGACCTTGCTTCAACAAGCTCTTGAAAACGGCGTACGCATGATCGCCTGTACCATGTCCATGGATGTGCTCGGCGTTGAAAAAGAAGAGCTGATCGACGGCATTGAATACTCTGGTGTCGCAACCTACCTCGGCGCTGCGGAAGAGGCTGACGTGAACCTCTTTATCTAAAGGAGGCAGTTTTATGGAGCTGTATAACGAAAAATCAATGGAAAAAAACCGCAAGGACATCATCAACCGCCTCAGAACAGTCAAAGGCCACATTGCCGGCATCGAAAAGATGGTGGATGAAGGCAAGGGTTGCGAGGATGTTCTGACCCAGATCCTCGCCATTAAGTCCTCGGTGCACAAGATTGGCCTTATGGTTATGGAAAGCCATGCCCTGGAGTGCCTTCTGGATCCGGATGAGGACGGCAAGGTCGAAGCGGAGCGGATGGAGCACATTATTCACATGATCCTGCAGTTTTCGAAATAACATTATAAAGGGACAGCCTGACAAACCCAAGGGGCGCCGCAGAGAACTTCTGTGTGCGCCGGATCATGGGGGCGCCGGTCTGTCCCTTTTTCTTTTGTTTGGATAGTGCGGCAAAGGATATTTATAGGATAATTCGGTTGCTTTGCACTTTACGCGAGGAGGCGTTATGACTATGAAGAATATCTCAACTTTTTCCATTGTCGCCCGGGATCCGGTCACCCAAGAGCTGGGCGTTGCCGTCCAGTCCAAGTTTTTGGCTGTTGGGGCCGTGGTGCCCTGGGCTAAAGCCAACGTGGGCGCTATTGCCACACAAGCCTACGCCAACCTGGATTACGGTGAGATTGGCCTGGCGCTTCTAAAGAAGGGCTACACTGCGGATGAGACTCTGAAGGCACTGCTGGCGCTGGATGAAGGCAGGGAAGACCGCCAGGTCGGCATTGTGGATGCTCAGGGCAACGCCGTTTCCTATACAGGAGAGCGCTGCCATCTGTGGGCAGGCGGACTCTACGGCGACAACTATGCCTGCCAGGGCAATATATTGGTCAGTGGGGACACCGTGACAGCCTTGGCGGATACTTTCGAAAGCACGGAGGGAACCTTGGCCAGACGGTTGCTGGAGGCTTTGAAGGCAGCCCAGAACGCCGGGGGCGACAGCCGCGGCAGACAGTCCGCCGCTCTGCTGATTGTCCGGGAGAACGGCAGTTACGGAGGCTATAATGACCGTGCGATCGACCTGCGGGTAGATGATGATCCGCAGCCTATAGAAAAGCTCGAGCATCTGCTGACCCTCCACGAAATGTACTTTGAAGCACCTGCCAAGAAGGACCACCTTGATGTAACACCTGAGATTGCCGGGAAGCTCCGAAAGGCACTGGAGAACCTGGGCTATGCAGTGGAAAGCCACGAAGCAGCCCTTTTTTTTGAGGGGCCGCTGAAAGCTGCCTACGAGGCTTTTGCCGGCAATGAAAACTATGAAGTGAGACTTCTGCAGGGAGAGGTCATTGACCGGAGAACCTATCAGCATTTGTTGAAAAAGGCTGGTTTGGCGGAATAAGGATGGATGGATGGATGAAAAAAAGAAACTGGGTGTCTGACACCGAGTTTCTATCGACCCCGAGTTTCAAAGAGGAACTGGGGGTTGATAGGCGCCAGCCGCAGCGGCTAGCGCCTATCGACACCCACTTCCACATCAAAAAAGTGAGAGACGAGAGAGGGAATTGGAGCTTTATCCAATTCCCTCTCTCGTCTCTTATTTCTCTATAACATCCTCTACCATTTGTGCCACACTGACGCCTTTGCCTATGGACTTCTGCATTACGCCTGACTTATTCAGGCTGCCCATTTGGATCCCGCCGACGTAGACCCCGTCTTCGAAGTAAAGTTTTTTATAGACACCGCTGTGTCTGTCGTAATCTGTGATGCTCCGGAGGCCTTTGGATTCAAAGGTCATGATGTCTCCGACTGAAAACACCTGCATATTCATGCTCTTGAAAATGCTGGACGGCACGGTCATTTTCCAGGCAGCGTCCATTCCCGAGGCGCCTGTGCCGGCCACTTTGCCCATTTCCAGCGACATTGGCCAAAGTCCAAAGACAGTGCCACCCACCTCCGCGACGTCTCCAGCCGCATAGATGCCCTCAGCACTGGTTCTCATAGCCTCATCCACAATAACGCCGCGGCTGCAGGCAATACCGGCTGCTTCCGCCAGCTCCTTGTTGGGTTTGACCCCCGCGGAAACGAGGACCATCTGGGCATTTATAATTTCTCCGGCGCCCTCTCCAATAAGCACGCCCTCAACAGCATCTTTGCCAATCAGCTCCTGGATTTTGACTTCCTTTCGGACTTTGATGCCCGTTTTCAAAACGCCTTCCTCAAACAGCCGGGAACCTTCGTGGTCCAGCTGGCGAGGCAGCAGACGGTCCGCAATTTCCAGGACGGTGACGTCCAGGCCCAGGGTTTTCAGTCCCCAGGCAAACTCAAGTCCGAGAAGCCCGCCGCCAATAACCACGGCCTCCTGGACATTTTTCGCATAGTCCTTGATGTCGTCCGCGTCCTTTTTGGTCCGCACCGTAAAGACCCCGGCCTTGTCGATATTGCGGATGGGCGGCACGTTGTTTCTGCTGCCGCTTGCAAGGATCAGCCTGTCGTAATTGTACTGTGCCCCATCCTGGGTTTTAAGGCACTTTTCTGCCGGAAGAAGTTCGGTGACTGTAGTTCCGAGGCACAGGTCAATCCGGTTGTCCTCGTACCATTCCCTCGGGTGAAGATAGAAGTAATTGGGCTTGTGGGCGTCATAGAGGTAATAACTGACCATCGGCCTAAAATAGCCGAGTTCAGGCTCTGAAGTAATCATGAGCACCGACGCGTCGGGTCTGAGGCTGCGGATGCTTTCCACGGCGCCAGTACCTGCGGCGGCGTTGCCTATAATGATAATGTCATACGATTTTCTTTCCATGGGTGGGCCTCCTTCAAGTTCTTTGGTTGCAAAGTGCGGTACGACGTACTCTTACCCATTACTGAGGCCTAAAATCGCTTTGATGTGGAATGGGTCAGCACAAAAAAACAGATTTAAGTTTAGGCAGCCTGTTTTTAGGTATAATAATAAAGCATTATGCCGCTTAGCCGATAGTCATGTAAATTGAAACAATCAGAAAAGGGTTGACGGCGCAGAAATTAATATGTTAGTATAAAAATGTAATCATTACATTTTAGAGGGAGGCTTATTGGGATTGGATCTTAAACAAGAGGTTTTAAAAGCATTTGAGGACGCGGGCGACGCGGTCCGTCCCGGAGATATCGTTGAAAAGACAGGCGCTGACAAGAAAGATGTCGATAAGGCCATTAAGCAGCTTAAAGAAGAGGGCAAAATTTACTCGCCAAAGCGCTGCTTCTATGAAATCGTAAAATAGAGTGAAGTGTGGGCTGCCGGAACCATCGGCAAAAACGTCTTACTTTTTTAAAAACTCAGTTCGGTTTGAAGCCGGTGAAATTCCGGTTCAACAATAAAACAAACAGGGAGGATTACACATGAAATACGTTTGCACAGCTTGCGGCTATGAGTACGATCCAGCAATTGGCGACCCTGACAATGGCGTAGCGCCGGGCACTGCCTTCGAAGACATTCCGGATGATTGGGTCTGTCCTCTTTGCGGCGTTGGCAAGGACATGTTTGAGCCGGTCTAAACCGGTCATATTTGATGTTGAAGAGTCAGTGGCAAGGCGTTAAGGGCTTTTGTCAATGGCGAGCGAATCCCATTTTGAAAGGAGACTTTTTATGGAAAAATATGTTTGCACCGCATGTGGTTATGTTTATGATCCTGAACTCGGAGATCCAGATGGCGGCGTAGCGCCAGGCACGGCTTTCGCTGATATTCCTGATGATTGGGTTTGCCCGCTTTGCGGCGTTGGCAAGGATATGTTTGAGCCTGAATAAACCTATATAGTCAAGCAATCGAAGGGAGTCAGGGCATCATGCTCAGGAAGATCGAGAACATCAGCGAGTATTTGAAAGAAAGCGGTATCAAGCCCTCCTATCAGAGGATCCGGATTTTCGAGTATCTGATGCATACGAAGGAGCACCCTACCGTAGATACAATTTACCGCGCGCTTGTTCCCGAAATACCGACACTCTCCAAGACGACGGTCTACAACACTTTGAACCTCTTTGTTGAAAACCGGATCGCATACCTGATTTCCATTGAGGAAAATGAAGCCCGCTACGACGCGGATACTTCATTGCATGGGCACTTCAAATGTGTTTCCTGCCAGAAGGTGTTCGATTTTGACGTAGAAGCGGATCAATTGCGTTATGGCGGCCCAGAGGGATCGGAAGTTCGAGAGAAGCATGTGTATTACAAGGGACTGTGCTCTGGGTGCAATCAGGTCCAGTAGTATGACAATAGGAGGGAAATAATTTGGCTAAGCATCTTGGTGTATTTAAATGTGAACTTTGCGGAAACATAGTAGAGGTCTATAACGAGGGCGGCGGCGAGCTCGTATGCTGCGGTCAGCCTATGACGTTTATGGAAGAGAAAAAAGCGGACTCCTCTACTGAGAAGCACGTTCCGGTTATAGAAAAAGTCGAGGGCGGCTACAAGGTCACCGTCGGTTCCACACTTCACCCTATGACGGACGCTCACTACATTCAGTGGATTGAGCTTCTGACGGGCAAAGAAGTGCTGACGGCATTTCTCAAGCCAGGCGATGAGCCGGCTGCCTATTTCTGCACAGACGCTGAGACCGTCTCAGCCCGCGAGTACTGCAATCTTCACGGACACTGGAGCTCAGAAGCGTAATTTTTACTTACCGCATTTGAATACCACTAAAACACAGCGACTTTCAGAGGTAAGTCTGAAGGCAGTACAGGAGTGACGAAGCATGATCAACAAAAGAGTAGAAGAAGCTTTCAACATTCAAATCAACGCAGAGTTGTACTCAGCGTATCTGTATCTTTCTATGGCAGCGTATTTCGAAGCGCAAAACCTCCCTGGCTTCGCGAACTGGATGCGCGTTCAGTTTCAGGAAGAGCAGTTCCATGCAATGAAAATGTTTGACTTTGTCAACGAGCGCGGCGGTCGTGTCATCTTGACAAAAATTGACGGTCCAAAGGTTGAGTGGGAAAACGTCGTGGATGTGTATGAGGAAGTGCTTGCTCATGAGCAGCACGTCACCAGCCTGATCAACAACATCATGGACATCGCCATTGACGAGAGAGACCATGCGACTAAGAGCTTCCTGAACTGGTTCATTGATGAGCAGGTGGAAGAAGAGTCAAATGCAGAAGCAATTATTTCTGAACTCAAGCTTATTGACGGCAAGGGCAATGGCATTTTAATGATGGACCGCGAGTTCAGAGCGCGCGTGTTCAATCCGGCTGCTGAGTAAGGTTGCCAAGCAAAAAGAGATTTGATGGCCGGCCGGACAGTTTTGTCCGGCCGGAAGAATTTACATAATCAGGAGGGACATAATGTCAGCCATTAAGGGAACACAAACAGAAAAGAACCTTTTGAAATCCTTCGCTGGTGAATCACAGGCGAGAAATCGCTACCAAATGTTCGCAAAGAAGGCTATTGAAGAGGGTTACGAGCAAATCGCCGGCCTGTTCAACGAAACTGCCGACAACGAGCGCGTTCACGCAGAAATTTTCTTCAGCTTCCTGACTGCAGGTGAGGCCCTTGAAATCACAGCGGCTTATCCTGCGGGCACAGTGGGCTCAACTTATGAGAACCTTCTTGCGTCGGCTCATGGTGAAAACGAGGAGCACACCGTGCTGTATCCTATGTTTGCCAAGATCGCTGAGGAAGAAGGCTTCAAGGATGTCGCCACGGCTTACCGTATGATCTCCAAGGTTGAGTATGAGCATGAAATGCGCTATCTCAAACTGGCAGAGAATTGCGCAAATGAGGAAGTCTTTGCAAAGAAAGAAAAGACCCGCTGGAAATGCCGCGAGTGCGGTTATGTCCACGAAGGCGAAAAAGCGCCTGGCGTTTGCCCGACGTGCAAAAAGCCTCAGGGCTATTTTGAAGTCAAGGAAACCAATTATTAATCCCTTTGTGGGTGTTGAAGAGTTGAAGAAAGCGGCGCGAAGGCGCCGCTTTTTGTATGTTTGTGAAACGGGATTTGAAGTGTCATGAAGGTGGTATAATTAACTTAAGAAAACAATCAGCGCTTAAGGAGGTTATATTCTATGATGGTCACCAGAGATCAGGCCTGGGTGCTTCTAAAGGAATTTGTAGAGACGGACAGCCTGCGGAAGCACGCCCTCGCCGTTGAGGCTGCCATGCGCGGGTACGCCAAGCGCCTGGGAGAAAACGTAGAAGTTTGGTCGGCGCTCGGACTGCTTCACGACCTGGATTACGAAAAATTTCCGGACAAGCATCCTTATGTCGCCATAGATCTGCTAGAGCACAGGAATTTCCCGGATGAGTTTGTGCTGGCCGTAAAAGGCCACGCAGATTATACGGAGACCCCAAGGGAGTCGCTGATGGCGAAAATGCTTTACGCCTGCGACGAGCTCGCCAGCTTTGTAGTCGCGGTGGCACTGGTGCGCCCTGACGGCTTTGAAGGGCTTGAGGCAAAATCCGTCAGGAAAAAGCTGAAGGACAAAGCTTTTGCCCGGGCGGTGAACCGGGACGAAATTGCAAAAGGCGCTGAAGATCTTGGCTTTGATTTAATGGAACACATTCAGACGGTCGTCGACGCTCTTAAGGAAAGAGAAGCCGAGCTTCAGTCTGAGGGACTCAGTTTATTGTAGCTGTGTTTGCTGGCTATGAGATCAACCTGAAACTTAAAAAACCGCTGTCAATTGACGGCGGTTTTTTGGTGGTGGTGCGTAAATTAATGAGCGAAAAGTCTACATGGGCTGGTTCTTTAACTTCATCTCATCAATGCCTTGGTTGGCAAGGGCGTCAACTTTGGCATTCATTTCGAGCAGATGCTTGAAGGCGTCCTCGGAATAGGTGCGTCCGTTGTAGCGTTCGATCTTTTCCTTCCACTGGCGGACTTCTGTCGTTTTTTTCAGATTGAGATGGCCCTTGATTTTCAGGAATTCCACCTTGCTGAAGCTTTCGACCAAGGGCAGCAGCGCTTCCCATAAGTCCCTGTTTTCGACCGGCTGCCGGGAAGAATTGATCCAGCCGTTCAAACGCCATTTATCATACCAGCGCTCCCGAAAGCAGTTGACCAGATAGGCGCTGTCCGAATAGATTTCTACGGACAGATCCCTGGATTTAAGGACGCGAAGGGCTTCCAGCACGGCAGTCATCTCCATGCGGTTGTTGGTGGTGTTGAGCTCTCCACCGTAGAGGGTTTTGACGTTGTCGTTGTATTCGAGGAGCGCTCCCCAACCGCCGAAGTTTTGATCAGATTGATTGCCGGCGCAGCCGCCGTCTGTATGTATGGTCACGAGTTTCACGCACGGAAGCCTCCTGTCTTTCAAGTGATTTTTAAATCTCATTGCATGATTTTCAGTTAAATTTAAGGGTTTATTGACTATTATTGCACAAAAGCAAAAAAAAGGCTATAATCGTTTCAATAAGACCACAGCCAGTATGGCGCAATAGCCGTCAGGTGCAATAGCCGCAAGGCGCAATAGCCGCAAGGCGCGAGTAGCCGCAAGGCGCGATCGGGGGAGGAAAGTAAATCATGGACGCAACAGATAAGGAAATCCTAAGAATCCTTCAGGACGACGCCAAGCTGTCCATTTCTGAATTGGGACGAACCATTGGTCTGTCAACTACGGCGACCAAGGAGCGCGTGAAAAAGCTTGAGCAGGAAGGTGTCATCAAAGGCTATACTGCTGTCTTGAATGCTTATGAAGTTGATGCCGGACTACTGTCCTTTATAAGTATTCCACTCGGGGATGTCAGCATCGCGGAGATGGGCGAGAAGCTCATTGCCATGCCGGAAGTCCTGGAATGCCATAAAGTCACTGGAAATACGACCTTTTTAATCAAAGTCAGAACCTCCACGACCACGGAGCTCGAGAACGTCATTGAGCGGATCAACGACTTTGCCCGAAATACCTACACCTATGTCGCATTGTCTACTTTAAAAGAGACTTCCAAGCTCAAGATTGATTAAACCTCTGCGCGAGGCTGTGACTTCGGTTATAGGAAGCTTAATAAACCGCAAATAATCGCATTGCGAGTACAACAATCCAAAAAAAAGGCTGCTCCGGCGGCATGGTGAGCATATCACACCGTGTCCTGAAGCAGCCTTTATGTTATAAAGCCTTAAATGTGTCCTTACTCTTCGAGGGCTGTTTTGATCCCGTGCTCCGCCAGGGCGCTGCTCAGAATGGTCATGACTTCCCGTACATTAGGCGTTCTGCCCTGATGCAGGAGTTTGCCCTCCAGTGCCATTGCAGGCATCATTTTAACTCCGGCTGCCTTGATGAGCCGGATGTCGCCTATGATTTCAACCTCCAGTGAAACTTTCAATTGTCGTATGGCCTCATCCACGATAGGCGCAATTTTCGAGTACCCTCAGCACACTTGATCATAAATAATCAATTTCATGGGCGTGACTCCTTTCAAAGATCTTGGTGGGCCAATTTCTTTACCTGAAGCAAAAGGGCTTCGAGGCTGCTGCGCCCCGGAACCGCGTTCGCGGCGTAAACCACGGTGCCATCAATGCTCATGGCTGGTGTCGTCATGACACCCGCCTTGTAAATCTCCATTAGGGACTCGACTTTCTCAACCTCGGCATGGAGGTCGTGTTCAGCCAAGATCTCGAGGACCAGTGCGTACATTTTTTCACATTTATCACAGCCGTGGCCGTAAATTTTTATGTTCACAAGTTATCCCTCCCAGATGACGCGCTTTCACGTTTTCTACATTGTACACCCGCAGGACTTGTAGGGCAAGACTCGGGGCGGATGCGCGGGGGTGGCAGCAGACCACGGGCTAAATTAAAAGGTTTTCCACAGGAAAAAGCCCAATGCTGTGAATCCCTTGTGTAAAATCTGTGTAAAACGGTGGATAACCTGTGGACTATGTGTATAACCGAATCTGTGTTCGCATCGAAATTTGTCGAATAAATACCCTCAACACGACTTATCCACAGAAACTGTGGATGAACTGTGTAAAAGTTCGTTTTTCTTGGGGATGGGGTGTGTAAAAGCCTGCTGAAGGTGGGGAAAACAAAAACCACTCATCCAGAGGGTAAACTGTGGATTTGTTGGTCATTTTTAAAGTGATTCATTTAAGCCGATAGTCATTAAAACGGAACTTATGCAAGCAGGGTTGCATTTTTTCCTGTGATCGGGTATGATAGGTCTGAAATTAACATAAATCCTTGGTGTCTACGGACTTAATTGGGAAGCCGGTTTGAAGCCGGCACAGTCCCGCTACTGTGAGCGCGAGCTATTGAAAACGCGCGAGTCAGGAACCAGCCGAAGGATTTCTGGTACATCAACTCACGAGGATGAGGTTGACCGGCTACATAGGCGAACTCTATATATTAGAGAGTTTCCAGCTTATCCGTAACGGTCCTCACCTAAAAAAGGGAGGATTTTTTTAATGTTCAAAAAGAAGTTTTGGTCACTGCTCTTAATGCTCACGTTGGTTTTAACACTGGCGGCATGCCAGTCCCCTGCCCCGGAGGCGCCTGCAGAAATCCCTGCTGGAACGCCTGCAGAGGCACCTGCAGAAGCAGCTGCAACCGCGTATCCGCTCACGGTGACAGATGCCTCAGGCAAAACTGTTGTCATTGAACAGGAACCTATGAAGGTCGTTTCATTGTCGCCGGCTGCAACCGAAATTGTCTATGCCGTTGGTGCGGGTGAAAAATTGGCCGGCCGTACCGATTACTGCAAATTTCCTGCTGAGGCAGCGGATGTCCTCTCAGTAGGGACGATCACTGAACCCAACATTGAAACCATAGCCTCTGTCGAGCCGGACTTGATTCTCGTTTCCAACATGTTTAACGATGATGTCCGCACCAAGCTTGAATCGCTGGGCTATAAGGTTCTTGACCTGTCTTCCCATGATACTTTTGAAGGCGTTTACAACGCCATTTCACAGACCGGCAGTGTCCTCAACAAACAGGACCAGGCCAATATCATTGTCGAAGACATGAAGGCAACCATTGCTCAGGTCGAAGAAAAAGTAGCCGGTGTCGAACCGAAGACCGTTTACTATGTTGTAGGCTATGGCGAGAGCGGCGATTACACTGCCGGCGCAGGCACGTTTATTGACCAGATGCTGACCATGGCAGGTGGCGCTAATGTCGCCAATGACACGGAAGGCTGGAAATACAGTATTGAGAAGCTCGTAGAGAAAGATCCGGAGTTTGTGATCTGCTCGCTGTACAACGGCGACAAAGCAGGGATTGAAGCTACAAATGGCTACAAAGAGCTGACGGCGGTCAAAGAAGGCCGTCTTGTAGAAGTTGACAATAATCTCATCGATCTTCAAGGGCCAAGACTCGCCCAGGGACTGCTTGAACTCGCGAAAATAATGCATCCGGAGTTGTTCTGATTCTAAACGGATGTTTCCCGTTACAGAAAAGGATGTGTGGCACGCATGAAAAAGCGAAATAAAAAGCTGATTCAAGGCCTTGTGGCGCTTGCTGCAGGACTCGTGCTCGCCGTTGTCGCCGCAAGCGCAATTGGCTCTGCAGACATTTCATTCGTGGACAGCGCCAGGATTCTGTTATCCAGAATTCCGCTGCTGGACACTATGATTCAAATGGATGAAATAAAACCCACACACGAGGCGATTCTATTGAAGATCCGCCTGCCACGCATCTTTCTTGCCGCTTTGGTTGGCAGCGCCTTATCTGTATCCGGGGTAGCCTATCAGGGCATTTTCAAAAATCCAATGGCAGATCCCTTCGTCCTTGGGATTTCCTCCGGCGCGGCTTTAGGCGCCACCTTAGTCATTGTGACAGGCTTCAATGCAGGCGTCGCAGGACTCAGCTCCGTTTCGGTGGGTGCATTCACCGGCGCAATTCTGGCAGCTTACATAGTCTACAATGTCGGCAGAGTTGGAAACAGGACGCCGGTGGTGACGCTGCTCCTTGCGGGGATCGCGGTCAACTATCTGCTTTCCTCAATGATTTCCTTGATTATGTCGCTCAATCGCGACGAAATGGAGCACATTATTTTCTGGACTATGGGAAGCTTCGCGACGGCAAACTGGATGCAGATCCTAGTGGCTGCGGTGCCAATCACCATCGGCACAGGGTACTTGCTGATGTATTCCAGGGATCTCAATGCCCTTGCTATTGGTGAGGAGAGCGCAAAGGGTGTCGGTGTGGACACTGAAAAGGTGAAGAAGAGTATTTTGGTGGTGGCCTCCATCGTCACAGCGGCGGCGGTTTCGGTCAGCGGGATCATAGGTTTTGTGGGGCTCGTCATACCCCATGTGGTTAGGATTATTTCGGGTCCGGATCACAGGACCCTTCTGCCGTTTTCGATCCTCGGGGGAGCAATGTTTCTGGTAATCTCGGACACGCTGGCCAGAACCCTGATCATGCCCGGAGAGCTGCCTATTGGCATCATAACGTCGGTCTTTGGCGCGCCGTATTTCCTGTATCTGTTGTACCGCAATAAAACGCGGTCGAGTGTGAGGTGAGTGTAATGGAATTTCCAATTCTAGTAGAAGGTCTTCACTTCGCGTATTCCAAAACGCCGGTGCTGAATGGCGTGGATATGCGCATCCGTAAAGGCTCGTTTACGACCATAGTCGGACCAAACGGTTCCGGGAAGTCCACGTTCGTCAAGAACCTGACCAGAATGGTGCATTCGGGCAAAGGGGTCGTAACGGTGAACGGCCGGGACTTGGCCTCTTACTCCCACAAGGAGCTCAGCAAGGTCATAGCTTCGGTGCCCCAGGTTACCGCAACTGAGTTTGACTTTTCCTCTCACGAGATGGTCATGATGGGACGTTATCCGCATCTGAGACGCTTTCAGCCGGAGTCGGACCTGGACCACAAAATTGTCGAGGACGCCATGAGGGCAACAGGTGTCTGGGAAATGCGGGATTTTCCCATCAACAGCCTCAGCGGCGGCGAACAGCAGCGTGTGATCATTGCCCGGGCCATTGCTCAGGAGCCGGAGATTCTGGTGCTGGACGAGCCTATTGCCCATCTTGATCTGCATCATCAGATCGAGCTGATGCGGCTTACACGCAAGTTGACGAAGGAGCGCGGCATCACGGTGGTGGCCATTCTCCACGACCTCAACTTTGCCATTGAGTTCAGCGACTACGTCTTCATGATGAAGGATGGCCGCGTTTACAAAGAGGGACCGCCCTCCAATGTCATCAAAGAGGAATACATCAAGGATGTGTACGCTGTAGATGTGACGCTGATTGTCAATCCGGTGACGGGAAATCCTCATGTGATTCCGAGATGAAGAGAAAAAAATAGTAACGCCTGCCGATGGTTTTTGATCCAAAACCATCGGCAGGCGTTCTTTTTTTGGGTGTCTGCGATGGAAGGGTCAGACACCTTCCTCCGCCAGTCGATCAGAACAACAGATACGCCACTGGCGTTATCAGAATCAACCCAATGATGGTTCTTTCGAGCGCAATGATCATAATCTCTTTGAAGGAAAGCGGGATGTCCGTGGAAAGCACGCATGGAATTGAAGCGGACAGGAAGAGTACGGTCGAGATGCTGATATTGGCAATGATAAACTTCGGTATCAGCGCCGATTCCTGCATGATGAGAAGCGGTAGTGACATGTCAGCAATATTGAGCACTAGTGATTTTGCAATCAAGGATGCATCCGGAAGGCCGAGAAGGCGGATCAGAGGGATAAAGGGCATGCCGAGCCAGTCGAAGATCGCGGTGTATTTGGCTAAATATGAGCCCAGTATGCCAATAGCCAGAACCGTTGGCAGAACGCCCATAGCCATGACAAATCCATTTTTAAGGTTTTCCTTGACACTGCTCAGAAGACCGGGTGCCACAGCGGCCGCGTCCATGCCTTCATAGAGGGCGCGGCGTATGAGATTGCCCTTTTCGGCGGACTCCGGAGAACCCTCCATGCCATTGTGATAAGTTAAAGGCTTTTTGCTCAGCGGCCAGATGCGGGCAGTGACAGCAGTTACTGCGAAAGTCAGGATCAGTGAAACCCAAAAGAACGTCAGCCAGTGTTCCATGAGGTCTAAGGTTTTGGCGACAATGACCATGAACGTCGCGGAGACGGTCGAAAAGCCTGTGGCGATGATGGCGGCTTCCCTGGTGTTGTATTTCCCTTCCCTGTATACACCGTTAGTGATCAGCAGTGCTATGGAATAGCTGCCCACGAAGGATCCAACCGCGTCAATGGCTGAGCGGCCCGGCGTCCTGAAAATGGGTTTCATGACTGGCCGCATGATGACGCCGACGAGCTCCAGCAAGCCATAGTTGATCAGAAAAGCCAAGAACACTGAGCCAATAGGGATAATCAACCCAATTGGCATCACGATGCGGTTGAAGAAAAATGGCAGCATATCCGGTTCGAAGAGCCAGCTTGGGCCGGCCTTGAAAAAAGCCATCAAACCCAGCACCATACCGACAAGCTTCAGGACTGTAAAAGCAAGATCCGTAAGTGAACTTCGCCATTTGCCGGACTTAAGACCATAAGCCCCGCCCGGCAGGATGACCAGCAGCGTATAAATGGCGCTGGCTCCTGGGAAAGACTCTCTGAGCCCTGTGACAATGTGATCAATTGGAATTGTTGTTTTCACACCAATGGTCACTGGCAGAAAAAACATGACAATGCCAATAGCGCTGTAACCCACAAGCTTTGTCACCAGCTTCGGTATAGTTGAAGGATCGCGGGTTTGGATAACTTGTTCTTGGACGGACATAAGATCACCTCTTTTAGAATTTGCTTATTGTTATCGCAAAAGCTGTGCCAGATGTGAGGTGAGATAGAAATGGAGGGATGGAATTTTGGAAGCCTTGCAATAGCTGTGTTCTGTGGTTGTCAATGAGGGAGGTGCAACCAAAGGGTGTAATAGTTGATACTTAGTGGCTGCTTAGACTGACTAAAATTTATACAAAAAATAGAGTTTGGTGGCATTTATTTGACAAAAATACTTACAGAGGTGTAGAAAATTATACATTGGAAAAGACAGGGTGGAAGAGGGATTCAGACACCTTCTTCCACATAAAAAAAAAGAACGTTTGCCGATGGTTTCGAAACTTCGACCATCGGCAGACGTCCTTTTTGCTTGTTAATCTTATTATTTTTATTTTTGCTTCGCCAAAGTCTTGAATCTCTGGATGTCGCCCAAAATAACCTCCAGGGACTTCAGCCAGAATTCTTTTGTGGTGACGTCAATGCCCACAGAGGCACAGACCGACTCCACAGAAGCCTTGCCGGATTCGGACAGGAGCTGGTCGTACCGAGGCAGGAAGGACGTCCCTTCTTCTCTGTAGAGTTGATACAGGCCCTTGGCGAACAACAGCCCAAAGGCATAAGGGAAGTTGTAGAAATTGACCGAAGCGCTGTAGTAGTGGCCTTTCACCAGCCACATGTAAGGGTGACGGACTTCCGGATCCAGAGCATCCCCATAGGCAGCTTCCTGGGCCCTCAGCATTTCTTCCTTCAGCTCATTCACCGACAGGGCGTGGTCCGTTCTGAGCTCGAAGAGGCGGGATTCAAAGAGATAACGGGAATAGATGTCGACAATGGCCTGCCCTGCATCCTGAAGGCTGCTTTCCAGAACCGTCATGGCCTCGGCGTCGGACAGCGTCGCCAGCGCCGCGTCGGCTATGACTGTCTCACAGAAGGTCGACGCGGTTTCAGCGAGGGTCATAGGCACTTCAATATTGAAGAGCTTTTGGGATTCAAGCCTGTAATCGTGGTAACCGTGACCGAGCTCGTGGGCGAGGGTCAGGACATCGCCCAGACTGCCCTGGAAATTTGTCAGGATGCGGCACTGGCGCACCGGATAAAGGCTTGAACAAAACGCGCCGCCGACTTTGCCTGCTCTCGGCTCAACGTCGATCCACTGTTCGTCTCTGGCATGGGCTGCAAAGGCCCCCAGCTCCGGATTATACGTGCTGAAATGACGGATGACAAAGTCCATTGCGGTCTCATAGGTATAAGCCTCAGACAGAGTCCCGACAGGCGCGAAGAGGTTGTGGAATTTAAGGCCGTTTTGATCCCCTAGCAGGACTGCTTTTGCCTTATAGTAGTCTCTGAGCTCCGGCAGTTTTTCTTCAATGGCACTGATCAGCGCATCCAGTGTTTTTCTGGACATTCTGGCTTCTTTAAGTGTCGCTTCAAGTGGAGAGCCGTACCGGCGCTGCTCTGTCAGTGTCAGCACCTCACCTTTGATTGCGTTCAGCGAGGCTGCAATGCTGTCATCAATTTTGGGCAGCGCTGCGAGCTCTGCCAGATAGGCCTGGCGCCGGACCTCGGGATCCGGGTCGTAGGCCAGGGCCCTGACCGCAGACAGCGGCATCTCGGTCATTTGGCCTTGAGCGTCAGAAACTGTGGCCATCAGCGTTGAAGTCAGTTTTGCATGCAGGGTCTCCCAGGCATCCGATCCTGTTATGCGGAGCTTGGCGATCAGGATTTCTTCCTCGTCGCCAAGAAGGTGGTGGGCCGCTTCAGCCCGCTCCTCCAGGGCGAATTCAAGATCTTTGAGATAGTCGGAACCAGAGTCCTGCAGCCATTGATCCAGGTCCTCTATGCGGCCTGCGGCACGCTTGAGTCTGACATCGAACACGGTAAGCTCTGCCTGCAGCTTGCGGAGCTTTTCCTCCAGCGCCAGCGCAGGTTCGCAGGACGTATCCGCGGACAGAGTGAGTGAGGCAAAGGCGGAAAGCTTCCAGAGCTTTAAATAGAGCGCTTCTGAAGCCCTCAGCAGTGTTTCGAGGTTCTTAGGCTCGAGTAGGCCGTCTATGAGGGTCTGGCTTTCCTGGATGAGCGTTTGGGCCTCTGTCAGGCATGCCTGATAGTCCGTTTGTAGATTTGGGTCGTCAAAGCTGAGATAAAGCGCGTCGAGACTCCAGTTATGGGACATTTTAATAACCTCCGTTCGGCTGTTTTAAGCGGTGTTATAAATCATACGAAAAAATTTATATGGTCTTTTTTACAGCGTACCACAACCGGAGGAAAAATTAAATGGGGAAGATGGCGGGTTTGGGGGAGAGAGGGAAGGCGGGGTCGATAGGCTTAAGGCGCCAGGGCCCTTTAGCCTATCGATCCCGCCTTTCTCACCTGAAAAAAGGGGATGTCGCGCTGACATCCCCTTTCCTTACGCCTTCATCTTTCTTGATTCAAAATTGCCTCAAGTTCCCCGGCTCCAGCCTCCTGAAGCTGACGCATCAAATTCGATTCGAATTGATCCGTGGAGATTTCACCAATGATATAGGCGTCTATGGTTTCAAACAAAATTGCATCTAAACGCTTAATGAGTTCGCTGACCCGGATCGTTTCTTTCATGGTCAGAGGCGGCGGTAAGGGCGATGGCTGCCCCATGCCGCTCTGAACGATTTGATCCATGACGTCCTCCAGCTGAGGCTGAATCTGGAACTGGAAGGTTTGATCCAAATAGGGCGTGAAAAAGCCTTGACCGGTGCCGCGTTCATACTGCATCAGCCTGAAGCTGAAGGGCTCCTCTTTATAGCGCATGAAATGCTCCGGCTGAATAATCGCGCGGCCATCCTTCAAGGTGTAGTCCGTTCCAAGGGTTCCATAATTGGCGACAGAGGCGCCCTCCTCGGAATACAGCCAGTCGAGGAGCCGTATGGCAGCTTCAATGTTTTTGGATTTGGAGGAGATCGCGTAATAGGTGTGCAGCCAGTGAGTGTCGTATTGCAGACTGATTCGGGCTTCTCCCGCGGTATTTTTGATGTTTAGAAGCGGTGCGAAGGCATAGGCGGCGTTCAGCTTTCTCAAAGGCACATTGAAGTTTTCGAGATTAATGGGCAGGTCAAAGAAGAACAACGCTTGGCCTGTACTGAGCTTTTGCTGCCATTCATCCACGGTGGTCAGGGCGTAGTAGGGATCTAAAACCCCGCTTTCATAAGCCTTGTTTAAGAAGACCAGCACCTCTTTGAAGCTGCTGTGGGCAGGGCCGTACAAGAATTCGCCATTCCCGGAGCGCGGCTCAAAGTAAAAGGAGGTGGACTGACTGAACCCTGAGCCCAGCGGATAGGAAATGTTAGATATTAAATTTCGCGTCCCGCTGCGATTGATCCACAGATCTTGGTTTGGATGCGCCGCTTTAATCTGAATAAGAAGCTCAAGGAGCTCGTCGTAGGTCTTTGGTCTTGATAAGTCCTGACGATCCCCAAGATCCAAGGCGGCAAGTATATCTGCACGAAGAATAGGCACAGCGGCGGTCGGGAGAGACTTCCAAACGATCATTGGAAAAGCATAGTAGTCGTCCTGAACCATTAAAGACTTAAGTTCAGGGCGATCCTCCAAAAGCTGACTAAAGTGGGGCGCATGTTCAGCGATCAAGTCGTTCAGGGGCGCGAGTCGGCCTGTGGAAACGGACTGAAGCATTTCAGGGTATGACATCTCAATTATATCCGGCAAATTTTCCGAGGCCAGTGACAGTTTGAGCTTACTTGGATAATTGCTGCTCGGTACAGCTTCAATTTGAAGATCTATGCCCGTGGCTGCCTGAACGCGGGTGCGGGTTTCCGGATTAATATTGATAGGCTGGAAGACAGACTCGCGGCGCATGATCCTCACTTTGAGAGGCGCTTCATCAGACGCCTGGGTTGTGGGCTCAAGCTTCTCTGTCTGTTGGCAAGCCGTCAGAGATAACACGGCAACCAATATTAGGCTCAGCATGATCAACAACAGGCCATGATGCCTTCTGTCCGCCGGGAAGAACAGCGCTGCCTGGACTTCGCTGCCTGGACGCTTAGCTGCTTTATTCATTTTCATCTGCATCCGCCTCCTGTCCCTGATCCAAGTCCTGGTCGGTACCTTTTCTATAGCTCCCCGGATTGGTGCCGACGTGTTTCTTAAAAAGTCGGTAAAACGTCACCCGGCTTTGCAGCCCCACCATGGGATAGATATCATCTATGGAGAGCGTGGTGGTGTTTAGCAGCGCCTTTGCCTTGAATATGCGCTTTTGACTGATGTAATCCGTCAGATTCTGGTTCGTTTGGGACTTGAAAAGCTTGGAGAGGTATTTGACAGAGATGCCTGCCTGACTGGCGATCAGCTCGGGGTGGATATCTTCGTGGAAGTGATCGTCAATGAAGGTGACGACGTTTTGAATCATTTGTGCCGATCGGTCTGAAGGCGGCTCAGCCAGAGCCATGAGAGATTTAAACATCTGAAGCAGCACAGCCTTATCCGGGTTAATCCCTGGCTCGACTTCCGCTCCGTGGGTCTGCGTGGTCCAGGACCAGACCTGCTGATCCAGGGCAGTGTAAAAATCCAGTCCGTGGGCGGCGGCGTAGCGTGCAGCGGTTCGGTGCAGATCGTGGAACAGCGCCTGCCGGCTAAAGCCTGTGCTGCCGATGGTCTCAGTCTGTCTCACCAGCCCATCGAGAATACTTTCTAGTCCGGCTTCATCCCGGGCTTGGAGGCAATTCATGATCTTTTCCTCATCTTTGAAGGTGTAGATATGATGGGGCTTGATTTCAAGGGTTGAGGCGTCCGCCACCTGATTCTGCGCTGACCCGGTTGCGGCTTCCAGGGCGTACTGGGCTTCGGAATAGGAGAGCCACAGCTTGTTCAGACCACCGTGGATTCTGCCAACACCGATGTAAATTCTGTAATGCTTCAATTCATAAGAAAAAGATAAGAGCAGTTGTTCGAGGGATTTCATCAGCGTCACCTGATCCTGATGGGTGTCCAGATTGGCTATACCCACAAAATGTCCCGGTTCGAGCTCAAGCAGATAAACTCTGTTTTGGGCTGCCAAGGCATCCAGAATAATGATTTTTATGCTTTCCAGGACATGGTGCCGCTCCTGGCTCTCAATCTTTGTAAAGAAGCGCTCGTTAAAGTCAAAGACTACGGAGAAACAGAGAAACGTCTCAGTTGTGAACCGGAGGTCGTCCCGAATCAATGTCCTGAATTTTTTGATGGGATCCAGGGAATGGCCGCGAAGCAGCTGGATAAACGCGTTGTCCAAATACTCGGAGGACAGCTCGTGGACTTTGTCAGAGTAGGCGGTTTTTTCGCTGAGCAGCTCATGGAGGGCTGACTGTATGAGTTCAAACTCATTCTGATGCTTTGGTGCAGGCCCGCCGGTGCCTTCACTGCCGCCGTTTTGCATAAGGATTTCCCGTATATTGTTGATGGGGCTGTAGAGTCTGACGCTGAATATCAAAGCTAGGCCTATGCCGAGCAAAATGATGGCAATGCTCGTCCAAAAGGTGACGGAAAGGACATTGTTGGCTTCTGCCCTGAAATAGTAGCTTGGCGTGATGGTGTAGTAGGTCCATTCAAGGCGCTCGGAAGACAGAGCTGAAACCAGGTAATTTTCACCTTGCCACTCCAGAGGAATGAGTTCGGAGGGACCGGCGGCACTGAGCGACTTGAGCCTTTCGACAGCGTCGCTGTTCCATAGGTCATCCCGGCTGCTGGTTATGATATTGTCCGCCGTGTCCAGTAAGATAAATTCCGTTTCGGGATAGATCATGTTGGATCGGATGGTCTCATGAATCGCGCTGGTGGAAAGGCACGCGACTACCGCTATATTGCCCTTGGGACTATGCTCTACGGCAACGGTGGGAATCACGGTTTTTGTGCTGCCGCTCGAGGTTTTGATCAAGGTTGGGGACAGATACTGAACCGCTGATGGCCTGGTCAGATAAGTTTTCCAAAAAGGCACCGGATACTTTTCGAACCAGTATAGCTCCCTGAAGAAGCGGTCAAAGGTTTCCGGACCGGCGCTCCGAAACACCCACTCACTGTCTCTGAAGACGAAAAGGTTGTCAATAAAATAGTTGGAGATGTTCTGACTTTTGACGATAGCTTGAATCATGCTCTCAAAGTGGCGTTTTTGCTCCGTGCTCATCTCAGGTGAGCTCATGACGGGCTCGAAGAAAGCGTCTTCCATCATCAGATTGAGGCTCGCGTCCACCGCCATTTGAACAGAATGGTCAATGAGTTCCATAGAAAACTCAAGATTCTTTGTAATGTTTTGGCTAAAGTCCTTCTTTGCTTCAGAAACCGAATAGTTATAGAAGAGGATGCCGATGAGGAGGACGGGAATCAACAGCGTGCTGAAGTACATCAGCATCTTAATAAACAGACGATTTGAAAAAAACGATCTCAGATGCATTATTTCGGTCCTCCTTTCCACTCCGTAGAAGGTAGTGTTGCTGGATATGATTATAACATGGATTGTACAGAATGCGAGGGTCTGATACAGCGTAGAAGACCAATAAGCAGAATATTGAAACAAAATGCTCTGAATTGAAACAGGTGAAAGGTCCATTTGATACATCTTTCGCTATCCTGGTGCTTATGCTGCAGCCGGGAATTCGCTAAGGTGTTGGTATCAGCAAGATCATTTCATACCTGGTTGAGCTGAGGCGTCAAGGTGAAACTCGGTGTCAGACACCGAGTTTTCAAAACATAACCATCGGCGGAGGTGATCTTCATTGTCAGGAATAGGGACTACAGAGCTCATACTGATCTTTGCTGTGGCTTTGGTCATCTTTGGACCTTCAAAGCTGCCGGAGCTTGGTAAAATAGCCGGACGTTCCATTGGCTCTCTCAAGCGATATGCGACTACTATTGAGAAGGACTTGGAAAGCGGAGATTTATTCGGCGCGGAAGAGGCGGTTGAGCGGGAATCAACGTAATGAGATCAGAGAAGTGAGCGCTTGTTATAGGTGAAAAATCTTAGTGAGTCAGGAAGGGGTAAAGTCATGGGAAGATTTGGAACAACTGAATTAATGGTCATCTTTGGTATTGCGGTGTTGATCTTTGGGCCCACCAAGCTGCCGCAGCTGGGGAAGGCGGTTGGACAGACTATAGGCAACTTCAAGAGGAGTATCTCCAAGGCGGAAGCTGAGCCTCTGACCGAGCGGGAAGAGGGCTGAAGAAGGCCATGCCAGCCAATAAAACAACGACGCTGATTTCTCATCTGAACGAGTTGAGAAAGCGGCTGGTGGTCAGCGCGATCTGCTTTGTCGCCGCCATGAGCGTGTGCCTGGCAAGATCGGAGTTCGTCATTAAGCATCTGGTGGGCAAAGCCAAGGATTTCGAGTTCATTTACGTCGCGCCGGCGGAGCTGCTGATCGCCTACATAAGAATCGCGATTATTTGCGGCGTTGTCGTGGCATTTCCAGTTATTGGCTTCCAGACCTGGCAGTTCATTCGACCGGGCTTGACGCGCCGGGAACGCACCGCGGCAGCTTTTGTGATGACCTTTGGCATGGCGCTCTTCCTGTTGGGCAGCGTCTTTGCCTATGAAGTCGTCCTGCCTTTCACGCTGAAATACTTCGCCGGGCTCAACGGGGGAAATTTTGGGGATGGCCAGACAATTCAAGCCATGGTTTCCATTCAGAACTACCTGAATTTTGTCGTGAATACAATTCTGACCTTTGGGCTTGTCTTTGAAATGCCTATAGTCATTATCCTGCTGACACAGCTGGGCATTCTCAATCCGAGGCTCCTGAGGAAAAATCGTAAATATGTGATTCTGGCGGTCTTTATTATAGCAGCCGTCATTACGCCGCCAGATGTAACCTCGCAAATCCTGATTGCTGTGCCGATGCTGGTGCTCTTCGAAATCAGCACCTGGATCAGCAGTGTGATGTTTAGACGCAAGTTGGCACTGAGAGAAGCAAGTTGACAAGGGCGCCCCACGCCGGACACTTGAAGGGTTGGGGAACGAAAGTACGAAAATTAAAGTTCTGTGTGGGGCGCTGAAGCGGCAACAGAGCGGCTTTGCAGCCGTTTTTATTTTAGGTCTGTGGTTAAGGACCATCAAGTACTGAGGAGGTAGGATTTGTGACTAAAGACAAGACAACCGATCAAAAAGAGAACAGAATGGAAACCCTCGGGCTTTCGGAAGAGGGACTCTCCAGAAGAAACTTCCTGAAGGGCATGGCTGTTGGTGCCGCAGGGATTGCCGTAACGAGCGCTATTCCGGGCTATACGGTGTTTGCGGACGTCGAGGCGCCCCTGGTGAATGGGGTGTCGCGTGCGGAATTCATCGGCAAAGTCTCTAATTATTTTGCATGGCCGCATCCGACGCAGTACAACGATATTTGGAAGGCGCCGCTGAAGCAATTCAAGGATGTCAAGACGGCAGACCGCTATGGCAAGCAAATCGAGACAGCTTATGAGGAAAGTGTGACCAGCGGTATTGGCAATGGCTATTTTGACCCGAACGCCCAGCTGGCCCGTCAGGATGCAGCCGTCATGATGGTGAAGGCATTCCATCTGCCGCTGACCACGAAAACGGGTTTCTTTAAGGATGAGGCCTCGATTTCTTCTTACGCCAGAGCCAGTGTCAACACGTTGGCGGCGCTTGGTTATTTGACTATTAATTCAGATCAGCTGTTCCAGCCAAAGAGAGCGCTGACCGTGGACGAAATGGAAGTTCTGTTCAGCAAAATCACAGGAACCATGGTCGCGCCGGTTCAAGCGCTGCCTAAAGCGAATTCTGTCGCGCCCAGACGTTATGTCAAGCTCTACTGTCCAACGCCTGGAGCGGCCATTCACTACACCACGGACGGCTCAGAGCCAACTGCGGACAGTGAAGTTTACACGGTCGAAACCAAAGGGCATATCATGGAAATGATTGGCACTCGCGGCGGCGGCCCGGATGAGCCGGTGCCAACGGACCGCGTCGTGACCTATAAAGCCGTTGCGTTCAAAGACGGCATGGCTGCCAGCCCGGTCCAGACCTTTGTCTGGAACCTCCACCGCCCGCTCATGGATGATTTCCAGGTGCTCCAGATGGAGAAGAAGACTTCTGTCAGCCCGGCGATTTTCAGGATTTGCAACGATTCTGAGTCTGTCCGGCCTCTGGCGTGGTACATAGAAGGGCCGACAAGCGGCATTGTTTTCGACGCCCTGCAGACCCCTGCGGATAAAAAGAACCTGAAGACCTTTGTCGATGGTTTCGCCACAAAACCGTACATCCTGATCATAGGCCATGAGCACGGTGACCACGATGCCCAGGCCATGAACTTCATGAACGCGGGCGTCGACGTTTACCTGAGTGAGCGGGGCTGGGCGTCTACGTCTTCCACTTCAGGCCCATTCAAGCCAATCTTCTCTACGCCGGAATCGCAGGCAAAAGTTAAGAACATTGATGAGGGCATGAAGTTCGACCTTGGCGGCGGTATTGTCTTTGAGGTTGTTGCGCTGCCGGGTCATGCCAATGGCAATGTGGCAATCCACGACAAGAAAAACGGTCTTCTGTTTGCTTCAGACTTCTATGGCTGTACCCGTGCAGGCTCAGCGGACAACGTGGGTGTGGCGGGTATGCCGCCGGACCTTCTCCTTTCCTTTGTCCAGCAGTCTTATTCGAAGTACACCAAAGAGGGAGGCAAGTCAGACAAGCTCTTCACGGGTCATGACGAGTCGCCCCTCAGCGACAACAACCTGAAGCTCTATGAGGCAGCCTTACAACAGGTCGTCGACAAGGGTGAGGGCGGCTGCCGTCCATCCCTGCGCGGCGGTACAGACGCGCCGGGAGCGAGAACGACCATGATTGGCGACATGTGGAAAGACGGCACCAACTGGTGCGCCATCAAGCTGACAGGAGTTATGGGCGACAACGCGGAATTCTTGTCTTCAACCACGGACCTCAAGGTGCGCCCTTACATGGCAGACGCGGCTAATGTGGGGTTAAACTACAATTTTGGCGGTCACGTCAAATACTCTGTCCTGTCCAACATTGAATTTGCAGGCGGAGAATTGGTCGGAAAGACCGTGGAATACGCGGCGCCGGGTGCGCCATTCACTTGGGCGGGCAAGGAGATCGCGGTGAAGAACGCGCTTCAAAACCGCTTCAATCCTTGGGCTTACGACTATACGGTCAAAGTGCCTAAGGCAAACACAAGCATCACTGTAATCCCGACCTCCATGTCCACGAAGGCAGCGTCGATTATGGTGGATGGCAAGGCCGTTGCCTACCGCTCCAGCAACAAAATTGCTGTCAAGGATGGCCAAGTTATCACTGTGAAGGTCGTCGCGCCGGACAAGGTCACCACTTCTGCTTATACGTTTAAAGTGATGATGGTTTAGAGTTTCAAAGGTAAAAGATTTTAAAAGAAAGACCAGGAGGAAGCGGCCGTCCAAAGTGCGACGGCCGCTTCTTCTATTGTTAGCAGCGGAAAGGGTGAAGAAGGCGCGCCGGCCTTCTTCACCCTTTTTAAGTTTCACCCGCCCGACACCCCACGAAAAGGTTCAAAATGGCATCAATATTTGAAAGAATGCGCCAACATCAATGCTTTTTTAATGGTAATTTAAGAATTGTTGGGTAATATAGAGAGGTAGTGCATAAACCACCAGGCACAAAAGTTTCAACCAAGAGGAGCTGACCCGCTATGAGTTTCTTAACCAGCCTGAGCCCATCTGTCATCTGGATCGCGCTCATCATCATTTTTGCAGTTCTAGAGGCACTGACCATGGGTCTTACCACCATCTGGTTTGCTGGCGCCGCGCTTATAGCACTTCTGGCGGCCATGATCGGATTGTCTGTGCCGGTTCAGATTGGCGTCTTTTTAGTATCGGCAGCAGTACTGATCTACTTCACCAAACCTCTGGCCAAGAATTTTCTTCATATCGGGAGCGAAAAAACCAATGTGGAGGCTGTGATTGGACAGAGCGGACCTGTTTTAAAAGCCATTGAGCGCTATGCGACTGGCCAGGTTAAAATCAACGGCCAGATTTGGAGTGCTTTGTCTGAAGACGGAGAGCCCATTGAAGTCGGGGCGAAGGTTCAGGTCATAGCGGTGGAGGGTGTCAAGCTCATCGTCAAGAAAGCATGACCTGATGACCATTCAGGCATGTCGAAATCAGCATTTGCAGCACACTAAAAGGGAGGCTAACATTAATGAACATTTTAAGGCTCATCATTCCAGCACTGCTCTTTCTCTTTGCGATTTTGTTGATCATCACCAACATCAGGGTTGTACCGCAGGCTCAGGCTTATGTCATTGAGCGCCTTGGCGCCTTTCTGACAACCTGGAGCGTGGGTCTCCATTTTAAGATTCCATTTATTGACCGCGTGGCAAACCGCGTTTCATTGAAAGAAAATGTAGTCGACTTTCCTCCGCAGCCGGTCATCACCAAGGACAACGTCACCATGAAAATTGACACGGTCATTTATTATGCCGTTACAGATCCAAAGCTATACTCTTATGGTGTTGCACGTCCTATTGTCGCCCTTGAGAATCTTGCAGCGACGACGCTGAGAAACATTATTGGCCAACTGGAGCTGGACGAGACGCTGACTTCCAGAGACCTGATCAACACCCAGATGCGCGCGATCCTGGATGAAGCGACAGATCCGTGGGGCATCAAGGTCAACCGCGTTGAAGTCAAGAACATCATTCCGCCTGAAGACATTCAGAATGCCATGGAAAAACAGATGCGCGCTGAGCGTGAGAGACGTGAATCCATTATTCGTGCGGAAGGTGAAAAGAATTCCAAGATTCTCGTGGCACAAGGTACTAAGGAGTCTATGATTCTTGAGGCGGAAGGCGAAAAGCAATCCTCAATTCTTCGTGCTGAAGCTAAGAAGGAAGTTCAGATTCGCGAAGCAGAAGGTGAAGCGGAAGCGATTATCAAAGTCCAAGGCGCTAAGGCCAAAGGCATTGAAATGATTCGTGAAGCTGGCGCGGACCCTGCGGTTATTGCCATCAAGAGCTTTGAGGCCCTTGAAAAAATGGCGAACGGCCAGGCGACGAAAATTATTGTGCCTTCAGACCTTCAGGGTTTTGCCGGCACAGTTGCTGCTTTGAACGAGATTATAAAGAAATAGGTTGGTCGAGTAAACAGTTTAAGGGCTGAGAGAGTGTTCTTTCAAAAAGCGCTCGCTGAAAACATCAATAGCAATAAAGAGTTAAACGCCGCTTGATTCGGGATTCCGGGTTCAGCGGCGTTTTTGCTTTGTATTTGGTTTTTGATTGGTGTGGTTTAGTTTTAGATTTCGTTTCGAATTAGTCTGCAACAGGTTCAATTTCGCTGTGCGCCCACGGGCGCACACTTCCAAGAGAATGGGGACGCGGTGCTGGGGCAGGCTTGTTGGTGACGCGGGCGGGGGTGGTTGGGCTTGGGTGACTGGTGCGGGGGTGTAGTTGGGGCTTGGGACCGTGCAGAGGTATCAATTTGAGAAAGTGTGTTTTTCCAATGGTTTCGAGGTTCAGCTCTGGTACAAAAATTGAGTTGGTGACAGTCACCAACTCAAAAGCTGTCCGCGTCACCAACTCAAAACTTGTCCGCGTCCCCAACCTGGTATTTAAGATTCTTTTAATACTTGCTACCTTGCATAAAAAGGTACCCTGTGATATGCTGTAACCATGAAAAAGCAGAAAAGAGGCGATCCTCTGTGAACATACAATTCAAGAAGGGTGTTCTGGAGCTGTGCGTACTATCTATACTGAGCCACAGGGACTGCTACGGCTATGAACTGGTTCAGGAAATTTCAAAAAATATCACTATTTCTGAAGGTACTATCTATCCTTTGCTGAGAAGGCTGATGGATGACGGCATGTTTACGACTTATCTGAAGGAGTCTTCAGAGGGGCCGCCGCGTAAGTACTACACGCTGACGGCGCGGGGGCGACAGGAGCAGGCCGCGCTGGCAGCGGAATGGCGGCGGTTCGTGACGGGTGTCAACTTAATTGTGGAAGGAGAGCACGGGGAATGAACAAGCAGACTTATTTGACTCAGCTTAAAAGCGCGCTTTCCGGCATGCCGGAGGCGGAGCGGAATGATATATTGTACGATTATGAGGAGCACTTTGATGCAGCCCTCGAAAGTGGTGAGACAGAAGAAGCCATCCTTGAGCAGCTGGGCAGGCCGGAGGTGGTCGCGAAACAGTTCCGACTGAGTAAAGTGATTCAGCGGGCAGAGGAAAAGCCAAGCTCTGTGAATCTGTTTAGGGCGGTACTGGCGTCCATAGGCCTCGGACTTTTTAATATCATCTTTATTCTTGGACCTTACCTGGCGCTGGTGGGCATTCTGGTCGCGGTCTACGCGGTGGCTGTGTCGCTGATAGTAGCGGGCATTGGTCTGGTGTTCGGCGGGGTTGTCGCGGCGGTGACGGGTTCGGTGGCGTTCGCGCCTGCGTTGATCCCAGCCGGGATTGTTGGGGGCACTTTAATTGTGGCTATTCTCGGAGCGGGGGTTGCCCTCGCAGCCCTTGGCGGACTGATCTTCCTCGCGGCCATCAAACTGACTCAGCTGTTTTATCAAGTGACACTGAAATATCTGAAGCTTAACGTCAAGATCATCAAGCAAAACTGATTGGGTAGGATGACTTGGCGAAGAACGCCCTGTTTCTCCCTGTAAAATTAAAAAAGGAAGAAGGTAATCCAAGTGAGAAAAATTGCGCTTTGGTTGATTGCAGCGCTTCTGATTGGCGGCGGCATTGCTATGCTCGCACTGCGTGAAGCCGGACCGGATCTGATCGACAGACTGCAGGGCGAGGAATTAGCGCCCCTTGCCGGGAGCCAGCGTTTTGAGCTGGACGAGACCAGGACAGTGGAAGTCAGCAGCGAGAACGCGACTGAAGGACTGGCTGTTGAAACAGTGTTTGAGTCGGTTGAAGTGACCCGTGAAGCCAGAGAGGATATTGAAATTAAGCTGACGGGGACTTACATTGCGCCGCTGGATACGGATATGCCAAAAATACGAATTCATAAGTCGGAGGGTGGCCGGCTGGAGATCGACATCGATCGTGGGCTGACGCTCCCGCATTCCTTTACATCCACGAACCTGAGATTAATGGTGAAAATACCGGAGTCGTTGTCCGGCGATCTTGAGCTTCAAAGCGTCTCCGGAGCGGTCAAGCTGCGTTCGCCAGGGACAGCGCCTTTTGAGGGCAATGTCTCCGCCGGGTCGGTTTCTGGCAGAGTCTATGTGGAAGGGCTTGAGGCACGAAACCTTGAGCTTGGTTCCGTCAGCGGTGACGTGGAATTCCTGGGCAGCGCAGACCAGCTGGACGTGAAGACGGTGTCCGGCGCAGTGATGCTGAAGCTAACTGCACTTAGGGGGGACGGACGCATGGAGACGACTTCGGGGACGGTTGAACTGACCTGCGAGGCGCCCCTCAACCATGAGATTAAACTCACGTCCACCTCGGGGACCCTTGCGCTCGAACGCCCTGAGGCAAACGTAAAAGTCCTAGAGGACCGCCTCATTGAAGCGACGGCCGGCAGTGGTAAGTTTACGCTGGAGCTGTCCACAGTCAGCGGCAATGTGAGCGTTAAGTGACGGGGCAGAGATAGTGTCCTAGCTGGAGTAGCGACAATCGGCAAAAGAAACATCCCTTTGGGGCATAGACGAAACGGTCTGGGCTTCAAGGGGATTTTTTGGTATTGAGTATAAGGGGGGATCAGCGGATGTGTAAAAGACCTATTGCCGGCTTTTCTCCTCCGCGCTGGCGACACGGTAACGGGGGGTTATGCAGCTTCCGCTGCCCCCCCTCTTCGTCATGCAATCACTCCAAAAATAGAATAAAAATTCTCAAAAAGTGTCGAAGACGAGATTAAACTGGGTAATAATACCCGCGAGGAGGGATCGCAAATGACCGCCAATTCAATCAATGGAAGACATGTGTATTATGCCATATTGGCAGGAGCCAATGAGGTGATTCAAAATAAGAGCGAGCTGGACCGCATCAATGTATTCCCCGTCCCGGACGGGGACACGGGGGCCAATCTGACCTCGACCATGAAGGCCGTGATGGAGAATCTACGCCTTGAGAACGAGGTGGATCTGGTGCTTTCCAGTGCTGCGGATGGCGCGCTGATGGGCGCCCGGGGCAATTCCGGGCTGATTTTCGCCCAGCTGATCTACGGCTGGTACATGGAGGTCAAGAGCAAGGAGACGCTGACCCAGGATGAGCTGATTCACAGCCTTCAAGGGGCGCTGAAGCGGCTTTACGGCGTCATGCTCAATCCTGTGGAGGGCACCATTTTGACAGTAGTCCGGGAGTGGATCCATTCTTTGGAGAAGCACAAGGATAAGGCTGCCACAATACTGGAGTACGCCGAGCGTACGCTGTCAGACAGCGGTGTCGCGCTGAAGAAGACGACTGAAATGCTGGAGCAGTTAAGAAAAAGCAACGTGGTGGACGCCGGCGCCAAGGGCTTTTACCATTTCCTCGAAGGTATCAAGCGCTATATTGAGCATGGGGAGGCGGGGATTGAGAGGATTTCTGTGATTCCAACCGAGGCCCACCCAAGGAGCGCTGAAGCCCATGAGACTCTGGGCGAGTTCCGCTACTGCTGCGAGACCTTGCTGACGCGCCGGGAAAAGGGAAAAGACAAAGGCATGAATGTGGAAGAGATCCGGGAGATCGCGGCGCGTTATGGGGATTCCCTGGTCATTGCCGGGGGGGAGGACAAGCTCAGGGTGCATCTTCACACCAACAGCCCGGAGCCAATGTTTGACGCGCTGAGCCGCGTGGGCCAGCTGGATGCCATCAAAGTCGACGATATGAAGATTCAGGTGGATATCCGCAACCACAGGAAATACCCGTTTGCCATTGTGACGGATACCATTGCGGACCTGCCGCAGTCCTTCATTGATGAGCACCAGATCTCGGTGATCCCGCTGCAGCTGGAAATTGGGGGCGTGGTGCACCTGGACCGTGTGACGGTGTCCGTGGGCCACTTCTACGAATTGAACAAGACTCTCAAGGATCAGCCTCAGAGCTCGCTGCCGGCCATTAAAAATGTCGAGAATCTATTGATGTTCCTCAGCGATTATTACGAAGCCATTCTGGTCCTCTCGGTGTCAGACAAGCTCAGCGGCACCTATGGCATGATCAAGGGCCTCGAACCCGTGGTCGAAAAGCGCGGCCGTAAGATCGAAGTCCTGAACACGCTGAAAAACTCAGGAGCTCAGGGTCTAATGGTCAAGAAGGCTGTGGACATGGCCAAAGAAGGGCGCAGCTTCGAAGAGGTCGTCGAGATCATGCGGGCAATGCGGGACCGGGTTAAGATCCTGGTTTCCGTAGATACGGTCAAATATCTGGAGCGCAGCGGCCGGGTGAGCCGAAGTGTCGGAAAAGTCGCCAAAGTCATAGGCCTTAAGCCGCTGATGACTTTGGACAGGGAAGGCCATGGCAAAGCTTATGGCGGCAAGCTGACCTTCAACGCGGTCATGAAAAAACTGGTGAAGTCCGTCAGCGCGGACATTGAGAAATATGGCCTGGAGGAATACGTCATTGTCCATGCCGCGTGCCTGGACCGGGCGATGGAACTGGCCAGAATCTTTGAGGAACTCACCGGCAAGCCGCCGGAATTTATCGCGGAAATCTCACCGGTAGTCGGCGCGACAGCAGGCGAGGGCGCGACGGCGATTGCCTACCTACAAGAGAAAGCAGGCTGGTAATATGTCAGGGTTGTTATGGTTTTCTTGGCTCGTGATTTTTCTCTATTTCATGGGATTCTTTATTCTGGGGACTGCAGTAAAGAATAATGCCGTGGTGGACTTTGGCTGGGGCTTGGGTTTTGTGGTCGTGGGCTGGGCGTCGCTGTTTTATTACGGCAACCTGGACGCGGTGTCCTTGCTGCTTGTGGCATTGGTCACTGTCTGGGGCGTCAGGCTGTTTTACCATCTGTACCGGCGAAACTGGGGCAAGCCCGAGGACTTCAGGTACGCCAACTGGCGCCGGGAGTGGGGCAAGTGGGTCATTCCAAGGGCGTTTCTGCAGGTTTACGTTCTTCAGGCGGTCTTTATGGCGGTGGTGTCCTATGCGTACCTCTACGCTATAACGGTGGCGGACAAGTCCGTCAACCTTTGGGTGGTCCTGGGCACGGCAGTCTGGCTCATAGGCTTTTATTTCGAGTCTGTGGGGGACAAGCAGCTGGAGGTCTTCAAGAAAGATCCCGCCAACAAGGGACACGTCATCAAGACGGGGCTGTGGCAGTATACCCGTCACCCGAACTACTTCGGCGAAGCCACCATGTGGTGGGGGATCTTCCTCATTGTTATTGGAACGACCGGCTTTTGGCCGACCATCATCAGCTCCGCGGTGATCACGTATCTGTTGATGTTCGTCTCCGGGGTGCCTATGCTTGAGAAAAAATATGAGAATAATCCCGAATTTCAGGCTTATGCGGCGGTCACGAGCAAGTTCTTTCCGTGGTTCCCTAAGAAGTCTTAGATGGAAAGGTTTGCTGAGGGTGACCATCGGCAGGGTCTTCAGCTTTTAAAGGCTTAAAGACCAAAGCTCTGCCGATGGTCCCGTTATTTTCCCCTCAACATCCGTGGGTGAAGTGGGCAGAAACACCGAAATATGTTATAATAATAACAACAGGAGACAGCATAGTTGTTTTGAGCATTATCAATAATCAGTCCTGCATCCTGCGGGACTTTTTTCTTTGACAAAAGCGTGTTATTTTATCAATCAAACGACAACGCTGGTCCGTTTTTTGGAACACCGTGCCGGAGGGAAAGTCGAATGGACAGGGTCATTCAATCAGAATTCCAAAATTTAAGTGCGGAAGAGACGGGGATGAGTTCGGTGCCCCAGAGTCCGGCCAAACTGGGACGAAGCCTCGGATCAAACACCAACAACGCTGACGTGGAGACCCTTGCGGCGCTTGGTTTTACGCGGATAGAAGTATGTCTTGGGCGCCACAGACCTTATAAGGACATGCTGGAGCGGATTTTTTTAGATCTGGACACGGCCAAAGCGCTGGGTCTGGATTATACAATCCATCTCCCGCTTTGTCTCTATGACTGGTTTCCCTTCGATTATCTGGACGGCTATTACCTGGATCCGGATCCGGAGAAACGGGACCTGGCTTTCAGATTTCTGGAAGAGAACCTGCGCCAGCTGACCAGCCGCTATCAGCCGGATTATTACGTGATCCATTTTCCCGGGATCTATAGGAATGCCTATCACGACCTGGATTTCCATGCTATCCTCCATGAAGCCCTCGGAAAACTTCAGTCTATAGCGGAGAACTTTGGCACTGTCCTGGCTCTGGAATATTTTGGGTCAAACAAGGATTTCAATCGACCCGAGCAATGGATTGAAGCTTTGAATGGTTATTCGAGACTGGCGCCGCTGCTGGATACGGGTCATCTCTATTTTTCGTGTCTGATGAACGGTTTTGATTTTAACCAGGTTGTCGAGACCTTTGGCCCTTATTGCCTGGGCTTTCACGTCTGGACAGTCCGGGGGAATGATTATTATGGAAACTCGCCATTTTATAAGGAATTTCACCACGTGATCCCTCATCCCGGGCAACAAAGGTCGGAGGGATGGGCCTTCGACCCTGCTTCTGTCTACCGTCAACTGAAGGCCTTTGAGTCTCCGGTTGTGCTTGAGGCGTCCAGTTTCTATGGCGGGCGTGATTATTATTTGGAGGGCCTCAAATATGCGGCGGACTGCTATTTGGGAGGGGCCTGCGAATGAGGGAGAGAAGTGAGACCGTGACTGGTACTGTGACTGCAACTGGAGCTGGGTCTGCGACATTCAGGGATCCGGACCTCGACGCCCGGTGGAGAGCGGCGTTTGATCAAGCCCGGGAAAACGGCTTGTTTGAGCGCCTTTCAGAGGTCTATGCCAGGGTGCCTGGAGGGCGCTGCAGCGGCTGTACCGCGTGCTGCGCCGAATCCGTCAGCACTTTTTTTGTGGAGTGGCTTCGAATCCGGGACTTTTTAGAGGCGTCTGGCCGATGGTCGGAGGCCCTCAATCGGGCGGAAGACTATGCCCGCTTTGAACTCGCCCGTCCTATGAAATGCCCCATGCTGGAGGCGGATGGACGCTGCATGATCTATGAGGTCCGCCCTTTGACCTGCCGGATATTCGGACATCTCAAAGCCGCGGATTACGGACGGAATCTCAAGGCGGTGCTGAAGGCCAACCAAAGGGCGGCGGAGGAGATTTTCAAGCACTATGGGGTGAGACTTCCTGCTGCTGTCGTGGAGCGGTCTATACCTTTTTGTGAGTCCTTCGTGTCTGAGGCGCCCATGACGTCAGGGGATCGGGATGAGTTGTTTGATGACTTGTTTTCGATTGATTCTCGTTTTTTGATGACGGGGCTTTTGGAGCCGGATCAGATTCAGCTGGGCTTGGTAGATTGGTTCGCCATGGTCAGGCTGGAGGGTGATGCGTTGGCTGAGGAGCGGGTGAAGCATGCGGCTGAGATGGCTGAGGCGGGGGAAAAAGCTGATAAATAGAGTAATTTGAGCTTGACGAGGAAAATGTAAGATAAAAATAAGTATGAAAAAGAGAAGACAAAGCCAAAAGGTTAAAATTTGGTTAATTTATATTAATATCGAGCGATCAAAGGTTAGAACAGAGGTAAAATATGCGGATCAGTTGGCAAAAGATGCATTCGAATCGTCTGTAAAAAGTTGCTTAAATGCAGCAATTTGAGGCTTTTGAGAACATTTTGTACTTGATATAAAACTAACAGACATTTTTCGACAAAACCTAGTTGACAGATTAAATACTACTATTGTATAATATTTGACTTTTCTCTGACTGTATGGTAATATTTATACAGTGTGATAGAGAATGGGATGGTGGTCAACTTGGCGACAAAAGCGACACTTGCAGAGATTCGAAAGTCGGTCGAAGGTCTGATTGGGGAACGCGTAATTCTCAAGACGAATAAGGGCAAGCGCAAGGCGAATGTCCGTGAGGGCATTCTCGAAGTAGCTTATCCAAGTGTTTTCACTGTACGTATCAACGCCGGCCTCGATACAGAGCGCCGTGTATCGTTCAGTTATTCAGACATTTTGACGGACACAGTAGAAGTGACGCTGTGCCAAAGGGTTAATGTTTCATAGAGACTGATTTATTCTGTATTTATTTATGCCAGTGACTAGCCGTGAATGCGGCGGGGTCGCTGGCTTTGTTCTTTTTTGGGGGTTGATGTTTAACTTGATGTCAGGTTCACGTTCGCTATGAGACGTGCACCTCGCTCCGCCTTGTTGCGAAATGAACACTTTACGCTACAGACGTGCACCTCGCTCCGCCTATCGCCTCGCTGTGCTCGGTGACAGGCTGCGCAGCGGTATCGGGCTGCGCCCAATATAAAGTGAAGAAGCACTGCCCCTCCGTGAGCAAGCTCCCGGCGAGACAGCGCTTCTTCACTTTATGCATGTCTCTAGCTATCGTAAGAATATCTTAAGAATTATCAGAGGTTTTTCGACGTTTTTTTCTGTTAAGATGAAATTATTCGAGCTTGAATACAGATTTCCAAAAACCAAGGCCAACGCCCGCAGTGCACGGAAGGCAGATTTTATCAGCGACAACCGCACAGGGCCATCATATTAACTTAGGAGCTAGCTTATGAAAATCTTAGTCTGCGATGACGATCGCGCCATAACTGATGCCATTGAAATCTATCTGAATCACGAAGGCTACCAGGTCGTCAAGGCCTACAATGGCCTCGAAGCCCTGGAAGCCCTCAAAAAACACGATATCCAGCTCATCCTCCTCGATATTATGATGCCTGAGCTGGACGGCCTGCGGGCGACTCTCCAGATCCGCGAACACTCCAACCTGCCTATCATCCTGCTGTCCGCCAAAACCGAGGACACCGACAAAATCCTAGGCCTCAACCTGGGCGCGGACGACTACATAGCTAAACCCTTCAATCCCCTTGAGCTCCTGGCACGGGTTAAATCCCAGCTTCGCCGCTTTACAAGCCTGGGTGCGTACACTGAGAAGCCGTCCACCTTCCGCAGCGGACGTCTGGTTCTCGACGACGAAACCAAAGAGGTATTTGCCGATGGTGACCCTATCAAACTCACCCGCTACGAATATCACATCGTACGCCTCCTGCTTTCAAATGCCGGCAAAGTCTTTTCCTCCGATCAAATCTACGAGCAGGTCTGGTCCGAAACGCCCATCAACTCGGAAAATACAGTCTCGGTCCACATCCGGCGGATCCGTGAAAAAATCGAAATCAACCCGAAAGACCCAAAATACTTAAAGGTGGTGTGGGGCATTGGATACAAAATCGAAAAACTGGACTAATCTCTTCAGACACTGGCTGACGAAAACCGCAGTCATTCTATTGATCCTGGCGGCAGGCCTGGTCTTCTCAAATACCCTTTACGACGAGGCAGAAGGCACCCTGTTCGACTTTGACTACCGCAGCAGCCAGGCTTATGAGGAGCTTCAGGACCCTAACGACTGGCACGAAGCCTGGCTCGCGGACAATACCCAGACCCTGATCCTTCTCGCCGTCTGCGTCATGATTATGCTTACCGGTCTCATTTTCCTGGCCGCGGTGTCCGGCCGCCGTCCTGACTCAGACGACGTCCACTTCCTTAAAACCGACCGAATCTTCGTAGACTTTGGCCTCGCTCTATGGATTGGGATCCAGGTCGCGCTGGTTGGCCTCGCCGGTGAACTCCTGGGCTTCGCAAACAGCGAGTGGGAGCTGCTGATGAAACCCGTCGCTGCACTCTTTCTCGTCCTAAGCGGTGCCTTAGCCCTCTACGCCTGGACTTTGACCTGGAAGCGACTTAAAACCGGCACGCTGCTCAGCCACACTTTTGTGGTCTGGTGCGCTTCAAAGTGCTTTGGCGCCGTTTCAAGGCCTATTCGCAAGGCGCTGCGCAGACTAAGGAGCGGCCCGGTGGACCGCATGCCTCTCCTCATTGCGACTGGCTTCCTCGCCCTCAACGCCTTCACCATAATCTTCGGCGGCCTTCTGACTGCGACCCTGGGTGTCTTAGGCTTTCTGGTCGGCGGCGTGGTGTACCTCTCCGGTATTGCGCTCCTGGCCCTCTATCTGATCCGTCAGGATCAGGTCCTGGCCCGGATTGAGACCAGCCTGGCCGCCATTGAAGCCGGTGACTTAGGCTTGCCGATGGTCCCGGAAGGCCCCGCCCGACTCAAAAGCATCTCCACCAAAGTCAACGGGATCGCCGTGGGCTACCAAACCGCCCTGGAAACTGCCCTCAAATCCGAGCGCATGAAAACCGAGCTCATTACCAACGTCTCCCACGACCTGAAGACCCCGCTGACCTCCATCCTCAACTACATTGATCTCCTCAAACGCTCCGGCCTAAGCGCCCCCGAGGCAGCCGACTATCTGGCCGTTTTGGACCAGAAGTCCCAGCGCCTGAAGACCCTGACTGAGGATCTCTTCGAGGCCGCCAAAGCCTCCTCCGGCAATCTCAACGTCCAGGCCGAGCCTCTCAGCCTCCAGGAATTCCTCCATCAGTCCGCCGGTGAAGTCCGCGACCGCATGGAGCAAGCCAGCCTGGAGCTCAAATTGACGACGCCCCCTCAGGACCAGCCCCTCACCATCCATGCGGATGGCCGCCACCTCTGGCGCATCATGGAGAACCTGTTCCTCAACGTCCTGAAGTACGCCATGCCCGGCTCCAGAGTCTACCTCGATCTCCAGCGCAGCGAGCAAAACGCCGTCATTACCCTGAAAAATATTTCCGCTCTGCCGCTGGATGACGTGGATGACACCCTGACAGAACGCTTTGTACGAGGCGATGCTGCCCGCACCACCGACGGTTCCGGCCTGGGCCTTGCCATTGCCAAAAGCCTCGCCGAACTCCAAAAAGGCTGCTTCAAAATCGAAACCGACGGCGACCTGTTTAAAGCCATCCTGACCTTGCCGCTCATAGACGCTTGAACGACACTTCCAAAAGAAAGGTGACGCGGACAACTTTGGATTTGGTGACGCGGACGGAAATAGTATAGAAATAGAACTGTTCACTTTTGAGCGAGATGAGAATCATTCTCTCAAGCTCTGGTACAAAAAATATTTCCGTCCGCGCGGCTTGTGGCCTATTGTCCCCAACTTCGTTTTTGTCCGCGTCACTAAAGTAAAAGCTGTCCGCGTCACCCTCCTTCAAACTACAACAAAAAAAACCGCCAAGCGTCAGCCGTGGCGGTTTTCTCCTTTTTATTCACTAAATCTTTAAATCATTTTCTTACAGCAGCCATCCTCCAAGAAGGGAATCCATCAAGGCGACAGCGGTTTCTGCGGTTTCATTCTTGTTGTCGATCAGCGGGTTGACCTCGACGAACTCAGCGCTGGTCATGATGCCTGCCTGGGCGATCAGCTCGAGGGCGAGGTGTGACTCGCGGTAAGAGAGGCCGCCGGCGACGCGGGTACCGGTGCCTGTGGCGTAGAACGGATCCATAGCGTCCATATCGAAGCTGACGTGAACGCCGTCAGTGCCGTCTGATGCGACGCGGATCGCTTCTTCCATGACCTTTGGCATACCAATGAGGTCAACCTCGTGCATGGTGAAGACCGTGACGCCCAGCTCCTTGAGCAGCTTGCGTTCGCCAGAGTCGAGGTCGCGGGAGCCAATCAGGACGATATTCTTTGGATTCAGCTTGTTCTCAGCGCCGCCTATCCCTATGAGGCGCTCGTGGCCAAGGCCCAGCGCCACCGCCACCGGCATCCCGTGAATGTTGCCGGAAGGCGAAGTCTCCGCCGTATTGATGTCGCCATGGGCGTCGAACCAGATCACGCCGAGGTTCTTCTTGTGCTGCAGGACACCTGCAATGGTGCCGATGGCGATGCTATGGTCACCGCCCAGAACCAGCGGAAATCTCCCTTCAGACATAATGTCCGCAACCGAGTTGCAAAGCTCTGTATTGACGCGGACGACTTCGTCCAGGTATTTCAGATTGCTCTTAGCATCTCTCGCGTTTTCAGGACGGACCACCTGGATGTCGCCGCGGTCCTCGAAATCGTAGCCAAGTCGCTCAAGTCGGCCTTTGACGCCCGCATAACGGATCGCGACAGGGCCGAGGTCGACGCCTAAGCGGTCCGCGCCCAGGTTCATAGGGACACCAACTATGGAAATGCGTTTTTCTTTGAGTGCTGTCATAAAAAATCTCCTTTCAAGCATGTAGGATCCGGGCTGTGACCCACTAATAGGACCGTACGGAATCCAAATCGTTGCCGGTTGACTTTGTGCTACCATCATACTCGATCCAAGCTGAACCTGTCAATCTGTAGTCAAATCGCCTTAAAGTACCCCAAAATGGGGTAAATATCGCTTAAAAATTACTTGTGATTAATCAATATGCATAACGCCCGGAAGCGGAGGAAATTCGGCGTTATGTTAACTGAAAGAAATGTGACCATCGGCAGAGAATTATAGGTCTTGAGGGAAACCTAAAAAAGACGCGCCCGCCACAGCACAAAACACCTTCTGGCTGAGCCTCCGGGCCAACTATAAAAATATGCAAAAATTCAGAAAAATCTTTATGATCTTTTTTTAATGATTATACAGATTTTCACTGCCTGCAATTTGTTCATAAAGTTCAGAGACAAGTCATAGCAAACGGTGACGCCAACGAATACCATAAAATAACAATTTATACACTCGATGAATATCCACAGTCAGTTAAATTATTCAAAAAAATTTTTATTATCTCGTAAACCTTAAAATTACTAAACTTGAATAAAATATTTCTGGAGTGGTATACTAAAATCAAAGGAGAAACGGATGAATAAATTGCCAATTAAAGCCAATTACCACAACTATAGATGTGTATTGGAGAGGTGGAGCCCATGTTGATCACACCGGCAATCAACGTTTACTCGGAAATCGGAAAACTTAAGCGGGTGCTGCTGCACAGACCCGGCAGCGAAATTGAGAACATTACGCCTGAGCTCATGGACAGGCTGCTCTTTGACGACATCCCCTATCTGGATGTGGCAAGGCAGGAACATGACGCTTTCGCTGAAATCTTCAGGGGCAATGACATAGAGGTGGTCTACCTTGAGGATTTGGCGGCCCAGAGCATTCAAACGGAGGAAATACGGGAGCTCTTTATGGAGGAGTTCATCGAGGAAGCGGGACTTCAGGGGGATATGAAGCAAGAGGCCGTTCGGGAGTACTTCCGGTCCTTCAAAGATACCCGGGCCCTCATCGACAAAATGATGGCGGGGATTCGCAAGGAAGAGGTCTATATTGCGAACCCTAAAACGCTGACCGACTTTCTGGACAGCGACTATCCCTTCCTGATCGATCCCATGCCGAACCTCTACTTTACGCGGGATCCCTTCGCGGCGGTGGGCACGGGCATTTCCCTCCATCACATGCGGACGGTCACCCGTCAGAGGGAAACCCTCTTCAGCAAATACATCTTCCGGCATCATCCCGACTTTAAAGACGCCGGAATCAAGCTGTGGTACGACCGCCGGGAGCCTTACTGCATCGAGGGCGGGGACATTCTGGTGCTGACGGACAAGGTCATAGCCATTGGAATTTCACAGAGGACGGACGCTTCCGCCATTGACCTCTTTGCCCGGCGGCTGTTTGACGACGGCCAGAGCTTCGAGGTCATCCTGGCCTTCGACATTCCAAAATCAAGGGCTTACATGCACCTGGACACGGTGTTCACCATGGTGGATCACGCGACCTTTACCATTCACCCGGAAATCGAGGGCCCGCTGACGGTCTATTCCATCCAGCGGCCCGCAGGGAAGAGCCGCGACCTCCGGATTGAAAAGGAGACCATGGATCTGAAGCGCATCCTGGAAAAGTATCTGGATCTCGAACACGTCTCCCTGATCCGCTGCGGCGGCAAGCGCGGCATTGACGCGGGCAGGGAGCAGTGGAATGACGGGTCCAACACGTTGGCTATAGCGCCGGGCGAGGTGATCGTGTACGCCAGGAACCACATCACCAACCATCTCCTTGAGGAGCAAGGCATCCGGCTTCACGTCATGCCGTCCAGCGAGCTGTCCCGGGGACGGGGCGGACCGCGGTGCATGTCCATGCCGCTGATCCGGGACCCGCTGTAAGTCACGCCGTTCAAAAGATAAGTGCTTTTTGCCGATGGTGACTTCAAAGGGCGACATCCCTTCCCAAGTCGCTTCTGAGGCCACTGGACTGAATAAATTCAAAAAAATAAGCATAAATAATCAAAAAAGTATTGATTTCTGGCGCAAATGTGAGAAAATGAAATTCAGAATTGTGAAAATCAAGGTTTGGCGCAGGAGCGGCGAAGTGGGACTGGAGGCGACCATCGGCAGGATGGAGACTGTAGGACTTTAGACTTGTCCCCCGGGCCAGCAGAATGTATAAGGGGGTTTATCCATGCCAGTCAGTCTCAAAGGTAGGCACTTTCTCACACTGAAACACTTCACTCCGCAGGAAATCCGTTATTTGCTCGATTTATCCAGAGATCTCAAATGCAAAAAGAGGGCTGGCGTCCGGTCGAATCTTCTGGTCGGCAAAAACATTGTCCTGCTTTTCGAAAAGACCTCCACGCGCACGCGCTGCGCTTTTGAAGTCGCTGCTTATGACGAGGGCGCTCACGTGACCTTCCTCACCAACAGCCAGATGGGCAAAAAAGAATCCATTGAAGACACCGCCAAGGTCCTGGGCCGTTTCTATGACGGCATTGAGTTCAGGGGCTATGAGCAGTCCACTGTGGAAGCCCTTGCCCAGCACGCCGGCGTTCCTGTTTGGAACGGCCTCACGGACATGTACCACCCAACGCAGATTTTGGCGGATTTCCTGACCATTATGGAGCACGTGGACAAGCCGCTGAACAAAGTGAAATTTGTCTATGCCGGCGATGCCCGCAACAACATGTGCAACTCGTTGATGATTGGCGCGGCCAAGATGGGGATGCATTTTGTCGCCTTCGCACCTAAGGAGCTTTGGCCGGCGGAGGACCTCGTGGCAGAGATGCAGGAGGTCGCGAAGGAGACGCGCGCGGTCCTCGAGTTCTCCGAGGATCCGGACTGCGTCAAGGGCGCGGACGTCATCTACACGGACGTCTGGGTATCCATGGGCGAGGAGCATCTCTTCGAGGAGCGCATTGCGCAGCTGTCGAAATATCAGGTCAATATGGATCTCATTAATCGCACGGAGAATCCGGATATGATCTTTATGCACTGTCTGCCGGCGTACCACGACCTGGAAACGCAGGTTGGTAAAGAAGTTTTTGAGAAATTTGGCATCACCGCCATGGAAGTCACGGATGAGGTCTTCAGAAGCCGTCATTCCGTGGTTTTCGACGAGGCAGAGAACCGCATGCACACCATCAAGGCGATCATGGTCGCGACGATTGGGAACGTGTAGACGGATTCAAGGGCTACATTTTAGAGAAAGAAAAGCTGAAGAGCTGGGCGGTGGGGCGTGGGTTGGATGACCATCGGCAGAAGTCTTAGGGTTTTAGCTGTATAATGACAGGTGAAATGTACTTAATAGTGGGCCGGGGATCAGGTTGAGATCTCCGGCCCGCTTTTTTGTCCCCGGAAGGCAGCGACGGCGCCAGATGAACAAATCGCGTGCTTTTCCCGGCTTTTACCGCCAATTCGAAGCCGCGGCGAACTTCCCCTTTTAAGCGCGTCTTTTTTGGATATAATAGAGAAATGACGTTTGTGATGAAACGGACAGAAGCAGGAGGAATTGCCCATGACTATAAATAAGACGGACGATCTTGAAAATAGAATTAATGATTATGACGTGCTGGTGATCGGCGGCGGGCCAAGCGGCCTCAGCGCGGCCTATTACCTGGATCAGATGGGAATGGACTACTGCGTCATTGAACGCGGTACTCTCCTGAGGACCTGGCGCCACGAGCGCTGGGACTCCTTTACGCTGGTCACGCCGAACTGGATGACCCGCCTTCCGGGCATGGAAGACATGGCGCCCAGCGACAACCGGTTCATGACCCTGGAGGAGATCAACCAGCACCTCACGGACTGGGTCGAACATTTCAAGCCAAAGGTCATGGAGGGCGTGGAGGCGACGCGCCTCAGGCAGCTCACCCAGGAGGAGATCGATGCCATCCCGGTGGCGCCTTACGACCGTCCGCTGAGATATCTCATCGAAACCTCGGCAGGTATTTTCAGAGCCCATGATGTCGTGGCAGCGACCGGCCAGTATAATCAGCCGTTCATTCCGGCGGCCTCGCAGGCAATCCCGAAAGAAGTACAGCAGCTGCACTCGGTGACCTATAAGAACCCCGGCCAACTGGCGCCAGGCAGCGTCCTCGTGGTGGGCGGCGGCCGCTCGGGCATTCAGATTGCCCTGGAGCTGCGCCGGGAAGGCCGGGACGTGTGGCTGTCCCTTGGTACTCAGCGGCCCATCCCGGATGCCTATGACAACATCAACGGCGTATACTGGCTCAACCGCCTCTCCGGCTTCGCGAAGCTGGACCGGGGTGTGGAATATGCACCGGATGACCTGGAGCGCCTCGAAATTGTGGAGAAGCTCCGCCAAAACCTCGCTACCTGTCAGCAGGAGGGCGTGACGCTGGTCGGCCGTCTCAGCGGCTTTGAGGGCGGCGCCCTGATCGTCCGACCAAACCTGATCGAAACCCTGAAGGACGCCGAGACGTACCTTCAGCGCTTTATGGATGAGATTGAGTCCCACATTGGAAAAGCGGGGCTTGGAAAGCCTAAGTCCAATCTTGACCTGAAGCTGCCGCGGCTGATCTGGGGCACTCTTCAGGAGACTGAGCGCCTTGAGCTGACGCAGACCGGGATCACCAGCGTCATCTGGGCTACTGGCTTTCGCCCGAACTACCGCTGGATTGACGTCCCGGTTTTCGCCCAGGACGGACAGCTGATCCACGAGGCAGGAAAAACTTCTGCCGATGGTCTTTATTTCACCGGAGTCGAGCTGAACCCGGGCTTCGGCGGGCCATCACCCTATGGCATTGGTTTCTACAGCTTCGGAGAGGACGCCCGCAGGGTCGTCGACCAAATCTGTGAGGATTCTGGCTCAATGTTCTGGGCAGATTCCATAATTGAGGAGCTGGATTAATGAGCGTGCTGCATGTGGTGAAAAAGACGGCCCCCGGAGAACGGGATCGCTCTCTCGCCCTTGATCTGCTGAAAATAGTGGCCTGCGTACTCGTGGTGGTCATACATGTCACGGCTTCCGGGGTCACGGGTTACCTGCCGGGCTCGCTGCTGCAGCGGCTGACGGTGGGCGTCAACAGCTTCAGCCAGTTTGCGGTGCCTGCCTTCATCTTCGCCAGCGGCTTTGGTCTGGCGGCACGATTTCGCAGTGATGACCGCGTGGCAGGCCTCCTCCGCTTTTGGGGCCGCCGCCTTGAAACGGTGGTCCTTCCCTACCTGATCTGGTCCCTGATTTATCTGATTCTGCAGCAGCGCTTCATGGGCATTTGCTATGGCGCCTCGGGTATGCTGAAGCTGGTGCTGACCGGCGGGGCCTTCTACCATCTCTATTTCATGGTCATCCTGATCCAGCTCTACCTGGTGTTTCCGCTGCTGCTGGTTTTCAGGAGACGCTTTTCCAAACTTGGCGTGGATCTTGTGGTTGTGACCATTCTCTACCTGGTTTACGCCCTGTGGCTGAAGCAATATGTGCCGCTGAGCGACCGCTTTTTTATGAGTTATCTCCCGTTTTTCTACGCGGGCATAGTGGTTTATGAGCGGCCGCCCAAAGCGACGCTGCTGACGGCGTTTGGCATTGTGGGCGCGGTTGCCTTCGCAGATTATCTGGTTTCCCGCCTGGCCGGCTTTGGAGCGATCACCCCAATCAGCATGCTTTCCCTGCCGTTCGCCTGGGAGCTGTACGCGCTCTCCATAGTCATCCTGCTCCTTTCCTGGTTCAAGCTGGTCAACATTGACGAGAAGCAGAGCGACTGGGTGAGGCGTCTGTCTGGCGTCACCTTTGATGTTTATCTGGCTCACCCGCTGGTGCTCGTTATTGTCGACTGGTGGCTGCGGACTGTCGGTGTGCAGTCGCTGAGCCTCAAGATTTTGCTGGGATTCCTACTGGGCGTGTCACTGCCGGCGTTGGTGCGGCTGGGGTACAATAAGGCAGAGTCTGGGTTTAAGGAGAGGCAGAGGGAGAGGCAGAGGGAGAAGGAAAAGAGGGACGAAGTGAAGGATAATGATAAGGATAAGGAAGAATAGGATAGGAGATTGGAAGAAGCATTAGAGGGACAAGGAAATAATGAGATCAGGCAATAATGAGATAAAAATAAAAAGCTAAAGAGATCAGGACAAACACAAGGACAACGCCTCTCCGGCCGCCAACGATGCGGCTGAGGGGGCGTTTTTACGTATAATCGCAGCTTTCCCTGTTTCACTGAGTAGGTCTTTACAAAAGAATCTGCTTAAAAAAGAATAAATTGTTCTGATTCTTGTGCAAGATGACACTAGTATCTTGCATGATTTTTATGTATAATACTTTTAATGTATTTTGTATAATGTATAAATTTTGCACAATCTGGATTTTCAGTTTGGGGTGACGCCATGGAGCACAATAGAATCATAGAATTTGCTAACGCTAAGGTCAATTTGTCCTTAGACGTTCTGGGTGTACTCGAAAATGGCTACCACGAAGTTGAAATGATTCTGCAGGAAATTGATCTTGCAGATGATATCATCCTCGAGCCCCTCGAGTCAGGCATTGAATTGCATTGTGATGTGGACTATCTGCCGCTGGACGCCTCCAACCTGGCTTGGCGTGCAGCAGACCTGGTGTTGAAGGAAACTGGACTCGATAAGGGCGTCAGGATCACAATAGTCAAGCGAATCCCCGTGGCAGCCGGCCTGGCCGGTGGCAGCGCAGATGCCGCGGCTGTGATCCGGGGATTGAACCGCCTCTATGATCTCAATCTGGATCTGGAGACCCAGCAGCGCATTGGGCTGTCTCTTGGCGCGGACGTTCCGTTCTGCATTACAGGCGGCTGCGCAGTAGCGAGGGGCATTGGCGAGAAGCTTGAGCCCCTTGCAGGCTTTGGCTCCCACTGGGTGGTGCTGGCTAAACCCAATATAGGCGTTTCCACCCCTGCGGTGTACCAGCGCTATGATCAGACTGTAATTGAGGAGAGGCCGGATACGCCGGCGCTGATTCAGGCTATTCGAACGGATCAGATGCGCTATGTCGCAGAGCATATGGTCAACGTCCTAGAGCCCGTCACGACGCAGATGCATCCCATTGTGGGAAAAATCCGCAATCAGCTGATTCAATACGGTTCAGACGGCGCAATGATGAGCGGCAGCGGCCCGACTGTCTTTGGCTTTTTCAGACAGTATGATCGCGCCATGAAGGCCTGCAAAAATCTTAAGAAGACCTATGCGCAGGTCTACCTTGCACGAACGACAAATAGGGCACTATAGGCATAAACCGTACATATTTAGAAAATAAGCTGGAAAGATATTTCATATTTTAGGAGGTTGGAGCGTTGAACAATTCGAAATTAGGGACGTTGGAAATAAGAAACTATAAACCTCTAGGGGAAGTTGTCTTCGAATATCTCAGGGAGTCAATATTGAACGGAACCCTCAAGCCGGGCGAGCGCCTCATGGAAATTGCGCTTGCTGAGCAGCTTGGCGTCAGCCGCACCCCTGTGCGTGAGGCGATCAGAAAGCTCGAAAAAGAGAGCTTTGTCGAAATGATCCCCCGAAAAGGCGCTTATGTAGCAGATTTGACCGCTAAAGACATCATTGATGTTCTCGAAATCAGAATTTTGCTGGAAGGCTTCGCGTCCTCCCTGGCGGCACAGCGCATGTCAGAAGAAGAGCTGATGAGCTTGCGCGAAACGCTGGAAGCGTTCAATGATGCCGTCAGCCGTCATGACCGCCAAGCCATGATTGACCTGGACAACATGTTCCATGACAAGATTTTTGATGCCACAAAGAACAATAAACTGATCGAGATTGTCAAGGACCTCCACGATCAGTTCCAGCGTTTCCGTTTGACTTATTTTACTGAGTTTGACAATTATCCGGAGATTCAGAAATGGCACCAGAAAATTTATGATGCTATTCGCTCAAGTGATGTGAACGCTGCAAAGGAAGCCGCAGAGCAACACGTGCAGCTGATTATGGATCTGGTCATGAACTGGAAGGAAAAACGCAACGAGTAGGCAGTGTTGAAGAAAGGTGCACAGGTGGTCTGATGACGACAAAAGGGACTGAAGTGTTTCTTCAGCTGACAACAGAAATTGAGTCCGATGGTGATGACACCCAGCGCATTGAATTCGCTACATCGGGGAAGTACTATCTCAAAGATGAGACCCACTACTATATATACACTGAATCAGAATTGTCCGGCATGGAAGGCGGCAAGACGACCCTGAAAATCAAAGATGACACGGTCACCATGCACCGCTTCGGCGTCAATGTTGTCGAGCTTGTCTTCATTGCCGGTGAAATCAGGGAGTCCATCTACGAAACACCCTATGGCGTCTTTGATGTGGAAATGAAGACCATCACTCTGGCTTCAGCAATAGACGAACGTGGCGCAGGACACATTGAGATCAGCTATGATATTGAGGTTAAGGGCTTGTCGAAGACGCGGAATCATTTGAGGATTAAGGTGTGTGAAGGCTAACAGAAGTGCATAAATCGAAGAAGAACTGCCTCGACGGGAGCTTGCTCACGTAGTGGCAGTTCTTCTTCGATTTATATAGGGCGCAGCCCGCGACCTCGCGCAGCCTTTAACCACGCGCAGCGTGGTTTGAGGCGGAGCGAGGTGCACGTTTGTTAGCGTGAGGTGTGACTTGCGCTGAAAGGCGAAGCGAGGTGCACGTTCGGGGGGCTCCAAGCAAAGTGGAGTTGCCATCTCATTTTGTATGTGACTGAGAATAGAAGACAATGAGGATGGCACAATTGTAATTACTGACTTGACTCTAATGTCTTGAGCCAAGCAACAATATCATCCAGCATCAGCTTGATGTTTCCAATTTGACAGTGGTGATTGGCAAAGTCTTCTTGTTCATAAACACGGTCCTTCAATGATTTGACATTTGTGAACAGCCTGAGCTGGATCTTGTGCATTTTGAAAGGAATAAAATGATCATTTCGCCCTGTGAGATAAAGGACGTTTTGCTTAATGTTCTCACAACTTAAATTCTCTTCATTCAAATTCAGGGAATACTCAAACGCCTCCAATGGCTCCATTTTTGTTATGTGGGCGAGATTGTTGACTTGCCAGCCTTTAATGCCGCCTCGCGCGCCCATTTTTTCAAATGATCTGCCTGTATAGGCGCGGAAATACTTGATAAAAAACATCATAAGCCATCTGGCGAAAGCTGGAGGGATTCTAGAATAATCTACAGCATGACCAGTTGCGATCACATTTTTGATTCTTGGCTCATAGGCTGCAGCTCTTAAACAAAACCATCCACCCATGGAGAGTCCAAATAAAGTTGCTTCCTTTAGGTCGTAGTAATCCAAAACCGCTTTTACAGGCTTCTCCCATTCATAATCAAGAGGCACCCCCTGCTTTAATAGCATATGTCCCTGACCGGGGCCCTCAAATCCAATAACATCAAAACCATTCGAGCTTAGATATTCCATGATCAAATACCATTCTTCGATAAACGAGTCAAATCCTCCATGAAGGAGGATCGTGCCTTTGTAATCAGATTTTGCCCTGATTCTCAGTGAGGGAAGGTCTGCATAGCTTAAATATGGAATAAACGTACGCTCAACCAGATCCAAATCTATTGTTTGATAGAATAATTCGGAAAATTTATCATAATAAAATTCCTTTTCGGGATGATCTCCTTTCATTGTGTAAAATTCAGCGGCACGATAATAAAAAGCTGCATTTAGCAGACGATTTTCACTGATGGCCTTTTCAGCCAGCTTCACCATTTCTTTTTTCCAATCCTCAAAAGTTATGATACCAGTACCAATGCTTTTAAGATCTTCATATCGCATCAAACCTAATGAATGCCATCGGTTAAGTTGAAAGTTATAGGTTGGATCTTTATGAAACTCGTGATACCCAATTGGAAAGGCGTTATCAAAGTCTATGTTCAAAGTGGAACCCTCCTTGCTGCAAGGATTGAAATGGCAGGTGTAAAATTTCGAATGGGTGATAAGTCCAGGTGATGAACACAGGCAAGCACAATGAGGTTATAACTAGGTCAACCTTATATTTTGCGCAACAGTATTCGTATTTAGTCAATGCGATTACCTGCTGACCGGATGGTGCTTCTCCCTCCAGTTCCTGTAATAGAGGAACCCAATCAGAAAGGCAGGACCCGCCAGCGTCAGACTCCAAGTCAAATTCATTGGAAATGGAACGCCGTTATAGATGGTAAAGCCAATGTAAACCAAACCTGCCAGGACAAAGACGACCGCCCCGACCAGCTCGTGTCTCCAGGCGACGATGGTAAGCCCAAGCAGGATCAATGCAGGTATGTTGTGCATAAATAGCCCAATAAGAATCTCTTTAAGCGTCGCTTCCGGAGTGATGACGTCCAGTGAGAACAGCATAAGAAATGCGACAAAAGCGAGGGAGAGCAGTCGTGGTGTCCAGTATTCAAATTTACTTATAGGTTGTGACATTTGAATGACCTCCTTGGGTCTTTAAATGACGATATAGCTTGTGACAAGGACTAAAATTGGGAATCAAGACGGGTGCGGCCGGAGTTACTCGCAATTTACACATTAAGTACACTTTATATATACCCACAATCCGGTGGGTTTTGCATGAATTCAGCGTTGGGGGCAGGCTGGAGCCATTGAATGATGGGTTCTCAGCCGCTGATTATTACAAGTATATTACAAAGCTCTGGCCCCGTTTCAAGTTTGGTGACAGTCACTCAGTTGAAAGTTGTCCGCGTCACCAATAAAAATTCAGAAACAATTTCACTAGGCGAAATCCTTTAAGTTGTGCTACACTACAAAGAGAGGGCTGCCGAAATTCCGGCGGCTCTGCGCCGGAATTTCGGCAGCCTTCCATCCGCGAAGCGGCCATCTCCCCCAAACCGCCAAAAAGACTTTCCGGTGACCATCGGCAGGGTCTTTGCAGTTACGATCCCCACCACCGAAAGGAGCGCGTCATGTTCAGCCTGATCGACGAAAAAAACCTCAGCATCATCCTGGATCATGTGTCGGACGGTATTCAGATCATTGACATTGAGGGGCGCCTAGTCTTCTGCAACAGGCTGGCGGCCATGCTTGACGATATTAACATTGAAAATTCCCTGGGCAAGCATCTCTTCGAAATCTATCCCTCGCTGGACGAGGAGAACAGCACCCTTTACAAAGTCCTGAGGACCGGCATCCCCATCTACAACCACGAGCAGACCTTCACCACCTACAAGGGTAAGAAGGTCGCCACCGTCAACACCACCCTGCCCGTCCGCAAGAACGGCCACCTGGTGGGCGCCATGGAGATCTCCCACGACGTGTCCGCCGTCATGGCCCTCAGCGAAAAGGTCGTCACCCTCCAGAACAAAATGTACGGGTCTAAAGACACCACCGCCTCGGACGACGCCCACTTCACCTTTGACGACATCATCACCCGCAACGCCCGCATGCTCACCGCCAAGTCCATGGCCATGAGGGCCGCCCGCATCGATTCTCCCGTCATGATCTGGGGCGACACCGGCACCGGCAAGGAGCTCTTTGTCCAGGCCATTCACAACGCCGGCGGCAGGAAGAAACGGCCGTTCATTGCCCAAAACTGCGCTGCGCTGCCGGCCTCCCTCCTGGAAGGCATCCTCTTTGGAACCACCAAGGGCGGCTTCACCGGCTCCACCGACCGCCCCGGCCTGTTCGAGACTGCGGATGGCGGCACGCTCTTCCTGGACGAAATCAACTCCATGCCTCTGGAGCTCCAGGGTAAGCTCCTGCGGGTCCTCCAGGACGGCACCTTCCGCCGCGTGGGCGATACCCGCACCCGCCACGTGGACGTCAAGCTCCTGACCGCCACCAACATTGAGCCACTGGAAGCTGTCCAGCTCGGCATGCTCCGCAGCGACCTCTATTACCGCCTCAACACCATCACCCTGCACCTTCCGAAGCTCGTCGACCGCCGGGATGACATCCCCCTTCTCGTCGAGCACTTCATCAGAAAATTCAACGACCGGCTCTACCTCAACGTCATGGGCCTCGACGAAGCCGCCTTTTCCGCCCTCATGCGCTACGACTGGCCCGGCAACGTCCGGGAGCTCGAGCACGTCATCGAGGGGGCCATGGGCATGATGGAAGGCCGCGAAATCACCCTGGACGACCTGCCCCAGTCCCTTCAGCGCGCTGCCCGGGAGCGCCACAGAAGCACAACCTCAGAGACCAATACCAGATTGCCGATGGTCACAGCCCTCGCCAACCTCGAAGCGGAGTACATCGAGGAGGCTATGACAGTGACGGGGGGCAACATCACCCGTGCCGCGGAGCTGCTGGAAATGCCCCGTCAGACCCTGCAGTCAAAGCTGAAAAAGATGAGGGAAAGCGAAAGTGCCGAAAATTCGGCGGCTGGAAGCGTGAAATAGGTAAAATGTGGTGGTTTGCTGGGTGGGGTGACCATCGGCAGAAGAGTTTTTCAAAAGTGGAAAAGAAATTTTGAGTGGTAGAAACGTTGAAAATTAGAGCTTTGAAGGGAATCCCGAGTCCTAGATCCGGGATTTCGTTATTTTTTTGGCATACCAATTGCAATATAGAACCCCGACATACACAAACCAGGTGTTCGCACCTAATTCCATTAGCGGGGGTACATAAAATGAAAACAGGTTGCAAATTTGGTACACACAGAGTCCTCGAACCGGTCGGCACACTGCCGCAGCCGGCACTCAAAATCGATAACACCATGGAGATCTACGACAATGAGATTTTGATCGACGTTCAGACCCTCAACATTGACTCTGCCAGCTTTACGCAGATCAAGGAGCAGGCGGGCGGCGACCTTGCGAAAATTGAAGAAATCATGACGGGCATTGTCGCGGCGCGCGGCAAGCACCACAACCCGGTCACCGGCAGCGGCGGCATGCTGATTGGCACGGTCAAGGAAATTGGCCCTGCCCTTGCGGGCAAGATCGACCTGAAGGTCGGCGACAAGCTGGCGACGCTGGTATCCCTTTCCCTTACTCCGCTGAAGATCAACAAGATCAAGGAAATCCGCAAGGACATTGACCAGGTGGACATCGATGGTCAGGCGATCCTCTTCGAGAGCGGCATCTACGCGAAGCTTCCGGAAGATATGCCGCAAAACCTTGCCCTTTCTGTCCTCGACGTCGCTGGCGCGCCTGCGCAAACTGCGAAGCTCGTCAAAGAAGGCGACACGGTCCTCGTTCTGGGCGGCGCTGGCAAGTCCGGCATGCTGTGCCTCTACGAAGCGAAGAAAAAAGCGGGCCCAACCGGCAAAGTCATTTGCTACGGCCGCAGCGAGAAGTCCATGGAGCGCGTGAAGCGCGCAGGCCTTGCCGATGTTCTCATCACCGGCGACGCAACCAAACCAGTTGAGATCCTCGAAAAAGTCCGCGAAGCCACTAACGGCGAAATGTGCGACGTTACCATCAACTGCGTCAACATTACTGGCACAGAGATGTCCAGCATCCTGGCGACAAAAGACACTGGCGTGATCTACTTCTTCTCCATGGCGACCAGCTTCACGGCAGCCGCACTTGGCGCTGAGGGTGTGGGCATGGATACGACGATGATCATCGGCAACGGCTACACCAAGGGCCATGCGGAGTGCGCGCTCAACTGCATGAGGGAGAGCGAAGTGCTACGTGAAATTTACACAGAGCTGTATGCTTAATATTTTCTGCGGAGGCAGAAAATATTAAGCATACTGGTAATAGATTTGCGGAGCAGACAGCGCAGCGAATCTATTACAGTGGTGTGTGTCTCGTGAGGTGAAGGAAGGACAAGGAAGGAAAATGGTGCTTTTTCGTACCTTAAGCGTAACTTACACCTTCTTCTTTCCCGTACCTGTCACCGTTTTTGAAGTTAATGAAGTTATTTTTGCTGAAAGCTAGTAATTTCAATCTTATCAAGTTTGTTTAACGTCGCTGTTCCGAAAAATGTACCAGGTACGGTTCGGAAGTTGTCGGCGGCCGACGCAATTATTTCAAATGTAATTTTGTCAAATCAGAGACTTGGGAATGCGGATGTGGGATGCAAGGAAGGAAAATGGCGCTGCGCGCCGTTTTCCTTCAACTGAATCAAGCGGAAGGCAATCAGCGCGGAGCGCCGATTGCCCTCCATGGTTGTTTAGGACGGAGGTCGCCTGCTGGATGGCGAGATTAAGCAAATCGCTTACATGTTGCAACTGCTTCAAATTGTAATCTAGGCAAAATGTGTAACTATTATGCAGCAGCAGGGAATGTACGTGTAGGCGAAAAACCCAACCCGACCGTGAGCCAACGCTTTCAGCAAAGCTGAAAGCATTGGCGATGGTAAGCGATTTGCCAGCAAATCGCTTACATGTTGCAACTGCTTCAAATTGTAATCTAGGCAAAATGTGTAACTATTATGCAGCAGCAGGGAATGTACGTGTAGGCGAAAAACCCAACCCGACCCTGCCGTGCTTTACCCGAAGCAGCACGTCTTAATCTGCTGCAGCATAATAGTGACAACCGAGAACACCGAAGCAAGCAGCACCCGTCAGGCTGTAACCGCGTTTGGCATAAATGTACCACCTGCCACCCTGCCAGGCCACCTCCGAAGCATACATAAGCGGAATCCGCGAAGTCGCAGCTCGAAGCGCTCCACCCAAGCGCCGCGAGCGATCTTACAGAAGCTTTCCCGAGCTCATTTGAACCATAACTATGTTCATACAACAGCATTTACCTTTGGGGTCTAAGTGGGCTTGAGTGACCATCGGCGACCCCTATAGTCATTTGGAGCTGTCTGTGGTGAAACCGCCAAAGGCGGGCTCTATCACAATGAAAACACACCTAATCAAAATCATTAAGCATTACCAACACTTACACGATCCCCACCCATCAGAAGGAGGCCATTCCAAGTGAAGTATTACAACGAGATCGAGCTCTGGAAAGACGTCACCGAGGCGCAATGGAACGACTGGCATTGGCAGGTCCGCAACCGGATCACGACGCTGGAGGACCTGAAGAAGGTCATCAACCTGACGCAGGAAGAGGAAGAGGGGATCACGAAGTCCCTGGAGATCCTGCGAATGGGGATCACGCCTTACTACGCGTCGCTCATGGACAAGAACGATCCTGGCTGTCCGGTGCGCATGCAGGCGGTACCGACCATTCACGAGACCCACAAAAGCGCCGCGGACATGGACGACCCGCTTCACGAGGACGCGGACTCTCCAGCGCCGGGGCTGACGCACCGTTACCCGGATCGCGTGCTGTTCCTGATCACGGATATGTGCTCCATGTACTGCCGTCACTGTACGCGCCGCCGTTTCGCGGGGTCCCAGGACCAGCAGTCGCCTATGGACAATATCAATAAAGCCATTGAATACATCAGAAACACGCCGGTGATCCGCGACGTGCTCCTTTCCGGGGGCGACGCGCTGCTCGTGTCGGACGAGACGCTGGAATACATCATCAAGAAGCTCAGAGAGATCCCTCACGTTGAAATTATCCGGATCGGTTCCCGCGTACCTGTGGTTATGCCGCAGCGGATCACGGACGATCTGGTCAATATGCTGAAGAAGTATCACCCAATCTGGCTGAACACGCACTTCAACCACTCCAAAGAGGTGACACCGGAGTCGAAGGAAGCCTGCCGCAAGCTGGCGGACGCCGGCGTGCCGCTGGGCAACCAGTCCGTGCTCCTTCGCGGGGTCAACGACTGCGTTCACGTCATGAGAGACCTGGTCCACAACATGGTCAAGATGCGCGTGAGACCTTATTACATTTATCAGTGCGACCTTTCTGTGGGCATCGAGCATTTCCGTACGCCGGTGTCGAAGGGGATTGAGATTATTGAAGGCCTTCGCGGCCATACGTCCGGGTATGCGGTGCCGACTTTTGTCGTGGACGCGCCGGGTGGCGGCGGCAAGATTCCGGTCATGCCGCAGTATCTGATCTCCATGTCGCCTGAGCGCGTGGTCCTCAGAAACTACGAGGGCGTTGTGACGACTTATACCGAGCCGTCGCCTTATCAGGAAGTCTGCCACTGCGACGTGTGCCAGGGCAAGCGCGCCCATAAGGTCACGGGCGTGGGCGGCCTCCTTCAGGGCAACCAGGTCAGTCTGGAGCTCAAGGAGCTGGACCGTTACAAGCGTACCCATCACGAGTAATCCGTTAAAAAGCGCTGGGGGGCCGATGACAGCGGAAATACCCCCATTCGCGGCATAGCAGCTTCGATTGCCGCGGGGGCCATTGCCACTGTGGTCGGCTTCCCAGCGTTTCAATTATTGAGTATGAACCTACACTTTTGTGCACAGGAGGTGACACACATGTCCATTCTGGATCTGATCCGAGGCAACTATCGCGTTGTGTCGGTGGTTGGCATGGCCAAGAATGCCGGGAAGACGTCTGCTCTGAATGATATTTTGTACAGCGCGTTTGACGCGGGGATTAGGCTGGGGCTAACGTCCATCGGCAGAGACGGGGAACGGGTGGATGTGGTCACGTGCACGGAAAAACCCATGATTTACATAGAGCGGGGCACGCTGATCGCCACTGCGGAGAGTCTGTTTCACTGTTCGGAGGCGAAGCTGGAGGTCCTGGAGATGACGGATTACCAGTCGTCCCTGGGGCGGATTGTCATTGCCCGGGCGGTGAGCAGCGGCAACGTGGAGATTGGCGGGCCGGTGACGAACCAGGAGATCCGGGCGGTGTCGGAGCGGATGCTGGCGTTTGGCGCGGAGCTGGTGCTGGTGGACGGGGCTCTGGACCGGGTGTCCAGCGCGTCGCCGGCCATCACGGACGCGACGATTCTGTCGACTGGGGCGGTGCTGAGCCGGGACATGAACAAGGTGATCGAGCAGTCGATTCACCGGGTGCACCTGCTGCAGCTGGAAACGCTTCAGGATCCGGTGGTGCGGCTGCTGGCGGAGGAGTGTCTTGCGGAGCGGCAGATCGCGGTGATTGACGATGCGTTCGAGGTCAGGCCTGTGGAAGCCAAGACGGCCCTGGGGGCGGGCATCAAGATTGCCGAGGTGCTGGATGAGCACGCGCGGTATATTGTGCTGCCGGGGTCCCTGGTGACGAAGACTATGCGGGACCTGCTGGCGGCCAGCAGTCATTTCAAGGCGGTGACGCTTATTGTCCGGGATGCCACGAAGATATTTGTGGACGCCCGGGACTGGCAGCTGTTTAAGCGGGCCGGGCTCAGCGTCAAGGTCCTGGATCCCATCCGGGTGCTGGCTGTGACCATCAATCCCTACGCGCCACAGGGCTACTACTTTGATCCCAAGACCTTCAGGCGGCGCATGTCAGAGGACTTGCGGCCTATTCCGGTCTTCGATGTCATGGAAGGGGAGTCTGATCTATGAAGCCCTTCAGTCCTGAAGTGATTAAAAATTTGGATCTGGATGACATTTTCAGCCGCATAGTGGTGCATACGCCTTATGGGGAGTCGGAAAAGAAGGCTATGACGCCTTATGGACCGGAGGAAGCCACGGCGCTGATCGCAGAGCTTGATAATGTCGAACGGATCACGGAACTTATTCGTGCCAACCGCTATGCTTTTGTGGACATGCGGGGCACGTTTTCGCGCGTCAAGGATCTGCGGGGGACGTTTCTGCGGCTGAAGGCGGGGGAAGTCCTGGTGGTGACGGAGCTCTTCGAAGTGAAGATGCTGTCGCTGGCTATGAAGAAGCTGTCGGAAACGGCGGTGCTTCTTAAGGGACGTCTGCCTCTTGACGCCACGGTGCACGCGCTGCCGGAAGTGGACCAGCTGCTGGATCCTGCGGGCGTTGGCACGCCGACTTTTTATATTTATGATGATTACGCTGAGGAACTGAGGGGCGTTCGGGCGCGCTTAAGAGAACTCGAGGATCAGATTATGCTGGAGCGTAAGCGCATCCGGGCTGGGCTGGAAGAGCGGCTGGGGGTCAAAGTCCGGCCGAGCGGCGAACTGGCCGTGGGCAAGGATGACCGGGCGCTGATTGAACGGCTGAACGCTGAGCCCGACCTGGTTTACAGCGCTGAGACTTATGTGAATATTACTTACAGATTAAGAGGCAATGATGCCATTGACCACATGTGCTCCCTGGTGGAGGATCTGCGGGCGGAGGAGGAGTCTGAGGAGTTTGAGGTTCGAAAGACCCTGTCTCAGGCGCTCCGGGAGCTGCTGCCTTATCTGGAGGAGAACGTTAAGGCGATTGGGCGGCTGGATCTGCTGGCGGCCAAAGGCTACTTCGCCATAGGCTTCGACTGCGTCCGGCCGGACATTATCCCGCCGAAGACAGGGGCGGCTGAGGGACTGGCTTCCGGGGTTCTGGAAATCTTTGAAGGCCGTCACCTCAAGGTCGAGCAGCAGATTAAGAAGGCCAAGGACAGCGGTTCTGAAGGCGGAAGATATACGGCGGTCAGCCTGGGTCTGACCCCGGGTGTCACCTGTATTACCGGCGCCAACATGGGCGGCAAGACGGTGACCCTGAAGATGGTGGGCATGCTGACAGCTGTAGCCCAGTATGGATTGTTTGTACCGGCCAAGGCCATGCGGCTGACGCCGCGGGCGTTTATTTACACCTCCATAGGGGATCTGCAGGACGTGGATCAGGGGCTCAGCACCTTTGGCGCGGAAATCCTGAAAGTGTCCGAGGCGGTGAAGCTGTCATGCGGGCCTGGTTTGATTCTGATTGATGAGCTGGCCCGGGGGACGAACCCCAAAGAGGGCTTTGCCATTTCCATGGCCATTGTAAACCATTTAAAGCGGGCGTCTGCCATGACGCTGATTACGACCCACTTTGACGGCCTGGCGGATGCCAGGGACGTCAGGCACCTTCAGGTGCTGGGACTGAGCTTTGTTGATTTTAAGTCCGTGATGCTGGAGATGGAAAACGATCCCGGGAAGGGGATCGAGCTTCTCAAGCGCTCCATGGACTACCGGCTGAAGGAAATCCATTCGCCGGAAGAGGTGCCAAAGGACGCGATTCAGATCGCCGCCCTGATGGGCCTGGATGAAAAGATATTGGAAGAGGCGCGAAAGGTTCTTGTCACGCCGAGAGGTTGAGCAGTGGAGTTGGTGTAAATTTACACTAAGCTCTGGCACCGAAATGAACTTGGTGACAGGTACCGAAACAGAGTTGGTGTCAGACACCAAAACAAACTTGGTGTCAGACACCAAAACAAACTTGGTGACAGACACCGAAACAAACTCAGTGTCAGACACCGAAACAAACTCAGTGTCAGACCCCAACTCAGACTCAGTGCCTGCGGCTTGCGCCTTTTGCCCCCCCCCAACCCCAAAACCGTTCCAATCACCCAAAACACCCCGCACCACCCCACCAACCCACGGAACCAACAAAAGAACCAACAAAAGACCCAACAAAAGACCCAACAAAAGACCCAACAAAAGACCCAACAATAGACCCAACTAACGAACCAAAGAGGAGTGAACATCCATGCAGAAAAACAAGCTGAACCTGGACTTTGGCCTGGTGGCAGAAGCCCGGCAGTCCGCAGCCCGAATTGCGGCGGACATCCAGCCGTTTATAGATCAGCATTCCAGCGTCACCGTCGAGCGCACCGTCGCGAGACTTCTCGGCATCGATGGCATCGATGAGCTGGAGCGCCCGCTGCCGAACATCATGATCGAAGCCATCAAGAAGGAAGGCGGCCTCCCGCTGGGCGCAGCCTACTGGATTGGCCGCGCCATGCTGGCCACCGGCAAGACCCCTCAGGAAATCGCAGAAGGCGTCGCGGCAGGTGAAATCGAGCTCGCCAAGCTCCCTGAGAAATCCGTCGAGGACATCCAGGCGGCAGTGAACAAAGTCGCGGTCAAAACCGTGGAGCGCATCCGCGCGAACCGGGCGCACCGCGAAGACTTCATCAAAAATGTAGGCGAAGGCCCGAAACCATACCTTTACGTCATCGTCGCCACAGGCAACATTTACGAGGATGTCCTCCAAGCCCAGGCAGCAGCCAGACAAGGTGCGGACGTCATCGCCGTCATCCGCACCACCGCCCAGTCCCTCCTGGACTACGTGCCGTACGGTCCAACCACCGAAGGCTTCGGCGGCACCTACGCCACCCAGGAAAACTTCCGCATCATGCGCCGCGCCCTGGACGAAGTGGGCAACGAAGTCGGCCGCTACATCCGCCTCTGCAACTACTGCTCAGGCCTCTGCATGCCGGAAATCGCCGCCATGGGCGCCCTCGAGCGCCTGGACGTCATGCTCAACGACGCCCTTTACGGCATCCTGTTCCGCGACATCAACATGCAGCGCACCCTGGTCGACCAATATTTCTCCAGGATCATCAACGGCTTTGCCGGCATCATCATCAACACCGGTGAGGACAACTACCTGACCACAGCCGATGCTGTCGAAGAGGCACACACCGTCCTGGCCAGCCAGTTCATCAACGAGCAGTTTGCCCTCCGCGCAGGGCTCCCAGAAGAGCAAATGGGACTCGGCCACGCCTTCGAGATGAATCCAAACCTCAAGGACGGCTTCCTCCTCGAATTGTCCCAGGCCCAGATGGCACGGGATATCTTCCCTAAAGCACCTCTGAAGTACATGCCGCCGACCAAATTCATGAACGGCAACATCTTCAAAGGCCACGTCCAGGACGCGCTCTTCAACATGGTCTCCATCATGACCAACCAGGGCATCCAGCTTCCGGGCATGCTGACAGAAGCCATCCACACGCCGCTGCTCCAGGACCGCGCCCTCTCCATTGAAAACGCCCGCTACATCTTCAACAATATGCGCAGCATCAGCGACGAAATCGAGTTCAAAGAAGGCGGCATGATCCAGAGCCGCGCTCAGGCGGTGCTCGCGGACGCGGCGGCAATGCTCAAGGACATCGAGCAGGAAGGCATCATGTCCACCATTGAAAAAGGCAAGTTCGCCGGCGTCAAGCGCCCTATGAACGGCGGCAAAGGCCTGGACGGCGTCGTCGTCAAAGACGCCCTGTACTTCAATCCGTTTATTGAACTCATGCTTGGAAAGGAGGGTGAATAATAATGTCTGCCGATGGTCGTTCAACCACATCCACCACAGCACATTCCACCATTGACCTCACCAAAATCAAGCCTTATGGCGATACCCTCAACGATGGCATGATGCAGTTCAGCTTCACACTCCCGGTGCCTTACTCCGACGAAGCCCGCGAAGCCGCCCGCCTCTATCTCCTCAAGATGGGCGTCGATGAGCCTCAGATCAGCCACTACGAAGACCTGGGCGTAGGCTACACCTTCTTCGTGTGCTACGGCAAAGGCACCCACACCGTAGACTTCACCAAGATCGAAGTGCCAAAAGTCGACGTCGAGGTCATGGACAAGTATGGCGTTGAGGATTACATCAAGGAAAACATCAAGCGCCCGGTCGTCATTGTAGGCGCCTGCACCGGCACGGATGCCCACACTGTCGGCATCGACGCCATTATGAACATGAAAGGCTACGATGGCCACTACGGCCTCGAGCGCTACGAAGGCATTGAAGCCTACAACCTGGGCTCTCAGATGCCTAACGAGGAATTCCTGGCGAAGGCGATCGAACTGAACGCTGACGCCGTGATTGTCTCCCAGGTCGTCACCCAGAAGGACGTTCACATCCCGAACCTGACCAACCTGATTGAGCTCATTGAGGCAGAAGGCCTCCGAGACAAGCTGGTGGTCGTCGCCGGCGGTCCGAGGATCAGCCATGAGCTGGCAAAGGAAATTGGCTACGATGCAGGCTTCTCCACCGGCACTTACGCGGAGCACGTGGCAACCTTTGTCGTGACGCAGATGGTGCAGCGGGGTTTGGTATAATTCAAATACATGGAAGGGAAACCGGTAAGAGCGCCGGTTTCCCTTTTTTTATTTATGACAGAAACTGGGTGTCAGACACCCGGTTTGCCTCAACTGAAACTGGGTGTCAGACACCCGGTTTACCTCAACAGAAACTCGGGGTCGATAGGCGCTAGCCGAAGACACCCAGTTTTCCCTGCTCATCCCCCCACCATCCGCATTCCTCAATTTTCTAAAATTCCGTGAACAAAATTGAAATTTCACTTTCCGATTAATGGTAAATAAGGTATCATTAAAAGCAAATGAGAGTGGATTAACATAACTCGTAGCGTGGAATACGTTACATGGAATGCATCCGACCATTGACAATAGGCACATAATACCCTCAACCACACTACTTCATCCCAACAGAACGTCGCCCAATCCATCAACCAGACGAGGTGATCCACCCATGCAGCAGGAAACTACGCGACCAAGACGAGGTCTGGCACTGTACATGTCCATCCTCTCCGCGTTCGCCATCGAATTATTGACGTTTTTGGAATTTAGACACACGGCACTGTTTTTTGCGGTCTGGACAGTGATTTTTGCACTGCTCACGATTTGGGAGATCATCCATGAGACCAAGCGCTCGAAAAAGCCCGAGGAAGGCCGGGGCGAAAGCCTGCTGCCGAGCGGTCAAAAGCCCATTTCCATCATTGACCTCGATCAGGTGAAAGAGGAAGAGACAAAACCTGAGCGCCCTGCAGAAGCTTCCGTAAAAGGCTTCCGTCTCAGAAACCGGATCTCGCACCTGGTTGATCTGGAGGAATATCTCCTGGTAGTGTCCTTTGCGATCATTTCCGTTCTCAATCTGGTGCTCATGATTGGCGTTGGGGCCTTTGGACTTTCACTGTAGGAACTTATATCCATGAACCCTGAAACAGACAATATCGAGCCATATCAAAATAAAAGCCTGAAGGGGCTTTTTCTTTTTTTGAGCATTCCCCCAATTTCAGATATAATAAATGCGATAACATAAATGCGACAACATAAATCCTTACAATTCACCTCAATTGTAATAAACTCTGTGAAAGGCGGCGGGGATCCATGTTCAGACCAATCAAATGCCTCATCTTGCTTCTGATCCTTAACGCCCTCCTGATCCCGGCAGCCACGCCTGCATTCGCAGGGAGCGAAGACAAACTGGACAAAGTCGTCCTCCAGCTCAGATGGGACCCTCAGTTCCAGTTTTCGGGCTATTATCAGGCCCTCTGGCAGGGCTATTACGAAGAGGAGGGCCTTGAGGTCGAGATCCGCCATGGCTTCGATGAGCGAAGACAGGTGCTGCGCCCCACCGATGAGGTCATCAGCAGCCGCGCCGACTTTGGCGTAGGCACCTCGGATATCCTGCTTGACATGGGCAATAATCAGCTTAAGATAGTCGCTTCCTTCTTCCAGAAGAGCCCAACGGAGTTTTACATGCTGGCCGACACCCCCTTCGAAGGGATCGAGGACTTCAACACCCTGAATGTCGCCCGCAGACTCGACGACACCCTGGACCTGGAGCTCCAGGCCATGATGATCTCCCGTGGTATTGTGCCGGATGACGCCAAGCTGCGAAGCGCTTCCATGAGCATAGCCTTTGAAGACCTCCTGACCGGCCGGTTTGACGTGATTCCCAGCTACCTGGGCACCATGGGCTACTACGCCGCCAGGGAAGGGATCGACGTCCGCGTGATTCGTCCCATCGACTACGGCATAGACTTTTACGGGGACTCCCTGTTTACATCGACCCGGCTTGTGGTCTCAAATCCTGATCTGGTGGAGCGCTTTCGAAGAGCCACTATCAAGGGTTGGGAATACGCGCTGAAAAATCCGGATGTAACTTCAATAACCATAAGCCGGGAGCACCCCCGACAGGACATGGATCAAACGGAGCACACCCAGTACAACCGTTTTCAAGCCGAGGTCGTTCAGGACCTGATGCTGTATCCGGTCGTGGCCATAGGCAACCTGAACCCCCTGCGCTGGGATCATATGCAGCAGTCCCTCAAAGAACTGGGGTTCATGGCGGAGACGTATCCCATTGATTCCATTCTGTTTGATTATAAGGCCATTCTTGAAGCCAACCGGATTGAGGACACGGAAAAGCGTCAGGGGCAAATCATAGCTTTTGTCATTCTTCTGGTGGTGCTCATGGTGCTTTTTCTCTTCGTGCGCAACCGGGAGCTGAACGACGAGATCGCCGAGCGCCTCAAGGCGGAAGCGACGCTGTCCCGTTCCTACGCCCGCCACCAGTCCATCTTTGACAACGCCGTCCTGGCCATCACCATGGCAGACATGAATGGCACAATCCTTCAGGCCAACGGAACCTGGGCCAGACAGATTGGCTATCCGCTCGAAGAGCTGATTGGAATGAACATACTGGACCTGGTGGATCCAAACTCCAGAGACCAGGGCTCAGAAGAGCTTTCAGCCCTTGCCGATGGTCATCTGAACGAAATCGAGATCGAACGCACTTACGTCCGCAAAGACGGCACCCTGCTCCACGCCCGGGTCTTCATGACGCGGATCAAGGACCCTGAAACGGACGAAATGGTCAACCTGGCCATGATCGAGGACATCACCTGGGACCTCTTTGAGGAAGAGGCCGTCCGACGGAGCGAAGCCCGCTTCCGAGCCATAGTCGACGACATTGCCGCGGAAATTGGACCGGAGGCTATCAAACCTCTGGATTCCCTGGAAGTCCTGGACGTCCCGGGCAGAGAGCGCCTCAGCCTCAAGCTGGAGCAGATCAACCTGGAGCTCGAGCGGCTCTTTAAAAAGGAACTGGACGAGAACCGCCAGAAAGAGGCTCTGATCGCCCATCAAGGCAGACTTGCAGCAACCGGCGAAATGGTCGCCAACATTGCCCACCAGTGGCGCCAGCCTCTCAACAACCTGTCCCTGATCCTCAGCAATCTGGAGGACGGCTTCCATTACGGCGATCTCCATCCGGACGAGCTCACCAAGGCCATTGAAAAATCCAAGCGTCTCATCAAGAAAATGTCGGAAACCATAGATGACTTCAGAGACTTTTTAAAGCCGGACAGCACTCCGGTAGTCTTCTCGCCTCAGGAAGAAATCGAAACCGTTCTGGATCTGCTGGAGGAGAACCTCCGTTTCAACAAAGTGAAGGCCAGCATCCATGCCCGAGCCGCCTTCGAACTGGCGGGCTCCAGACAGGGCTTCTCCCAGGTGCTCTTCAACCTGGTCACCAATGCCATTGATGCCATGGCTATGGCGGGCACGTCTGTGGATCAAAGGTTTATAGACATCGAGCTCACTGCCCCCGATGATTGCGGCTGTCTCAGTGATCAGGGCAGCCCGGTCACGGCACTGGAACTCACTGCACCCAATCTGCCAAAACCGGATGCCTGCTGCGGGATCATTGTCCGAGACTCCGGCCCCGGCGTGCCTGAAGCGCTAAAGGACGACATTTTCAACGTCTACTTCACGACCAAGACCGGCGGCAAAGGCACCGGCCTGGGTCTGTATATCGCGAAATCCATTATTGAGAATCAGTTTGGCGGCCAGCTGATTCTGCAGGAGAGTAATGCGGCCGGCGCCAGCTTTGCCATCCGGATCCCGGCGAAGGCTGTGGTCCTGGCAAACGCGGGACAAGCAGACAACGCCGCCGCTGGGGAGACTGCCGCGCGACCATCGGCAAAGCCCAATCTTGAGCCCTTAAGGAGTGAGACCCCATGACCCAAGGCACCCCATCCCTGCTTTCCCACATCCGGCTTCTTTACGTGGAGGACGAAGCGGATACCCGGGAGGAGTTTTCGAAATTTCTGAAGCGCCGGGTCGGCAAGCTGATTACCGGCGAGAATGGCCAGGATGGCCTGAAGCGCTTTGAGGAGCAGCTGCCGGACATCATCCTGACAGACCTGCGCATGCCGGGCATGACGGGTCTTGAGATGGTGCGGGCGCTGCGGGAGAAGGGATACAGGACGCCGGTCATCATCCTGAGCGCCCTGTCGGACAGCGACACAATTCTGGAAGCGGTGGACCTGGGTATTGTTAAATATCACGTAAAGCCGGTGGACACCACAGTCCTTGTGACGCAGCTCGAAGCATTGGCGGAACAGGTGCTGAAGGCCTCGGTGCGCACGACGCTGATTGCCAATCAGCTGGTGGATCTGGAGCAAAAGCAGGCTCTGGAAAAATCCCTGAGGGGGGAGATCTCCGCGCTGATCAAGGAGCGCAGCGGCAAAGGCCCGCGGGACCTCCAGGCTTTTATTCACGGCAGCACCGTTGAAATCACCGCCCGCGGCACTCTCACCGCCCTCGAAAAAACCATTCTGAACAACCGCCAGAATACCAAGCTCGTCGAGTACAGCCGCCGGGTCTTCTACCTGGAGTCCTGCCACGAGCTCGAAGCTGCCGTCACCGGCCTGCTGGGCGTCCCCTGCGTGCTGGAGGACATCGTCATTGACAGTGTCCACGAGGTGGATCAGCTGACGTTTAAATTTTAGGGCGTTTGGGCCGATGGTTGGTTATCATAAATCACCATAGAAGGATGATAAGAAGAGGTCACTGCTGAGTTTGAAAGGGATGGATCTACGGTTCATTGGAGGGAGAAAATCAAATGACAGATTTAAAAGTCGTCAGATGGAAGCAGAGATTTGCAAATTTTGAGCTATCCTACAAACTTCTAGAAAAATATATTGGAGCCCCAATTGATAACGAGCTGGAACGCGCCGGGGTCATTCAATTTTTTGAAGTCTCCTTTGAACTCGCCTGGAAAGTGCTAAAAGATTATCTTGAGGCTCAGGTATTTCAGGTTAATAGTCCGAGAGAAGTAATTAAAACAGCGTTTCAGGCAGGAATTATTGAAAATGGACATGTCTGGATCGACGCCCTCACAGATCGAAATTTGACAGTTCATACTTATGACCCTAAGCTTGCAGAAAAAATGATCACAGACATTGCCGAAATATACTTCCCAGAACTGAAAAAGCTGTATGAGAAGCTGAGCGGAGAGGTTGAAAATGTGGAAGAATGAAAAGAGTGGACTCTTAGACAGAGATTTTACTTATATTCTAGAGGCTGCTAAGAAGGATCCGAATATTGAGGAACTCGTTCTCTTTGGAAGCAGGGCAATGGGGAATTACAAACCGGGATCTGATGTGGATCTGGCAGTGAAGGGTGAAATTATTGACCGTTCCACCATTCGCAGATTGAGTGAATGTCTTAATGAAGAACTGCCGCTTCCATATTTTTTTGATGTCCTGGATTATAACACCATTGAAAATGAAATGCTAAAAACACACATTGACAGATTTGGCGTGGTCATCTATCAAAAAAACAAAGATTATCAAGCTGAGTTTTTTAAGGCCGGTCTGGTCAGAGAGAAAAATCTTTGAATTCACACAGACAATCAAAGAGGTGAAGTTAACGAGAGCTAGCCGATGGTTCTTCAAACTCCGACTTTTCAGTCAATTCCTGCAATAGTCGTCGACGCCTTTGTGTCTTTTTAACAACGAAAAATGATGAACCGTCCTATTTAGGCCTTCAATTGTATTGACAATTTGTAGTCACGGACGTATAATAATCCCGTGGTTCGGGGAAACGCCATGTTCACCGAAAAACATCCAACTTCAATAGCATTGCTGGATCGTGCTTGAGAATCTTTAAGTCTTAAACAAGTCAGCTCAGGGTATATATACCTTGCGCTGACTTTTATTTTTGAGTCTTTCGCCGGCCGGACAGGCTGCGGGCGCTAAGCCGAGCGCTGCTAACTGAAAAGCCGCTTAAAAGAATGATGTCATGCCCCCCATGACGCACTCGCGGACGGATCTGGTATTTCAAACCGGTCCATCCGGCGAAGGATTCAAAGAAACGACTTATAAGCGACACGCTGCGGCGTTGCTGCGTAAATTGTGCTCACTCACATACCTCAATGTATGCTCGAATCGCCCAATTTACGCGCGCCTTGCATCGCGTGCTTCTAAGCCGTTTCACTTACATCATTGCAGTTGGTAAAGTAATCCCACGCAACTTCATTTAGAGGAGGATTTGTTCATGCTCACGATTCGCGAATACGCCCGTCCCCAAACCATGGACGAGGCCATGACACTTCTGAAATCCAACAAGAAGTCTCAGGTCCTCGGCGGTGGCATGCTAATGCTGAAGCTTGGCGACAAAACGATTGACCTCGCAGTGGACCTTGTTGACCTCGGCCTCGACTACATAAAACCCATCGAAAACGCCGTGGAAATTGGCGCTATGGCGACCTTCCGCAGCATCGAAACGGATCCTTACCTAAAGAACTGCTTCTCCGGCATGTGGTCTGACGCCATGAAGTATATCGTCGGCGTCCAGTTCCGAAATCTTGCTACTCTGGGCGCGACCGCCTACAGCAAGTACGCTTTCTCTGACCCTAATACGGCTCTTCTAGCCCTCGACGCCGAGCTCGTCATGTACGGCGACCGCCGCATGGCCTTCAATGAATTCCTGGCAAAGCGCAAGCGCCGCTTTGACATCCTTGAAAAAATTGTCATCAAGAATCCTGAAACCACGAAGGCCGCTTTCGACTCCATCCGCCGTTCCAAGGGCGACTTTGCTGTTATAAACGCCGCCGCCTCAGTCTGCGACGGCCAGTACCGTATCTCCGTTGGGATCCGCCCGCGCGTGGCTAAGCTCGCGACTGGCGCCATGGCTTACCTGAACGAAAATGGCCTTACCCCAGAGACCGCTAAAACCGCCGCCAAAATGGCTGCCGATGAGCTCGATTTCGCCACCAACCTCCGAGCATCCGGAGAATACCGCAAAGCCGTCGCCCCAGCGCTGATCGAGCGCGTTCTGCTCAAACTGCTTTAGGCCTAAGGAGGATCAGTTCTTATGAATATAACTTTGACCTAGATTCTACGTGCAATCTACTCATATAACCCTTTAAGCAAGTATTTATAATCGTTAAGCCAAAACCATTCTTTCACCCAATGGGTGAAAGAAAATTGCAGCAAATTAACATCTATTTGTATG
>NZ_JAOTSB010000008.1 GCF_030247605.1 Acidaminobacter sp. | reverse complement strand
ACAGATATAAACCTTCACCTGACAAAATATAGGCACCATGTTCCTGAACATGCGTCTCAACAAACGGATGGCATCCAGGAGATGAAAAAGTCAATATGTGCATGTTCATATCGAAGTCGAGATGAGATGGCAATAGATCTTTTAATTGTACAGATTCCATTCCATCATAATCACAAGATTCAATTTGATTGACGTTTCCTACTACAGCTTTTGGTTCATATCCTGGGAGATGATCATGGCGTTGCTTGTATAATAGTAATTTGGCCACCTCTCCGCTATCATTTTTGAAGCACATATAATCGCTTGGTGGACAATAAAAATAGCCACCTCCATCAAGCGTAATAAACTCACTTTCTGTGTAAGACTTGACTTTTATTTGTCCACTCAAGCAAAATACGAAGGTTTCGATTCCTTCCCCACCAAATCCCTGGAGATTTTCACCTTCAGGTTCGACATTCACCAAATATTCAACAAAACTTGCTCCAATTTTCGGGGAAACCAAAATTGAAATCTTGCAATTCTTGAATCTAGGAATGACATTATTCACAAGACCTTCAGGTGGAACAATCGCGAATTTTCCTGGTCTGATTACTGCTCTTGAACTCAATAGATCCATCGGGTAAGGCATATTCAACACTCCTTAGTATTTGATTCAATTAATAAGCGAGTCTTTTAAGAACATCAATGACTGCTTCAACCCCTACAACCAAATCCTTAGTTTCAGTAAATTCTAATGGATTGTGACTGATTCCATTAACACTCGGGACGAAAAACATTGCTGATGGGTAATGCTGGGCCATTAATTGTGCGTCATGGCCAGCACCGCTGTGCATGACTTTGAACTCTAAGTTGTTTTGCTCACACGTCTCAATAATCATATTTACAAGTCCAGCATCCATTGGAACTGGTATTTCGCTCATATACATATCAACGGTTAGCTCCACATCTGTTTCATCTGCAATTTTCTTCATTTCTTTTTTTGCGAATTCAGTAAACTCTTCTAATGTATCCAGGTCTGTGTGTCTCATATCAACAGTAAAATTTACTTTTCCAGGAACAACATTGACGGCATTAGGCGATACTTCAATCTTACCAATTGTCGCAACCATAGGATCGCCATATGACTTAGCTTTGTCCACAATAGCACTCACCATTTTACTTGTCACATAGACCGCATCTTTTCTATAGCCCATTGGTGTCGTACCAGCGTGATTGGCTTGACCAACGACGCTTACATTAAATCTGCGTTGTCCAACTATAGCCGTCACCACGCCGATTGATTTGTTTTCTCTTTCCAATACGCCACCTTGCTCAATATGTATTTCAATATAATTCTTAATATCTGTTCTCTTTTCGTAATTGGAAGGCATGAAATTAAATCCAGAATTTAACATTGCATCTTCGAATCTTATGCCGTCTGCATCAACCAAATTTTTTGCAATTTCAGGTTGAGCTATTCCCAAAACGTTTTTGACCCCCCAAAAGGTACAAGGAAATCTGCTTCCTTCTTCTTCTGAAATTGATAATACCTCAAGATTCTTTTTTGGAGCCCCTAATGTCTTATATAAGTATTCAATAGCGACAAGTCCTGTAACGATCCCGAATTGACCATCGTATTTCCCGCCGTTCTTTACAGTATCAATATGTGAGCCTACTACTATAGTCTCGTTTCCGTTTTCCGTTCCGGTGACTCTACCGTATAAGTTGCCGACAGCATCATATTCTGATGTCATTCCAATATCACACATTATGGATTTAACTTTTTCCTGTGCAGCCTTCCAAGCGTCAGAATAAAGCAGGCGTGTAACACCTCCTTTATCATCCGCTCCTATTTCTGATAAGCAGTCCATATACTCAGTTAATTTATTCTCTATGCCATATCTACTCACAAAGCTTTCCCCTTTCAATTTTTAATCAAGTTATTCTTGGTTCAACTCGTTAACCAGATATTATCAGTACAACAAATGTAACTCATTGATATATGATGACAAATTTGATGCAGAAGTTTATCAAAGTTAGATAACAAAACAATCTGAAAAAACGAATATACTGTGAACATCAAGCAAACAGGAAATGCATCAAGGAAATAAATCACTTGCTTGTTCAAGATTCATCACTTTGGAGAATATTCAATGTAAACCTTTTATTGGGTGCTCAATATTCAATTTAACATGACTTAGAGATTTTTTATACACAAATTAAATTGTTCATAATTCGAGCAGACCTATACAAAATAATCGCTTCCATTCATATTAAGTTCCTTTTTCTTAATGGCATTGTCGCATACTTGTGCAATTATCAAAAACATCTGAATTATAAAAACTTAGGTGATACCAATTGGGATGCTGTGTAACGGTCGACCACCCAGTTAGTTTTCATAATAAATATTTATAATTCAGTTTTTTATAGCCATTTCTAAAATCTGTATGTTTCATTCCAGACCAGACCATTATTGAAAAACTTAGTAAGAACAAGAATCTACAAAATTGTCAAGGTCTTAATATGAAAAGGAGCGTTGAGTATATGTCTAATGCAAGCGCAAAAAAATCGTCATCATTTAAAATGTCTTTAACAAATCAAATACTTATTGCGACAATTGGTGGTATAGCTTTTGGATCTCTTGTTGGACCTTGGGCTGGCAATATTAAATTTATTGGAGATATTTTTATACGCCTTATTCAAATGTCTGTTGTCCTGCTAGTTATGACATCCGTAGCGGCAGCGATTGGAAACGTCGATGGAAAAAGCGCTGGAAGAATGGGCTTTCACACATTCAAATGGATTATCATAATGACTACATTTGCGTCATTATTAGGTCTTGCGTTAGCTCTCATCATCCAACCGGGTGTCGGCATTGATATTACTAACGGCGCTGTCGCTGCAGAACCTATTCAAGCTTCAGTTAAAGAAACTATTTTAGGCTTTTTTACCACCAACATTATATCTTCAATGGCAAGTGGCGCAATGATTCCTAGTATCATATTTGCACTCCTTTTCGGAATGGGCATGGGTACATATACTCGCAACTCCGGCAATACCGTTGTCAAAGAATTTATTGTTGGTTTTAATGCGGTTATAATGGAAATCATTAAAATGGTTATGAAACTCGCTCCAATCGGCATCTTCGCTTTGTTGTCTGCAGTCTCAGGAACTACTGGATTTAAAGTCATAATTCCGATGCTTAAGTTCTTAGGCGCACTGGCTATTGGTGACGTCATTCAGCTTATGGTTTTCGGACCAATGACCGGCTTATTAACAAAAACGAATCCTTTCAAAATGCCTAAGAAATTCGCCAAAATTGCGATCCTTGCAGCAACAACTACCTCTTCTGCAATCGTTCTTCCTACAAAAATGGAAGACTCCGTAACCAAGTTTGGCGTTAGCCACAGAGTAGCTGACTTTACCGGACCGATCACTATGTCCATGAACGCAAACGGCGCAGCAATGTGCTATGTTATTGCAATCTTTTTCATCAGCCAAGCAACGGGTGTTGTGCTTGCTCCTTTACAGATGGGATTGGCTATCGTACTCTCAATCATGATGTGTATGGGAACAATTGTAGTACCTGGCGGTATGGTCATTGTCTATACCTTCCTTGCTTCCTCTTTAGGACTTCCACTTGAGGCTGTTGCGATTCTGATTGGAATTGACTGGTTCTCCGGCGTATTCAGAACAGTATTAAACAATACAAATGATGTAATGATTGCCATGCTGGTCGCTGACAAACTTGGTGAACTTGACAGGGATGTATACAATGAGACAAAAACCGTGGAGTACCTCACTGCTTAAAATAACAAGTTGTTTAAATTTAAGACTCTAGATGAATATCGAAGTCCCTTTCAAAACATAAAACAATAGTTAAGGAAATGAACGTGATTTAGCAAACAAAATACGCCCAATAATGCAACATCATATTAAAGCAAAATCGCTGAAACTTCATACTTCAGCGATTTTGTGCTTTTAATGTTACTTGATTAAAACAATATTATTTTAATTTCTCACTTATTCTATTAATGAATCGATAATAATGTGATCATTCCACAATATAATTCAAATAACACATACTATAATCGTCATATCCTAACAACCGTTGGTTGCGTATAATAGAAGTGTGTAGGGTATATAACCTCCCAATAACCAGCATCTCAAATTCCGATCGTCGAAAGGAGAGAAGGGCCCACGCCTCGCGCCTGAGCCCGCAAAGAATGAGCAATGCCAGAAAAGTGGTCATCGCATTAGGAGGCAACGCGCTTCAGGAGCCGGGGAGCCCAGCGACTGCCGAGGCTCAACTCGAAGTTGTCAAAAACACCTGTGAGCACCTTGCTGAAATCAGCTGCCGTGGATATGAGATCGCGATTGCCCATGGCAACGGACCACAAGTTGGCCGCATTCTCCTCGCGTCAGAAACCGCAAGAGACGTGACGCCTGCCATGCCTTTTGACGTCTGCGGCGCCATGAGCCAGGGCTATATTGGGTATCACATCCAGCAGGGCTTGAAATACGCTTTGAATAAACGCAATAAAAATATTCCCGTTGTCTCCCTCGTGACCCAGGTGGTCGTCGAGAAGAACGATCCGGCGTTTCAGAATCCTACGAAGCCTATAGGGCCATTTTACTCTGAGGATGAAGCGAAAAAGCTCATGGAGGAAAAGGGCTACATCATGAAGGAAGACGCCGGCCGGGGCTGGCGACGTGTGGTCGCCTCCCCTATTCCGAGAAAGATCGTCGAGCTAGATTCAGTCAAACGACTTTGGGATACGACAATAGTCATCACTGTTGGCGGCGGCGGCATTCCGGTCATTGAGCATTTTGACGGGACTTTTGAAGGCGTCGCGGCTGTGATCGACAAGGATCTGGCGGCGGAACGCCTCGCCGAGGACGTCAACGCGGATATCCTGCTTATTTTGACGGAAGTCGAAAAGGTCGCCATCAACTACAACAAGCCAGATCAAAAAGACCTCGACCATATGACCCTGATCGAGGCTGCGCAATACGTGGATGAAGGACAGTTCGCGCCGGGCAGCATGCTGCCTAAGGTCGAGGCTGCCATTCGCTTCGTTCGCGCCAACCCGTCCAAGCGGGCTATCATCACTTCCCTTTACAAAGCTGTAGAGGCGCTTGATGGCAAGGCTGGGACTCATGTGACGTTTAACTAAAATAGATCTTTTTTAAAGATTGAGTGATTAGATCATAAGGTTTAATAAAAGTCATGTCTGCAGAGATTGTTTCGCGGACATGACTTTTTCGTTTAACGTTATATACTTTTTACAGTTCTTCAAAACCGAGAATTGGAACTGACCTCAAACCGAGAATGTAGACTGACCCCCAACTCAAGACGTTTCTCAATTGGGCCTTTCCCTCCATCCTTTCGTTTCGTTGTCTTAGACACCCGAAATCGACATATGACGAATCCGTAATTTTCTTTTCGTTTGATTTTCTTAATAATACAAACTATTAGTTGCAACACTACCCTTTTTCCTTTACGATCTTCTCAAGGAGGGACTTCCATGGACAACCTCGATATTAAAATTTTAAATTTGCTGGAACATAACGGCCGCCTGTCTCACGAAGAGATCGGCAAGCGGCTTAATATGTCACGCCCTGCCATCCACCAGAGAATTTCCAAACTCGAAGCCACAGGCGTCATCAAGGGTTACTCCGCTGAGATCGACTGGGGTAAAACCGGACAAGGCATTCGCGCCTTTGTCTTTATGAATGTTAAAACCACAGATTTTAACGACATCATGAACCGCGTCATGTCTATTCGCATTGAAGGATTAAAAATTGAAAAATGTTATCGAATTACCGGCCAGTGGTGCATGATGCTCAGAATTCGAGCCAGCGTAACAGATCAGATGACCCAGCTTCACGATGCCCTTCTAAAGATTGAAGGCATGCTCGAAACCTTTACCATGCTGATCCTGACAGAGTCACCACAGCTTGAAGACACTTAGGAGGTCTAAGCTATGCAATTTCACAGCCCCAAAGTCAATCCCTTTGTCAATGAACCCGTCAGAAGCTACCTGCCCAGGAGCCCGGAACGTATTGAACTGGAACGCGAACTAACTAGAATAAAGTCTGAGTGCATCGAGATTCCCGTCATTATAGATGGCAAGGAAATTAGAACCGGCAACACTTCAAATTGCGTTATGCCTCATAATCATCAGCATGTGTTGGGGATTTACCATAAAGCAGGACGAAGTGAAGCAGCACTAGCCATAGACTCTTCCCTGAAAGCAAAAAAGAAATGGGAAAGTCTCCCCTGGTCTTCCAGAGTTGCCATATTCCTAAAAGCTGCCGAGCTCGCTGCCGGTCCCTGGAGGGCAAAGTTGAACGCGGCCACCATGCTCAGCCAAAGCAAAACTTTCAAACAGGCAGAAATTGATGCCGCCTGTGAGTTGGTTGACTTTATGAGATTCAATGCCTATTGCCTGAGTAACCTCTATGCGGATCAACCCATTTCTGGTTTGAGCGCGTGGAATAAAACTGACTATCGGCCACTTGAAGGCTTTGTCTTTGCGGTTGCCCCCTTCAACTTTACAGCGATAGGCAGCAACTTGGCCGCTGCACCCGCAATCTGCGGCAATACGGTTTTGTTAAAGCCGGCTTCCACCGCGGTATACTCGGCTTATGTGGTATACAAGCTTTACGAAGCAGCAGGACTGCCGGCTGGCGTCATCAACTTTTTGCCGGGGGATGCCAGTGAGATCAGTGATGTGATCCTCGGGCACGAATACATGAGTGGTGTACACTTTACCGGGTCCACGAAAACCTTTCAGCACATCTGGAAAGCGGTCGGCAACCAATTGGAGAATTACAGAACTTTCCCAAGGCTGGTAGGAGAAACCGGCGGCAAGAACTTTGTCATTGCACATACCAGCGCAGACGTCAAAGCAGTCGCTCACGGCTTGGCAGAGGGCGCCTTTGAGTACCAGGGGCAAAAGTGCTCTGCCGCTTCCAGGGCATACCTTCCGAAGGGTTTATGGCCTGAGATCCAGACAGCCCTGTTTGAAGAGCTCAGCAAAATCAAAATTGGGAATGTTGAGGACTTTGATAACTTTATGGGCGCTGTTATCGACGAGAAGTCCTTCAATAATATAAAGCGTTGTATTGAGGCTGCTGCGGCTTCTGATGAGGCCCAGGTGATCGCAGGGGGCGGATGCTCAAAAGACAAAGGGTTCTTTGTTGAGCCGACGGTCATCCTCACCACAAATCCGCACTTCATTACCATGGAAGAGGAAATTTTCGGTCCGGTATTGACGGTTTATCTCTATGAGGATGAGGCTTTTGAGGATGCCCTGGCGCTTTGCGATACGACTTCCAAGTACGGCTTGACCGGTTCTGTTTTCGCGACGGACCCCTATGCCATTCAGCTTGCCAATCAAGCATTAACCCATAGTGCCGGCAATTTTTACATCAACGTCCGTCCAACGGGTGCTGTTGTCGGGCAGCAGCCGTTTGGAGGCTCAAGGCTATCCGGTACCAACGATAAGGCTGGTTCCATGTTGAACCTCCTCAGGTGGATGAGTCCGAGAAGTATTAAGGAAAATTTGGTGTAATTGCCGTTGTAAAGAGAAAATGCCATGTCCGTGGTTATGATTCTGCGGACATGGCTTTTTTGTTCAATGTTACAATTACATTACCGTCCGCGTCACCAAGTTAAATATTTGTCAAATAAAATTCAACATTTCACTTTGCATTTTTTCGGTTTTTCAACATTCCATCTTACATTTTTACAGGGTCTTATGGTAAGATTATACAACAGTTTTATAAAATATAATCTTCTTTCCTTGAGGAGGTGGCTCTTTGCAATCTTTGCAATCCATAAACAATGTACTGATCTGCGGCACGGGTGCCATCGGTGGGGCCTATGCCAAAAAAATTGCCGATTATGACCCAAACTGCCTTCGCATTCTGGCGCGTGGCGAGCGGAAACGACGTTATGCGGCGGAGGGATTGGTGATCAATGGTCATCGCTATGACTTTACTCTGGCGGATCCGGACGAGGCAAACCCGGAACCTGCAGACCTGATTTTGGTCGCAGTTAAGGACTACGGCCTGGACTCGGCTATTGAGGACATGACGCCTTTTGTCGGCAAGAACACGCTGATTCTGTCGCTGATGAACGGCATCACCAGCGAGGACCGTCTGGCGGCAGCCTTCGGAAGGTCGCGTGTACTCTATGGCCTGGTGATGAGCATCGACGGCGCCCGGGATCAAAACCGGATCCGCTTCACACAGTATGGCACCGTCAGCTTTGGTGACGCGGACAATTCGGAAGTAAGAGACGAGGTCAAAGCAGTGGCGGCGTTCTTCGACCGGGTGGGACTTGCATACACTATCCCCGTCAAAATGCTCAGGGAACTGTGGTACAAATTCATGGTCAACGTGGGCATCAACCAGGCGGCTGCCGTCGTGCGCGGCGGCTTCGGTGTCTTCCAGCGCATCCCTGAGGCCCACGCCCTCATGCGCTCGGCCATGTGGGAGCTGATCCGGATTACGGAGAAAAACGGCATTGGTCTCACCGAAACGGACCTTGAAAACTGGGACAAAGTCCTGATGGCCATGCCGCCTGAGAGCCGACCCTCCATGCTTAACGATTTGGAGAGCGGCCGCAAGACCGAGGTCGAGATGCTGTCCGGAACAATCATGGCCCTCGGACGTCAGTACGGGGTCCCCACGCCGGTAAATGAGGTCATGTACCGTGCCATCAAGACGGCGGATGCGCTGTCAGGCCAAAAATAATAAATTTGAGCCGATGGTCCCGGTACTTCACACCCCACCGGGATGCAAAGACACGTGTCATTCTCAAAGTCGATTATTTTTAAGGGGGGCTTACCTCAATGAATCATCCTGGTAAAACACAAAAAAAGCCACCCCTCTTTTTTGGATGGTGGATCGTCTTCTTCGGTTTCATGCTCATGGCAGTCAGCTTTTCGATCATCATGAGCTGTCATAGCCTCTTTGTGCTTCCCGTCACTGAAGCGCTGGGCTTTGAACGAGGTGAATTCACCCTGACGTTTACGCTGGTGGGCCTTTCCGCAGCCGCCTCCTCCGCCTGGGTGGGCAGAATACTAAGCCGCAGCCGGCATCTGAAGCGCAGCTTGACGCTCTTCATACTCCTTGCCGGACTGGCTTTCGCTTCATTTTCTTTCGCAAGGGCCACTTGGCAATTTTACCTGATTGCTATTCTTTTGGGACCTGGTTTCGTTGGAAGCTCAAACCTGGCGGGCTCACTCCTGGTCAACCACTGGTTTATCGACAGGCGTGGCTTTGCCCTTGGGCTTGTCGCCGCCGGAAGCGGAATTGGCACCGCCCTGCTATCACCCATGATCTCAGGCGTCATTTCTGGCTGGGGCTGGCAGGCAGGGTATTGGGTAAGCGGCGGACTCATTTTGATGGTATGTTTACCGCTCACCTGGCGGTTTGCCGTTCGAAGTCCTGAAGAAAAGGGATTGAGTCCCCTGGTTAAGCGACCTTCTGATGCAGCTGCCACAGTAAAAACTGTCGAGGCCGCCGGATCTATTGCGACTGAAGCACCAGCAGGTTTTATGCTTTCTGAGCTCAAAGTCATGCCTGCCTTCTGGATGTTTTTTATCACCATGTTTTTCCTCTGTGTCGTGATTGGCGGCTCACAGCTGACTATAGCTGCCTATATGCTGGAGCTGGGCTACTCTGCAGAATTCTCTGCCCTGATGTTTTCCGTCCAGGCCCTTGGCATGCTGGTTGGAAAGCTTAGCTTAGGCGCTTTTTTTGACCGATTTGGTGCAAGACGCGGCATTCTGATAGGCATCTCCGCTCTGATGGTGACCATGGTGGGGTATCTGAACGCTTCCGCAGTCGTCGTCGCTGTAGGCGCCTCAGTCCTGGTAGGCATGGCCGCCTCCATGTCCACAGTCGGCAACGCCTACCTGACGGGCAGCTTCTTTGGGAGCAAGGACTTTGGCAACGTCTATGGCCTGGTCAATATCACCATGATGACCGGCGCGACAACGGGGCCCCTCGTCACAAATCTGATTTATGACCAAACCGGCAGCTATGCCTTTGCCTGGGTTGGCTTTCTGGTATTGACCGGACTCTGCGGGCTCAGTCTCGTATGGCTACAGTCGGTGTTTTTCAAGAGGCTGTTGAAGACGGCGTGACGAAAATTTAGTTGTATATAGAAATGACCATCGGCAGCCGATGGTCATTTTTCTTTCACCTATAACCATAAGAAGGTGTCAACTGGCATACGCCGCTGACACCCCCTTCCTCATGACGTCGCTGCACTTCCACCCTATCCGCCGCTCAGGACGGGCAGGATCTGCACCTCATCTCCGTCCTCAAGGGTATGAGACATTTTCTTTGGTTTGCCGTTAACGAGCACTGCGCCGACCTGTTTTTCTTCAATTCCCAGTTGCCCCAACCACTGCAGGATCGTCATTGGTTTCCATTCCAGCGTCAACGTCTCTGCGACACTGACCTCTTTTTTTATGCCGCCTGGGACTTTGACGACTATCATGGCTTTAGAGTCCTTCGACCTTCTAAATGCGCTTCCACGACCTGCTCCAGTTCCTCCTGCCCCACGTCAAAGACGGTGTTGACCCCAGGCAGCACGCGCTCGGTAAAGCACTCCGGCATTTTGTAATGGGCCTTGGTAAAGCCGGCCTTTTGGTTGAAGAGGTGCTCATTCTTAAGGGTTTCTTCCCCAATCGACTTCAGCCACGGGACATCCACAGACCAGCCATACCTTGCGTTGATCAGATCCGCTATAAGCTGATGCTGGTTTCCAACGGCGCCGCTGCAGAAGATGCAAAAACCCAGGGTATCGTAAACAGCCATGTTTTTCTGGGTGCTGAAGGAAAGCTCGGCTTGGCCAACGCTTGAGGCCTGTTCAATCTGAGCCCGGGCGGTTGCACCATAGGTGTGATCCGCGCCCATGGGTGAAGTGGCGTACGTCACGCCCATGCCTTTGATGGCCCGCGGATCGTAGGCAGGCATAGCCTGTCCGTTGACCGCCGGTACGTTGCGGATCCCAAAGACTTTACCCGTAACCACAGCGCCATTGCCCAGTACGCGGCCCAGAACGGTGCCTCTTCGGATATCTTCCATGAAGCCCAAGGCTGCCTCTGAGTCACCGAAAGCGGCAACCCCCGCTTCCATGGCCACACCTATGGCAGCGCCGGTTTCGATGGTATCAATGCCCATGTCGTTGCACAGAGCATTGAGCCTTGCGACGGTATCCAGGTCAGAGATGCCCAGGTTGGAGCCCAGGAGCCCCAAGTTTTCATACTCCAGAGGGGAAACGATTGCTTTACCCTCTATGTCAGGGTATATATTGGAGCACTGAATCACACAGCCCGGCATGCAGGCGTGGGAGGTTCGGCCGTCTCCGCCCCTTTCAGTAATCACATCAAAGATAGTTTCACCGCAGATCTGGTCCATGCCATCAAACCGGCCAAGACTGAAATTGTGGGTAGGAAGGCCGCCATGACCATTCATGATGCGCACCATAGAAGCTGTGCCCAAGGTTCTGTAGTTGAGTGTGGATGGCGCATCCTTCACCACAGAGGTGTAAGTCTTTAAGGCGGCCATAAAGCCCTCTTTGTCCGCCAGAGGCATGGTGTCCTTTCCCAGAACGACAATCCCTTTGATTTTCTTGGAGCCCATGACAGCGCCAAGACCGCCGCGTCCGCTGAAACGGCCCGGCTTATGATCTGCATCTGTCGTTGCGATCCCCGCTGAGCTGTAGAGCATTTCTCCGACGGGACCAATGCAGCTGACAGCCGCGCCCGGGTAAAGCTTATGTATAGCGTCGCAGAATTCCCCTGTGCCCATGCCAAGATATGCCTCTGCAGGTTCTAGAGAACACGCCCCTTTGCTGATTTTGACATAGTGCCAGTGGTCGTCCTCCGGCTGTTCCTCCAGAATCATGGCTTTTAAGCCCATCTGAGCAAGCCGCATAGCTGTGGTGCCGCCGGAATTGCTTTCCTTAATACCCTGAGTCAACGGACTTTTGGCGCCTATGCAGACGCGGCTGGCACTGGACACATTGGTGCCTGTCAGCAGGCCCATGGCGAAAATCAGCTTGTTGTGACGCCCCAGGGGCTCACAGGCTGGATCGACTTCATCCAGCAGGATCTTCGCGATCAGGCCCCTGCCGCCGGTTTTTAGATAGGACTCAGGTGTAGTCTCGTACTGGATCGTTCTCGTTCTGGTATTGATTCTGAGTATGTTGTCCATAACGCCCTCCTGAGATTTATGTTTTCTTATATATAGTTTAACAAAACTTTGAGGTCAATTCACGTGATTTGTACCTCGATGACGGATGTTCCACAGGGTGGGTTGGGGACAATAGGCCACAGGCCGCGCGGACAACTTTTGATCTGGGGACGCGGACAAGTTTCAACTCGTCGCGGACGGTAACATATCAGTAATAATCACCAAGGATCAGTGTTCATTATTCATTTTTCCTTCAACTCTTCCAATTAAAAAACCGGCAGCGCCCAATCCTTCTGGGCGCCGCCGGTTTCACCATTTTCTAATCATACGTTCTAATTAAATTTCCTATACATTATCCGCAATATAGTACATCAGCTGCTCGGATTCCTCCCAGCCCAGGCAAGGATCGGTAATGGACTTTCCATAAATGTTCTCGCCAATCTTCTGAGTCCCGCCCACCAGATAGCTTTCGATCATCATACCTTTGACCATGCTTCGAATGCTCGGGTCATATTTTCGGCTGAACAGGATCTCTTTAGCGATCCGCGGCTGCTCGTAATGCTTCTTCATGGAATTCGAGTGATTCGTGTCAATCACAATGGCAGGATTCTGGAAGCCCGACTTGTCATACATATGAATGAAGTGAATCAGATCCTCGTAATGATAGTTTGGCAAATTCCGTCCATGAACGTCCACAGCGCCTCGAAGAATCGCGTGGGCATGGGGATTCCCGTCCGACTCCACTTCATAGCCCCTGTAAATAAACCTGTGGCCCTGCTGCGCCGCGTTGATGGCGTTCAGCATGACAGAAAAGTCGCCGCTGGTTGGGTTTTTCATGCCTATCGGCACATCTACCCCACTGGAGGTCAGCCGGTGCTGCTGATTCTCAACAGACCGCGCGCCTACTGCATTGTAGGCGAACACATCCGCCAAATAGGAGTAGTTGTCGGGGTAAAGCATCTCATCGGCACCCGGAAGGCCATAGTCCATCAGGACACGCAGATGAATCTGGCGAATCGCACGGATCCCCTGGCGGATATCCGGCTCCTTGTTCGGGTCCGGCTGATGGGCCATACCCTTATATCCGGCCCCCGTCGTCCGCGGCTTATTGGTGTAAATCCGTGGGATCAGGATCAGCTTGTCCTTGACCTTCTCCTGCACCAGCGCGAGCTTCTCGACATAGTCGCAGACCGATTCCTCGTTATCCGCCGAGCACGGCCCAATGATGAGCAGAAAGCGATCATCCTTCCCCTCCAGCACCGCCTTGATTTCGTCGACGCGCTGGTCCCTCTTCTTCTTTGAAATAAGTGATAGAGGCTGTTCCGCGAGGACTTCCTCTTTACTTGGCAACCGTTTGATAAATTTCATTCCCATATTAAACACCCCTTTAAGTCCACTGCGTTCACATAAAATTCTATGTATTCAGAACACTATATTACGAATCGTTCCAAAATTCAAATTGATTTTTTGGAAGGATTCGTTAAGGCGTTGAAACATGGAAGTATCTGTATATTGTGTCACCAGTTCTAAAAGCTTTTTGCCGATGGTCATTGTCACTCACAATCTCGCGTGGAGTGGCTGCGACCATCGGCTGAGCGCCTTGCCCTTGATCACTTTGGATCCTTAACCGCCGCCGGTCCCCGCTCCGCCGTCCGGATGCGCACCGCGTCCACCACGTCGTAGACAAAAATCTTGCCGTCTCCAATATTCCCTGTCTGCAGAATCTTTAGAGCCGTCTGAATCGCCGTCTCCACGGGCACCTCGCACACGACGATCTCCACTTTCAGCTTCTGTTTCAGATTAATTTCCACCTGAACCCCCCGATAGTACTCCTTGTGCCCCTTCTGGAGCCCGCACCCCAGCGCGTTCGTCACCGTCATCCCCGTCACGCCAATCCCGTTCATGGCTTCCTTCAGGTCCTCAAACTTGTCAGGGTTCATGATGATTTCAATTTTGCTCATCTTTTCAACCATTGTCCGCGCCTCCCTCTAAAGATCCATATATGCCGCTATGCCGTGCTCGATCCCATCCAGACCGTGCAGTTCCTCGCTTTCCTCAACCCGGAGGCCGATGGTCGCCTTAATCCCCACAAAAGTCAGGAAGGCCAGCCCCATGGCCACCGTCGCGCTGATCCCAACACCAATGATCTGAGCGGTCAGCAGCGTCATCCCGCCGCCATAGAGGAGGCCGCCGTCCATGGACAACACGCCCACTGCCAGCGTTCCAAAGACGCCGCAGACGCCGTGGACTGAAATCGCGCCCACCGGATCATCTATGCGCAGCTTCGTGTCAATGTATTCAACTGCAAGCAGCATCAGCACGCCGCTGACCGCGCCTACTAGGATTGCGCCGGCAAACGAAATCTGGTTGGCGCCCGCAGTGATCCCGACCAGTCCCGCTAAAGCGCCATTGAGGGTCAGGCCTGCGTCAGGCTTGCCATATTTGACATTGCTCAAAATCATGGCCGCAATGGTGGCTGCCGCGCCGCTGATCAGGGTCGTCACTGCGGCGTGCGCAGTCGCTGGTGACGTGATGTCCAGCGTGCTGCCCGGATTAAAGCCGAACCATCCAAACCAGAGGATCAGGACGCCCAGCGCGCCTAGCGGAATGTTGTGTCCCGGGATCGCACGCGGTACCCCGTTTTTATATTTACCGTTTCTCGGTCCAACCATAATGGCGCCAATCAGCGCGCAGAACCCGCCGACCGCGTGAACTGCCGTGCCGCCTGCGAAGTCTCTGAATCCGACCACACTGGAAAGAAATCCGCCACCCCAGATCCAGTGGCCTATCAAAGGGTAGATGACCGTTGTCGCGACGACGCAAAAGGCCACGTAAGAGAAAAATTTCGTGCGTTCCGCCATGGCGCCTGAAACGATGGTCGCGCAGGTCGCCGCGAAGATCGCCTGAAAGAAGAAAAAGACGTCAAAGGAAATCCCGGCGACCGACTCCGGCGAGCCCATCAGCACAAACTGATCGCTGCCGATCAGGCCGCTGACATCCGTCCCATACATCAAGGCGTACCCCACGACATAATATCCGAGAACGCCTATGGACACCGTTACGAAGTTTTTCATGATGATGTTGACGGCGTTTTTCGATTGCGTAAATCCGACCTCGACCATAGCGAAGCCTGCGTGCATCAGGAAAACAAAAACACTGGCGATTAAAACCCACATGGTATTCAGGATCATGGTATCCATTTGACAGTTCCCTCCTCTTCTGTTTGGCATGCCCATTTCAAGAGCCAAAGCACGCCGATGGTTGACACTCACAAACCTGATCGCTTTATGGTTTGCGGTTTGAAGTTCATTCCGAATTTTAGCGCTGACTTCCAGTATGATTCGGTGAAGTCTGCAAGTTTAGCTTGCAAATAGGACGTAACGTAAAATAGCTGATAAATGAAATTTCCGATTCCTTTGTATTCATTTACAGACAATCACCACCTTAGACTTGTTTTTGCATCAATGCATAATTATGAGCGCGCTTTGTTAATATAGTATATGATTTTAGAGTCGTTCACTTCCGTTGTCAAGTGCTTTTTCATTAACAATTGACTTTTTTCAGAGATTTATTGTCAAATAAACAAACAATTACACATATAAAAACAATATTTGTTCGTTTTTTAGCAGATTGTATACAATGTGCCATATTGTATATTTATATACAAATGATCATTTATACACAATGCGTCTCCTCACAAAGTTTTATAAAATGAATTTTGATTTTGTGTGAATTGCAAGATTTCAACCAAAGAAATGAAAAAGGAAGGAAAATGGCACGCCATTTTCCAGTTCAGGTTGGGTGTCAGACACTCAATCTGATTTGGTGTCTGACACTCGTTCAGTTTTGGTGTCAGACACTCAATCTGACTTGGTGTCTGACACTCGTTCAGGTTTGGTGTCTGACACTCATTTAAGTTCGGTGTCTGACACTCACTTCGATTCAGTGTCAGTTGCGGTAATAATTCTGTAATATTTCGCAGCGAAGGTCGTTGGGCACACTTTCAAAAAAGAAACCCTATCGCGGGAAGTCGCACCGGACTTCCCGCGATAGGGTTTCTACCATTTCTCTCAATTCTTTTCTTCTTTCTTCCCCAACCTACTTCGTTCTTCTCACAACATCCACCACAGTACCATCCCGGTATTCCACCACGGCGACTATGTCATCGCTAAAGGTTACTTCATCCGGAATGCCTGTCATGGACTCCGCCAAAGCCAGCAGGGCCCCAATCGTAACCACTTTAAGTCCAGACGCTTCCAAAGCAGCAATCAAATCCTGCCGCGCCGGATTCACCGCAATGCCATGATCCGTTACTAACACATCCACCGTTTCACCCGGTGTTGTAATGGTGGTGACGTGACGGCGGACGATTGGCAGTCTGGCTTTGACCAGCTGCGTGACCACCATGGCCAGCTTCGCGCCGGCCGCCGTATCGCTGTGGCCGCCGGAGCCGCCCATGATGGTGCCGTCAGAGCCCGTCGTGACGTTGACGTTGAAGTTCAGGTCAATTTCCGTCGCCCCCAGGATCATCACATCCAGCTGATTGACAACGGCACCCTTGCTGAAGGGATTGGCGTACATGGAAGCGTCCATCGGCAAATGTCTTGGGTTGTCTCTGTAAGACTCAACTGCCCTGAGGTCGAAGCACTGAACGTCCAGCAGATTGTTGAACAAGCCTTCCTCCAGCATATCCACCAGGTAGCCGGTGATCCCGCCGGCCGCGAAGCTCCCAACAATCCCGGCCTCTTTCATCATGTCCTTGAGCTCCGCCGCTACCGCCAGCGACGTGCCGCCAGCACCGGTCTGGAAGGAGAAGCCGTCCTCGAGAAGTCCCGATGCATGAATGACCTGGGCCGCTTTATGGGCAATCGCCAGACCCACCGGATCCCGGGTAATGCGCGTGGTGCCGGAGACAATGCCCTGGGGATCCCCAATCGACGGCACCTCCACCACATAATCCACCATGGTCTGCGTGATTTCAGCCGGCGACGCAGGATACGCCACCAGGTGATCCGTGATCGCCACCACCACCTCCGCATACTGGGCATCCGCCACCGCGTAGCCCAGCGCCCCGCAGGCCGACTTGCCACGGACGCCGTTGCAGTTGCCATACGGATCCGAGCATGGCGCAGCTATAAACGCAATGTCGACAGGCAAATCGCCGCTCTCAATGGCCCGGGGCCGTCCGCCATGGGTCATCATGACCGCCGGCTTTTTCAGCCGCCCCTGGGACACCGCCTTCGCCACCGGTCCAGACATATAGTTCGTCGCCAGGCCCGTCACGACGCCCGCGTCGATCAGCGCCACCAGAGGCTCGTGGACCGGAAAAATCGAGCTGACCGCCAGGGTCAGATCCCGCACACCCCGCCGCGCGACCGCTTCCATAACCAGGTTGAGCACATGGTCGCCGTTGCGCAGATGATGGTGAAAGGACAGCGTCATGCCGTCACGCAGCCCGGCCCGATCCAGCGCTTCCTCAATAGTTGCCAGAAACTTCGTCTGCCCGGGACGCACAGATTTAGAACGCCTTGGCCGATGGTCAGAAATTCCCACCCCAACATTGGCAAACGCCCCTTCAAAGGCCCGCACCTCGCCATAGCCCTCGATATACTCAGGAAGCGGCTGGCGTCGGGTTTCCCCTGACGCAGGCGCAATTTCAAACTCAATACCATGCATCACACCAAGCCTCCTTCTAGAGAATCATTTGCGTTTTTTTCATCCTTTGAAGCAGTTGAACCCTTAACCATCCCGAGCTTCTCCGCCAGGGCCACCATCTGGCGGGCCCGCTGAATAATTGGCGCATCCACCATCTTGCCGTCCAGCGAGAAGACGCCTTTACCTTCTGCCTCGGCTTCTTCCATGGCTTCCAGCACTCTGAGGGCATACCGCACCTCCACCGGATCCGGCGCGAAGCCTTTGTGAATGATGCCCACCTGACGCGGGTTGATCGCCGCCTTGCCGGTAAAGCCCATGGCTTTCGCCTTGCGCGCATCCGCCAGCAGCCCCTCGTGGTTGTCCACATCCGTAAACGGCGTATCCACCGCGTCCACCCCATGGACCTTGCAGGCTACCGCCACCTTATTCCGCGCATATTCAATTTCCATGCCGCCCATAGTTCTGGCAACCCCCATATCCGAGGTATAATCCTCGCCGCCAAACAGAACTCCCACAAGCCGCGGCGACGACGCCAGGATCTCGTGAACATGCTCGACGCCTGCAGCACTCTCAATCAAAGCAAAGAGCTTGGTCCGCACCGCCTCGCCGCCAAGCTTAGCCGCCTCATAGGCTGAAATCCGCGCCTCAACTTCCTGAATAGACGCCACTTCTGCCTTGGGAATCAGCAAAATGTCCGGCTGAACCTCCAGCATGGCCTCCAGGTCGAGAGGCCCATACACCGTCGTGATTGGATTGATGCGCACCGTCACCTCTGTGGTCTTGAAAGACCAGCTTCGAAGGGCCTTAGTCACGAGCTTTCTCGCGCTGTCCTTTTCGCTGAGACTAACGGCGTCCTCAAGATCCAGGATGACCGAGTCCGCGCCCAGCACGCTGGCACTCTGAATCATACCGGGATTGTTGCCGGGCACAAAAAGCATAGTTCTTCGAAGCCGCTTCACAGGATCACCCCCGGTTCCGCCAGCGCCCTGTCAAGGGCCGTTTCAACCCGGGCTTCAATAGTATAATCCAGCGCGCCCCGGTCCTGAGCCAGAATGCTGATCTGAGTCACACCCCGCGCCGCCACAGTCCTCAAAATAGTTTCCCGGATCTGACGGCCAAACTGAGCCAGGACAATGCTCTGGAGCTCCAGGGTCACCCCTTCGGCCTCTGAAGGCGACACCATAATAAAGATGTCATTGGACTCCAGAGTTCCGGCTTTGGCTGTTCTGGTCACCCTCATACCTCGTCACCTTCCCCGGCACCTGCAGCATCAGTAACATCACCTGCAGCGCCATCCCGCTCCGCGAGATAAGCCCGGCGTCCAATGTCATAATAATTCGCGCCTGTGCTGTCTATGGCCACAATCGCAGGAAGATCCACGACCTCCAGTCTGCGCACCGCTTCCGCGCCCAGCTCTTCAAAGGCAATCACTTCCATGGACTTGATACTGTCCGCAATCACCGCCGCACCGCCACCAATAGCCGCAAAATAAACCGCCTCATTTCGAACAATGGCGTCAATAACCCCTTGATTTCGAGCGCCTTTTCCAATCATGCCCCGCAGCCCCAAATCCAGCAGCCGCGGCGCGTAAGCATCCATGCGGCCCGAGGTCGTCGGACCCGCAGAGCCTATGACATTGCCCGGTCTCGCAGGAGACGGTCCCACGTAATACACAATGGCGTCCCGCACGTCGAAGGGCAGATCCCCGCCCTGGTCGAGGGTCTCCACCATGCGCTTGTGCGCCGCGTCCCGAGCCGTATAAATCACGCCGCTGATCAGCACGGAATCCCCTGCCTTCAGCTCCAAAGCCTGCTCACGGGAAAGAGGCGCCGTAATGCGGATATCTTTTTGAATGTTTTCAGTTTTCTCCATCATAAAAACCCGCCTCCTTATAAGGTAAATTCCACGTGTCTTGCCGCGTGACAGTTTATATTGACCGCTACCGGCAGCCCGGCGATATGGGTAGGATAAGCTTCAATTCGCACGGCCAGCGCCGTGGTTTTTCCGCCAAAGCCCTGAGGCCCAATCCCCGTTGCGTTGACTTTTTCCAAAAGCGATGCTTCCAGTGCCTGATAATACGGATCGTGATGCGCCTCATCCAGCGGACGCATCAGCGCCCGCTTCGCCAGACCCGCCACCAGGTCAAAGGTCCCGCCAATACCAACACCTATGACAATAGGCGGGCACGGGTTGGAGCCAGCCAGTTCCACCGTCTCCAGGATAAAGTCCTCAACGCCTTGAAGCCCATCTGAGGGTTTGAGCATTTTAAGCCGGCTCATATTTTCCGAGCCAAAGCCTTTTGGCGCAATGACGACCCGCAGCTGATCCCCGGGCACCACGCGCCACTGGATCGCCGCCGGTGTGTTGTCGCCGGTATTGACCCGCTGAATCGGATCCCCAACCACGGATTTCCTCAGAAAACCCTGGCCGTAACCCTGGCGGACACCCTCGTTGATGGCCTCTTCCAGCGAGCCCCCCTCAATGTGGACCTCCTGACCCAGCTCGACCAGTACAAAGACAATCCCTGTATCCTGGCAGATGGGATAGACACCCTTGGCAGCGAGATGGTGGTTTTCGACAATTCGGTTTAGGATCCCTGCGGCAGGCTTGAAAGGCTCGGATGCGGCCGCCGTTTCCAGCGCGTTCATGACATCCGACGGCAGCCGGTAGTTCGCTTCCAGACAACTGTTTTTCACCGCTTCTGTAATATTATTGACGTGGATCTGTTTCAATCGCTTCACCTCATTAAAATGGGTTTTCCATAGCAAAAACAATGTCACTTGTTAAAAGTTTAGGCGGCACCGACCATCGGCAAAAAAAATTTTAATCCTTTACCGAAAGTCGAGACCAAGCCCCGGGCCTCCTAATGCAGACGCAGGGTCCGGGCGGGTTTAGCCATCACTTTCCTGACGGTTCACCTTTACCCAGACCCTGCTGAAAATCACATACTGTTTAGTTGTGCATTCACTACGCGCGCTGGCGTCTCGCCGCGAGGGCCACAACGCGGTTCATTTCATTATTGACGATCATGAAGCCTTCGTCAACACCCATGCCCGGCTTTGCAAGCACTTGAGATGCGTCGCAGGCAATCGCGATCTGTGTCGTGATCTCCGCCGAGCGGGCCGTCTCGTTGCATGTGCCGCCGCTGTAGGCTCCGAGATTCTTTTCACGGCAGTAAAGCAGCGCTTCAATGATATTATTGACGCCGCCAAGATCCGGCGTCTTAACCTGAAGCATATGACCCGCCTTATTGTCAGCGAAGAACTTGACGTCTTCCAGCGTGTTGCACCATTCGTCCGCGACGATCTCCACCGGAATGCCGCGGGCGTCTATCATGGCGCAGAGGTCTTTCAGCGCGTGCATCTGCTTTTCGCGGTCATCCACGTCCATAGGGCCTTCAATACGAAGCTGGAACGGCGCCGCAGCTTTTGCCAGAGTCTCGATATAATCTGTCATTTTAGCCAGATCATTTTCAAAGGCTATGCCGATGGTCCCGTAAACGTCAATATGGAAAATAGGATTATAGGTTTCATCCGCTCTGAGTTTGATGACGCGGTCTCTGAGCCATTCCACATAAGCATAAAGCAGCTCACCCTGGCGGCCCAGCTTCGTTTCAACGTGGTTGATCAAAGCGTGTGGAATGACGTCAATGCCTTTGATGATCATTTTATCGACGTTGTCATAGCGATCATCGCCGGATTGGGCGAATATAGGGATGCGTTTGATATCAACGCCTGTGTTGTATTCCTTTTGGACGACTTCAGCCATAGTTATGCGCTGCGCTTTCGCTACCGCGTCAAGAAGGGCTTGAGTAATGCCATAACGGATCGCTGTGTGCATGCGTTTTCCGTTAATCTCCATCTTATCAAAAGCTTCCGCCAAAGGTTTAAAGGAAGTGAGCTCCATGCCAATCAGCTTAGGAGCGATTTCTTTTTCAATGACTGGAATAAAGTCAGCCGCAATGAAGAGCGGATCGCGGCCGCCGGCGCCGGAATATTGAACCGCGGCGCAATCTCCGTGAGCCACTTGGCCGTCCTCGAGGATCAGCATGACTGAAATCGCTTCACCAGCTACGCGGATGGCATGGAAACCCGGTGTCATGGTCGCGCCCTGGTAAGCAAAGCCATCCAGCGTCGCGCCTTTTTTTATGGCTCTTTGATCGTCAAAATAGAAGCCAGTTCTTCCTGGCGCACAAACCACATCAATAATTTTCATGATATCCACCTTACCCCTTCTGCTATTCGGTTTTATAGAGATATTTTTTAATGCTCTTCGCTGCGTCTGTCTCCGTTTCAGGCCGACCAATCAGGTTGCCCTTGCTGACGGCATAAACGTCATCAATGGTCATTTTGAAGTCGACTTCGCGATGCTCGTACATGGCGCGCTCTTCGAGCTTATTTCGGTTGAATTCTTTGATCTCATCAGAGAACGGCACGTTGCCAAAGTCGAGGTAACGGATCGCGCCGTCATTGTCACGGGCTGGCATCATTTTGCCTGCATTGTAGACAGATGGGGCGAATGGAATGTCCAGAACGCCGGCTTCGAAGGCTCGGACTGTACCGATGGCGAGGTCGCCATCACCCAGTTCAAGGACTTTGTCAATGATGCACTGGGTTTCGGCTTTGATCATGCGGCTCTCGTTGATCTGCTGGATACTGAGCGGCATTTTCTGCTCCTGAAGGAGATTGAGGACCATCTTTGTGGCTCTGATGCCCTGAGCGTTCGCTTCTTTGGTAGGAACGCCGTAAGCTTCGTGAGGTGTCTTGACGATAACTTTGGTAGCACCCGCCAGGGAAGCTGCGATCGCGCCCAAAGAGATGACGCCGAAGGCTTTGGACTCATCCTGCGGGAAGCCGCCCATCCACTGGTGGAAGACGGTGGTCAGGTAAACGTTGTTATAGCCGGAAGCTATTAAGTATTCATTGCACTGATCTTCGAGGGCTCTGATGGCCGCGACGTCCTGAACCAGGTTGCCGCACTGGCCGTAGCCCACGGTGATATTCTTGACGCCCTGCTCTGCCGCGAGGAGCGCTTCGATGATCGCCACAGCATTGGACATACTTGGCGGTACCAGCGTTCCTGTCAGCGGACCGAACGGCTCGCGGTTAATGGAAATGCCTTGCTCTTCATAGTAGCCGACGAGGCGGTCGCAGTACTGCCAGTCTGTAATAGTCTTCTCGAGACTGACTTTCTTTGCGTAAGGAATGTTGTAGGAAATGCCGCCGCCCTCATTGGAGGTCCAGCCGGCCGCGTGGATGATTTCGGAAAGAAGGCGGGCATCCGGTGTGCCGTGACGTGCTTGGAGCGGCAGATTGACGGATTCGAAGACTTTTCTGCAGCCGTGAACGCCATGATTGACGCCCGGGAAGCCGTTCAGGAGAGAGCGTCCCTCTCTGCGGCTTTCCGTGATGCCGCGTTCGCATTCGTTGTATTTGTTTTGTCTGGTATAGCTGTCGATAGTGCTTGGCAGCAGGTCCGCGCCGCCTTCAGTGTGAAGGAAGTTGAGGAGCTGGATGTGCTCGTCGATGAGCGCGACACCGGCACGAGGCTGTGCCAGCGTGATGCCGTTTTCCTTCGCCCAGCGAAGCTTCGCAGGGAAGCTTTTGTGCTCCGGCACTTGCTTCAGAAAAGCGACGTTGGCTTCGAGATCTATGCCTTCGCCGGTCGGCCACTGCTTGAGGACTTCTTCGCGGATGCGTAAAAATTCGTCCATGGACAATTTCTTATTTTTGAGTTCCATTTTGTATCCCCCTATAAGTTAGAGCGTCACGATATGCCGCTTCATGATTCTGAGCGCAGTGTCGGGATGGTCCTGCGAGAGCAGTCCCATGGCCGACAGGATGTAGTCCTGGTCCAGCTTGAAGGCCGGTGATTTAGGTCTTAAGCTCGTGGGTGTCTCCTGGTCGTAAAGTCCTTCCTGCAATATGGCTTTAGGATTTTCGCTGGCGACCAAGACACCGCCTGTGCCTATAAAAGCCGCTGCGTTGCCGAGGTCTTTGCCGAGCTGTGAAATCACGACCCCCATGGGCGAGTAATAGGATTCGAGGCAGCCTGCGTGGCGTTCTACGGAGAGGGCGACTGCAGCTTTGGCAATGGCTTCGTCCATGTGACGTTCCTCGGGCGACTGCGGGATCATGTCTGGCTGCAGACTGCGGTGACGGCAGGCAGCGTCGACATCGGCTAAATCATCTTTCAGGTAGGCGCGGATGCGTTTGGATCCGGCGGCCTCCTTGAGTGACAGTGCCGAGTAGCGCATGCCCAGGTCGCCTTCGACGGTGCGTTTGGCGAAGGGCTCCTCGAGCCCCTTTTGCGTCACGCCCGGCTGAGTCGGCTCGCCGTCGCAGATGGAGTAGACGTCTGTGGTTGCGCCGCCTATGTCCACCATGACCAGGGTGCCTATGCCGTCCTCCAGATCGGTGCCTTTCGACAGGAGCTCAGCGGCCTTCAGGACCGCTGCCGGGGTCGGCATGAGAATGTCGTCGATCATGCCGGTGGCGGTGTGGATGCCTTTGGCGTGGGTGATGCGCTGCATGAAGATTTCCCGGATTTCCTCGCGGGCTGGGTCGACGTTGAGCACATTGAGCTTTGGCATGACATTGTCGGACATGCTGTAGATGAGCTCAGCTTCTTTAAATAAGTCGTCGATGTCATCCATGGCGGATTTGTTGCCGGCCACGACGATGGGGACCGGAAGCTTCGCCTCCGCGAGGCGCTTTGCGTTGTGAAGGATGCAGGTCTGATTGCCGCCGTCCGTGCCGCCTGCCAGCAGGAGCATGTCCGGTTTTAGGGCTGCTATTTTTTCGATGTCCCGACGGGTCAGATCGTGGTCGAAGACTTGCAGCACTCGTGCGCCTGCGCCGAGGGCCGCCCGCTTGGCCGCCTCCGCTGTCAGCTCCTGGACCAGTCCTATGGCCACCATTTTAAGGCCACCTGCCGCCGAGGAGCATGCCAGTTTTCGGTCGAACTCAAGGTCCGGGCGGCCTTTTGCTGCGAGGGTCGCTTTCAGCTCGACCAGCGCGGCTTCATAGCCCGTCATGATATCGGTTTCGACAGTAGTATAGCTTTTGGCAGTGCCCAGGATGGCTTCAGCGTTTAAATCCACGGCTGTCAGCTTGGTGTAGGTGCTGCCAAAATCGATGAGTAAGTAATTGTTCACTTTAAAGACCCCTTTCGAGGCTATTCTGGCTTAGGAAGCTTGAGGTCGTCCCTCAGGTCGCGGATGCCTTGCTCCGGGTCTGCACCCGGTGGGTAGACACGGTTGAAGCCCATAGCGAGGAATTTCTCTTTGACTTCCTCCCAGTCGTGTTTGCCGACGACCAGATTTCCGCCGACGTAGAGGAGCATGTCGTCGAGACCCGCCTCGTCACATTTTTCTCTGAGTCCGCGGCAGTCGATCTCGCCGTGGCCGTAGAGAGACGAGATGATCATGGCCTTCGCACCGGTTTCTTCCGCAGCGTTGATGAATTCCTCCTGGGAAGATAGGACACCAATGTTTACCACGTTGAAGCCCGCTTTGCTGAATGCGTAATCCAAAATTTTGTTGCCGACTGCATGACAGTCCGCGCCTATGACTCCAAGTACAACCGTATTCGTCATTCTTATGCCTCCGTTTTCACTTTGAAGTGGATCGCTTTGTTTGATATGAGAATATCATATTCTTATTAAATTGCAAGTAATATTTCATAATTTTATTGTTTTGTCACCGAATATGATATTTTTTGCATTTTATCTTGCATTTTTATTTTTGTTTACACGTTCAAACCATTGAAAAAACTAGTTTTCCATAATTTTTCAGTCGGTTGTATGATTTTGTCTAAAATCCTGATTTCAAACTTTTTTCAGGTTGGTGACGCGGACAGTTATTGATTGAGTGTCAGACACTCAATCAAACTCGGTGTCTGACACTCAGTTCATTTCGGTGTCTGACACTCAGTTCATTTCGGTGTCTGACACTCAGTTCATTTCGGTGTCTGACACTCAGTTCATTTCGGTGTCTGACACTCAGTTCATTTCGGTGTCTGACACTCAAATCATTTCGGTGCCAGAGCATGCGAGAATGCTTATCATCCACGTTGCCTTCAATCAGTCCCACCAAGCCTCACCCCCCGCCCCAAACTGCCATTAACCTTCCAAATTCTTTCACAATCTTTCAAAATTCACCGCTTGCCAATCAAATCCCCAAAAGGTATTCTTTAAAGAACAATAAAATTTATAAAATAGTGAAAGGCAGGTATCAAGCATGATCTGGAGCACCTATGAAACCATGGCGCGCGATCAGATGGAAAAGCTTCAGCTCGAACGGCTGAAGCAGACTGTCCGCCGCGTCTATGACCACGTTCCCCATTACCGCGCCAAGCTAAATGAGCTCGGCATTAATCCAGAAGACATTCAGTCTCTGGAGGACCTTAAAAAGCTGCCTCTGACAGTCAAAAATGACCTCCGGGACAACTACCCCTTCGGACTCTTCGCCGTCCCCCAAAAGGAAGTCGTCCGCTATCATGCCTCCTCAGGCACCACCGGCAAACCCACCGTGGTAGGCTACACCAAAAATGACATGGAGACTTGGACCGAGCTGATCGCCCGCATCGTCACCATGGCAGGCGTCTCAGCAGAGGACACAGCTCAGGTCTCCTTTGGCTATGGCCTGTTCACCGGCGCATTTGGCCTTCACCAGGGTCTCGAACGCGTCGGCGCCTCCGTTATCCCAATATCCAGCGGCAATACCGAAAAGCAGATTATGATCATGCAGGACTTTGGAACAACCGCCCTCATCGGCACACCTTCCTACGCTTTACATATGGCCGAAGTCGCCAAGTCCATGGGCATTGATCCCAAGAAAGACTTAAAGCTCAAATGGGGCCTCTTCGGCGGCGAAGGCTCCACCGAAGCCATGCGCCGCGAGCTCCAGGACGCTTGGGGTATCTTCGTCACCGAAAACTATGGCATGAGCGAACTGATTGGCCCCGGCGTCTCCGGCGAATGCAAAGCCCTCTGCGGCATGCATATTTCAGAAGACCACTTCATCCCGGAGATCATAGACCCAGAGACCCTGGAAGTCCTGCCTCCAGGCTCAGTCGGCGAGCTCGTCATCACCACCGTCACCAAAGAAGCCCTGCCTCTTATCCGCTATCGAACCAAAGACATCACCTCCCTCCATTACGAAACCTGCGACTGCGGCCGCACCACCGTCCGCATGGCCAAAATCCAAGGCCGCACAGACGACATGCTGATCCTCGGCGGCGTCAACGTCTTCCCGTCCCAAATCGAAGAAGTCCTCTTCAACACTGAAGGCATTGGCCCGCACTACCAGATCAAAGTCTTCAAGAAAGGCTATCTGGACAAGATCGAAATCGACGTCGAGCTCATTGACGACAACCTGCTCGAATCCTTTGGCCAGCTTGAAGCCCTTAAACAAACCATCCGTTCGAGACTTCGTACCGTATTAGGCATCGACGCCAAAATCCACCTGCACGAGCCGCGCACCCTGGCGCGCTTCGAAGGTAAGGCCAAACGCGTCATCGATATGAGGGAGGTAAAATAATGCTCATCGATCAACTATCCGTCTTCGTTGAAAATCGCCATGGCGCCCTCGCCGCCGTCACAGACGCACTTTACCGTTATGGCGTTGATATCCGGGCCATCGCCGTCTTTGACACGACCGAATTTGGCATTGTCCGCATCGTCGTCGACAAGCCCGAAGAAGCCCTCAAAGACTTGAAGGCCGATGGTTTCGTCGCCAAACTCAGCAAAGTCATAGCTGTCGAGCCCATCGACAAACCCGGCAGCCTGAACGAGCTCTTCCACATCATGGGCGACAACGGCATCAACATCGAATACATTTACTCCTTTGTCATGCGCCGCCGCGAAATGCCTTATGTCGTCTTCAAGACCGACAACCAGGAAAAAGCGCTGCAGATATTGAAAGACAAAGGCCTTAATACCGTCGTGGATCTATAATCAAAAAATAAAATAAGTCAGTGTCCACAGCCCAAAAGGGCTAATCGGCACTGACTTATTTTTATTTATTTCCCACTAACACATAAAAGCTGTAATCCGAGGCAATTTCCCCTTGACCCATCTCATACAGATGAATCCCCCGGAACACCACCGACATCCTGAACTGGTCGTTTTCGACCGCGACCGTCATAGCCTCCGGCAGCATCAATTCCTTAAATGCACCCATTTCAGGCGCAATACTGTTTACCGCATCCTCCAAAGCAATCGCCAGAACCTCATCCCCAACCGGCGTTACCAACTTTACCACGGCATCCTCCGGTGTGGTTCGCGTCACCTTGACTTCATAAGTTTCACCAGCCAACTCTATACTCTGGGACTGAGGCTCCATTTCTTTTTCGTACCGCGCCACTTCAAAAGACAGCAGTCGATCAAACCCCTCAACCTCGAGGGCCACCCCCGGATCCAGCGATACCATGGCGTAACGCTGACCACCTGCCGGTTCAAAAGTACGCTCAAACCCAAACGTCCGCGCAAAATCCTCATAAGCTTTAAAATCCTCAGGCAGCCACTCTACGTAATCCAACCCGCCTGAACCCTGCAGATAGTTCACAATACTCGTCGTTTCAGTCTTTGTAAGCTCTGAGGCTTCTGCCTTTGCCACCAGCTCGCCATTGACCAGCATCCCCTCCGCGGCCAGGAGCCCCTCAAGCCGCCCAATTTGACTGTTTCGGGACACCGTGAACGCATCCACCGGCGGAAGAATTGACCCCAGCGCGAACACTGCTGCCAGCAGCGCCACCCTGCCGTTCTTCGAAACCGGGCTGAAACTCAGCATTAGTCCCGCAGCCAGCGAGAAAACGCCAAAGAGCGCGACATAGTACCTGGATTCCGTCACACCGTACGCCTCAAGCCGTATGCCCACCGAGATCAGCTGCAAAATGACTACCGGGATCAGCACCTTTGGAAACACCCGCGTGTAGGCTTTCGCAAATCCATTGTCCAGAAGGCTGGCCATTACAAAAATTAGCAGCCCGGCAGCAGAATACAAAAGCACCATAGGTCCCAGCTGCCCCGAAGGCCAGACCTGAGTCACCAGAATCTTCCCCAAATAAGCCGCCAGCACCGCCGTATACACCGCCACCAGAGGCACCGCTATGTAAGAGACCAGAATCTCCAGATATCTTGGATAATCAAACGCGCCAGCCCCACCTGAGCGGTCAGCGCCAGAACCATTCTCAAGAGCGTTTTGCCGATGGTCAAAGCGCGGCAGCAGCGACATAAAGTACACTGGTGCAAATAAAATCCACACCGTCGCCATAGAATAAGCATACGCCTCATCGCTGACTTCAAACAACAAAATGTCAACGGTCGCGATCACAGCTGCAAACCCCGCCGAAAGCACCGCCGCATAAAGCCAGGACGTGGCGAAGGTTTTGACATAGGTCAGCGCAACACGGTTAAAGTCCTCTCTCCCGCCTGCAGAAGGCAACCACAGCACCACGCAGATCAAGGCGAACCCCGTCACCAGGCTTCGGATCACCACTGCGTCGCTGATCTCCGATGCCGGCAGCAGAATCAGAAAATATCCCAAAGTCAGAAGCAGACCGGCAACGTAAGCCGCCACCCTGCGGGAAGAAAGCCCGTCAAAGCTCTCAACCGTAAATTGAATCGCTATCCCAAGAACAGCGCCAATAACTAGAGTGAACACCATTTTTTGCATGATCAGCGGCGGATCCAGATCTTCGCCTATGATGGCATACACCACCAGCAGCGCTGCAGCAAACCCGGCAACTGAGACCGGAAACCTCTCCGCAGCCTTAATGAGGCCTTGCAGTCGTCTAACAAGTGTCCCTTTAATCTCCTTCATAACAGCACCTTCCCGATTCCTATTTTTTACAAAATGGCGAATGAATACAGGTTGAGCATTTCAAGAATCCCCCACACAAATGACATCATGCATCCCTATCATAGCTGACTAACCTTCAACGCGCATTACAGAATAGTTACAGCCAATGCTCCTATGGATGAAAGAGATTAAACCACCTGCATTAAAAATGTCGCGTTACCAAGGCGTTACATCCATGTCTCTGAAAATATCCAAATAGAGTTTGATATGTTTGTAACTCTTGATATCTGAATATTCTAACTATTATTTTCGCCAATCACTAACATAAAATCACTCGAAAGTGTTGCCGTTACAGAGTTTTGTTCATATTGTTAACAGAAAAAACCAGGTAAATTGTGGTTATGAAGTAACAATTGTGTTACAATTTTTATGTAAATCAGGTCGTCTTCAACTTGATTTGTCAACATTTTCACAACATTAATTAAACTGAGGACAACCTGAAAAAATTCAAGAGGAGGTAATACGTTTGAAAAAGAATCTAGCAAGAGCCCTGGCACTATTGATGCTTTTGACATCCGCGATCGTCTTCGCGCCTATGTCACTTGCGGCAGACAGCACTACTTCTGCATCTCCGCCATGGGTAGAGCCAGCACAGCCAAGCGTACCAAGCTCACCTGCTCCTGCTCCGGTTAAAACTACCACCCCAGTTGCTATGCCAGCAATGGATGGTGGAGAGTACCACGTTGTCGTCAGCGGCGACACTATGTACAAAATCGCCGTCAAACACGGGATGACCCTGAGCGAGTTGGTTGCTCTCAATCCTCAAGTCAAGAATATCAACCTGATCTACGTTGGCCAAAAACTTCTTCGTAAAGCCAGCACCACAGCCCCTGCAGCTCCTGCGGCAACTGACAGTGTCATCAAGGTTTATCAAGGCATTGGCTATAAAGTCGCATTTAGAAACGGCCCTGGCAAAGACAGCGAAGAAGTGCCAGTCTATAGTTTCAACGTCGCAATGGCCGCCGCTACTTTTGACTCAGCCGGCAGAATTCTCAATGTCTACATAGACGGTTACGAAGTCTCTTCCCCTAACTATGACGGCGCTTCAATGCCTCACTTCTCCGGCTGGCCGGGTCAAGCAGGTTATAACGTCACCGACCATACAACTGAGAAGGTCGTCGGCGTTTCAACCAACACTCCTGAATCCGCTGCTGCTGAAGTCAACAACTGGCTCACTAAGCGCCAACGCGGCGATACTTATCACATGAATCCAGCAAATGAATGGTACAAGCAAATGGACTTCTTCCAAGAGTTCTTCAAAGGCAAAACTGTCATGGAACTCGAGCAGTGGTTTGGTAAAAATACAACCGCCGCAGGTCGTCCAATCAAAGCAACGACAACTAACGAAGCGGATCTTGCCAAACTTGCTGCTTTAACAGCTGAAGAAAAAGCTGCACTTGCTGATGTCGTCTCCGGTGCAACTATGTCCATCCGCGACGCACATGGCGATTTCCTCGGCGCAGTTGGCGAAGCTTACAAAAACAGAGTTGAAGTTGTTGTTCCTGTTAAATAATTAAATTAACATTCAAAAAGGCCCATTTCGCAACTGAAATGGACCTTTTTTTATTTGTCTGCAAAATGGAAAACTCGGTGTCTGATGGAAAACTGGGTGTCAGACACCCAGTTTCCAAAAAAATAAACTCGGTGTCTGACACCGAGTTTCAATAGGCGTATGCCGGCGACTCCGCTTTCCACTTTCAATACTTCGCCTTAATCTCTAAGTACTTCTTCTCTCCCAATGCATATAACGCATGTTCCTCAGGCGTTTTTGGCACCAGACGCGGTACCTGTGTCGGCACACCATCTACTATATGCACCATGGTGAAAAACGCCTTGAGAGAGGCCTCCGGCATGACATCCGAGCTGAAGTCATTGACATAAATGCTGACCATGATCTGCATAGAGCTTCGCCCTACATAGGTCAACTGACCTACACACGTTACAATATCTCCAATGTGGATCGGCTTTAGAAAGACGATTTCATCCACCCTTGCCGTCACAGCGTCGCCTTTGCAGTGTTTGAAGGCCGTTATCCCGGCAATATTGTCCATCAGATTCATGAGTTCTCCACCATGAACATTGCCCATAATGTTACTATGTCGCGGCTCCATAACCATACAGGTCTCCGCCCTTGTGAATGAAATATTATTTACCACTTGAACCCTCCCAAAATGAAGTCAGTTTAGTCTCTATACACTCAGCTATTAATCATTTCAGTCTTCAAACCCATCCCAGCCATATTTCCCAACCAGTTCCACAAAAACGACTTTGGTCAATACCCTCCGGGATACAACGCCCTCTGCGTCCTTGACCACCAAAAGCAAATCCTGGTCCCCGGGAATGCCCACCGGCAAAATCATTCTTCCGCCGATTGCCAGCTGCTCAACCAGTTCAACCGGAACCGCGGAAGATGCCGCAGTGACTATAATGCGGTCAAAAGGCGCGGCTTCAGGCCAGCCTCCGCTGCCATCCCCAATCCTGAATCGAATGTTGCTGTAGCCAAGCCCCTCAAGACGCGTCCTGGCTGGGACCGCCAGTTCTTGCAGACGTTCTATAGTGTAAACCGAACCGCCAAATTCCGCAAGAAAAACCGTCTGATACCCAGAACCCGTCCCTATTTCCAACACTTTGCTGTCACGTTCAAGGGCTAAGTGCCAGGTCATATCAAACACCAGGCTGGGTTGAGAAATAGTCTGCCCATAGCCTATAGGCAGCGCGTGATCCAGCCCTGCCAACGCTTTAGAGGGACCGTCAATAAAATAAGCCCGGTCAAGCGACTTGAAAAACATCAGCAGTTCTTTTTCGGTCACAGCTAACACCTCCAGTCATAAAACTCCGAACCGCGCTTTCCAAATCGGTCTTGGATCACACCGTCAACTACCCCCCGAACTCGTCACTTTCATTAAAGATGCTCCTACCCATTACATTTAGTCACATTACAATTGACTTCATAATAAGCCGCGTGCAGCCCCATCCCCGCGGCGCGTTCCGCAACCAGCTGATTGACGCCGCCGCCTTTTTGCAGCCACCAGCCTTCATGGATTAAAACGAGCTCCGGACTCTGATCCGCCTCCACCTTTGCGGTACAGATCAGCTGCCCTGTGGAATTGAACACTTTGATTTTGTCACCATCGGCTACCCCAAGCCCTTTAGCTGCAGACAGACCAAGATAAGCCACCGGAAGAGCCTGTCCAAAAAGATCCAGGAAATGCTGAGAATGCAGGGACTCCTTGATATGCGGCGTCAGGAGATAATAAGGCTCTTCGGGCGAAGGCCGCTTCCCGACAGGTCTATAGACCGCCACCGGATCAAAGCCATCCATGCCGGCCCGGTTGGACCAAAGCTCAATTCTGCGGCTTGGCGTTTTAAACGTCAACTCTGACCATGCCACCAAGCCGTTGTCCACTTCGGAATCCTTCTCATGAACGGGCACAGGCCCCTTTTTCAGTACGTCCACCGAATAACCTAAAGCCTCTGATAACGGCTTCAAAGCTAACTCCAGCCACGCCTCTTCGCTCTGCGCCGGAAAAGCCTCGAGGCCAAGGCGCTTGGCTAACTGCGTGAAAATCCAGTGCTCAGACGGCACCCAGGGGTCCGCCTCGACGACCGGCGAACAATAAGTCAAATAGGAGTGCACTGCCGGCGGCAGGATCACATCCGTCGATTCCAGAAAGTGCGCACAAGGCAGCACGACATCCGAGACCTGCGCCGTATCCGTCATGAACTGGTCAATAGTTACCTTAAAGTCAACGGACTCAAAGGCCTTCAGCATTTTCCCAGTGTCCATGAACTGCGTCACAGGATTGGCCTTAGTCGTAAAGATCGCCTTAATTTTGGGATGATCCGCAGAAAGGATAAAATCCGCCATCATTGGTCTCGGATAGGTTCTGTGGTGCACTCTGAGAGACTGGCCGCTCAGCACCTCGGAATCCAAATATCCGGACATCCGGTCATTGTTATAATTCACACCGCCACCGGAAATCCCAATATTACCGGTAATCGCCGCCAGCGCATCAATAGCTCTGATGGTCTCCCCGCCATTAGTATAGCGCTGCACACCATACCCCACTAAGAGACAGGCAGGTTTTGCACTTCCATACAGACGCGCCAGCGACCGGACCACCTCAGCCGAAACCCCCGTTTCCGCCTCAGCCGCTTCCGGCGTCCACGGCTTAACCGCATCTTTAAAAGCTGGATACCCTTTGACATGACGACGTATAAACTCTGCATCCACCAGGTTTTCCTCAATCAGCACATGCGCAATGGATAAGGCAAGCGCACCATCCGTCCCCGGCCGCGGCGTCACAAGCTGAGCTGACAAAGCCGCAGAAGTCGCTGACCCGCGAGGATCAATCACCACAATCTCAGCGCCGCGTTCTTTCGCCTGCCTCAAAAATGGCATGGCATGAATCCCGGTTTCCGCCGGATTCCGCCCCCAAATCACGACCACGCGGGCATTCACCACATCCGAAATCTCGTGGCTCATGGCAGCGCCAAAATCGTAGTTCTGCGCTTGATGCCCAGCGCCTTCACACAAGCTGCCCACAGAAGTGGTCACCCCGCCATAGGCACTGAAAAACCTGGCCTCCAGCTTCTTCAGCAGCCCAACACTCCCCGCATGGGCGCAGTGCAGCACCGCCGTGGCAGGACCCTCCCGGCGAATCTGATCCAGCCTTTTCGCCACCAGATCCAGCGCCTCATCCCAGGTCACCTCCCGAAAGCCTTCTCCCGCTGCGTCCCTGACCAGCGGACGCCTGAGCCGCTCAGGGTGGGCCTGCCTCGCCATATGGGCCAGCCCTTTGGAACACAGCGCCTTCCCCGTCACAGGATTCGCCGGATTCCCGGCCAGCGACTTGATCACACCGTCCTCCACCGCAGCCAAAATTGAACACGCATCCCAGCAATCCAGGGGACACGCTGTTGAAATCACCTGTTTTTCATTTTCCGTTTTTTTGCCGATGGTCACCTGCCCCACCCCCTCACCCTCATTATACCTCTTCTGCCGCAACCTCAGTCTTCTGAATTTTCAAAAAATACTTTTTTTCAATCTCCCCACAAGCGCCGTATCTTGTACCGAATTCCATACAACCCATCAGAGCATCCAATCCCGCCCTGCGAGCCGTATGAGCGTCAAAAATAAAAATTTATAAAATTTTTCTCCCCAAGTGTTGACAATCTAAGCCCCACCTGTTAAGATTCGTTTAATAAATATTCTTAACATTCACACCCTAATAGCAATTTTTGCGCTGATGGAGACATACCCTTACTGCACCCGTCATTCAAAGCGAGCCGGACATGGTGAAAGCCGGCAGTGACATCAGTAAGACTCTCACTCCTGAGCAGATGCTCCGAAACCTTTTAAGACTTTCGGCATTAAGAGCATCCGGTCGCCCCGTTATCGGCACAGGTTTGTTTGAACCGTAGAGAGTTGTCTCCCATTTGAAGCAGGAGGCAAAAAAAAGGTGGTAACGCGGGCATAGAGCTCGTCCTTGCATAGGACGCGCTCTTTTTTGTTGCAGAAAAACACTTTTTCTGAGGATCAGAATCTTACGGTTAAGTTATTTCTCATCTTTAAACACCATCGGCACAAATGGATTCATCCAGAACAAGGAGGTCAAAAAAATGAGTACAATCATTCAACCGGACAAGACGATCAAAATTTTCGATACGACGCTTCGCGACGGGGAACAGTCCCCGGGCTGCAGCATGACCCTTAAAGAAAAAATCGACATGGCCAGACAGCTTGAGAAAATGAAAGTAGACATCATTGAAGCCGGCTTTGCCATAGCTTCTCCCGGCGATTTTGAATCCGTCCAGACCATAGCCAAGGAGCTTAAGGAGACGACTGTCGCCAGTTTGGCGAGAGCCCTCGAAAAGGACATTGACGTGGCCTGGGAAGCTGTCCAGTACGCGAAGCGCCCTAGAATCCACACCTTCATTGCGACGAGCGACATACATATGCAGTATAAGCTCAAAATGGAGCCGGATGCCGTTCTCGAACGCGCGGTGGCTATGGTCAAATACGCCAAGCGCTATTGCGAGGACGTAGAGTTCTCAGCGGAAGACGCGACGAGATCCAACCCCGAATTCCTGTACCGCATCTTCGAAGCCGTCATCAAAGCCGGCGCAACGACACTCAACGTGCCTGACACGGTTGGCTATACAACCCCTATGGAATACAGCAGCCTGATTTCGTCTATCCGGGAAAAAGTCAACGGCATCCACAAAGTCGACATCTCCGTCCACTGCCACAATGACCTTGGTTTGGCTGTCGCCAACTCACTGGCTGCCGTCAAGGCAGGCGCCACGCAGGTAGAATGTACCGTCAACGGTATTGGCGAGCGCGCCGGCAACGCCGCCCTTGAAGAGATTGCCATGGGTCTTGCGACACGCTTCGACTACTACGGCATCAAAACCGGCATTGAGACTACCCAAATTGCCCGTTCTTCCAAGCTCCTGACTTCCATTACAGGTATCAGCGTTCAGCCAAATAAAGCTATTGTCGGCGCCAACGCTTTTGCCCACGAGTCCGGCATCCATCAGCACGGTATGCTTGCGAACGCCTCAACTTACGAAATCATGACCCCGGAGTCCGTAGGCCTGAGAACGAATGCCATGGTCCTTGGCAAGCACTCAGGTCGCCACGCCTTTGAAGACCGTCTCAAGACCCTGGGCTACGAGCTCACTAAAGAAGAAGTCAACCGCGCGTTTGACGATTTCAAAGTCCTCGCGGACAAAAAGAAAACCGTTGACGACCGGGACATCGAAGCACTTCTTCAGGACGATGTTATGAACCTCGAAGAGCACAACAAGTACAAGCTCAAGCGTTTCATCATCAACAGCGGCAACACCATCACCGCCACAGCGACGATCGCTCTGGAAGTAGAAGGCCAGATCTACGAGGAAGTCTCTGCCGGAGACGGCCCAATTGACGCCGCTTACAAATCCATTGAGAAAATCGTCAAAACCGGCGCGACTTTGGAGGATTACAAGATCCAGTCCATCACAGAGCAGGAAGACGCCCAGGGCGAAGCCATTGTCAAGCTCAGGAAAGGCAGCCGCGCTGTCACAGGCCGCGGACTTTCCACAGACATTATTGAAGCAAGTATTCTCGCTTACCTGAACGCGGCTCAAAAGCTTGAGTCCATTTCTGCAGAACCCCCTATCCGCGTGATCTCGTAGAACGTACCCCAAGGGATCCGGCGCGAAAGCAAAGGATCCCTCACTCATAAATCTGCTAAAAAGGAGCCATCATTCATGTCCACTCAAGCAAAACAGCCAATGACAATGACTCAGAAAATCCTCGCCGCCCACGCCGGCAAAGACTTCGTCGCACCGGGCGAATTCATCCAGGCGAAGCTCGACCTCGTGCTCGGCAATGATATCACCGCGCCGCCTGCCATCAAAGAGTTCACCAAGCTTGGCCAGCCCGCAGTCTTTGATAACAAGAGAATTGCGCTTGTCCCGGATCACTTCACGCCAAACAAGGACATCCAAAGTGCTGAGCAGTGCCGACAAATGCGCGTCTTTGCTCACGACCAGTCCATTGAGAATTATTTTGAGATCGGTGAAATGGGGATTGAGCATGCCCTTCTGCCTGAAAAAGGTCTCGTGGTCCCTGGCGACGTCGTCATAGGCGCGGACAGCCACACCTGTACTTACGGCGCCCTGGGTGCCTTCTCCACAGGCATAGGCTCCACAGACATGGCTGCGGGTATGGCGACCGGTCTCTGCTGGTTCAGAGTACCGGAGGCGATCCAGTTTGTCCTGAAGGGGAAACTGTCAGAGCACGTCAGCGGCAAGGATGTCATTCTTCATATCATCGGCAAAATTGGCGTCGACGGCGCCCGCTACCAGTCCATGGAATTCGTGGGCGAAGGCGTTGCCAGCCTCACTATGGACGACCGCTTCACCATTGCCAATATGGCCATTGAAGCCGGCGCTAAAAACGGCATCTTCCCGGTAGATGAGCGCACTAAGGCATATCTCGAAAACCGCGGCAAGCGGCCTAGCGTCATCTTCGAAGCAGATCAGGACGCTGTCTATGCCCAGGTTATTGAAATCGACCTTGCGGCCATCCGTCCTACAGTCTCCTTCCCGCATTCTCCTGACAACACCCGCACCATTGACGAAATCGAGCGCATGGAGCAGGAGAAAGGCGCCATCACAATTGATCAGGTAGTCATAGGCTCCTGCACCAACGGCCGCCTCGACGACCTTCGCATTGCGGCGCGCTACCTTAAAGGTAAAAAAGTAGCCAAAGGCGTTCGCGTCATTATCTTCCCTGCGACACAGAAAATTTATCTGGACGCCTTGAGAGAAGGCTTGATCGAGATCTTCATTGAAGCCGGCGCCATTGTCAGCACCCCGACCTGCGGCCCTTGCCTGGGCGGCCATATGGGCATCCTGGCAAAAGGCGAGCGCGCGGTCGCGACGACCAACAGAAACTTCGTTGGCCGCATGGGCCACACCGAGTCAGAAATTTATCTGGCAAGTCCGGCCGTCGCAGCAGCTTCAGCAGTTGCCGGCAAGATTGCTAATCCTGAGCGCGCCTGATTCAGATCACTTTCTACTATTATAATTAACGTTACGAGGAGGACATTCCATGAGCACATCCGGCCGCGCTTTTAAGTTTGGCGATAATATTGATACCGACGTCATCATCCCGGCACGCTACCTGAGCACCGCAGACCCTGAAATTCTCGCAAAATACTGTATGATCGACATTGACGACACCTTTGCAGGCAAAGTTCAAAAGGGAGACATCATGATTGGCGGCCGCAACTTCGGCTGCGGCTCATCCCGCGAGCACGCGCCCATCGCCATCAAAGGCGCCGGCGTGTCCTGCGTCATTGCCGAAACCTTTGCCCGAATTTTTTACCGCAATGCCTTCAACATTGGTCTTCCCATCATCGAATGCGCCGAGGCCGCCAGGAAGATTGCCGATGGCGACGAAATCCGCGTCGACTTCGAAAGCGGCAAAATCGAAAATATCACTAAAGGCGAAACTTATCAGGCTCAGCCACTCCCACCTTTCATGCGCGACATTATCGACGGCGGCGGTCTGATCGCCTCCATCAAAAAGTCGAGGGGTGAAGCCTAATGAAATATAAAATAGCTGTCATTTCCGGGGATGGCATTGGACCCGAAATCACAGGACAGGCGGAATCCGTCCTCTCACGCCTCGGCGAGCTCTTCGGTCACGAATTTGCCATGACCCACGTTCTCGCAGGCGGCGCCGCCATTGATGTCTTTGGCGAGCCGCTGCCGGATGAAACCGTTGAAATCTGCAAAGAATCAGATGCCGTCCTTCTCGGTGCGGTAGGCGGTCCAAAATGGGACGGCATGCCGGGTCATCTCAGACCGGAAGCAGGTCTTCTGAAGCTCAGAAAATCGCTCAGTCTCTACGCGAACCTGCGCCCCGCCATTCTATATGACGTTCTGAAGGACGCTTGTCCCCTTCGCGCAGACCTCGTGGTCGGCGGCCTGGACATCCTGGTCATGCGGGAGCTGACCGGCGGCATTTACTTTGGTGAAAAAGGCAGAAGAACCGGTCCGAATGGCCCGGAAGCTTATGACGTCGAATGCTACAGCGAAATGGAAGTCGAGCGGATTGCCCGTGCAGCTTTTGAAGCTGCCAGACACCGCAGCAAAAAAGTGACCAGCGTAGACAAGAACAACGTCCTGGAGAGCTCCAGACTCTGGAGAGAAGTGGTCATCCGAGTCGCGGCAGACTATCCGGATGTCACCCTTGAGCATATGTTTGTCGACAATGCCGCCATGCAGCTCGTCAGAAATCCAAAGCAATTCGATGTCATTCTGACCAGCAACATCTTTGGAGATATTCTCTCCGACGAAGCCAGCATGGTGACCGGCTCCATAGGCATGCTCCCAAGTGCGAGCCTCAGCGGCACCGGGATGCCGGGCGTCTACGAGCCTATTCACGGATCGGCACCGGATATCGCCGGCAAGGATCTTGCCAATCCAATTGCGACGATTCTCTCCCTCTCCATGATGATGCGCCACGCCTTTACACTGGAGCAGGAAGCCGCTGCAATCGACCGCGCGGTCAGCGAGGTTTTGGAGGCAGGATGGCGTACCGGAGATATTGCGAAGCCGGGCGAGAGAACCATCGGCACAAAGGAAATGGGAAGAAGGATTGTCGAAGCATTGAAGCGATAATCCGGTGCAGCCGCTATACAAACAGTAAAGGGGAACACAGTCAGCAAAAAGTCGAAGTTACGGCTTTCGCTGAAGGTGTTCCCCCTTTTTTCGCTTACAAATCATTGGTGTTGAAAGTGTCGCCGTTACTGAGGTCTCCGGATTCAAAGCCCTTGTAAAACCAGCGCTGGCGCTGCTCTGACGTGCCATGGGTGAAGCTGTCCGGCACGACATAGCCCCTGCTCTGCATCTGGATCCGGTCGTCGCCTACGGCGCTGGCGGCGTTCATGGCTTCCTGCAAGTCGCCTTCTTCCAGGTAGCCCATGCCTTTGACGTGATTGGCCCAGACACCGGCGAGATAGTCCGCCTGCAGCTCAAGCCGCACCTGATACGCGTTGTAATCCGCCTCGCTCAGCTGGGTGCGGAGATCCTGGACCTGCTGGAGGATCCCCAGCTGGTTCTGCACGTGATGGCCTACTTCATGAGCTATGACATAGGCCATGGCAAAATCACCAGGTGCTTTGAATTTCGTTCTCAGTTCTTCATAGAAGCTCAGATCGATGTAAACTTTGTTGTCTCCCGGACAATAGAACGGCCCGGTTGAAGCGCCAGCGGTGCCACAGGCAGAGTCCACATAGCCGGAGTAGAGCACCAGACCAGGCTCATCATAATCCCCAAGACCTGCTTCCTCGAATATTTGATTCCACACGACTTCTGTGTCTGCCAGGACTACGGACACAAACTCCGCCAGCTCCTGCTCCTCCTGAGTCGCTTCGTAGGCCTGATCCGAACCCGGACCCAGGATATCAGTCGCCCCTAGAATCTGGCTTGGATCGCCGCCCAGAAGCGCCACAATGATGATCAGGATGATGCCAATCCCGCCGCCAATGGCTTTGTTGCCGCCGCCCCTCGCGCCCCGCCTGTCTTCTACGTTGCTGCTGCCTCGTCTGCCCTGCCAACGCATATAAATTCCTCCTGACTCAGACTTTATCGCATGTCGACACCGTCTCTTTAATACCTTTAATATTTATGATACCCAATGAATGTCTGTTGTCTCAAAAAACAGGGAAATGGTGCCGATGGAAGTCGAAGTTCACTCTCCTCCATTCAGCACCATTTCAATTGCCAGGCTGAAGCGGGATTTTCAGACTGGTGATTTAGTTTTGTTTATTTGCGGCGACGAAATGACTATCCAACGTTCGGCAGGCCATCGAAGCCTTGCTTGAGATCCTCATCTGTAGGGATGTAATCCGACATATTGCCTGCGTTGAAGTTTGCGTAGGCTTGAAGGTCAAAATAGCCGGTTCCTGTCAAGCCAAAGAGGATCGTTTTCTCTTCTCCCGTCTCCTTGCATTTGAGGGCTTCCTGTACCGCGCCATAGATCGCGTGTGCAGATTCCGGCGCCGGCAGGATTTGCTCGCATTTCGCGAAGGCAACAGCGGCTTCAAAGACCTCTGATTGAGCGACAGAGACGGCTTCCATGTAACCGTCGTGATAAAGCTTGGACAGTATTGGGGACATACCATGGTAGCGGAGCCCGCCGGCATGGTTTGGCGCCGGCATGAAGTCGCTGCCCAGGGTATACATTTTGGCGAGCGGTGTGATCCTTCCCGTATCGCAAAAGTCATAGGCATATTTGCCTCTGGTCAGGGAAGGACACGACGCAGGTTCAACGGCGACTATTCGAGGATTTCCTTTTCCTGTCAACTTGTCTTGCATGTAAGGGGCCATCAACCCGCCAATATTGGAGCCGCCGCCTGCGCAGCCCACGATCACATCCGGATATTCACCGAGTTTGTCCATGGCGATCTTGGTTTCAAGTCCAATGACGGATTGAAATACCAAGACTTGATTCAGGACAGAACCAAGGGCATAACGGCACTGATCATCCTGCATGGATTGTTCAATAGCTTCAGAAATGGCACAGCCCAGGCTTCCGCCGGTCTCAGGGTTTTTCTCAAGAATTGCTCTGCCAACCGCTGTCGTCGTTGACGGACTCGGAATGATGCTGGCTCCGTAGGTTTCCATGACAGCTTTTCTGAATGGCTTCTGGTTAAAGGAGACTTTGACCATAAACACCGTCAGATCCAGCTTGTAATGGGCACACGATACAGCGAGGGCTGTCCCCCATTGCCCTGCCCCTGTCTCTGTTGTCAAGGCACTGAGTCCCTGTTCCTTGGCATAATAGGCCATGGCCGCAGCGGCATTGAGTTTATGACTGCCAGAGGTATTGTTGCCTTCGAATTTGTAATAGATTTTCGCCGGTGTTTCCAGCAGCTTCTCCAGCTCATATGCTCTGACGAGGGGAGACGGTCTGAACATCTTATAGAAATTTTGAACGTCTTCCGGGATCGCTATGTATGGTGTCGTCTCATCCATTTCAATATCTGCCAGTTTTTCAGCGAAGACCGGATACAGATCAGCCGCCTGAATAGGCTCAAGTGTCCCCGGATTCAGGAATGGCGCATGCTGCTCTTTCATATCTGCTCTCAGGTTATACCAGCTCTTCGGCATTTCCTCTTCGGTGAGATAAGTTTTGTAAGGTACGGTTTTTTTGACTGTCATGGTCATTCTCCTCTCATTTACACAAACTGATTTTTGTATGGGGTTGTTGCACGTGTCGTTGGTTTAATGCTGGATCGAAAGAAATCCGGATAAAACAAAAACTCCTGCCCCTTAAGCTAAGGGACAGGAGTTGATTTCCTGCGGTACCACCCGAATTGGTCTGTTAAGACCCACTTCGCTCGCGCACCAACATGCGCGCTCCCTGGATAACGGGTGGAGATCCCGTTGGCTGCTACTGAGCTTTGGCTTTATTAAACCACGCTGTTCGCGCCACCCTCACAAGTCCATTCCATGTCGCCTGCACTGCCGCAATTCCACCCTTTTGCGACTCTCTGAAAGTTAAGCCTGACATGTACTCCTCTTGATCAACGGTTTAAAATTTGTATTGGAGTTATCTTACTCGCTCCTCGATTTAATGTCAAGGGATAGTTCGAAATTTTCCAACTATTTTGAACGCTAAAAATTAATTGTTAGACACTCGGTGTCTGACACTAAGTTTCTCATTTTGGTTGAAACTCGGTGTCTGACACTGAGTTTCACATCTTGTTAAAAACCGCCCGGATCCAGGGGAATCCGGGCGGCCCTCAAAATGGGGAGATTACCGGTTTAGTAGTCGCCTTGAAGCAGCATAGCATCTGCGACTTTCATAAAGCTGGAGATATTTGCGCCTGCGACGAGGTCGTAACCAAAGCCGTATTGCTGAGCGGCTTCTACGCAATCCGTATGAATGGTAGTCATGATGTCCTTGAGGATGTTGTCCACCTCTTCGAACGTCATGTTTTGACGCATGGAGTTTTGGGTCATTTCTACAGAAGAGATCGCGACGCCGCCTGCGTTGCTGGCTTTTGCCGGCGTGATCAGGATGCCGCTCTTCTTGAGGTACTCGAGGGCTTCGTTCGTAGTAGGCATATTAGCGCCTTCAGCAACTGCAATAGTCCCGTTCGCAACAAGCTTTTCAGCGATTTCGAGAGTAATGTCATTTTGAGTCGCGCAAGGGAACGCAATATCGCATTTAACATTCCAGATCTTTTCCCAGCCTTCAACATATTGCGCTTGCGGGTGGGTCTTGACGTAGTCGCTGATTCTGCCCTTCTTGACTTCTTTAAGATCAATCATGTAAGGAAGATCAATGCCTTCAGCGTCATAAACATAACCGGAAGAGTCACTCATGGCGACGACCTTGATCCCGAACTCTATGGCTTTTTGAGCGGCATAGAGCGCGACGTTGCCGGAGCCTGAGATGACAGCGACTTTGTCTTTCAACTGAATATTGTGATGATCAAACATAGCTTTCGTCAAATAGAGAAGTCCATAACCGGTTGCTTCTGTTCTGACAAAAGAACCGCCGTATTGAAGGTGCTTTCCAGTGAGGACGCCGCCTTCATAGGCGCCGCGAATTCTCTTGTATTGACCGTAGAGGAAACCAATCTCCCTTGAGCCTACACCAATGTCGCCAGCCGGAACGTCAACGTCAGGACCGATATGTCTGTAAAGCTCTGTCATGAAGCTTTGGCAGAAACGCATGATCTCTTTGTCGCTCTTTCCTTTTGGATCAAAATCCGATCCGCCTTTACCGCCGCCAATCGGTCTGCCTGTCAATGTGTTTTTGAAGGTTTGCTCGAAGCCCAGGAATTTGAGAATACTGAGGTTAACAGTCGGATGGAAGCGAAGCCCGCCTTTATAAGGACCACGGGCGCCATTGAATTGAATTCTGAAACCACGGTTGATGATTAATTCGCCTTTGTCATTCACCCAAGGCACTCTGAAGATGATCGTTCTCTCCGGTTCAGTCATTCTTTCGAGAATGTTCGCCTCTACATAATCCGGTCTTTGTTCAATGACCGGTGCAATGGACATAAATACTTCTTCAACCGCTTGTATAAATTCCGGCTCGTTAGCGTTTCTCTTTTTCACATTTGCAAGTGCCTTTTCAACATAATTCATTTTATAAAACCTCCATTCAATTTTAAGTATCCGGCGTTGTATAATTATCACTCGAACACTGCTTGATTAGTTATTGATTCTAATAGTGAAACACGAATAAGTCAATAGCAATTTGACAGAATACTTTGTCTTTTTTAAGGTACACACCCCTAAAACCCTTGGAATTGAGTCGTTTTTCAAAACAACGTTGAAAACAAAGCGCACAATTTCCTATTTTTTTAGAAGTCGAAATAATTGTATACGATAATGCATAAACGCAATTATATTCGCAGGCTGAATAATCAGATAATTCAAATTATGAAATTTGCAATTTTATAATATTCATTTTTGCGGCAAAATTGTATAAACATTTTGAAATCAGCGGCATTCAGACGACCAAGTTTATTATAAAATCTCAATTCGCATATTTTATAAAGTTTAAACCCAAAAAGAAAAAATCCGAACGTTATCTCTTTAACAGATTTAACGTTCGGATCAGTGCCGCACAGCGGCACTTTTCAATTTTTTCAACAACACTTCAACAGTTTTACCTAATCTTCGACAAAACGCTGGCAATCTCGCACCCTAACAATAAATTCGCCGAAAACTGACTCAATTTCACTACTCTATTTCATAGTTTGAATCGCACTTTCCAGCAGTTCACTGACCATTTTCGGATTGGCTTTGCCTTTAGTCTTCGCCATAACTTGACCCATTAAAGATTGAAACGCCTTATCTTTACCATCCAAATATTCAAGTACCGCTTTCTGATGCGCTTCAATAACTTCTGCGACGACGAGCTTCAGAAGCTCCGGATCACTAATCTGCTTCAGATCCTGGGCTTCAATAATTGCGTCCGGATGGCCGGCCCCAGTCCACATCAGCGAAAGAACTTTCTTTCCAATGCCCATATGGATGGTCTCATCCTCAATGCGATTCACCAAGTCCCTAAGATCCGCTGCGCTAAAAGCCGGCACTCTTTCCTCCCCTTCCTGATCACCCAGGAGTCTGAAGATCTCCGTTGTCATGACATTGGAGAGGAGTTTAACGTTGCTGCAGCCAATAACAGCCTGTTCAAAATAGTCCGCGACAGCCCGGGAGGACACCAGCTGTTCCGCATCATAGGCACCGAGTCCATAGTGCTGGATATAGTGGGCTTTTCGCTCATCCGGCATCTGCGGAAGCTCTGACGCCAGCTTTGAGATTCTTTCAGTGGAGACGACTATAGGCATCAGATCCGGATCCGGGAAGTAACGGTAATCATGGGCGTCTTCCTTAGTCCTCATGGAAATCGATTTCCCGGCGGTCTGATCCCAGCGCCGCGTCTCCTGAACGACCTTGCCGCCGGAGGTGACCAGGGCAATTTGTCGCTGTGCCTCATGTTCAATGGCCTTTTGAATAAAATTGAAGGAATTCAGATTTTTCATTTCCGTTCGGGTGCCATATTCCGAGCTTCCACGCTGTCTGACCGACAAGTTGACGTCGCAGCGAAAGGCACCTTCGTTCATTTTGCAGTCCGAGATCCCCGCGTAGATCAGGATCGCCCTGAGCTTCCTCAGGTAAGCCCCTACCTCTTCAGCGCTTCTGAAGTCAGGCTCTGAGACAATTTCAATCAGCGGCACCCCGCCGCGGTTATAATCGATCAGCGTTCCTTCACCGTCGTGAATCAATTTTCCGGCGTCCTCTTCAATATGAATGCGGGTAATGCCGATCCGTCTGGTCTCACCACGGACCTCCACATCAATGTAGCCCCCATGGCAAAGCGGCAGATCATATTGACTGATTTGGTAGGCTTTTGGCAGATCCGGATAAAAATAATTCTTTCGATCCTGCTTGCCATACGCCGTGATCTCGCAGTTAGTCGCTATGCCCGCTTTTACAGCAGCGTCCACTACTTTCTCATTCAGAACCGGAAGCGCGCCCGGAAGTCCCAGACACACCCTGCAAACCTGGGTGTTAGGCGGCGCGCCAAAGGCTGTTGAGCAGCCGCAGAATATTTTGGTCGCCGTCTTGAGTTCCACGTGCACCTCAAGACCCATGACCACTTCAAAGTCCTTAGCCGTCATGCCGCCACCCCCCAACAGACTGTTCAAAGGTATACGCTGCGCGAATCAGCGTCTTCTCATCAAAAGGCTTTCCTATCAGCTGCATGCCAACAGGCATTCCGCTGGTGTCCTTGCCGCAGGGTACCGAAATGGCCGGAACTCCGGCAATATTGATAGGCACCGTATAAATGTCCTCCATGTACATCTCCAGCGGGTCTTTGCTTTTCTCACCCAGCTTCCAGGCGGTGGTAGGCGCCACCGGCGACAAGATCAGGTCATAGGTCTTGAATAAATCGCTGAACTCCTTGCGGATCAACCCCCTGACTTGCTGTGCCTTCTTGTAATAGGCGTCGTAATAGCCCGAGCTCAAGGCATAGGTGCCCAGCAGAATTCTGCGCTTGACCTCTTTGCCAAAGCCCTGGCTTCGAGTCTTGACATACAAGTCCCTCAGGTCCTCAAAGTCATCCGCTCTATAGCCGTACTGCACGCCGTCAAACCTCGCCAGATTTGAAGACGCCTCCGCGGAAGAAATCAGATAATACGCAGGGAGCGCGTATTCCATAGTCGTAACGCCGACCTCATCCACATCAGCGCCAAGCAGTTCAAAACGCCGCGCCGCTTCCAGCACAGCCGCCTTGACCTCAGGATTCAACCCTTTGCCAAAATACTCTTTTGGCAGAGCAATTTTCATGCCCTTCACGTCCGCCCTCAGGCTGTCCCGGAAATCCGGCCAGTCCACGGTTACGGAGGTGGAGTCCCTTGGATCATGTCCCGCCAAAACATTCATCACATGCGCCAGGTCTGTCACATCCCGCGTCAACGGCCCAATCTGGTCCAGAGAGGACGCAAAGGCGATCAGTCCATACCTCGATACCGCGCCATAGGTCGGTTTCAGACCCACCACGCCGCAAAAGGCAGCCGGCTGACGAATGGAACCACCCGTGTCCGACCCCAAGGTGAACGCAGCCTGGAAAGACGCCACCGCCGCCGCTGAACCGCCGGAGCTCCCCCCGGGCACCCTCGTCAGATCGACAGGGTTTCGCACCGGTTTAATGTAAGAATTCTCCGTGGAAGATCCCATGGCGAACTCATCCATATTCAATTTCCCCAGGATCACTGCATCCGCGCCAGCAAGCTTCTCGACAACCGTCGCGTCAAAAGGCGAGGTATATTGGACCAGCATTTTCGAGGCGCAGGTCGTCGGCATGGTTGTCGTGCACAAATTGTCCTTCAATCCCCCCGGCACGCCAGCCAAAGGCCCAAGTGCCAAACCTTTTAGCCGATGGTCATCGATCCGCGCCGCCTGCCGCAACGCACCCTGCCGGTCTAAGGTAATCCAAGCGCCAACCTCTGCGTCCACTCGATCGATCTGCTCGAAATAGGCGCTCACGAGCTCTTGACTGGAGATCTCTTTTTTACCGAGAAGCGAAAGGCTCTCAGCAAGTGTAAATTCATTCATTTTTTTCATAAGCTCTGACACCTCCTATTCTACAGCCTTGGGCACGAAGTAGCAGCCGTCCTTTTGGGCAGGCGCAGCCTTCAGAATCAGCTCTCGATCATCTGAAATTCCCAGAAAATCTGCCCTGAAGACGTTTTCTATTGGCATGACATGGGCCATTGGATCCAGCCCGGAGACATCCAGTTCATTCAGTTTATCCGCAAAGGCAATAATGTCCCGCAGGTTTCTCGTCAGCTCCTCTTTTTCCTCATCATTCAGTTCAAGTCGCGCCAGGGCGGCGACATAATCGACATCCTCTTCAGACACCAAAGGCTTTTCTGGTTCCACATGAACATAATCCTTGGAGCCGGACAGCAAATCCAGTTCCTTGAGCTGGCTCTGACTGACCCTCGACGGACTTTGGCTCATAGCGCAGGACCCATCCCGCATCTTCGGAAACGCAATAACATCCCGTATGCTGTCCGCCCCAACGACCAGCATCATGAGGCGGTCCAGACCAAAGGCAAATCCTCCGTGGGGCGGCGCGCCATATTGAAACGCGTCCAGCATAAACCCAAAGCGTTCCTGAGCGCTGGTTTCTGAGAAGCCAAGGAGCTTGAACATCCTCTTCTGGAGCTCTCTCTGGTGGATCCTGATACTGCCGCTGCCCAGCTCAACGCCGTTCAGCACCACATCATAGGCCTTGGCCCGGACCTTGAGAGGCTCTTTCTCAAGCAGCGGCAAATCTGCTTCCAACGGCATGGTGAAAGGATGATGCATGGCCACATAGCGGTTTTCTTCCGCATCCCATTCCAGGAGAGGAAAGTCCGTTACAATAAGAAACGCAAAGTCTTCTTTTCGCCTCAAATGCCTGAGGTCAGCCAAATCAAGGCGCAGGCTTCCAAGTATGGTTCTGACCGCTTCCAGCCTGTCCGCGCTGAAAATAATGAAATCTCCGGGTTTTCCGTCCAGACGCTCTATCATGTCGTCGAGCTCTTCTTTCTTAAAGAACTTAGTCAGCACGGAATAAAGCTCCCCGTTTTCTCGAATAGAGATCCACGCCATGCCTTTTCCGCCGTAGGACACCGCCTTCTGAGTGAGAAATTCAATCTCCGTCCTCGTCAAATCTCCATAGCCCTTGGCATTGATCGCCCTTACGACGCCGCCGGAGGCCGTGACTTTCTTGAAGACTTCAAAGCTGCAGGTCGCAGCTATATCCGTCAGATCGACTATTTCCATACCAAAACGCAGGTCCGGCTTATCGACACCATACTTGTCCATAGCTTCCAGCCAGGTCATCCGGCGCATAGGCAGCGCAATATCCTTCCCGAGCACCGTCTTGAACACCGAAGCGAACAAAATCTCCAGAAGAGACTCAATCTCAGCCTCATCCACAAAGCTCATTTCCATGTCCACCTGGGTGAACTCAGGCTGGCGATCCGCCCTGAGATCCTCGTCCCTAAAACAGCGCGCCACCTGAAAATACCGGTCTACACCGCCAACCATAAGGAGCTGCTTATAGATCTGCGGACTCTGAGGCAAAGCGTAAAAGCTGCCTTTGAAGACGCGGCTCGGAACCAGATAGTCCCTGGCACCCTCAGGCGTACTCTTGGTCAGCACCGGTGTCTCGACTTCAAGAAAGCGCTGCCCCATTAAAAATTCCCGTACCGCCTGGGTCATTTTCTGACGCATTTTCAAATTATGTAAGAGGTCAGGCCGCCTGAGATCCAAATATCTGTGCTTGAGCCGCAGCTCTTCGCGAACACTGCTCTTTTCTTCAATGGCGAAAGGCGGTGTTTTGGCCTCTGACAGGATTTTGAGTTTACTCGCTCTCAGCTCCACCGTCCCGGTTTCCAGCAGTGGATTGACTGTTTCCGGATCACGCTTTTCAATCACACCTTCTACCGCTATGACATACTCACTCCGAATGCGCTCTGCTTTGACAAAATCCGCTTCGTCCACATTTTTCGCGTCTATGACGATCTGCGCAAGGCCCGTGTGATCTCTGAGATCAATAAAAATAACCCCGCCGAGATCGCGCCTGCGCTGCGCCCAACCCATCATGACGGCTTTTGAGTTTATGTCCGTTTCTCTAATTTCACCACAGTAATGACTGCGTTTCATGGTGCCAAGTGTCTCCGCCAAACTGATGCCCCCCCTTCAACATACTTTCCATTTTCACTGCTAATAAAAAGAGGCAGGGCACCTTAAAAGATCCCCCACCCCGAATTAGAGTATTTATATCCATTTTTTCAGTTTTTAAAACAGTATGCCCCAGATTGAGGGTATGCCCGTAACCATCGGCAGAAAAATCTTTATTTCGCGTTAGCAGCCAGCCACTCTGCCGCACAATTCGCATAAATGGCAGACCCCGTCGCGAAAACAGATTCATCCAGCACCATGTTCGGATTATGCATAGGGTACGCGCCGGGTTTTCCTGCGCCGAGCATAAGAAAAAGACCGGGCACAAGGTCGCTGACGTGGCTGAAGTCTTCTGAGCCCGGAAGAGGTTTTGCCGCCTCGACAACTTTATCCGCACCCGCCGCTTCCCGAACGAAAGGCAATAAAGTATTACAGAGCTCAGCGTCATTGTAGGTTGAAGGTGTTGAGAACTTCACCATATCATACTCTCCGCGCCATGCCTTCACATAGTGGTCGATCATCTCCGGCACTCTTTGTAAAATATGTGCCCTGGCTTCTTTATTGTAAGACCTGATGCCGACCTGCAGCTCAGCGGTGTCCGGGATGATATTCGGAGCCGAGCCGCCAGCCGCCTTGCCCGCCGTCAATATAACCGTTTCCTGAGGATCGATCTCGCGACCCGGAAGCAGGTTCAGTGCCGTATACAGCTGTGTCATGATCATGTTCGGATCCACGGCCTTGTGGGGCATGGAGCTGTGGCCGCCTTTGCCTTTTATTTTCAGCATGTAGGTATCCATGGCCGCCGAGGTAATGCCTTTGATATACTGCACTTGACCCGCCTCAATATCCGACATGACGTGTATGGCGATGGCGGCGTCGACTTTTGGACTTTCCATGAGTCCTGCCTCAATCATTAGCTTTGACCCATACCCAAGCTCCTCGCCTGGCTGGAACATCAGCTTTACCGTGCCCTTCAATTCGGACTCCATAGCTTTGAGAATCCTCGCCGCTCCGAGCAGCATGGCAGCATGGCTGTCGTGGCCGCAGGTGTGAGCGAAATTATTTTGAGAAGCAAAGGTCAGACCCGAAGTTTCCTTCATAGGCAGCGCGTCCATGTCACCTCTCAGAAGAATGCAAGGTTCTCCCTGTCCAATTGTTGCTGTAATCCCGGTACAATTGGCCATATCCGGAAAACCTGCTGAACGAAACTTTTCTCGTACTTCCGGCGCCACCGGTCCGCCGCAATCCTTAGGCTCAATGCCAATTTCTCTCAACTGCTCTTTAATGTAAGCTGCCGTTGCAGGGAGATCGAATCCTATCTCAGGAATTTGATGCAGCGCGTGTCTGTTTTCAATAATCTTGCTCTCGACTGCTTTTGCAGCTTCAATAATACCTTTCATAATGCAGACCTCCTGATCCATCTAAGCACTTCTGTTTTATTCATCTCCAAAGTCCGGGATTCATAACATAAATCTTTTCACTTAGTTGTAAAGCAAAAAATGTGCCACATGAAGTTGAAAACAGGAACTTAAATAATTATATTCGAGCGCTTGCAAAAACTGCATTCTGAAAACGTCATCACAAAAAAAAGTGGAAGGACGTGCCAGACACCCCCTTCCACCCCCTCAAACGTCAAAGCATTTTTACAAGGTAATGATTTTTTTACGTCTATATGACTTTGTCTGATCCACCTTATAACAAAAGCCAAGGCAAGAAAACGACGCGGTGCGCCGTTTTCTTGCCTTGGCTCAACAATCCACTCACTATACCAGCTTAAGCTCACCAATGGCAGCTTCAACCGCTTTGACGACTTCTTCGCTTCGGACGAGGGCTTCGCCTTTACGAAGGTCAATGTACATTTCACGGTCTTCCACCCATTTAGGCACGGACGCACGAACAACTTCGAAGGCAGCAGCAGTACCCTTGCCAAGCTTGCTGGGATCCTTGAACTCAATGCCTTGTGCCGCAGCAAGCAGCTCGACTGCAAGGACATGAATTGTGTTGGTCAAAATGTCTCTGGCTTTTCTGGCTGCGATCGTCCCCATGCTGACGTGGTCTTCCTGGTTAGCAGAGGAAGGAATGGAGTCCACGCTGGCCGGATGTGCCAGAACTTTATTTTCAGAAACAAGCGCCGCCGCGCTATACTGTGCGATCATGAAGCCCGAGTGCAGGCCGCCGTTTGGCGTGAGGAACGCCGGAAGTCCGCTGAGCTGCGGATTAACAAGTCTCTCAATTCTGCGTTCGCTGGAGTTAGCCATTTCTGCGATGCAGATGCCCAGGAAATCAAAAGCCATAGCCACAGGCTGTCCATGGAAGTTTCCGCCTGAAATAGCCGCGTCGTCATCCGGGAAGATGATTGGGTTATCTGTTACAGAGTTGATCTCAATCTCAACTCTTTCTTTGACAAACTTGAGCGCATCCTTGCTCGCGCCATGAATCTGCGGTACGCAGCGCAGCGCATAAGCATCCTGAACGCGGATTTCGCCCTGACGTGTCGTCAGCCCGCTGCCCCCTAAGATTCTGAGAAGGTTCGCAGCTGTATCCATTTGGCCTTGATGCGGTCTGACGGCGTGAAGGCGCGGATCAAACGCGTCTGTGACTGCATTGAGTGCTTCCATGGTCATTGAAGCGGTGATATCCGCCAATTTGAATGCGTTCATGGCGTCATAGACCGTGATGCAGCCTACTGCTGTCATAACCTGAGTTCCGTTGATGAGCGCAAGCCCTTCTTTAGACGTCAGCTCGACGACAGGGATGCCGGCACGCGACATAGCTTCCGCACCAGAAAGCTGTTCGCCTTTGTAGAGCGCTTCGCCCAGACCAAGCATAACCAGAACCATATGAGAGAGCGGCGCCAAATCCCCGCTGGCACCAAGGGAGCCCTTTTCAGGCACTAATGGCGTAACCCCTTTGTTGAGCATCTCAACCAGCGTCATTACCGTGGAAAGGCGAATGCCGGAAAATCCTTTTGAAAGGGCGTTGACCCGCAGCAGCATGATGGCTCTTGAGATTTCCTCGCTTAAAAACGGTCCCACGCCGCATGCGTGGCTGATAATCAGATTGCGCTGGAGCTCTTTGGTCTCTTCCTTGGAGATTGGCACATCAGAAAACTTGCCAAAACCTGTTGTGATGCCGTAGACATTGCGCTTCTCTTCGACGAACCGGTCGACGATTTCCCTGGAACGCGTGATCGCCGCTTGAGCAGCTTCAACGATTTCGACTTCGTAACCGTACCGCGCTACCTGAACAACCTGGCTGATCGTCAATTGATTGCCGTCAATTCTGATTTTGGACATGTAATTCTCTCCTTTGGTCTGGACGGATTGATTTTATTTTGTGAGTGACACAGCGCCATAACTAATGAAAGGCATCCGCTTGACACTTTTATTATTTACCCAAAGTATAAGGACAAAGCGTCAAGAATACGTCAAATTTCCTGAGAGAGTTTAAAATTATTTGCCTGTCGTGAAGGCTGACTTGGAAACAAACAACCATCGGCACAAAAAACTAAAAGCTATGCCGATGGTCGCAAGTGTCACGCTTTATTCAAATGTGTCTGAATTTTAAAATCGAGTCCTTTATTAATCCCAGTTGAGCACAACTTTTCCGGTTTGGCCGGAAGCCGCCAACTCAAAGGCCTTTTCGAACTCAGTGTAATGGAACTGATGGGTGATGATTGGTGACAGATCAAGTCCGGACTGGAGCAGCGCCGTCATCTTGTACCAAGTCTCGTACATCTCGCGGCCATAGATCCCTTTGATGGTAAGTCCATTAAAGACGACGGTATTCCAATCGATTGTCGTGCTAGGCTGCTGAATGCCCAACATTGCTATTTTACCGCCGTGGCACATATTTTTAATCATGCTGTTCAGGGCAGCGGCATTACCGGACATCTCGAGTCCAACGTCAAAGCCTTCCTTCATTTTCAGTTCTTTCATGACGTCTTCAATTTTAGTGTCCATGATATTGACGGCACGAGTCGCGCCCATTTTTCTGGCGAGCTCCAGACGGTACTCGTTGACATCAGTGATGACCACGTTGCGTGCGCCGGCATGCTTCGCGACAGCCACAGCCATAATGCCGATAGGACCCGCGCCGGTAATGAGAACATCTTCACCAAGAAGATCAAAGCTGAGCGCTGTATGAACTGCATTGCCAAAAGGATCAAAGCTGGAAAGGATCTCGAGGGGGATTTCAGGATCACAGTGCCAAACGTTCGTAACAGGGATAGAAAGATACTCAGCGAAAGCGCCAGGACGATTCACGCCAACGCCGCTGGTATTCATGCACAGGTGACGTCTGCCCGCGAGGCAGTTGCGGCAGCGTCCGCAGACGAGATGGCCCTCACCGGAAACAATTTCACCAAGGTAGACGTCATGAACATTATCCCCAAAGCCAACGACCTCGCCTACGAATTCATGGCCAATATGCATTGGCACCGGGATTGTTTTTTGGGACCAATCATCCCATTGATAGATATGGATGTCCGTACCACAAATTGAAGTTTTTTTGATTTTGATCAGAACGTCATTGATCCCGACTTCCGGCATTTCGACATCATCCAGCCAAAGGCCTGGTTTGGCATACTTTTTAACTAAAGCTTTCATACTTTTCAATCCCCTTTGATTAATTTCTGCTCTAATTTTATCGTATCCTGCGGTTTAATACAATTCAGCATTCTATATCAATTACATAATATTTTCAAGACAAAAAAAGAGGCTGGTAAGTTGGTATTTTTAACCAACGTCCCAGCCTTCCTTCGATTGGGGAATCGAAAAGGACGGTTTGATATTTGAATAACCAAGAGACCAGCAATCATTCCGCCAAGCGGAAGTGTGTATCATTTTTACCCGTTCAAAGATTACCATCCGGATCTGGTTTTGTCAATCCAATACCGTATACAAAATGTATACTTTAATATTTCAAGGCAAATACTAAACCCCTTCTCAAAAGCAAAAAACCGGTTATTTAATCAATTTCTTTATGGTAAGAAAAGATTATTTCAAATTATCAGACGTTTCCATTCCCTGCCACAGAGAGTGTTAATTTTTTACATTAATGTCTAATATTATTTTGTAAATATTGTTTACAGAAAAATGATAACGAATCCATATACGAAATTACATCATCTGATATAATGTAAGTATGTGAAAAATAAAACGCAATGTCGCACCACTATGGCCGCTATAGGACTAGCAAATGTCATAAGAATTGCGTGGCTTTTCACAAAAAAATCAAGGGGGACAGTATGATTAAACACAAAAAACTCATCGCACTCACCATGGCTGCGGCAGTTTCCTTCTCAATGCTTCCTGCTGTAACGTCTACCGGCTCTTATGCCACTGACGGCAACACAGGCGCATCGAACTGGACACCTGCTCCGCCACCGGCTCCAGCACCTGCTCCAAAGCCAACTCCGGCACCTGCTCCAAAACCAGCTGCACCGGCGCCATCCACTTCAGCACCTGTTGCTTCCGCGCCTGCTAATGGCACGAGCATCCTGAGACTCCTCGTTGAAGGCTCGTTCGGCGAAGATGTCAAGCTCCTTCAGACCCTGCTCAACAAGTTCAGCTATAATCTTTCAGTAGACGGCTTCTTTGGAAAACTGACAGCAGCAGCAGTCAGAACTTTCCAAGGCGCAAATGGTCTTGCTGCAGATGGCATCGTTGGACCAAAAACTCTTGCTAAGCTTGCGCCTGTCACCTCCGGAACAGCGACTTCTGAAGAGAAGACTGTAGGACCGGCAGTCGACACTGTCGCAACCGCTTCTATTGTAGACAACAACGCAGACTTTGAAAAAGCAATCGGCAAAGACGGTTTCTGGCTCGCCGCTACGCTCAAAGATCTGACGTTTACTACACCGCTTGTCCTCGACGGCAATTTCGTCAATGACGACGGCAAAGAAGCGAGAAAAATCGCGCTTTATACTCAAGACGCGGATCACAACGTTATTGACAACTTTACATTAAAAGCACCAAAGCTCACAATCCAGAGTCCAAGCGGCCGTCTTCAGAACGGTGCCTTTGTAGGCGATCTCTATGTGAATGCTGCGAAGTTTGAAATCCGCAACACTAAGGTTACAGGCAACGTTTACGTTTCCGAAGCCGGCTTCAAAATGACCAACGCTAAAATCGAAGGCAGCGTCCACTTTACAACTCAAGCTGCTAAAGACGGCGCTATCATTGACGCCAAGTCCACAGTTTCCGGCGAAATGATCCTCGTTCAGCCTGACGTTGTTACTACAGCATCCCTCGTCGACAACGCTGACGCTATGACCGCAGGCCTCAAATCTGACGGCAAATGGATCGTCGCAGCGCTTCGCGACATCAAGACAGATAAAGAAGTTGTCATCAACGGCACTTTCACAGATGGCAAGAAAGACGCTGAAGGCAATGACATTATCCGCAGAAAGCTCGCTTTCTACAGCCAGGATGACAAGCGCAACATTACACGCGTCTTCACCCTGACAGCGCCTAAAGTTTGGGTCAACAGCCCGAATACAGTCTTCCAGGGCGGTATCTTCAACGGTGACGTCTATGTCAACGCTAAAGGTTTCAACCTCGTGAAGCAAACTGTCAACGGCAACATCTACTTCATGACACAAGAAGCTAAAGACACGTTCAAAACGGACGCAGTCAGCAAAGTCAACGGTGAAAAGGTTCTGATCCAGGTTGACGCAGTTACAAACGCTTCCCTCGTCGACAACGTCGCTGACCTTGAAAAAGGGATCGGCACAGAAGGCACTTGGATTCTTTCCATCTCCAGAGACCTCGCAGTCAATAAAGCGCTGGTCATGGACGGCGAATTCGAAAACACCAAGACACCTCCTGCAGTCGCTAGAAAGCTTGCGCTCTATAGCCAGGACGCGGATCATAAAATCACCAGAAACTTCACACTGATGGCTCAGCGCATTACGGTGAAGAGCCCGAATGCCCGCATTCAGGGCGGCATCTTTGACGGTAACGTCTACGTTGAAGGCACGAACTTCCAATTGGTCAACACAACGGTTGACGGCAACGTTTATGTCAGCACCCCTAACTTCAAGATGACAAATTCCAAGATTGTTGGAAACCTTGTCTTCATGAACGCAGAAGCTGCAGTTGGCTTTACAATGGATGAGAAGAGTGCTGTTACAGGCTCGACATCAACAGTTGGTCAGTAATTAATTGATCGAGTTAAAAGATCGGCCCTGCGGGACTCATTCCAGCAGGGCCGTTTTTTTATGAGTGTATTGACATAACCTCAAAAAAACATTATATTTTATACAATCTTAAATAAGCCCTTCAACCTATTCCAACAACACTAATTCAAAAGATTTGAGGTTATAGAAATGACAACATCTGACTTACTCAGCAAGTTTTCCACCGCCGAACTGGCCGATGCTATGCGCGGTGAAAACGTCATGGACGTGGAAATCCGCCCGATTCACTTCAATATGAAAATGGCCGGACCTGCATTCACGATCCACCTTCCCTTTGAAAACGGAAAAACCACCATGGATGAAGTCCTGAACGCGCCGGAAGGCAGCGTCATTGTCATATCCACAAGCAACAGCAAGCGCCGCGCCGTCTGGGGCGACGTTCGTACAACCATGGCCCTGTCGCGAGGCGTCAGCGGCGTCGTTGTAGACGGACCAATCCGAGATGTCAACCGCATCTCCGAAATGGGCCTGCCCGTCTTCTACAGATACATTTCCCCCGCCTCCTATTTCGACAGCGAACTGGGTGAAACACAGATTCCCGTCAGCTGCGGCGGCCTCAACGTGCTTCCCGGAGATATTGTGGTGGGGGACGAAAACGGCGTAGTAGTCATCCCCACTGAGCATTTTCAGACTGTCTATGCCGCCGCTGAACGCAAATGGCAAGCAGATCACGACCTTAAGAAGGAGATCATCTCCTCCCCAAAATAACAGCAACCAAAAAGGAAGTTGGCGACATCAAATGATGCTCCAACTTCCTTTAAATTTAAGTTCTATAAACTCTACCAGCTGCCGCCAACTGCGTATTTCACCTGAACACCTTCATAATACTTGCACAGCATAGCACGTGTGTACCCGCGCGGCGCGTCTGAGGAAACGATCACAAAACCCTTGGCATAGTAAAATCTGATTAACGACAATAAACTTGCCGCCGTATGCAGGCTCAAACACTCATAACCATGGTGATGCATAAAATCGTCTACAGCTTCCATGAGCTGATCGCCAATATTTTGACCTTTATAGGCATCCAGAACGCCAAAGCGGCTAAAATAAACAGTGCCGTCCGACATCACTTCAAGTCTGACGCTGCCTGCTACCACACCGTCACATTCAGCGACATAGACAATTTTCTCGTCCAGTTGCTTTTCGATGTCGGCACAGGTTTCTTCAAGGGCTTGAACCGCTCCCGGGGTCGAGATTCCAACCTTCATGGCATAGAAGGAAAATGCTTCCTGCATGATTTGACGAATCGCAGGCACATCTTCTTTTGTCGCTAGTCTTACCATAACAGTTTTCACAGCCATAAGGCACCTCCCGGGAATAGATTTTATTTTCAGAAAACACAAGTTATACATTTGATATGCATAATGATACACGAAACCCGAAATCATTTCAAGAGGAAAAAGCAATATTCATAAACAATTTTGTATAAAAAACAAGCCTGCCGATTGTGATCTCACCACAGTCCGCAGGCTCGTCTCAGTTCTTGACTTATTCACTTCACACCCCAAGGCAAAGCATCACTTTGCTTATTCGTAAGGCACCCCATTCTCATCACACCATTTTATTGCGAACGCCTTTACTCTCTCACTCCTGAAAGCATACCAGTCCTGTTCAATGTTAAAATGTAATACCGTATCCTTAAACCTTCTAAAAGGCCCTTTTCCTTCGAGTGCCTCATAAAGCTTTTCTCTGATGGACGCAGATTTGACAGTATTACAAAAATCAGACATGATCTCATAAGCTTCATGGGAGGACATCTTTGGAAGCAGTTTATACCGATCACTATTCAACCAGATCTTTAAAGCTGCTTCAATAGCTTCTTTTTCCCACTCAGAATAAGAGGCGTAATCTTCCCCCTCTTCTGAATTAATGGCGAGCCGCATTTCTTCATCACTCACCATGGTTAGCTCGCCGGTTTCCAGATCCAAATACATGTTTAGTTCATCAAAGCTCATCTCGAGTTCGCTGGCCAGTGCGTCAATATCGACCTTCATTTTGCACGCCCCCCTCAAACCAACTTGTATTTCATAAAATAAGATTGCAAACAATTTAATCCACTTTCTCCACACTTGAGTCTATAGAGTGTACTTGTCCTCGGCAAAACTTGAATGCTCATATTTGTACTGAAGCAGCATTGCCACAATTTCCGCATGCTTTCCGGTATTTGCCATCTCTATTATCTGATCGACATTGTCTGTGTGGATCACGCCATGCTCAATCAGTTGAAGCATTGCTTGCGCATCATGCCGTTTCATGAAATGCCAGACACATTTTTTCAGGTTATTTCGAAGATAGAGATGATAGATTTCATAGTTTTCAGCAGTCAGCGCCACAGAATGTACCATGCGTTTAAGTGCAAGCTCCACTTTTTCGTCCATGGTGTCGACTACTTCAAAGAGCCTTTGATACGTGCCGTACCGAATGCGGATTTCTGCCTCATCAGATTCAACACATGCCTTGAGCTCAGGGATTCTGGAAAGCGGTACTTTGCTCCATACTGAAACAAAAGGAAACAGGATGCGCTCAGGCTCCACGTCGTGGCTTTGAATCACCTTGTGCAAATCCTCTCCGTTAAAAGCCTGAAGACCAAGGTGCAGTCTGAGCTCCGGACACTTTTTGAAGGTGTCGTCTTTCACCTGCGCCAAATGATTTCGAAAACTCACCACTTTGAGATGCCTGCAGTTTTCAAAAGCGAAATCGCCAATGTGATCGACGCTTTCAGGGACCTCCACCTTTTCAAGGGTGACGCAGTCTCCAAAAGCCCGGTCCGAAATTTGTCTCACACCAAAAGGTATGTGATATTCAACCGCTTCAGACGCCACAGGATACCTGATCAAGAGACTCTCAGACCGGTTCATCAAAACGCCGTCCACAGACGTGTAAAAGACGTTGTCCTTCGATACCTCAATACGCTTTAAGGCGGTACATGAATGAAATGCATTTGCGCCAATACGTTTGACCCCAGCAGGAATATCCATTGACTGAAGACCTGTACAGCCCTTGAAGGCCCATTCGCCTATTTCCTCAAGACTTTTTGGAAGTATTAGAGCACCAAGGGACACACAGCCGGAAAATGACCATTCGCCAATTTGTGTAATTCCCTCTGGCAGCTCCAGCCGGGTAAGTGACTTGCAGCCACTCAGGACGTGATCCGAAATCCGGCGGATGCCTTTTGGAAGCACCAGTCCGTCGAGGCTTTCACAGTCTGAAAACGACCATCGGCCAATGCTTTTAACGGTTTCCGGAATCTCAACGCGTTTCAGCTTAAGGCACATTTTGAATGCGCAATGGCTGATTTCCTCCAGTCCCTCAGGCAATGCAATGCTCTGAAGATGAATACAGCCCCAAAACGCGTTCTCCCCGAGCCGCTTCAAACTGGACGGCAAATGAATGGACGCGAGGTTGTAGCACGCATAAAAGGCATTATTGCCTATGGCTTCGAGTCCTTCCGGCAAATATACGCTTCCGAGCCGCTCACAGCGGTCAAAGACCCAGCTGCCAAGCTCAGTCACACTCTTGGGGAGCTCGACGCTGTAAAGATCTTTATTGTTGGCGAAGGCATACTCTCCAATCACACGGATGCCCTCAGGCACTACGACATGCGGATCGTGTCCCTTATAGCGGATCAGCAGGCCCTGCTCCTGATCTACATGAAATCCCGCCGTATCCATAGGTTACCTCCTTTGAAGCGCGGTTATTCAGTCAGCAACACATTATGATCATTTCTCAAGCGAGTGCATAGCTGATCCAAGGGCTTCAATTTTTTGAACAATCTCCTGCTGGCGCTCATAGAACAGAAGCGCCTTGTTGTGCTTGAAATAAGCGTCGCAGCCGAATTGTCCAATAAAACCAGCGCTATGACAATTGGCGGTGAGCTCTGTCACCAGTATCAAAATTTCATTGCCGGAACCATAAGCCTCGTCTACAAACGCAAACATGTGGTCGAGGTTTTTTTGAACTTCCGTGATACTGGATTTGAGTTTAGCCACATCCTGTTCAAATAAGGACTTCAGGATCTCAAACGCTTCAGCGGAACTGCCGGCAGCTGCCAGCACCAATTTTGATTTATATGCCTCCATTGCCTGAATGATCCTGAGATGGATCGCCTTTCGCTCCTGAGACACTGCGCCGGTCATCTTTTCCTTATACATAGCCTGCTGCTGGCCTTGAATGGCTTCCTCCAGGAGATCAATTGCCGATGGCGCTGCAGACTGGACCGGTCCTCTTTCTGACATAAAGGATGAAGCACTGCCTCCCATAAGCCTTGCCTTCACGTCTTTGAGAAGCTTTACTAGCTCTGAGATCACCCTGTCCATTTCGACTGTATCCCGCATTTCAGCAGTCACAGCGTCAAGAAGCAGCCCCAAAAGGGACAGACGCTCGTCAAACCGCGCCGCAGCCGCCCGCTCCAGAAGTGTCTCAGAGGCATTTCCCTCTAAGATTTCACGAATCTGATAGTCGGATTTATATTTATTGTAGAGATCATAATACACCGAGAAGTCCTTGGCGATTTTGTTGTTTTGGAGGTACTGGATGATCAAGTGCTCATCCACCAGAATGCCGGCACCCTCATAGAGCTGAATCATTTTGGACAGATCTTCCCAGCCCCTGGCGGTAACGAAGGCTTTGCCATCTATGGTGGTTTCCACTGAATAGAAATGGTGGTTCTTCAGTTCAAGATAGGAAAGGATCGCGCCGTGGACCTGCTGCTGATAGGCGTATTCCTTCCAGACCTTGAGGTTGGGTTCCACGTCAATTTTTTTGATGCGGTCCATAGTGACAATGTCAAACTCACGGACGGATTTGTTATATTCCGGCGGGTTGCCTGCGGTGACAATAATCCAGCCATCCGGCACCTTATGGCGTCCGAAAATTTTAAACTGGAGGAACTGAAGCATAGCCGGAGCCAACGTCTCAGAGACGCAGTTCAACTCGTCCAGGAACAGGATCCCCTCGTGAACCCCGGAAGCCTCCATGGTGTCATAGATGCTGGCAATGATTTCGCTCATGGTATATTCTGAAACGTCATATTCCTTGCCACCATAGGTCTTTCGGGCAATAAACGGGAGCCCCAGGGCGCTTTGGCGGGTATGATGCGTCATGGAATAGGCCACGAGACCAATGCTCATTTCCTCGGCGATCTGCTCCATGATAGCGGTTTTTCCAATTCCCGGCACACCATATAGGAAAATGGGGCGCTGCTTCTCAACCGGAATTTTGTAGTCGTTGAATTCATCCTTGGAAAGATAGGCGAAGACCGCGTTCTTGACCTGGGTCTTGGCGTCTTTGATATTCATGGGCGTCACTCCTTGTTCTGTCACTTTGCGGTCTTAGTTTACCAGTGATTCCGGCGGCAGGACCAGTTTGATGGCCCAGGGCGGAACCTCAATCTGGCTGGTGATTTCATCCCCTAAAAAGACGAAAGCGGTGTCATATGAGGTTGGGTGTTTGGGGTAGGTGCCAAAACCATCGGTAAAATAAATTAATCCTTTAAGGTTCTCGAACTCTCCGGCTTCAATCAGCTCATCCACATAGCGAAAAACTGGTCGAAAATCCGTGCCGCCTTCGCCCAGCAGCTCGAGGGTACTCAGAAACGTGTCAAACTCTGCCTGAGACGTGATCTTGGTATCCTTTTGGAGCATGTCGTCGCACTGCAGGATATGGAGATTGATCTTCGAGAAAAAGTTTTCGCTCTGCTTCAATAGGTTGTAGGTTTTGTTGAGGAACGCCTGAACCACGGTCCCCGAGCAGGAGCCGGAGGTGTCAATGGCAACGACGAACTCCCGAACCCGCTTGGTTTCCTTATATTCCAGAGGCTCGATCAAAGGAATCTTTTCATAGAGCTTTAATCCATAGGTATAGAAAATGTAATCATATTCATCGTCGTTGACCTGCATTTCCTCACCGAGGACCGCAAAGCGCTTCAGAAAAGCGCTGTAGTCATAGGTTTCACGCCGGAGGGCGTTCAGGTTGTGGGTCAGACTATTGGGCTGCTCACCCCAGGCCTTCGAAAAATTTTCTATGTCCATTTTAACGCGGTCACTTATTTTTTGCCAGGTGTCAAAGGCCTCTTCGCGGTCCGCCTCTGAAGTTCTGGGCATTTGCGTTCTTCGAGTTTCAGTGTTGTTGGTGTTTTGCGTGTGGTCATTTTCCCTGGCATCCGGCCTGGTGTCTTCCTCACTGCTGTCCTGGTCCCGCTCTCGCCGGCGACCCTGGTCGTCCTGATTTTCATCCCGGTCTTCATTTTTTTGATCTTCAGGTTTTTGATCGCCCTCATCCGGATTTTCGACGTACCAGGTTTGATGCTCATCACGGTAGAAGAGCTTCTTGAGTTCGGCTAATTCTTGTTCCCCTGTATCGGAATCCGCCAGGTGTCTGTAGAGGGTCTCAGCCGTTAAGACTGCCAGACTGTTTTTAAGCGCCTCAATGTGTCTGAGCTTTTCAGCCTGTCGGGGATCCGGCGTCTTGTGCACACCCAGCTCCAGCATCAGGTTTTCAACGGTGATATCACACGCCAAATTCCAGCGTTCCCGGTCAATGCCTTTTCCCACGAAAGGATGATTGAACACCCAGTGAAAGACGACGTGCAAATAGTCTCTGGATAGAGTTTCCCGGTCCTTCATGTAGGTTTCCAGCACATACCGCGTATTGTAAAAGAAGTGGGTGCCATCCGAGGTGAACCCCTTCAGGTCAAAGGGAATCGGGACCAGCTGACAAAGGGCCACATCCATGAATCTGAGCCCTACCATCAGCGAATCTCGCGTCAGCTTCATAATTTCTGCCGACAGTCTGTCCGCCTCCGAGGTTAAATTCTCCTGCATCCCAGTCCCCTCCTGTTCTCTGATGTAAGCTGTCATTCTTTCTTATAATGACGGTATCACGCTTACAAAAAGAAGTAAAGTGTTTGGAATCTAAAAGAAAGCCCCGAGTCCGACTCACGGACGCGGGACTTTCCAGCTTTCGTTCACATTCTTACTCAATTATTTCTCAATTGGCTTCAGCACAACCTCAATCTTTGCACTATCCGCTATGCCAATTTTCCCGGAAGCGACGTCCACGCCAAACTCGAGATTGAGCTTGACCTGATCCAGCTTAAATCCCGCTTCCTTCTGCTTTTCACTCTGGGCGGAGATTATTTTGCTGAGATTGTTCATTACGTTATCATAAGCCTTCTCAAAAGTATCTGTGCTGACTTCCAGATAATTGGGCGTCTCCATGTTATCACTGCCCATAAAATCATAATCTTGATCCTCACTGAAAACAAAAGGAATCATATCCGTGTTGTCCTTTTTTTCCGGTTGACCCATACCGCCCGCCTCCTCATGTTGAAATGTCATGCTTTTATTATGCCCAAAAGCAATTGGCTTACTCATAATTTTAAGAAGCAGATTAAAGGTTATTATTTTGTCAAGCCATGTCTGAAACTGCCTCTGATTGTCACTTATTGTTTAATCCAGTTGAAAAAAGAAACATTATCCATGCTTTTGTTCGTTGTTTACTCAAACGACCCCGCCAACCGGATTTAATTTTTTTTATAGCCTTACTGAGCCAGCCTGCTTCCCAAGGGCAATGAGCGCTTGAATGTCCGCCCGCTCCTTCTCCAGCAGGTCTCGATCATACCCCTCCAGCAGAGCCGGGTCCAGCTTGCTCCAAAGGACCTCGAGAAACGACAGCACTGCCCTCCGGTTCTCCATGGATGCCTTTTCCATGACAAACCGCAGCGCCTTCAACAGTGACAGCATCACAGACACATCCGAACGCCCGTAGTGAACGATCTGATAGAACCCGGCATAAAGCTCTTGCTTGAAGTCAACCGCCTCGAATACTGCATCGCCTTTAGGGACGCCGGCTTCTTCACTGCCTGAACGCCCGCCTGACTCATTGCGCTCCTCAGGTTCTTGAGTCTTTTCAGTCGACGACGCCCCCACAGAGTAGACAAAATACCCGCCTTCAAGGCTCGCAAGCCGCGACACTAACACCCCCAACATTTTGAGGCAGTGCCTGGCCGTATTGGGGTCGTTGATGCCCGGTGAAATAGCCCTAAGGGCAATCTCGACGATCTTCTGAATAGAAAAATTGAAGTTTTGATATTCCAGCTTTTCGCTGCCAATCGCTATATAGTCGAGGGCTTTCTCCATCTCACCGGCTTCAGCCGTCATCTCACGATCAAAGTAAAGCACCACGAGCGGCGTTTCATCCGTCACGAACTGCCCGTTAATCTTCTCAACGACCACGCGGCACCCCAGAGACCTGGCCAGCGCCGCGAGCTTTTCATGCTCAATCCGCTGGATATAGCCATAGCGCCTGCTCTTCAGCCGCACCACAAAAGCCTGGTCTCCCGTCTCAAGCCTCTCCAGCCGCTCGCATCGCTTCTGCAGCCCATGATACGCCTCAATGTTTTCCTCTGCCTCGTCAAAAATCCTTTGAATCAGGTTGTGCGTCTGGATGTAGGAGCCCACGTGCTGGATATACACCATAAACTGCACCAGACATACCAAAGCAAAAGCTATGCCGATGGTCGCAGAAACCACCAAATGATCCCCCAGACTATTACGCATGAACATCAAAGTTATAATGGCGTAGACAAATCCACCCATGAAGACACCCAGGACCTTCATGGTATCGTCATCCGACAGGAAATTTTCCACCGTGCGCGGGGAAAATTGAGAAGCGTAGGTGGTCAGAACTACCATGGTTGTGGAAAAGGTGAAGGTCGTCATGGTCATAAGGGACCCGGCAATGACGCTGAGAATAGTTTTAGCGAGATCAACACTGGTCAGGAACAAAGTCGGAAAGCCGTCTCCGGAGGATAAGACCTGACTGAGGTCGAACCACCCCACTCCAAAAGCGAGAATAAAAGATAGCCCAGAAATGAGTGCCGGATAAAACCAGACGCGTTTTCGGATCATAAGCTGCAGTTTTTTTAACATGCGGACGCCTCCAATTTCAAAATTTCCTGTGTACAGCGGCATATTCTGTCTATGTTATGTCTATTACCCGTAAATAGAATGGGATTGCATAATCACGACTAAAAAGTTTTTGTAAATAGTGTGGCGCAAAGTTGGGTACAATAGTCTGTGACACAGCTGCACTCAAAGGAGGGCCATAGCATGCTAATCTTTACAATCCTAATCGTCATTTTCACGCTGGTGCTGGAAACAACCATCAGCCTGTTAAACTACCGCCGCCGCAGCCAGCCTATCCCAGAAAATGTCCGGGATGTCTACGACTCGGCTCAATATCAGCGCTGGCTCGACTACACCATGGAAACCCACAGACTTGCCATGATCTCACGGGTTGTCAACACCGGGGCGCTGGTCGCAGTGCTCCTATTCAAGGGTTTTCCGTACCTGGCCCAGCGCGCTGACGGCCTGACCGGTCACGAGATTCTGAGGGTGCTTGTTTTTCTGGGACTGGTTTATTTGCTCCAGTACACCCTGAACCTGGGCTTCAAACTCTACAGAACCTTTGGCATAGAGTCGCGCTATGGCTTTAACGCCACGACATCGCGCGTGTTTGTTCTGGATCAGATCAAGTCGGTCATCCTGGGCCTGCTGCTGGGCGGAGGCCTGCTTTACTGCCTGCTGTGGCTGTATTTAAATCTGTTTAAGGCGTCTTCTGGGCCAGGCAGCGGGGCGGCATGGGTCCAGGTCTGGCTGATCGCATGGCTGCTGATTGTTCTGGTGACTCTGGTCGTAAATCTTTTGTATACAAAAGTCTTCATTCGACTGTTCAATACCCTGACGCCTCTGAGGTCGGGACCCCTGTACGATCAAATCGTCGGGCTGGCGGACAACACCGGTTACGCCATTAAGGAAATCAGCGTGATGGACGCCTCTAAGCGTTCTACCCGGCTCAATGCCTTTTTCTCCGGCTTTGGCCGTTTCAAGCACATTGTGCTCTATGATACACTCATTGAAAAGTGTGGTCTCGAAGAGGTTGTGGCCGTCTTGGCCCATGAAATTGGCCATGCCAAGCATAAGGACGTCCTAAAGAATTTCCTGCTGTCCGTGGTCCAGATTGGGGCGACCCTCGCGCTGCTCCTGTTTTTCCTGACCGCTTCAGGCAGTTGGGCGTCGTCCTTCGGGTTTTCCAATCCGCACCTTGGTTTTGCCCTTCTCCACTTTGGGATGCTCACGGATCCCCTCGGATTCCTGCTTGGCATTCCCCTTACCGCAATCTCCCGCAGGGCAGAGTATGCGGCCGATGGTTTCGCCGCCTCCACCACCAGCGGCCCAGCCATGACTCGCGCCCTCAAAATTCTAGCTCGTGAGAATTTCTCCAACCTGACCCCTCACCCCCTGGCCGTCAAACTCACCTACACACACCCGCCCATCAGTCAACGGATTGAGGCGATTGAGAGGCTTGGTGGACAGTAGATAATCGCAAAAAATAATATAGGGCAGCTGGCGCGTTACCGCGCCGGCTGCCCTTCTCTTTTAAACTGCCGCACCAAATTTTTTTGTTACCTCAAACACTTGAACTTGATCTGCCGGTTTTAGCACAACTTCAATTTTTGCTGATCCGTCCAGCCCAATCCTGCCGCTGGAGGAATCCAGTTTGAACTCGAGATTCAGCGTGACCTGATCTACTTTAAATCCATTTTCCATTTGTTTTTCGCTTTGTTTTGCAATAGACCTGCTGATGTTGGTGAGTGCCTGATCATAGGCATTTCCAAAGGCCTCAGCAGAAACCTCTTTGTAATTCGAAGGGAACATGTCTCCTCCGCGCATAAAGTCGTAATCGAGATCTTCATTAAGGACAAAAGGGATCCTATCGTTAGCGTGGATGACATCTTTTTTACTCATGTTTATTCCCTCCTAATTTTTCGTTAAATTTTTGTTGATATTATTTGTTCAGGTAAAATTATTTATGTATTTGTTAAATTGACTATAACACATGAATTCTGAATATTCAATAAATAATTTTGAAATAATGAAATTTTTTTTCGAATCCGAGTTAAAATCAACGTTTTTATGAAAATATTTTTAGTAACAAGAAGCGGGTGTCAGACACCAACTTCCACATTTCTATTTTTTTTTTGGGGGGGAGTTGGTGTTCGCAGCCATTGGCCTATCGCGGCCGCTTACCTATTGCACCGCAAAAAAAGAAGCGGATCAACAGTTTAAAACCACTGAGATCCGCTCCATTCGCTTTCTTACTTAACCTTCTTAATCACAATTTCGTACGCCGATCCATCCTCCATAGTGACGAGGACACCCGGCTGCTCACTTTGAATGCCGGCTTTCTTAAAAGATTGAATCTTCACTGCGCCGTAATCCGTTGGCTCTTCAAAAACATCCTCCAGAAGCAATTCGAGAATCAGCTGGTCTGTCATAGCTTTGACAGGATTGTTAAACTTGGCGCCATCAGAGAATTTTTCAAATCCGGTTGATTTTTCCCCTCCTGATGGCTTCGATCCACTAAAGGTTTTTGATCCGCTCATGGTCTTTGGGCCACCCGCTGGCTTTGATCCCCCAAAGGACTTCGATTCACCTGACGATTTTACTCCTCCGGTTGTCTTCAAACCTCCGGTGCTTTTCCCTTGAGCAGCTGGCTTGGTGCCAGCCTCAGGTTTAGCCTTCCATGATGGCTTACTTTTCGATACGATTTTTGCCATACTTTGACGCTCCTTGTTCAAAATTTATGGAAAACTTAGCCTTTCGCAGCCTCTTTCAGCGTTTCAAGATCAAATTTCTTCATTTTGAGGAAGGCTTGGGTGACACGAGCCAGCTGATCTGTATCCTCGGTCACCATTAAGTCATTCATAATGGAAGGCACGATCTGCCAGGAAAGACCAAACTTGTCCTTCAGCCAGCCGCACTGCTCCGCTTCCGGAACGGCACTGAGGGCATCCCAGAAATGGTCAATTTCCTCCTGGGTATCGCAGTGGACCACCAGGGAAACCGCCTCATTAAAAGTGAAATCGTGCTCATAAGCACTGTCCATGGCGGCTATCTGATAACCGTCCAGGGTAAATTGCATGTGCTGAATCGTTCCCGGTTTGTTTGGTGCCCAGCCCTCTTCATAGCGCATGATGCCGCCAATTTCAGAGTTGTTGAAGAGACTGGCATAAAACTCAGCCGCCGGTTCAGCGTTGCCGCACTGATCACCGACAAACATGAGGGTCGGTTTGATCTTTTGTGTGATAGGCGCATCCCCCGTGCACATAAACTGCCAGGACAAGCCGTATTTGTCCATCAGCCAGCCATATCTGGCGCTGAAGTCATAAGTGTCCAGCGGCATGAGCGCAGCACCGCCTTCAATCAGTTTGCCCCAGAAAGCGTCCACCTCTTCAGGTGTGCTGCAGGAGACCAGAAAGGACACCGCAGGCGTAAACTTGAAGTACGGACCTGCTGACATGAGCATAAACTCCTGACCGGCAAGCTGAATCATCAAAATTTCCGCGTTACCTGAAGGCGTGTCTTTGAGGACGTTTTTGCTGATGAGCCTGGATTTCTCGAATAGTGACATGTAGAACTCAGCAGCTTCAGCAGCTTCCGTATCATACCATAAATGCGGCACTATTTTTTGCATGAAGATCCTCCTCTAATTCAAAAGCGAAAGTTTTGCCGATGGTCACCCAACCACCCCATCAGCCCATCATCAATAATTTCAAAACCTGCTTTCTAGCTGTGACAAACAATTATAGATTCGATTTGTCAGCTTTTCTATTATACCCAAATATTGCGTCATTGCTAAAATAAATGAACGGAAATCAAAAACGAGGGAAAGCAGCGTCATGCCGAAAGTTAGGGGGCCAACTTCCGCAGCGCTGCTTTCCCTCTTGTGGATTGATCAATCTGACTTCAGAATTTACACGAAATTATTTTGTCAATATTTGAGGATCAACATGTCATTCACAGATCGCACTTTGTACTATTTTGCAGGACTAACCTGAATTTGCATGAATGGTGCCTGTGGATTTTTGACTTTCAGGTATGGTTCTTGAAGGACGGTGATCATGGTTCCGGTGTTTGGATTCATGACACTGCCTAATGGATTAGCTGGATCGTAATAGGTAATCCTGTCGTCGAAAACCTTGACACCAGGGAGGCTAGGGACAGGGGAAAGAACGCCATTGTGATGAATGTTAGGAATACCATCTGTAGGTGAAATGGAGAAGGTTGAATCGTAAGACTGGATGCGGTTGCGCCATATGCCATTATCTACACGTTTAAGTGCTTGATAATGTGCATCAATTGGCAGCAGCAAACCTTGTCCTGGGTGTAATCCTGTATTATTGTCTGCTTGTGCTGTATCCCAATAGTGAATCAAAAGTCCGTCTTGATATGGGAAGTGGTCGACGAAATCAGGCATAGTTGGATACCCAAAGTAATATGGGCCTGTTTTGAGAACACTGTCATAGCCCAGGTAGGATCTGTATTCGGCGACGTAATATTGGTTGAAAAATTTGTCTTCTGTTCCTGTGGTGATTCTGAAACCAGTCATTGTCCAACCTTCGTCTAATTCAGCACCATAGGTTGCAGCATCACCTGAGACAGTTATGTCGTCTACCATCAAACCATCATAGTTAACACCGCCATCAGAAAGATATTTGAATCCAATCATGACCTGACCTGTATAAGCACTTAAATCTGCTGTTAAATCAACCCAACCGCCTGAATCACCATCAAAACCGAAATCAGGTTGATTGGAAAGATTAGTCGGTACATTTGACCAATTTACTCCACCATCAGTAGATATGATTAAGTATGCAAAGTCATAATCTTCTTCGATTCCATAATTTACTTTTGCATTTAATGTTGCACTTACTGGTAAGGTGAATGATTTTACCATCTTGTTATTCAGATTATTGGCTGATCCACTAAAGTAGAAGTAACTACCTGCAAATGGATCTGCGATAAAGCTCGTAACCGCTTTCTGCGGCAAAATCACAAACAACCCCTGTGCCTGTTTTGTGTTAAATTCCATTGGACCCAGTCTGTGAACAGATTTCACACCTGCTCTGGCGACCTCGTAATTCAGCCAACCAAGTTGGAATTTCTCCCAGGCACCCATATGACTTGGTTTGGAACCAATGTCATCTAAACCGTCATTCATCCAAGAGCCTGAAGACATCAACGTCCAGAAACCTGTTCCATTCTCTCCATAATAGTCATAAAGATCAGGCAGTCCGAGGTCGTGGCCAAATTCATGGGCAAAGACACCTACTCCGCCGTTTTCAGGTTGAACGGTGTACTTACCAACCCAATAGTCGCTGTCTCCAATTTGGATCCCACCATATAAGTTAAATGCAGGTCCATCAAAACCTATTAAGTTATATCGAGCGTACCAGCTATGGCTCCAAATAGTTGTAGGTGCCCCGCCGCCTTCTTCGCCATAACCAGCATGGACAGACTGGAAGGTATCAATATAACCATCAGGTTCATCAAAATTGCCATTCCCATTGTAGTCATAGCGGTCCCAAACATCAAACTGACTTAAATAGGCATTGATCTCAGCAGGTGTCTTCCCTGCTGCAATCTGAGATGCATACCAGCTGTTGACGCTGTCTTCAAGGAAGTACCAAACATTGGAATCAGGATTATCATCATAATCCACAAGATTACCAGGCACTTCCACCCAATCCGTCACATCCCCATGCACCGTGTAACGGTTGGAAGACTGCTCAATGTAATAGTTGCGCATGGAATTCGCGCCTTTGGCATCATCGAATAATAGGTCCATGTAATAGTCCCGGCTAAAGTCAGGAACCCAAATCGTTGTGTTGTCAACCGCTCTGTCCGGTTCAGGCATTGAGTTATGCGCTAAATCCGCAAACTCCCCAAGCACAGTCCAAATAGCCCCTTCTCCTTCGCGGGCCAGTTCAACAAATTGCCCTTTGGCGACTTCGACTGTATTGCCAGCATCCTTGCCACTTAATTTTGCTTCAAAAGCCTTACCCTTCAACTCCAATTGCTCAGTGGTGAGTGGATCTGGCTTATTGTCCATTTTGGGTGCTTCTTCGACACCCTCCTCAACATTACCGTCCCGATCGTTCACAGCATAGCCTGCAGGCATCATCCCCCAAACGAGGATGGCCATCAGCAACAATAGCCCAACTTTTTTCAAACACATTTTCAAGACCTCCAAATTGTATACAGGTTGCATTGCCAACATCTCTTAACCTTACATAATCTAGAATAAACCTCAACATCAAGCACACTTACATGGCCACCCCCTTTTTTAGCAGTATTTTCCCCAATAAAAAAACCGACCTAATTTCTTGGTCGGTTACGCTTTTGGCTCCTGTGGGGAAACGCGTCCATATGGTCCTCACATTCATCACTTCCGCTACATTTATACCCATTTTTTAAAAACTTATTTGCAAGCCATTTCAATTCCCCAGTCCTTCGATCAATTTCTTGATGCCTGATCCGACTCATAGTCCCCACTTGCCCTTCAATCTCCCAACTCTCTCCCAAATATGCTATCCTTAAGTATGATGAAACTTTTCACCCTATTCACACGTCTAAAATTAAAGCATTTTCTGCCGATGGTCTCATTAATCGCCGCATCACCCATCAACCAATATTGGGGGAATTCACACCATGATCTTTAAACTTGATTCATCACCAAAACTGATCCTCTCCGCGGCAAAAAACAAAAAAATCAAAGCCGTCCTGCTCACCGCATTTTTAACCGCGACCTTCGGCATTCTGACACCTTCCTTCGCCGCCCCAGCCACCACCCCACTGGTCAACCTCATCATTGATGGCCAGACCATCACCGCAGACCCGGCGCCTATGATCAAAAACGACCGCACTGTCGTTCCCCTTCGCGTTGTTTCCGAAACCCTGGGCGCCGAGGTCACCTGGAACGCGGCCGACCGCTCTGTTTTGATCGAAAAAGGCACCAGAACCATCCTCCTCAGAATCGACCGCAGCCTCGTGGACTACACCATCGACGGCCTTAAGCAGTACCAGTTCAGCGACGTACAGCCCTTCATCCATCAGGACCGGACCTTTGTGCCCCTGCGCCTGATCAGCAACGCTTTGGGCGTGGGCATTTCCTGGGAGGGCGAGACCCGAACCGTACGTGTGGATTCTTCGACGAGCGCAGTGATCGAGCCTTTCTTCGACATCAAACTCACCTCGATCAAGCCTAACGCCCTCATCCCCGGCACCACCACCCTTCAGTCGGCCTTTACGGCCGCGCCCCCAGAGAATGCCGCCAAGATCAAATACCTCCTGGTGGATCCTTCAACCGGTAAGGGTTTGGTGATTGCCCAAGGCAGCGATTTGTCCGGTTCCTACACCTGGAATCCTAAAATGAGAGACCAGGGCGCAAAAGTCCTCACCGCAGCCCTTTATTCTGAAAGTGGCCAGTTCCTCGGCGGCGATGCAGTTCCCGTAACCATAAGTATCAGTCCTGCTGTGGCCTTGATGGTCACCGGCGTTGAGGCCGGCCAACCCGCGACGGGCACGGTCAACCTGAGCGCACGCCTCAACTTTGGCGCAGCTTACGTGAAGTATGAGATCGTTCATCTCGCTACAGGGAAAACCCTCGCCACAGACGTCCAAGATCCGCTGGGCACTTACGCGTGGACCCCAACTGTAGAATATAACGGCGACGTGGCTCTGAAGGTCACCGCCTATGATCAGAAACATCAAGCCTATCCGGGACAAACCGTGACCCTCGCGGTGAATGTGCCACGGCGCCTCGCCCTGGGCGGCGTCAAGGCCGGGCAGACCATCAGCAAACCGGTCTCCCTCATAGCCGTTCGAAATTTTGATGCTCAGGCGACCGAATATATCCTTCGTGATCCCGTCACTCAGAAAGAAGAGTACCTGGCTCAAATCCCTTACGGCGCTCACGTCTGGTTCCCTGGACCGGCTTACTCAGGCAGCAAGGAGCTTCTGGTCCGTGTCAAGGACATGACTGGTGAGTGGTATACCAGCGATCCCGTGGCAGTTGTGCTCAGCGGCTCCAACCGGCTGCTCCTTCGAGGCGCAGGACCGGATCAGGTCATCACCACCGCTGTCCCTGCCAAGCTCAGCGCCCTGAGCAATTTTGAACTCTCCGGGATTCGCTACATCCTAACCCGGACATCGACGGGCAAACAAAAAATTGTCGCGTCCCTCCAAGGCAGCGCGACTGAATTCACCTATACCCCGGTCCCTGGCGATGATGGCCAGTACAAGCTCAAAGCCGTGGCCACGACAACTAACGGCCAAATTGTTGAAACCGAGGAAGTTGCTGTCATGGTCTACACGGGCAAGATCTATGGACCGCAGCCCATTATTGAAAAAAGCAAATTCCTCAGTATGGCCTCCAATCTGGCGGTGTACGATTTCCGCCAGTCCGGCATGTCCGCCGCCCTGCAAGCCGCTCAGGCGATCCTCGAGACCGGATGGGGCCAGAGCGTCCCCGTCGACAAATACACCGGCCGCCTTTCCTCCAACCTCTTTGGCATCAAGGGCAGCGGCCCTGCCGGCTCCGTCACCTCCAACACCTGGGAGGAATACAACGGCGTTGCCTTTAGAGTGGATGCGAAATTCAGAGCTTACTACAGCGCCAACGAAAGCTGGGCGGACCACAAGAAATTCTTGCTGACCGGTGCCCGCTACGAAACCTTCCGCACCGTGATGTTCGACAGCAGCCTCGGGGCCTGGGCGTTGAAGCGTGCCGGTTATGCCACCGACTCGAAGTATCCCATCAAATTGATGGATTTGATTGAAACCCACCAGCTCTACAAGCTGGACGAAATCGATTTGTAAGACGAAAAGAAGTGAGATCATCGCTCCCGATGACCTCACTTCTTTCATATCAAATGAAACTGGGTGTCTGACACCCAGTTTCTTTCCAAAAGAAACTCGGTGTCAGCGGCTTAAGCCTATCAACCCCCAGTTTCCTTCCGCTTTCTAACTGCGACCACTTACACCGCTGCTTCTTCACTGTATTGCAGCAGCGCCTCAATGTCCCCTTCAATCTCTTCCGGCTTCACAGTAGGGGAATAACGCTTGACCACGTGTCCGTCCTGATTCACCAGGAATTTCGTGAAGTTCCACTTGATGCTGTTGCCTAAAACCATCTGGTTGATGGATTTCAGTTTACCCAGGAAGCCTTCGCTCTCTTTATTCTCTGCATCCGATGGTTTCTGAGCCTTCAAGTACTTATAAAGCGGATCCGCATTCTCGCCATTGACATCGATTTTGCCAAAAGTTTTAAAAGTTGTGCCAAAATTGAGCTGGCAGAAGCTGACGATCTCTTCATTCGTTCCCGGCGCTTGATTTAGGAACTGATTGGACGGGAAGTCCAGAATTTCAAAGCCACTGTCCGCATATTTCTCATAAAGGGACTGAAGTCCGTCATACTGCGGTGTAAGTCCGCAAGCCGTGGCAGTATTGACGATCAGAAGCACCTTGCCTTCATAGTCTTTAAGTAAAACATCCTTATTCTCTGCATCTTTGACAACAAATTCATGTACTGACATAGTAAGCACCATCCATTCATTATATTGTGTGTTAACTTCGGTCGTTTTGAGGAGCAATTCATTTGTATTTGATACAATTGTATTGTACGCAATATATTTGTTGTCGTCAACCCTTTTGTTGACTTTTTAAAAAATATTTCATACAATTCAATTGTATAATTGATAAATCGACGGGAGGTCATACTACTATGACAACCACTGATGATCTGTTAAAACTCGACAATCAGCTCTGTTTCGCGCTCTACGTCGCTTCCAAGGAAATCATCCGCCTATACAAACCCCTGCTGGATCCCCTTGGTCTGACCTATACGGGCTACATTGTCATGCTCGTCCTCTGGGAGAAAGACCAAATCACCATCAAAGAACTGGGCGAGCGCCTTTCCCTGGACACCGGCACATTAACCCCCCTTCTTAAAAAAATGGAGGCCGATGGTCTCCTTTCCCGCCGCCGCAGCCCACTGGACGAGCGCCAGGTCTACATCTGGCTGACCGCAAAAGGCAAGCAGCTCAAAAACCCAGCGCTGGAGGTACCCAAGCAGATGATCTGCGCCTTGCCATCAGATCTGGAATCCACCGGCAACCTGCTCGTCGATCTGCATCGTCTGATTGGCGCATTAAAAAAGTGAATTTAATGCATTGAACTCTTATAAACAACTTGGAAGCGGGTGTCAGCGGCCTTTGGTCTATTGCCCACCCTCATTCAAAAAAAAGATCAAGCAAACGCCCAAGGGCATCTGCTTGATCTTTTTTTAGTGGCTCAATTCTTTCTTCTTGAACTTATCCTTGAGCTTCACAGCCAAATCATCAAACAACGTATAGGTCACCGGAACGACCAGCAAAGTCAGCATGGTTGACAGCGACAGACCAAAGATGATGACCGTCGCCAGAGGCGCCTGCATCTCGCCGCCTTCGCCTAATCCAAGCGACATAGGAATCATGGCCAGAACCGTGGTCAGCGTCGTCATCAGGATTGGCCTGAGACGGGTTGGACCGGCTTTGATAATTGCCTCATTTCTCTCATGACCGTTGTGCCTCAGCATATTGATGTAGTCGATCAAGATAATCGCATTGTTGACGACTATACCCGACAACATAATAATGCCAATGAACGCAGGTACATTAAAGGTCCTGCCTGTGAGCGCGAGTCCAATTGCCGCCCCCGAAAATGCCAGCGGCACCGAAAACATGATGATAAACGGCTGAATCAGGGATTCAAACTGCGCCGCCATGACCATGTAAATCAAAAGCAGCGACAGAATCAGCGCCAGCACCAAAGATGAAAACGCGTCCACGATCTGCTGGTACTGTCCGCCAATAGTCAAATCATAGCCTTCAGGCAGGACGAGCTCGTCTAAATAGATTTGCAGCTCATCCGTCGCGCTCCCGACATCCCGGTCAAAGAGTTCTGAGCTCACTGTCACGTAGCGCACCTGATTTTTACGGGCTATGCTGACCGGGCCTTCATCAATCTGTATGTCAATCAGATCACCCAGTCTCATGACTGAACCGGTCGGTGCTGTAAATTTCAAATCCTGTAGATGTTCAAAAGTTGAAGACTGGTCCTCAGGCAGCTGAACACGGACGTCGATCTCGTCGCCCTCCACTCTATAGCGTGTCGCTACTTGTCCCTGGAGCGCGCTCCGTATGGCAGAGGCCACCTGGATATTGGTGATGCCGTACTGTGACGCCTTTTCCTTGTTAACGAAGATTTGGGCTTCGGGGCGACCATCGGCAATACTCGAACTGATCTGTCTGGTTCCTTCCACGCGCTGTATCTTTTCCTCAACCTCCGCAGCAATCTGCCCCAGTTGTTCAAAATCAAAACCGGAAATCTCGACGGAAATCGCGTCGCCGCCCATGCCGGAAGCGCCGCCACCCATCATCATAGTGACCTCGGTGACGTCAATTTTGGCGCCCGGGATCAGCTTAACCTGATTTCTGATCGCCTCGACGACCTCAGCAGTGCTCAGCCGCCTGTCCCCCTTTGAGACCAGAGTCGCGCTGATCGATGCGACGTGGGAATCGGTCGAGGTGGACATCATCATGCTGTCGCCCCCGCCTATAGTCGTAAACACCTTCTCAACCTCCGGTGTTTCCGCCAGCAGACTTTCCACCTGAGAAGCGACCAGATTTGTCTCCTCAAGCTGTGTACCCTGAGGCAGCTCAATGCTGACCGTGAACTGGCCCTGATCCGTTGCAGGAATAAATTCAACGCCAATCAACGGGACAGCAAATACAGAAGTCACCAGAATGACAAGGGCAATCAGCACCGTCAGCTTTCGACGCTTCAGCGCCCCCACCAGGACGCGCTGATAATAGGCATCCACTCTGTCGAAGAATCTGCCCCAGCCATCAAAGACCGCATCCAGGAAAGTCTTCTTAGGTTTGTCTGTTTTGGCCATGGCCAGCATTTTTGAGCTGAGCATTGGCACGACTGTCAAAGCCACTGCCAGTGAAGCCAGCAGTGAAAATGTCACTGTCAGCGCCATTTCCTTAAAGATTTGGGCTGCCATGCCCTCCGTAAAGATGATTGGCAGGAAGACGACTACTGTCGTCAGCGTCGAGGCTGTAATAGCACCGCCAACCTCTTTGGCACCCTTGATGGCTGCATGGAACCGCCCCTCGCCCTGCTGCCGGTGCCTGAAAATATTCTCAAGAACGACTATAGAGTTGTCGACCATCATGCCGACCCCCAGCGCCAGGCCACCCATGGAAATCAGGTTGAGGGTCGTGTCCGCCAGATACATCAAAATGAACGTCGTAATGATCGACACGGGGATGGCGATGCCTATGATCAGAGTCGTTCTGAGGTTTCTCAAGAAAATGAACAGGATCAGGACAGCGAGCAGCCCACCCATGACCGCGTTCGTCGACACGTTGCTGATGGCCAGCTCGACAAACTGCCCCTGGTCAAAGACCAGCTGAATGTCGACCTCCGGGTTGTCCTTTTTGATCTGCGCGATCTCTTCCTTGACCAGGTTGACCACTGCGACCGTGTTTGCCGTCGTCTGCTTCTGGATCGAGACGCCGACGCTGTTCTCCTGATTCATTCGGGTGAGGGTGGCCTGGTTCTTCAGCCCATCGTTGACTTCCGCCAGGTCATAAAGATAAACGACGCCGCCCGATGGCAGCGCTATCGGCATCTCCATGATCTCTGAAACGGACGAAAACTCGCCCATGCTCTTTACAATGAGATTCTTGCTGCCATATTCCACACTGCCGCCCGGAAGATTGATGTTCTCCGACTGCAGCACGGACACGATTTGATTGAAGCTGATCCCATAGCCCGTGAGCTTGTCCGGATCCAGCTCCACTTGAATTTCACGTTCGACGCCGCCGGTGACGTTGACAGAACCCACGCCGTCCAGGCGCTCCAGGCGCATTTTTACCACGTCTTCGACATATTGCTTAAGCTCAATGTCGTCCTGCGTGGAAGAGAACACACCTATCTGAACAACCGGCAGCATGTTGGGATCCAGCTTCAGAACCATGGGGTCATTGGTGCCCTCCGGCAGAAAGCCCCGGATCAGGTCAATTTTTTCCCGCATCTGCAGGGTGGCGAAGTCCATGTCGGTGCCATCGTTAAACTCCACAATGACCACGGAATTGCCCTCCGAGGTCTGGGACTGGATACTCTTCATATTGTTGACAGAGCCCAGGGCGTTTTCAATATTGCGCGTGACGAAGTTCTCCACTTCCTGGGGACCGGCGCCCTCATAGCTCGTCACAACAATGGCCATAGGCACTTCAAGGCTAGGCATGAGGTCGATTGGTACCCGCATAAACGACACGACGCCCAGGACCACAATGATCAGCATCATCATGATGACGGTGACCGGGCGCTTTATGGAGAGTTCAGAAATATTCATAAGTCTTCCCCCTCCGCTTAGTCCACCACGGTGATTTTAGATTTGTCCTGAAGATAGTTCTGACCCTTGATGATGACTTTTTCGCCTTCGCTGATCTCGCCGGAAACTTCCACGAATTCTCCGTTGGAAAGGCCGGTGGTCACTTCCCTGCGGACTGCTGCGTCGCCTTCGACCACAAAGACAATGCTCTTGCCGTTGTCGTCCAGGACGGCGTCCATAGGGACAACCAAGGCTTCGGCGCGTGCATCAGTAGTCAGGTTGACCGTGGCGAGCATGCCGCCCTTGATCATGCCGTCGGCATTAGGGACTTCGATTTTAATCAGGTAGGCCTGGGTACGCGGGTCGGCGCTTGGGCTGATGGCCGTCACCTTACCGTTATAAGATCCCGAACCGGCGGATTCAATCTCCAGTTCAACGGTTTCACCCATAGTCACCGTATTTACCAGTTCCTGCATGACGCTGATTTCCACGACCACCGTCGAGAGGTCAACCAGGGTAAACGCTGGCACAGCGCCGGAAATAAGTTCGCCTTTGGTGGCATTTCTCACTGAAACAATGCCGCTGATAGGCGCTGTGACGCGGGCGTTCTCAAGCTGGTTTTTAGCCAGATCATAAGACGCCTGGGCCTGCTGAACCTGAGCGCTGGCGATGGCAGCATTTTCTTTATTGATCGTCGACTCCGTCAGCTCGACGGCCTTCTTCGCGGTTTCATACTGCGCCTGGGCAGTCGTGAAGCGGGTCTGTGCTGAGTCCAGCTCAAATTTTGAAACGGCGCCTGCGTCATACAAAATCTTGGCGCTGTCCAGAGCGGTCTGAGCATCCTTGAACATGAGCTCAGCCTGAAGCAGGCTGGACTTCAGCTGGACGAGCTGCAGTTCCACAGATCCGCCGCTGGAGCGGGCCAGATTCGCGCGGGCAGAGTTGAGCCCCGCCTGGGCCTGCTGAACCTGAAGGCGGATATCCTCATCTTCGACAGAGAAAAGCAGGTCACCTTTGCTGACCACTTGTCCGACCTCGGCATTGACCTGAGTCACAGTGCCCGGCATTTTGGCAAAGACGCTGACCTCCTGAACCGGCTGGGTCTTGCCCACAACCGTCCGCAAGTTTTCAATGCTGGTCTTCTGAATCTCAGTGACGCTGACTGCCACAGCTTGGACCTCCGGGGTTTCAGCGGTGTTGGTATTGTCGCTGCACCCTGTCAGCAAAGTCAGGCCCAGGGTCACTATCATAAGTGCGCTAAAAATTTTTTTCAAAGGGCACCCTCCATTAAACGTCAGATACTTCATTTTTCATGAAGATCGACTTGATTTCACTAAATAATTCATTCAGTCTTTCAATTTCCAGATCATTATAGTCTTCCAGTCTTTCGAGCATCAGCTCCGTCACCTTTTTTCGCTGGTCATCAAAAAACGCTTCACCCTTTTCGGTCATCTTCAGCAGCACCACACGGCGGTCGGTTGGCGACAAAATCCGCTCAATATAGCCTTCTTCGATCAGCTTGTCCGCCATAACCGTCAGGTTGGGTTTTGAAATCATCAGCTTCGAGCCATAATAAGACATGGGCTTCTCGCCCTCCGTGCTGACAAAAAACAGAAGTTCCATCTGTTGCCTCGTAATCTCGCAGCTGCCCAGATCCTTCGAAAATTTCTTGTGAAGCACCGGCACCAAAGTCATTATAGATTCAATCAGAATTCTCCGATCCATCCTCAGCCTCCATTCCGTTATTATTCTGTTTAATAGTTATGTTTAGTAACTATTATAAAATGTAACATTTAAAAAAGCTGGCGTCAATCCGGCAAAACAAGTAATTTTGAGGAAGTTGGAAGCAGGCCTCAATAGGCTTGGGCCTGCTTTGGCCTATGACTATCACCCCCGCCTTCCAATTCAAAAAAATATGCCGATGGTCACTTCAACCACCAGCATCTCTCGTACATTCACTTAATTTAATAGGTCTGCTCATTCCAGAAGAACACATCCAAATCCACTTGACCTGCAGCGTCCACTTCCACACCTTCTGCTTCGAGCAATCGTTTTTGCGTTATAAACGCCTCAGGGGCACTGAGTGCAATCTTCCCCTGCGCATTGACGACCCTGTGCCAAGGCAAACCCTGACTGCTGCTCATGGAATGGAGAATGCGGGCTACTTGACGGGCAGCCCGGGGATTTCCTGCCCTAAGCGCAATCAGGCCATAAGTCGCCACTTTGCCCGCCGGAATGTTTTTTATGATTTCAATGGTGCGCTCCGTAAATGGTGTCATGGTTCAGCAGCTCCTAAGTGCGGATTTTAGTCAAGGTGTTGACTCTATGGTTTTTTTGCGGCTGATTTCTTCCTGGCCTTTTTCTCTTCAGCAAGCCTCTGATTCTCCTCAACCCGAAACAGCACAATCCTGCGGATCAAATCGAAGGGAATGGGCTGATCCAGGGGAAACTGAACTGAGCCCTTCGCCCATTTATAGACAGAGATTTCATCCTTAAAAGCCTCGATACCGCTTGGCGCGGGATAAAAACCAATATGATTTTTAAAGGCGGCAAAATGCACCAGATTGCCATGAAATACAAAGGTTGGCATCTGGTAGCTGAAGGCCTCCGCAGCATCAGGCGCCGCCTCCTGAATAACCCTGCGAATCTCGCGAAGCCGGTCCTGAAGCGCCGGTTCACATTGAGAGATATAGTCGTCTATTATACTGGATTGCCCTGTCATTTTTAGCCTCCTCTTCATCACGCCGCAAATAACCTTAATAATACCGCCCAACTTGATCCATGTAGTCCTGATATCTGGATCCAAAAGTTTCGAGACACCAGCGCTCCTCAGCCAGAATCAGCCAGTGGACTGAAATCTGAAAAGCGACGAGCAGCATTAAAAGCGAAAATGAGCCCGTCAAGATGACGCATCCAACAAAAATAATGAAATAAGTTATATACATGGGATTTCGAGACCACTTATAAAGACCACCGGTGATTATGCCGCGCCTCGAAGGTCTTGAAAATTGGCCGACCGAAATGACGTAGCCTATCAAACCCAAAAGGTAAATGACAGCGCCAACAACTGAACAAGTCGTGTTGAACTTAATTTCAAAAAAGTATAACTGCAAAACCATAGCGGCGTTAGTGAGCTGATAGACCCAAAAAGCCCATTTCTCTTTTCCAATGAGCGGTGGAAAATGCGCGAGCCTTTTGAGAGCGTCTTTGTCAAATAAGTTTGGCAGCGCGTAACGGATTAACAAGACGGGAAACACAGTCCAGATCGCATTCACGTGGCTCACCACCCAAAACAGATTTTTATATATTTTGCTTCTTATGAGCGTCATTTACCCCCTGAAGTAATGTTGGATGACATCTGCCTTAGGAGACCATCGGCAAACCTATCACCTCATTCATCCCCTTTATAGCGAGCACTGAAACGCGAAATTTCGACATTAATCGAAAAAAAGAAGACGGCATCCTCCGCCATAAGCTTTGAGATGCCATCTTCCGGATGACTTTTAAATTGAGCGGCTCACTACTTCCGCTTGCCCCCGCGCTTCACAAAATCCTGCTCAATGTCTGCCTTCCAGTCCTCGGTCAGTTCCCTGTTCGCCCTTACTGCGCTGACAGCTTCACTGACAGACCTGAAGTTCAGCTGGGTCCCGGCTTCATCTGCATGGTAATTGGCTGCGCGGTCGGCATTTATGCCAAACTTGGCCGCGGTCTTGATGGCGTCAATGTTGGCACCGAGGAAAATAAACTCCCAGCCATAGCGTTCCTTTTGATGGCGAATCATGTCGTAAATTTTTTTGTAGGTATATTCCTGGCTGGCGTTTTCCATGCCGTCCGTGGTGATGACGAACAGTACCTTGTCCGCCCGGGCTTCCGGTGCGGTATGACGGTGAACATTGATGAGCTTCTGGATCGACTGTCCAATAGCGTCCAGCAGCGCGGTCGTCCCACGCACATAGTATTCGCGTTCTGTGATAGGTCGAATGCCTTTCAGCGGAATCCTGTCGTGCAGCAGCTCATAGCGGTCGTCAAAGAGCGCCGTGGTGATGACGGCGTCGCCGGGTTCCTGTTTTTGCTTCTCAATCATGGCGTTGTACCCGCCTATGGTGTCACTTTCCAGCCCCGACATGGATCCGCTGCGGTCCAGAATAAAAATCAGTTCGGTGAGGTTTGCGGCTTGCGGTTTATTGTCCATTGTCTCAGTCATAGCTTTCATAATTTAAAACCTCCCTGGTATTGGATGCCTTAAGCATACCAATTTCGGGAGGTCGGATGGTCGCCTCGGAAGCGACAATTTAAACCGGTCAAGACAAGGCAATATATCTAAATCAGATTTGATCCTCACGCACCGAGGAGCGCCTGATCGTAGGCAAACAAGACCTCGTTGATTTTGAAGATATCGTAGATTTCCATTTCAATGAAATAGGAGATGATCAGGTCAAAGCGGCTGCTGCGGGACAGGGTAAAGCCGGCTTTGCTCAGCAGTTCCCGGGTCTCTCCCAGGTCCAGTCTGAGGGATATGGCGAAAGCTATGGCTGTCGCTTTGCTGGGGCTGTACTCCGGCTGGCTTCTGATCTTCGAAAACAGCCGTCGGTCAATGTTGGCCTTCTTGTAGGCCTCCACGTCCGTCATGCCCTTCTCGTCGATCAGCCTCAGGAGCATGCCTGAAAACGATTCGTCCAGCCGATCCAGCCGCTCCTCCAGCGTCATCTCTTTGCTTATGGCCGCCGATGGTCGATTCACAGACTCCATTACACTGACATCATAATGTTGCAGGACACGCCCACGTTCGCTAACTGCACGCTCATCCACATAATGATCGTCTATATACTGATCAATTGATTCAACCAGCTTCTGGCTCAGGACAAACGCCTTCTTGTCGAACAGCACCAGGTAAACCTCGAGCTCATGCTTCATTAAAAACTCACTGATGGCCGTTATAGCCACACGCAGGGCTTCATCCTTAGGGTAGCCGTAAATGCCAGAGGAAATCAGGGGAAAGGCGATCGAATTTAAATTATGCTGAACGGCCAGAGTCATGGAGCGAGTGTAGCAGCTTCTCAGGAGTTCTTCCTCCTTGTTCCCGCCACCCTGCCAGATGGGCCCTACCGCGTGAATGACGAATTTCGCCGGAAGCCGGTAGCCTTGGGTGATCACTGCGCCGCCCACGGCACAGCTGCCTATGCGGTTACAATCGGCCTGGAGCTCTCTTGGTCCCGCTGCCTCAAAGATAGCGCCGCACACACCGCCGCCCATCTGCAGCCCGGCATTGGCCGCATTGACAATGGCATCCACATTCATTTTGGTAATGTCATTTCGAACAAACTTTAACGGCATGGGCTCAGCCTCCTGGTCACAGTGTATAAAAGGTAGTGAAACTCGGGGTTGAAACTCGGGGTTGATAGGCGCTAGCCGCTGACATCGAGTTTATCAACCACGAGTTTATCCTTCTTTTTCCCATCTTACCACTTTTATGCTGCCAAGAGGTATCCCAAATTTTTTTATAATTTTTTTATAAGCGATATCTATTGTGCCTCAGTCTTCTCAATGAAAATCTCCAGCCCTGGATACAATGCCCTGAGCTCATCCAGCATTTCCACAGCAAGGGCTTCAGAATCCAGCTGTCCAATCTCCAGGAAAAAGAGGTCGCTTTCCGTTGCGGAAGGCAAAATCCTGCGATTTGGATACTGATTCATGATGGTTTCTTCCAGGATCGCCAGACCTTCGCCACGCGGCATGTCCACAGTTCGAACTCGATAGCTCTCTAAAACAGTTGTGGCCTCAGGAGAGGTTTCTACCTCCACCACCAGACTCGCAGGTGACGCCATCTCGCGTATTTCGTAGGAAATAGACACCGAAAACACAATCATAAAGCGGACCATGGAGTCATCCAGCGTGACGACAGGATAGACCGCTGTTACAAGCGGACTCTCCTTGATTTTTTCAAAATCCTCTAGCGCCGAGAGCATTCTGACACCGCTGATTTCAAACAACAGCGTTTCAGGCTTTTGCGCATAGACGACCTTATAGGCACTGGCAAGGTCTTGCGACGCGCCGTCCTGGTCGAAATGGATGATGAACTGCGCCTTTCCGTTCTCAGTTTGTGTGCTGATTCCACTGATGTCAGTGCCATCAGTGACCATTCCGCCGCTTGCCTTGCCGTCCGTGAAGGTCAGTATTTTGACCAACTGACCCAAAACAGGGATCTCTGCCAGTTTACTTGCGAACATGGGCGAAGCATTTAGACTGCCTACAAAAATTACCAGCGCCGCAGCTGAAGCATAAAGAACACGCCTAAGTGCCTGCGAAGACTTCTGTTCTCCAGAATTAATTTTTCGTGTCATAGTCTGCTTGTCACGTTGCCCCTCAAGAATCGCATTATTTATGACCTCATCCAATTTCTCAGGTGCCTTCAACTCACGATAATTCATTTTCATATGATTTAATGCTTGAACCCGCTTATTCAAACACTTCGACCTCCTTTAACTCAATTCTCAGCCGCTTCACAATTCTGTGCAGCTGGCTCTTCACCGTGCCCAGCGGCATTTCCATAATCCCGGAAATTTCTTCGAGTTTCAGATCCTCAAAGTATTTCAGATGAATCAGTTTTTTCTGAGTCTCATCCAGTCCCTGAATGGCCTCCCTCAAGTCCATGACAGCCTCAGTATCCAGTCCCTGATTTGATGAGGCTCCAACCCAGACTTCAGGGGCTTGGGCGACATTTTCTCTTTTTCTGAGCACATCCAAAGCACAATTGATCAGGATCCTGATCAGCCAGCTTTTCATATAGGCTTCCTCTTTCAATTTCTCCTGATTGACAATAGCCTTGTACGTGGCCTCCTGAACCACATCCAATGCGTCCTGCTCGTTCTTGACATAACTGTAAGCAATACGGTAAAGCTGGAGTTTATGCTCTTGTATTAATTGAATGAGCGCTGCTTCCCGATCCTGCAGCTGATTTCTCTTTTTTCCAAACACCGCTACGATCCCTCCTTTCAAGATTCACCCATTAGACCATCGAGGAGATTAAAAGGTTTCACTACGCTAACAAAAAACCATCGGCAAAAACAAAAGCTCTGCCGATGGTCCCTTAATCCCACCATTATCCTTAAGTTGAATCAGTCTGTCGTCTTATTACTTCCCCACCAAATGGCGCAGTGCCGCGACGGGTTCATAAAACAGCATCCTAGGCCCTGAATACCGCATGACCTCCCGGATCCGGTCCCGCATCTCAGGACTGTAGCAATGCACTGAGCACTTAGAGCAAAACGGTTTCTCAGAGCCAAATTTGCAGCGCTCTAACCGAGTCAGCGCGTAAGAAGCCAACGCGTCGCATTCAGAACAGACGGATGCCTTGTTGTGGTGCCCCTTACAGTAGATCTCGATCATTTTATTCACAACGCGTTTTTCCATCTCTATTCTGTCCTTGTCCATACGAATCACCTTTTACATATTTACCAATTTTATGCCCGAGTAAACCGCGTAATGGAGGACGACAAAAGACCATCGGCAATAACAAAAGCTCTGCCGATGGTCCCGTAATCCCACAATGCGCCTAAAGGTCAACCCGTCTGCCTTCCTCCGCCGAGAGGTAGGCGGCGTACACCAGCTTCACGCTTTCCGCTGCCAGGTCAAAGTCGCTGACCGGATGGCGGTCAAACGCAACGCATTCAACAAAATCCTGAAGCTCGCCGGTATAGCCTCTGAGGACTTCATCCGACACAAAGGAGCGGTTCCACCCCAGCTTGTTCGGAATCATTTCCGCCAGATAGATGTCCTCAATCTTTTCCTCATCCAGGAAATAGGTCTGAAAGTAATCCGTAGGCGCGACGTTGCAATTGAAGGTCGCGTCGTTCGCGTAGACATCAATATAGGTTTTGGTCCCGCCCAGATAGGTATCCGAGCCTATGACCAGGGCTTTAGTCCCGTCCGAAAAGGTCAGGGTGACGGTGATCGTGTCTTCCACATCAACAGGGTTGGCGCTGAGGTGCCTGCGTTCTTCCTTGGTGAGCCTAGGAACCACATTCCCGGCATCCGCCGTGACACTGACCACCTTCATGTCCTCGCCTTTAGAAGCAGCCTCAGTCTTCTTCAGCCAAAGCATGCCGGTCAGCGGATGGATCGCGTTGCGCATGAGCGGCCCGCCGCCGGTTTTGTTCCAAAGCCCCGCAACTGCCGAGCTGGAGCCTTTGAGACTGGCCTCGCCCTTCATGAACAAGATGCGGCTGCCCTTGGCGGTGATGAACTCAGCGGCCTTTCTGAGGTTTGGCGCATAGACAAAATTCTCAGCATACATGAAAAGCTTGCCGCTGGCCTGGACTATGTCTCTCGCCTTGTCCAGCTCCATGCAGACAGCTTCAAACATTTGACGTTTAGAGACGTTTTTGCCAATCAGCTCCGGATCGCCTGCTTCACCAAAATACCCTGTAAAAGGCTTTTCGCAGATGACGTGCTTGCCAGCGCGCATGGCGTCATAGACCATCATAGGATGCAGCGATGGCGGGGTGACAATATCAATGATGTCAATTTCAGGGTCGTTGAGGGCGTCTTTGTAGTCTGTGATGACTTGCTCAATATTGTACTTTTCCTTGAGCGTCATAGCCTTTTCAACATCCACGTCGACCAGCGTCTTGATTCGGACATCCACACCATGAATTTTCTCATAACCGTTGAGGTGAAGAACCGCGCCGTATCCTCCGCCCACCAGTGCGATAACAACTTCCTTTTTCGCCATTTGAAACCCTCCTGAGCTTTCATCATTATCATACATCCCGATAAAATGTCTATGCTTTATACTGGTTGATTAAGTCTCTACCGATTACTAAATCGTTTCAGTAAATCGTTTTAATAGTATTTTAAGCGGGCTGGTTCAGTTTGTCAATTGGGTTCAACTCTGAATTAGCACGTTATTAAATTGTCAATTACGAACCGTTGAATCGTTTCAGTAAATTCTTTGACACAGTCTCTCAAAACCGAGTATAATGATGTAAAACTCCAGGCTTTTGAATTCCAGAGCGCTGAATAAGCGCAAAGGAAGTCAGACGATTGGCTGTGTTTCGACGCCGTTGGAGAAAGGTCTTTAGATTTCAAATGAAGCAGGTGATCCCCCCCTTGAAAAAATCCACACAAAAACGCGTGACCCTAAAGCAAGTCGCGGCCCATGCAGGGGTCTCCCTGACGACGGCTTCCATGGCCCTGAATGGAAACCCAAGCATCCCCGAAGCGACCTGCCAGAAGGTCTTCAAAGCTATTGAGGAACTGGGCTACGTCTATGACCGGGGCGCTGCCAGCCTTCGCTCAAGTACTGCCGGTTCGGGCGCAATAGGCATCATTGTGACGGATCTGGTGAATCCTTTCTATACGGAACTTTTAATAGGCATTCAGCAAAAGCTGAACGAAACCGAGCAGACTTCACTGCTCGGAACCACCTTTGACTCCTGTGAGGTCCAAGACAGAATGATTTCTATGATGCTTGAGTACCGGATCAGCGGCTTATTGCTCTTCGCTGCGCCAGGTACCAGCAGTGAGGTGATCAAACGTATTCAGCGTTTTGGGATTCCGGTTGTTTTGATCAATCGTCTGTTTCCGGATCTGCCTTGTGATTATATTGGGGTCGACAACGTCCATGGCGGTTACGAAGCCACCAGGCATTTACTGGCCCTAGGACACAGACGCATTGCCTTCATTGGAGGCAACCGGCAGCTCTATACCTGGCATGGCCGCCTTCAGGGGTATCAACAGGCACTGAATGAATTCGGGATCGACTTCGATCCTGAACTTACACCCGAAAGCCTTTGCAACCGGGAAGAAGCGTCAAACTTGATTGAACACCTTTTTAAACTTCCGAATCCGCCGACAGCCATTTTCTCGTATAACGACACCATAGCCATAGGTGCTATGATGGCGCTTAAATCCAGAGGTATTGTGCCAGGGAAGGATGTGGCGGTCATAGGTTTCGACGAGATTCCGGAAGGACTTTCCTTCAGTCCTTCCCTCTCCACAGTGACCGCCCACCCAAGGCTTCAGGGCGCCAAAGCGGTCGAGCTGCTGCAAAGCCGGATGTCAAATCCGAGTATGCCCATTCAGAGCATTGTTATGCCCACCGAGCTGCTTCTGAGGGAATCGTCGGGTGAACATCTTAAATGAGAAACTGGGTGTCTGACACCCGGTTTCCTTTTCACTTACAGCCAAAAACCTTAAAAAAGCCCCTGCGCCATACGGCGCAGGGGCTTAAGTCTCAAGGGACTATCTTACGATTTCGATATTCTCAGCTTGTGGACCTTTTTGACCTTGAGCAACGTCAAACGTTACTTTTTGGCCTTCTTCCAATGCTCTGAAACCAGTAGCATTGATTTGTGAGTAGTGAGCAAAGACGTCTTTGCCATTCTCATCTGTGATAAAGCCGAAGCCTTTGTCTGCGTTAAACCATTTTACTGTACCATTCATAATAGGTACCTCCTAATTTTTTAGTCTTAAACCTTGGCAATGAAAATAACATAGACTTTTAAAATCAGAGGGCCCAACTGAACGGACACCAATTCTAAAACCATTTGTCAAATCATTTGCTCTTCATTTAAGCAACAACTTATACTAACACGTAGAGACCACAATGTCAAATGTTATTTTTAATAGTTAAATCAAGGACTCCAAAGCCTTCAAGAACTGATCCATCTCCTCGTCTGTGCCTATGGAAACCCGGAGATGATCATCAATGAGCGGCTTTTTAAAGTACCGCACCAGGATTCCCATTTCCCTCAGTCTGGAAAACAGTTCTGCTGCCGCCTTAGTCTCGTGGCTGATAAAGATGAAATTGGCCTTGGATGGCACCACCTCAAAACCCATTGTCTCCAGTCTGGCGACAACGCGCTCCCGGGTGCTGATAATCCGGTTTCGATTCTCATTGAAGTAATCGTGATCCAGGATCGCGGCTTTGGCGCCTGCCATAGCAATCCGGTCCATGGTGTAGGAGTTGAAGGAGTTTTTGACCCTGTTGAGGCCGTCGATCAGTTGATCGCTGCCTATGGCGAAACCGACACGCAAGCCCGCCAGGGATCTGGATTTTGATAAGGTGTGAACCACCAGCAGATTATCATATTTTGGAACGAGATCTACTGCGGATTCGCCGCCAAAATCAATGTAGGCTTCATCTACGACGACCACAATGTCCGGATTGGAAGCGACGATCTGTTCGATTTCAGCCTTAGTTAATGCGCGGCCGGTCGGGGCGTTCGGGTTGGGGATGAGGATACCATCAGCACCCAGATCGCCTTTGGAAGCCAGTTCCAGGTAATCTTCCACCCTAACCGAAAAATCTTCGAGAAGCGGAATTTCCCGGTACTCTGTCTGGAACAGATTCGCGTAAACAGGATAAAAACTGTAGGTAATATTAGGGAACACAATATACCGGCCGGTGAAAAACGCAGGAAATACAAAGGCCAGGACCTCGTCAGAACCGTTGCCCATAAAGACATTGGTTGCGGTGAGGATTGCCGACTCGCAGTCCATCAGCCCATTGAGGTAGTCTGCAATAGTGACGCGCAGATCTGTCGATTCCGGATCCGGATAAAGCCGCAGCTGATCCATTGGGACGCTATGAATTGCCGCTTCTACCTTTTCGGAAGGCGGATAGGGATTCTCATTGGTATTCAGTTTGACGTACTTTTTATCTTTCGGCTGCTCGCCGGGAATGTAGGGCTCTAGACCAAGTGCCAGCTGGCTTAAGAAGTTTTTCATACAGAACCGCACCTTTTCTGTTTTTTAGCATCTTACCACGCCTTCAGTTCACTCGTCAATCGCCTTCGTCTCAACTCTGACCATGAATTCATAGCCCAGTGGGATCCCGCCCGGCGCATTCTGAGGTGAAAAGCTGTAAATCGCCTGTCTGCCGTGATGTCTGACCGCCATATCCAGGTGAAGCAGCGCAATGCCAATATCGATCTGGTTCATCTTGCCGTAAAGAGCCCCACGAAGGATATTTAGCTTTTCCCGGCTGAGGATCAGACCCTCCGGGGTTTCACTGACAAACCAAGGCTGGGAATTTGAAGCGGAGGGCGCCAGTCTCACCGCCTCCACCAGCGCATCATGACCAGACACGTTCGATATTTCATGGGTCATTTTTCTCCTAAAGTCGTCAGGCTTTTCTCTGTGAACGGGCTCGTTTGGCGCGCCAAACGCCAGCATGATGACAAAATCAAGTCCATTCTGCTGAAGCGCGACCTGCTTACTTGGTTTCGCCACCCCCAGCCAGCAGCTGCCCAGGGCTTTATGGGACAGGTATAGATCAATCTGCTGGAGCAGATAGCCCGCATTCATTAGATAATTAGGTTTCGCTTCCGAATAGAGGCAGATATAATGTGGGGCCTTGATAGGCAAGAGATTTTTAACATCACCAGCACTGAGGTAAGTGAATTCGTACTTAATGTCATCTATCAATGGCACCGCCGACTCGGCGAAGGCCTTGACATCCATCAGCACCGACTCGTGCAACGGGGTCATATCATATCTGCGTACAGATTTTCGCTTGTAAATGTTTTGGTAGAGTTGCTGGTTAATCATAGAAAGCCTCCGGTTGACATTATTGGTGGTGAAACTTTTAATAAGTTGGAAGAGGGCTCAATAGGCCAAAGGCTGCTGACACCTTATTCCATCATAAGTTGGAAAAATGGTGGGGCACTAGGCCAAAGGCCTCTGACACCTTCTTCCAACTTGTTGCTTATTCTCAGACGATTATTTCCCCCAGGCCTCTTCCAAAGCCTGCAGAAACACCCGGATAGGCTGAGCGCCTGAAACGGATATGCGGCCATCAATTAAGAAGTTCGGCACACTTCTGATCCCGAGCTCACGAGCTCTCTGCTGATCACGCCGTACCTCTTCTCCAAATTGACCTTGGCTGAGCACCTTCTGAACCTCTTCCCCATTCAGACCAACTTCCTCTGAAAGCGTCACCAGCACGTCCTGGTCGCCAATATTAAGGCCTTCAGTGAAATGCGCCTGCATCAGTCTCTCTGTGATTTCATCCGTCAGATTGAGCGTTTGCGCGTAATGGGACACTCTGTGGGCATCAAACGTATTGGCTTGGATCGCCTCTTCCAGATGGTATTCGAGACCCATCATCTTGGCATTCATGGTGATATTTTCAATGTTCGCCTTCGCTGCCGCCTTGGTAATGTTGTACTTTTCAGCAAGGTGATCCACGAGATTAATGGTCACATCCCGCCTTGAATTGGGATCCAGTTCAAAGCTTCTATAAACGACTTCAATGGAATCCCGGTGCTCAAATTGCCTCAAGGCCTCTTCAAACCTTCTCTTACCCATATAGCAAAAAGGACATACATAATCAGACCAAATTTCTATTTTCATTTTACGCTTGCCGCCCATAATTTTCCCGCTCCTTCACCCTTATAATATTTCTTTGACCCTTCCGACCAGACCATTCTCAAGCATAACTTTAATACCGTGGGGATGCGCTGGTGATTTCGTCAGAATCCGCTGGACAACGCCCTCGGTTAAAGTGCCGCTGCGCTGATCCTGTTTTTGGACAATCCGCACCTTTGAACCAATTTTCAGCTCGCTTTTATTATAGTTTACCATATTTCGCTCACAATCCTTCTCTTCTGCATTTCTCAAACCATTTTCACACTAAAGGAAAAATGGTGTCAATGTGAAGTCGACAGCTGACTTTCACTGGCACCATTTCCTGAGCCTCTTCCTGAGCCTGTCCCTGAATCATGAAGGGGTCCGAAGACATCACCCTCAGACCCCGCTCCATGTCAAGAATGATGGGTCTATTTCTCACGCATATACATCATGTCCAGGTTGATCCAATAATGCATCTGATCTTCTTTGACATTGACATTGAAATCAATATTATTGAAGACCAACAGCACTTCAATTTCCGGACTTTCTAACTTATGACTCATTTCTTCCAGGGTCCCTTCATTATAAGGTCGAGGACCAAGTTCGTAACTTCCGGAGATCCGGTCAAAATAAGCGCGCATGCTTTCTTCCAAAATAACCTGATCATTGAGCCTAATCTCAAGGGTTGGCATGCCGCTCACAGTGTCGACAATCCAGTTGATTTTGTAGGTTCCCCTGTCGCCTTCCACTACAGTTTCTGCGCTGCCGGGCTCCTTGCCCTCATAGTTTTGCAGTTTGACCGCCCAGCGGTAATCCTCAATCTCAAAAGCGCCATTCGCGAGCATGAGAGAGACCCCCATAACCTCCTGAGGTGCTTCTCCAAAGTAGTCTTCAGGATCCGGCCAGATCTGTTCGAATCCCAGCTGTGTTTTAAAATTATTAGGTTGGCCAAGTTCGTCGCTGAACCACGCCGGCAGGTTCGCATTCTCAGCGTAGGCAAGGAAGGTGACCGAATCTGTGATAGCTTCCCGTACGGAACGTTCAGGCTCTTGCGTCGCTGGCACCAGTGTCCCGTCTTTAAGAATGTTCTCTGAAACCAGCAAATTTTCCAAACGGCTGATTTGAGATCTGACAGGAAGGGAATGATAGCCCACCAGTGGCAAAACAGAGACCAAAGCGGCCGATGAGACCAATAGCGCAATCAGCACATGTGCTTTATCCTTCCTGAGAATTAAAAGCACCACAGCTGATACGGCTACGATCCACATGAGGAGGAAAGAATACTCCACACTTTTCATCCCGAAACGATTCAACTGTACAATCAGTGCCCAGGCCTCAAACGCGAGGATCAGGAGCGCTGCAAACGGATAGATTTTGCGATAGAATTTCGCCAAATTCGACGTGTTGTGGGTCACCATAATATGGAGCCAGATGCCCCCCACTGCATAACTGGTGGCAATCCCGGCAAGGCGCATAAAGGATGCCCCCTGACCGGCTACGAGGGTCTTGCCAGTCCAAATCAACAGGACGACTGTCAGTGCCAAGGCTATTGGGATCATAATAAACTCAAATAAGACTTCAATAAACCGCGGCTGCTTCTGGAGATTTTCGCGCCTGTCGTCGACAACACCCTTCCTGAAGTCCGGAAAGTAGCCCACGAAAATGGTATAGGTCAGGAACCCTACGATCGTCCCAATATATTGATAGACCTTGCTGCTCATCTGCCTGTAAAGCAGCGCCTGGACGGCTCCGGCCACACCGGAGGTGCCGGCCATGATGACCGCGCCGTAGATCATGGCAATAAAGAACGCTTTGTGCGTCATCAGAAACGCACGGGAGAAGTCTGACTGTTCCTTGGGTTGTGCTGCGAGGATAATGAAGCTGAGCACGCTGACCGCTATGACCACGGATACACGGGCAGCCGCCAATCCGGAAACTCTGACAATCATGTTTGCCCAGCGGTCCGGCTCACTTCCGCCAAAGAAATACAGCAGCAGGAACGTTACAACGACAGAGGCCACACCCAGGAGGTTTGCGATCAGGAATGCCTTGGCGGTGTTAAATTTGACCTTGGCAGCTGTTATGGCCGCAAGGCTGAAAATGGCGCCCACCGCAAAGGCTAGATGCAGACAGTTGAACAGGAAATTATACGCTTCCTGCTCGGGCCAGTCCAGCTGAATCCGGATCATGGTGACCACGGCAAAGCCCACTGCGCTGGCAATGGAAGCAGGAAAAGTCTTGAAAGTACCGATTGCACTTTCGAAAACTTTAGAGATCGAACGGGTAAAAGCACTCATTATAGTCACCTCCATAATTTTGAAATCCATTTGAAAAATTGGATAAGACCGATCCATATGACAACGTTCTATGAAAATCGTTATCACTTAATTATTAGACTAATAATTGCGCATTTTAGTTCCTGCCAATCCAACAGAAAACCGACCCACAAAGGTCGGTTACGCTGCCGGCTCCCCAAAGACCAAGCGTCCAAATAAGTCTTTGGTTCACAGCCTCCTTATGTAACTGGCGCTTCACAGAAAGCGTAGGTCTCGTATTATATATACCAAATTTCCGGGTCTTCAATCGCCATTTGACTAAGAACGGGCTGTGATGTTATCCTTTTGGTAAATCTACCCACCATCGGCAAACTCAGTCTTTGGTGTCTCTGTTTCTAATACTTTGAGGGATAATAGGCGTCTAACACAGCTTTTACTAACAGAAAGGCGGACTAACCCATGTTGATTTTAAACGAAAAGGACATGCGCAGCGCAGTCTCTTTGACTCAGGTCATGGATCAGGTCGAAGAGGCATACAGAATATTTGCCAGCGGCGATTTCTATATGCCGGATCGCCCTTCTGTCACCCACGGTGACAACACGCTCCTTTTTATGCCCTGTTTTCTAAAGGATGGCTTTGGGACGAAGTTTCTAACATTGTTCCCAAACAATCCAAAAAAAGGACTCAAGTATATTGATGGCCTGATGCTGCTTAATGATGGTGAAACCGGCAAAACCTTGTCCATTATGGACGGGTCGTACCTGACTTCCCTGAGAACCGGGGCTGTGGGCGGGGTCGGCATACGCTGCTTTACCGCTGAAGCCAGTCAGAGCCTTGGGGTCATTGGCATTGGGACCCAGGCCTTCTATCAGATTCTTTATGGGATCGAGGCAAGGGAACTTAAAGACGTCTATCTCTTTAATCACTCACCAAAGGATTTTGATACTTACATTGCGGACCTTAAAGCGGCTTTGGGCAGCGACCGCGAACATCCGAACTTTCACGTCTGCGACTCGGCAAAAGATCTGGTTCGCCACAGCGAGATCGTCATCACAACGACGACCTCTGCTCAACCTGTGGTGCCGAATGATCCCGACCTGCTGCGCGGGAAGCATTTCATTGGCATTGGCTCCTACAAGCCCGAGATGCGGGAGTTTCCTGCAGCAATCTGGCAGCTGGCAGACCACGTTTACACCGAGCTGCCATTTGCCTGTGAGGAAAGCGGAGACCTGTCCCAGCCCCTTTCGGAAGGGCTGCTCACCCTGGATCAGGTGAAGTTCCTGGGGGATTTGCTGACGGAAAACCATAGGCCAAAGCCTCCGAAAAAGGGTGAGACCACTTTTTTCAAGTCCGTGGGCATGGGGCTGCTGGACCTGAAGGTCGCACAGCTGATCTACGCAGAGGCCGTTCGGAAGGGACTTGGGCAGCAGGTGGTGTTTTGATCACCTAACCGCTGCATCTCGTGGTCAGCCTCGCAGCCAGTTCGTCCACTTCGCCACATCCCGCTTGCCCTGGGCATAGCCCAGCTGATAGCTGGCGGCAAGTTTGTCATAGTCCGTTTCACGGTTGGAAATGGGCATCTGATCCGGGTAGACCAAAAAGGCCTTGCCCTCTGACTCGAGCTCTTTCAGTTCTTCAAGGGTCCTATTGTAAGTGGCGTAGCGCTCAAACATGGCCTCGACCACCAGCGGATACCGGCGATAATAGGATTTAATCAGACCGCCAAACTTTGGCGGTTTTTTGCTGTATCCCTTTTCACGGGTCAAAACGACAAAGAACTTCTTGAAGCCGTCCTGCTTCGCGATGTCCAGAGCGATTCCCCCACCGGGGCCAATGCCGCCATCGACTAAAACCTGACCGCCAAGGCGGGTCGGAGGCATAAAGATTGGCAATGAAGAGGAGGCTCTGACAATTTTCATCAGATCCTGAATCTCATGTATATCCTCTTTTTTAAACACCACAAATTCACCGCTGTCTCTGTCAAACGCCCCAATTCGAAGTCGCGCGCTGTTTCTCTGAAATGTCTCAAAGTCAAAAGGCAGCGCGCCGCCCTGAACCGGTGTCTGCTCATAGATATAATCCGACCTGAAGTAGCCCTCGCCCTTGAAAAAAGACTTCCAACCGCCAAACTCCGGATCCCGTACCAGATCCACAAAGGAACGCTTCGCGCGCTCAATGTCCCTGGACAGGTAATTGACGCTGTGGCTGGCGCCGGCCGAAATCCCGGCAACATAATCAAAATAGAGTTGATTTTCCAGCAAGTTGACAAGAAAACCAGCCGTGTAGCTTGCCCGCATGCCGCCGCCTTCAAAAATCAACGCGGTGTCTTTTATATTGCTTTCCAGTTTATCAAGTGGTGCTGTCTTATTAGTCATAAGTCGTCAAACTCCTTACTCTATAGCAAACGCTTTAGCCATATAACCGCCGGTTATGGACCCCGGATTCCCCGCAACCTCCAGCGGTGTTCCCACCGCTACAACCTGACCGCCTTGTGCGCCACCCAATGGCCCAAGATCAATGACCCAGTCCGAGGCGCCGACCACCTGAAGATTGTGCTCGACGAGAATGACGGTATTCCCAACCTCCACCATTCGGTTCAGGAGGACCAGAAAATTCTCCACATCCAGGGGGTGCAGTCCCGTTGTGGGCTCATCGATCAGATAAAGGTTGTTCTTCCCCTCGCTGGAAATCAGTTCTTTTGCCAGTTTCAACCTCTGTGCCTCGCCGCCGGAGAGGGTCGTCAAGGTTTGACCGAGTTCCAGGTAGCCAAGCCCCACGTCGTCCAGCAATTTCAGAATCTTGAGCAGCTTGCCGCGGCCGTGAAACAGCGCCATAGCCTCGACGACCGTCATCCTGAGTACGGCCTTGATGGAGTGCCCCTGGTAGGTTACGGACAACACCTCATCATTGAATTGATTGCCGCCGCACACCGGGCAGACCACATCAATATTTTCAAAAAACAGCATGTTGCTCTCAACAAAACCCAGGCCTTCACAGTGCTCGCACCGTCCGCCCTTGGTGTTGAAGGAAAAATGTCTGGCATCCAGTCCCTGAGCCTTCGCCGCTTCAAGGGCGCCAAAGATCTTTCGGACTTCTGAATAGAGCCCGGAGTAGGTCGCGACATTGGAGCGCTTCATGCGCGTTACCGGTGTCTGTTCAACGGTGATGACTGCGTCAAAATGCGCCATGCCAATGACCTGGTTCTCAAAATTGCCGTTTAACTCAGTGCCGCCGGCGGATTCACTGTGCTTGAGAGCGGAACCATCGGCAGCATCCTGGTCTTTTAACCGGTCTTGTGCCCCAGCCGCCAGTACCTCAAAAATCAGCGTCGACTTTCCCGACCCGGAAACCCCGGTGATACTCGTGAGACAGCCCACCGGAAAATGTACATCCACATGCTTTAAATTAAAACGCGTCGCGTTCAGAACAGAAAAATAGCCCTTAGCCTTCCGCTTCGGCACCGCCAGAACGGGCATCTCCCTGTTCAAATAGCGACCGGTGACCGACAAGGGCTGAGCCAGAAGCGCATCATAAGTGCCAAAGCCCACAACCTCGCCGCCCAGCTTCCCTGAACCCGGTCCCAGATCTACAATATAGTCGGCCGCCCGGATCACCTCCGGGTCGTGCTCAATGACCAGAACTGTGTTGCCAAGGTCTCTGAGGGATTTCAGGACTCTGAGAATCCCCTCCGTATCCTTGGCGTGGAGGCCTATGGTCGGCTCATCCATAATATAGATCAGCCCGGACATGGTCGAATCCAGCACTGCGGCCAGTTTGATCCGCTGCCCTTCCCCGCCGGACAAGGTCATTGTCTGACGGTCCAGGGACAGGTAGCCCAGGCCTACCTGGACGATCCGCCGGAGCTTGGTTTCAAGATCCAGAAGATAGGGCTCAACCAGCGACTTTTCGCGCTCACCGAGGCGTTCTCCAAGACGTGTGATCCATGCCCGAAGCGCTTCCAAGGATAGGGTGGAAAGTACCGGCAGCCGGGTCTCCATGACAGTCGCATTTCTGCTGAGGGAAGTGAGCTTCTCACCGTGGCAAGTCTCACACGTTTCAGAGTGAAAATAGGTCTCCAGAGCTTCAGTGAGGCCGCCCTTTTCAGAGAGCCGCCGCCAAAGGGTGGTCAGGACGCCTTCAAACCTGCCGTCCGTCACCTTCTTAGGCACCGGCCGGTCGGGATACAGGCTCCGGACCTCTTCGCTCTCCGCCCCATACAGCAGCAGCGCCAGTTGTCCGGCGTTAAATGACCTCACGGGTTTAGCGCCCGTCGCCTCAAGACCATAGTAGCTGAAACCGGCATGCCATGTGCATTCAAAGGGTAAAGCAAAAAATGAAAAGTGAGGCAGAAGAGGGTGTTCGTCACCCTTTTCTGCCTCACTTTTTTTGAAGTGAAACTCGGTGTCAATAGGCGTCAGCCGC
>NZ_JAOTSB010000055.1 GCF_030247605.1 Acidaminobacter sp. | reverse complement strand
AGCATAAATATTAAGAATGAAGCCCTAAGGCTTCTAACCGCTGGTGCGGCGGGGATAGCCTAATAAAAAACTGTTCGTTAGAACGGTGTTCTTAGGAATCCCGTGACTTGAGTCATGGGAGGTTCAAACCTGGCACGACTTGTGAAGATGAAGAAGTTGTTTTTGCCAAGATTAAGTAATTGCAAACTTTTCAAATTTATTTTACGTTAGTGTTCCGATTTTCGTTCCAGGTACGGGCATGCGGGCATGAAAAAACCACCAGCAGATTTTTGCCAATGGTCTTTTCATGCCGTCTGGCCTCTCAGTCAATAACGGCGGAGGGCATCCATGCTGAAGGTATCTTCCTTAAAATCATTGAAATAGGGCAGTTTCGAACGCGCGGTGAGAATGTCGTCCAAGTCGATCTGTGCGAAGACGATTTCCTCTTCATCCTTGCTGGCTTCTGCGATTACTTCGCCGTAAGGAGAAACGACTTTGGAGCAGCCGCAGGCATTGTCGCCAACCGGATTGGACCCTGCGATATAAAGCACGTTGAACAGCGCGTTTCCGGCAAGGTCGACATGCCAGCGCCGCTCAGCAGGAATGCTCCATACCGCGGGAACCACGATCAGCTGAGCGCCTTTAAGTGCCATGATCCGGGCGGGTTCAGGGAATTCCACGTCGTAGCAGATCATCAGGCCAATTTTTCCGAGTGGTGTGTCATATACCGGAAACGCGTCGCCTTCTCTGAATTTCAGCTTTTCCTGGCCCCATGCGTATACCTTCCTCATGTTGCCAATCACTTCGCCCTGGTCGCTGATGAAAATGGCTGAATTATAGAGGCGCCCTGGCAGATCCGTTGATTCGGGATACCCTCCAATGATGTAAATGCCAAGCTCCTTGGCCAGTTTGGAGAGGGACTGGACGAGGTGACCATCGGCAGGCTCTGCGAGCTTTTGAAAAGTTTCAGAATCAAGGTGGTATCCGGTGTAAAACAGCTCAGGCAGGCAAGCAAGCCTTGCGCCGCATTCAGCGGCTTTTCGGAGAAAATGCTCCGCCCGGGTCAGATTTGCGTTTGGGTCTCCCTGAACCGCCTTCAGCTGAATAACTGCGATTTTATACTGTTTTTCAATCATCATCTCATCAACATCTCCATCCCTGTTTGACTTTTATCGCGCAAGCACTTCTCCCTCAACGTGAGGGGCTTCAACAACCGCTTTTATCGAAGACTTAACAAATCATAAACCTCTTCCGGCGTCGCGATAGGACGGCCAACCGCTTTCGCGATTCTTGCGACGCGTTCGACGAGCATTGGATTCGAGGCCGGGATGCCTTTTTCGTATTCAATGACGTCCTCTAGTCCGGTTCTGACATGTCCGCCCATGGCAATGGCCATCGTGATCAGCGGCACATGGCTTTTGCCGACGGCAGTGACCGTCCAGGTAGAATCCAGCGGCAGGCTGTCCACCATATACATCAGATTTTTTGGAGCTCCGACGATGGATCCGGGAACGTTCATAACCAGATTAAAGTGCAGCGGGCCCTTCAATATGCCGCGCTTCAGCAGGAAATGGGCGTTGGAAATCATAGCCAGATCAAACGCTTCAATTTCTGGCTTGATTCCATTTTGAAGCATCTTTGACGCGAGCGCTTCCACCAGCTCCGGTGCGTTGGCGTTGACGCTGTTCGGAAAATTGGAGGAGCCGGTCGAAAGGCTGGCCATCTGAACCTTCAGGTCCAGCATCTGTCCGCGCCATGCCACAGTGTTTTCTCCACCGCGCGCACCCGTGGACAACTGCCTGATAATCTTGACCTTCTCCGTGTCCAGACGGTCCAATACACTTTTGAAAAGGCTGCGGTCACTGGTGGGCTTTTCACTTGCGTCGCGGACATGGATATGCGCGATCGAAGCGCCAAGCGCTGCGCACGCCTTGATGTCGTTGACGATTTCTTCAACCGTGACGGGGGTGTTTGGGTTGATTTCTTTGGTGGGGACATTGCCGGTATGCGCCAGAGTAATAATCAATTTATCCATTGAGATCCTCCATTTCCTCGGGTATTTAAAGTAACAAGCGGGCTGCTGTGGCGCTTAATCACAGCACTTCATCACAGGTTTTTTTAATGGCGGCTTCGAGAGCTTCAAACAGTTCAGAGGTTTCTTCCTTGCTGATATTGATTGGCGGAGTGATTTGTATGTGATCTCCCCGGACGCCGTCTGCCGAACCACTGCCCGGGTATGGCACGATGCCTTCTTCCAGACAGTGGGCAGTCACGATGGCGTTGATCTTTGCACTTGCTTCAAAAGGTGTCTTAGTCTTTTGATCTCTCACGAATTCAATTCCGAGCATCAAGCCTTTGCCCCTCACATCACCGACAATGGGATACTTGTAGAGGGTTTCCATTTTTCTTAAGAGATCATCACCCTGTAGAGCGCAGTTTTCAACATAGTTTTCCCGTTCAATGATCTCGATCACCTTATGGGCGATCCCTGTTGAAAGGGGATTGGAAGCGTAGGTGTGCCCGTGGTGAAAGCTGCCTGAGCCCTTGACCATGATGGTGTTGAAAATTTCATCCGACGCTACTGCAGCGCCTATAGGCGTGTAGCCGCAGCTCATACCCTTGGCAACGCATAGGATATCTGGAACGAAGTCCCCGTAATGGTCGATTGCCATCTTTTTTCCCGTTCGTCCAAATCCGGCCATAACCTCATCATCGATCCAGAGCACATCATATTTTGTGCAGATTTCTCTGACCATCTGAAAATAGACGGGGTGAGGGTGAATGCCGGGCGCGGCGGAACCGACCACGGGTTCGCTAATGAATGCCAGGATATTTTCAGGGCCTTGGCGGAGAATTTCAGCCTCCAGGGCTTCGGCGCAGCGGATGCTGGTTTCTTCAAGTGTTTCGCAGCCCCAAGGATTTCTGTAGTGATAGAATTGAGGGATTTTTGGAAATTGCACTGTCATAGGGTCGAATATTTTTTTACGACCGGTGATCCCGGTCATGGCCATGGCACCCATGGTATTGCCGTGGAAAGAGTTCCATTTTGAAATGATCTTCCATTTTGAGGAGCTGCCGCCATCTCTTTCAACAAAATATTGTCTAGCCAGCTTTATAGAGGTTTCAGTCGCCTCGGAGCCACCTGAGACGAAGTAGACGTGGTTGAGGCTGCCGGGTGTCCAGTCGCTGACCTTTTTCGCGCAGGCTTCAATGGTATCCACCGTAAATCTCGATAAATGTGTAAACGCAATGCGTTCCATTATTTCTTTCGCGTATTCTGCGATTTCTTTGTTGCCATGGCCAATATTCGCGACAGCAGATCCCGAGCATGCATCCAGATATCGCTTTCCATTTTCTTCAAACAGGTAAACCCCTTCACCTCTCTGTATTTTAGGATAATGCCAATTTTGATTTCTGTAGAAGACATGATTTTCCGGGGCACGGTTCAAGCTCATGCAGATCTCTCCTTTTCAAATAATTTTTAAAGTATAAAGTCAAATAGAAGGACAGTGACACAAAAAAATCCGGCCAAAAAAATGAAAGAATGTACTTTCATTTTTTCGCCGGATTTTAATTGCTTGATTAGAGTCACATGGTGGTCACTCTTCGCAAAAAAAGCAGCAGGATTAAGTTGTGACAATGTTTGAGGCTACCTGACAAGAGCGGCTTCACCTCGATGGGATCGGTCGTTCCGCAAGCCAGGCATTATATTTTTCATAAAGCATCTTAACAATCACGCAGATTGCCTTTTGAGATGCGCCGAAGTAGCGGTGATTAATCTCATTGATCAGTTGTTGAACGCCGGATTCATCCATACGAGAACCAATAAAAATACTCTTCAGGAACTCTTTGGTATCCTCGGTAATCAGAGTACAGGACATGCCTTCTATGGTATGGGTCTCATAATTGATAATGATGCCTATGTCCAGATTGCGGTTGAAATAGGCGGAGGGCATCTCACCAGGCAACTTTGCGTAGGAACTGAAATACACCGTATTCTTACCAAATTTCGGCATTTTATGACCTCGCTTTTTCCAAGGACGGTTTTTTTCTGCCTGTAGCTTTTGTACAAGGCTTTCGTTTTCACAGGTGCACGGAATCGTTGAACGCCCTTGGTACCTACTCAGAATTTACCATGGCGGCGACAACGTTGTCAAGCCTAACGTGCCCTTGCCTAACGTGCCCTTGCCTATGATAAGTTTTTGTTGGAAAGCCAGATCCCACGATAGAAATATTGTAGGAGGTGTCTGGCATGTTTGATAACAATGACATCAAAAAGCCACTCAAAGCAGTGGGTCACGATAAAGTGTTGATCATTGGCATCGACGTTTCAAAGTACTTTCACGTTGTTTTGTCAAGAATGTTTCAGTTTTTCCCATCACAAATGGTTTACTTTTTTCCATCACGTGGTCTACTTTTTTATTGAAATTCGCACCAAGGCCGTCAGTAACTAAGATACCATATGGTTAGGATAAGCCCTGAATCTATAATAAGCCAGAGCCAAGACTCCGCCGATGGTTCCCATTCTTCACTCCCCACCAGTATATCAAAAATATGGAAGTGGCGTCTCTTTTTTAACCCATTATCTAATGGACGACAATGGGTTAAGGTTAATTGTAGATCAATTTCATAATTTTCATCGATTCTACCTGGCACAACTTGTGAAGATAATGAAGTTGTTTTTGCTGTAGTTAAGTGATTGCAGACTTTTCAAATTAGTTAAACGTCAGCGTTCCGAAAAACGTTCCAGGTACGGGCACGTTAGCTCAGCGCAGCTTTCTGAAGTTTTTCACGAGGGGCGGCCACTTAGCGAGACTCTGGTTGTCAGTCAGTCCCCAATGGGTGAACAGATGCCCGAGCATTCGGGGATCGCTCCAATAGTTCTGGGAGTAATCGATCAGCGCGGAGGCTGCAGCCGGTTCGTTGCAGCTGGCGGGCCATACGCAAAAGCCTTTCGACAGGAAATAGGGGATGGAACCATAGCTTTCCTGTTCTTTATAATGCCAATCGCAAATGATGATATCCGTGGGTATCAGGTCAACCGCTGGATAGGTATTGTTGAATGAAGCTTCCCATTTGCTGTAACTGGTGGCGGGGTCAGCTCCATTGATGAGCCTGTCGCCCCACATGAACATCTCCACCTTATTCACGTCCACAAGATGGGCACGATAGTCGTTGATAGCTTTAGCAAAAAGTTCTGCCGGATCCTTCCCCTTGCAGCGGGGGCAGAAATCAGAGGCTATTATCAGCACCTCATCCATGCCCACGTGGAATGCTTCGGCCTGAAAGGCGTCGATCAGCTCATCCATAAGATCGAATACGATCGGATTGACCTCTGGATTCAGGGGGCACCAGCTGCGGCAGTAAATTCCTTTGTTTTTCGGGTATTGGCCCGGTGTTTCATCCAACTGGGGATAAACCTTCAGCAGGGCCATGGTCCGTTCTCCCCATGACTGGTGGCCAAGACAGTTGAAAGCCGGTATGATGCGGATACCATTGTCGCGGCACGCCTTTGCAACTTCCCGTGCAGTCTGCAGGGTGAGGCCGTCATCTGCTGCCAGCTCCGGATGGCTCTTCCAGTCAAAATTGTAGTTCACTTCCACCACAAGCGCATTGATACCCCGTTTAGACAGCTTCGGGATTGTGGGCAGCAGTGCAAGGCCTTCATCATCATTATGGATCAAGGTATGCATCCCAGCCAGAGCCGGTGCATCAGAAGGTTTGGGCGGGACGGCAGGTGAGCAGGCCCCCAGCATCACACAGATCACAAGAAGCATGAGGATCATTCTTCCCACAACGGCTCACTCCTTACAGGGATAAGACTTGAAAGATTATTCAGTATTTACCCTTTCTGCAAAAGATGACGCGGAGGATTCGTGATTGACTTGAGTCCTATACAAATGAAGAAGAGGAGGCCATCATGGCAAAGAAAACCAATAAAGCTGAGGCCGCCGGTAACTAAGATATTTATATGGTTAGGATCCTCCTCGAATCTATAATAAGCCAAAGCCAAGACTCCGCCGACGGTTCCCATTCCCCACCCCCCACCAGTATATCAAAATCATGGAAGCGACGTCTCTTTTTTAACCCATTATCTTATGGACGATAATGGGTTAAGTTAAATTGTAGATCAATTTCATAATTTTCATCGATTCGTCGAGTAGTTCAAGCCTCGCGGCTTTTCACCCTCACAGAACCGTGCATGCGCAACTAACGCACACGGCTCTTCGCTTCATCATTCACTTCAGATAACTAGAACCAGCACCAAGATTATAAATCATC
>NZ_JAOTSB010000007.1 GCF_030247605.1 Acidaminobacter sp. | reverse complement strand
ATCTTATGTGAACTCAAGACCGCTGATCTGCTATGATCGTGCAGATCTGTGGACCCGTTCCCATCAGGAGACGGAGGGCGAACCTATTGAAATCAGGCGTGCCAAGGCATTCTTGAAAGCCTGCAGCGAGCTCCCGGTTCAGATTTTTGAGGACGAACTCCTGGTGGGCACAGCGGGACGCTTTCGCAGAACTGGAATCCTGACGCCGGAATTCTCCTGGAAATGGGTGGACAAAGAGATGGACACCTTTGAGACGCGGCCGCAGGATCCTTATGTGATGACCGACGAGCAGCGTGCTTATGTCCGTGAGAACATTTTCCCTTACTGGAAGGGGAAGTCCCTGGAAGAGGCATTCCTGAGCCGCGTGCCGGAAAGCACTGCAAGAATTCTGATTGACACGGGGATCATTGACAACGACTCCAAGTGGCGTCAGGCCATTGGGGAAGTGACGCCGGATTATCCGGAGACGCTGTTCCCGAAAGGCTATGACCGTATTCGCGAGGAAGCACAGGCAAAGCTCGCAGAGCTTGAGCCTGTCAGCAGGGAGAATATTGAAAAGATCCAGTTTTATACTTCCATAGCCATTGCGGCGGAAGCTATTGTTACTTTTGCCAATCGTTATGCGGACAAAGCGGAGGAGATGGCGAGGGACGTAGCGTCTGAAATGGCTGTGGCTGGGGCGGCGGGACCATCGGCTGACAAAGCTCTTGAGAAAGGCGAAAAAGAGTGGGCCGTACCGCTGAAGCAGCGTAGGGAGGAGCTCCTGGAGATCGCACGAGTCTGCCGCAAGGTACCGGCTAATCCTCCGGAGACCTTCCGTGAAGCGATTCAGTTCGTGTGGTTTGTACAGCTGGGCGGCGTAATCTCCGAGAACCCGCTGGCGCTGAATCCGGGACGCTTTGACCAGTATATGTACCCGTTCTACGCTGCGGATCTGGCGGCGGGACGCATCACGCCGGCGGAGGCACAGGAACTGATTGAAGCCCTCTGGATCAAGCTTTCCGAGTGGGTCTGGACGATTTCAGCCAACACGGCGGACTTCTTCGCGGGGTATAATCAGTTCCAGAACCTGACCGTGGGCGGACGAAAGCGCGACGGCTCGGATGCCACCAACGACATTACCTATATGTGCCTGGAGGCCACCAAGCGGGTGAAGACCCATCAGCCGGGGCTCAGCGTGCGGATTCATGCGGATTGTCCCGAGGCCTTCATGAACGCCGTGGTGGACCTGGTGAAGACGGGGACGGGTTTCCCGGCGATCCACAATGACGACGCGGGCTCCAGGATGCTGCTTCAGGCGGGGTATGAGCCGGAGGATGCCCGGGACTGGAACAACTGCGGCTGCGTCGTACCGCATTTCAGAAAGACAGGACAGTGGACCGCGGCGGTCAACGTCAACTTTGGCGCCGCGCTGGAATATGCCTTGAATGAGGGGAACAGCCGACTCCGCGGGGAGACCCTGGGGATTCCTGTGAAGCCGCTGACGGATTTTGCCAGCTTTGAGGAGATCAAGGCGGCTTTTGAGGCACAGCTTCAGTATCTGGTGCATCACTCTGTGATAGGTACGGTCATTGCGCAGCAGCTCCATTCAGAGATGGTGCCGCGGCCGTTCCTCTCTACCTGTGTGGATGGCTGTTTTGAGAAGGGCAAGGACCTCAGCCGGGGCGGCGCCCGCTATAATGTGGGGCCGGTGCTGACTGGGATTGGCCTGGGGGTTGTGGCCAACTCGCTAATGGCGATCAAGAAGCTGGTGTTTGAAGAGGGGACTGCGACCCTCCAGGAATTTGCGGAGGCTATGGCAGCGGACTGGGTAGGTTATGAGGATCTGCAGCGCCGGGCTGTGAATGTGGAGAAATACGGCAATGATCAGGAAGAGGTCGACAGGATCGCACAGTCCATTGCCAACTATTATTATCATGAAACTCGAAAATATAAGGACATTTTTGGCTCGCATTTCAATACGGCTTTTATGGGGATTTCGAACTATATTCCGGCGGGTAAGGTCGTAGGCGCGACCCCTTGTGGCAGAAAGGCCCGTCAGCCGCTCACGGAAGGGGTTTCTCCGTTTGTGGGTTCGGATACTTCGACACCGCTGGCCGCCATGCGCTCTGCGGCAAAGATGAATCACGACGTCCATACAGGCGGAACGCTGCTCAATCTGCGGCTGATGTCCGACTTCCTGGAGACGCGCCGTGGGGTCAACAACCTGAAATCCATGATTCGGGCTTACTTCTCCCTGGGAGCCTTCCACGTCCAGTTCAACACCGTGTCGAATGAGGTGTTGCGAAAAGCGCAGGACCGACCTCAAGACTACAGGGACCTTTTAGTTCGCGTCGCGGGTTACAGCACACAGTTTGTCAATCTGTCGCCAGAGGTTCAGGAAGCGATTATAGCCCGGAATGCCCATGCGCTGGTCTAGGCGGGTTTGAGTCTTGTGAAGGTTCTTGACGGGGGATAGTTAAGTCGGATGAGTATTTGCAGATCCATCAGAAAGGGGGCGGAAGGCCATGACCGGTGTTGTATCACAGATTCAGGATTTTTCGGTACATGATGGGGATGGCATCCGCACCACGATTTTCCTTTCCGGATGTCCTCTTCGCTGCAGATGGTGCTCCAACCCCGAAACCTGGGGCATCAAGCCTGTGGTGGCCTCACATGCAAGCCGCTGCACAGACTGCGGACGCTGTCTTCAGGTGTGTCCGGCGGCGGGGGCCCTCGATTTGGTCATGCCTCATCATGTCAATCCGGCGCAGTGTACACTGTGTGGAAAGTGTGTGGCGGTGTGCCCATCGGCAGCCAAAACCATGATGGGCGGGGAAATGTCAGTGTCAGAGGTCGTCGGGAAAGTGATGCGCAACAACATCTTTTTTCAGGCGTCAGGCGGCGGGGTCACCTTTTCTGGCGGCGAAGCCACCTTCCAGACGGAGTTTTTCAACGGGCTGGTCCGGGAATTTTACGACCTTGGAGTGCACCTGGCTTTGGAGACTTCCGGATTTTTTGAATGGGATGCGGTGGCCGAGAGCTTGGCGCTCATGGACCACATTTTCTATGACCTGAAACTGATGGACAGCGCAAGGCATCTGGAAATGACCGGGCAGGACAACGGGCGGATCCTTGAGAATTTCAGGCGCCTGGCAACGCTTGGGGTCGATGTGGTGGTCAGGATTCCCGTCATTTCCGGGGTGAATGAGGATGATGCCAATATTGAGGCTACAGCATTGTTCGTCGGCGAGGTGTTCCCGCGAGCGGCTATTGAGCTGCTGCCGTACCATGCTTATGGGAATTATAAGTACGAGGCACTGAATCTCGGATCCCGGCTGTATGCCTTTGAGACACCAAGCGAGGCACGGATGGAAGCGCTCAAGGCATTGGTTGAGAGGTGTGGGGTTAAGGTGGTTTCTTATAGGTAGGTGTTTTGACGATTTGTTGACAGCAGCCTGTTAGGCTTTCTCCAATAGCAATGATGGATTTGAATGGAGGAAGTTAAAATGGTAAGCATCAGCGATCGATACAAACCACTCGAAAACCTTGATCAGTGGCACGGGAGAGTAGACAGCGAGGACAACTACTTCGCCTTCAGATGGCATCAGTGTGTGAGGCCTCTGGATCTGAAGGTTGACGCTATTGGGTCCTACAACGGTCCTCTCGGCATTGCCTTTTTAGGATTTCAGTCAGATGAGGGCATCCGCAGAAACAAAGGGCGGGGTGGAGCAGTCAACGGTCCGGCGAGCATCCGCCATGAACTGGCGAACTTGCCGTGTTATTTTGATTCGTCGGTCACCCTCTTTGATGCTGGTGACGTGATTTGTGAGGACGGGAATCTGGAGGAAAGTCAGAGGCAGCTGGGCTTAATGGTCGAGCGGCTGCTCACGTTAAATTTATTTCCCATTCTACTGGGCGGCGGACATGAGATAGCCTATGGGCATTACCAGGGGCTGCAGAAGTTCCTGACATCCGAAGAGGCGCGACCGAGGATAGGCATTTTCAATTTCGATGCCCATTTTGACCTGAGGCCCTACTCAAGCGGCGGGAACTCAGGGACCATGTTTCGCCAGATTGCGGATTTGAGCGACGCCAGTGGATTGCCTTTTCTGTACTATTGCGCTGGTGTTCAGCGTTACAGCAATACCATTGAACTGTTCAGAACGGCGGAGGCGCTGGGGGTCAAATACAAGCTGGCCAAGGACCTCATTCAGGAGGATCACTGGCAGCTGAGCGAATCTATAGGGGCGTTTGTTGGTCAGACAGATCATTTATATGTGACAGTTTGCGCAGATGTTTTTTCCTCCGCTTTCGCACCTGGGGTCAGCGCACCGCAGCCCCTCGGTCTGGATCCGGAGCTGGCGCTGAAGATTTTGAAGCGCCTCATCAGGTCCGGAAAAGTGATCAGCTTTGATATCGCGGAAGTCTCGCCGCGATTCGACAAGGACAATATCACTGCGAGCCTGGCTAAAGTCATTATTTTTACCGTAGTGAACACCTTGTGTCAAAACAGGAATTTGCTGCTGAGCGTCGATTGAACCTCCCATAATTAAAAAGCGGGATCTGAAATGGGTGTCCACAGAAGCTGTAATTAGGCTTCGTGTCGCACGTCATTTCATCCCGCTTTTTTCTTTGCTTTTGGGAGCCTATTGGGGTCCTTTCAGTGGCAATTCAAACCAAAAAGTCGTGCCTTTATTTTTTTCAGAGGCAAACTGAAGGGTCGTGCCATGGGCCTGCAAAAATGATTTTGAGATAAAGAGACCCAGCCCATAGCCTTGTTTTCTGTTGTGCTGTCCGGAGAAAAACATGTCGAAGATTTTTGACTGATCCTCTGCAGGGATGCCAATACCGTGATCTTCGATACTGAAAACCAGATGACTGTCAGCGCCTTTTAAAGTGACGCGGATGACGCCGCCGGCTTCGGAATACTTGACCGCATTACTCATTAAATTATTCCAGGCCCGCGTGATTTTGACCGGATCTATAGAAAGTAAACCCTCTGTGTTCTCGCAGATGCCTGCGAAAATCAGTCCTGCCTCTTCGATATAGCGTTTGGAATTCTCAAAAATTCTGGCCGCGTACTGAGCCGCGTCGACTTCAATGACGTGCAGTTTTGGCTCTGCCTGCGCCTCATAGGCGGAGTCCAGGATATCTGAGGTGATGCGCTCAAGATCTTCAGCGCCTTCGACAATCTCCAGCAAAAACTTATGCCGAATGTCTTCATCCACGCTGAGACCTGAGGTCAGCGCCTTGCTGTAGCCTTTGATGAGCGTCAGCGTGGTTCTCAAGTCGTGGGATAAGACAGAGACAAACTGGGCGGTTTGATCATTGCGTTTTTCAATAGTGGTGGTTAAGGTCTGGGTCTGCTTTAACAACTGTTCATTTTCTAGACTGAAATTCTTAATCATGGCGCTGAGCGCAGCTTTGAAATTCTGATAGGAGCCGGATAAGTTGCGGATTTCACTTGAAGCTGTGTCAGAAGCAGCAATACCTGCAGCGCCATCCGATTCGAAGAGTTTTTCGGAGGAACCCGGATGTTGTGCGGCGCTGGCGACGGACTGAGTCAGGCGCTGGCTGCTCCTGGCCGCGGAGTCAATGGACTCTGTGATGGCGACTATGGGTGCTGTAATTTTTCCCGAAATATAAAAAGCGGCCAGGACTGCGAGGAGGGTCGTAATCAGTCCAATAAAGATGACGTCGGAAAGCAGACTGATGGATTTGCCAAGGAGCTCGGTTTCAGGCAGTACAGCAATCAAAATCCATTGATTGCTGGCCATGCGCTTGAACATCATCAGATTGCGGTCGCCCTCAGAGGACTTCGTGACAGGCAGATCTGCGGTATCAACCGCACCATTTTCAAGGTCGTCCGTGCGCAAATTCTGAGGAAGCTCAAAGTCTGCTTCGGTTGCTATGAGATCGACATTGGGATGTGAGAGGATTCTGTTCTCTGAATCGAGAATTATATAGTACCCGTTTTCTCCCATTTCGAAGGTTTTGACCACATTTGACAGGTACTGCGCGTAAATCGCAATCCCGGCGTGGGCCAGCAGCGTGCCGTTCTCATCATAGATTGGACTCACGGTATTGACGACCAGAGAGCCGTCTGATCTTGCTATTAAAATATCGCTGGTCACTGTGGTTCCGGTACGTCTGGACTTTAAATAATAGTCTCGGCTGGATAGATCCAGATTCATGAATTCCGACTTGGTCGCGGCTGAAATGTGTCCGCTGAGATCGAGAATAAACAGATCCATGTACTGCTCGTGGTCAGGGTCACGCTGGGTCATGAGTTCCTTGAGATAAGTGTTCATCTCGCCGGTGGACAGGTTCTTATTAAGAAAATCCCTCACCTGGAGGTCACTGGCAAGATTTTCAGTTTCCAGCTGCGTGATTTCCAGCGAGAGATCAATGTTCTCCTTGGCCCTTTCGAGTTGTGCCGCCATGTAATTATTTGCGTCCTGGTTGATGATGGAGGCGGATTTATGGTATAAGAAATAACTGAGGTCGATCGTCAAAAAGATGATCAGCGCGCATAAGATCAGCGCGAGTCGGCGCTTCAAGCTCATAGGGATCCCTCGCTTTACAGATGATTGACTCTCAAATGGAAAAAGTGCCTGGACCGCGGTTGTACACCCAGCGCCAGACACTTTAATTGTATCATATTGTTGTGAGGTTGAACTCTATCTTGTCATTCGAATTTCAGTACTGCCCAGTACTGCCCAGTACTGCCCAGTGTAAGAATGGCTTGTGTCAAAATAGCAGGAATGCGACCGGCGCAGCCAGGATGAGCGTTAAGACCGTTCTCTCGTACCAGATGATCAGAATGTCCTTCAAGGTTAACGGAATCTCGGTTGAAAGGACACATGGAATGGAGGCTGAGAAGAAAAGGATCGAAGAGACTGAAACAATGGCGATGATAAACTTGGTGACGATTGGGGCGTCCACAACGAGGAGCGCCGGGAGAAACATTTCCGCAATTTCGAGGGCGGAGGCTTTTGCTGCAAGCATCGGCTCAGGAATTTGAAGCGCCCAGGTGAATGGGTAGAAGATGTAGCCCATAATATCAAAGACTGGCGTATACTTCGCGAGGATCAGACCGAAGAGGCCAACGGAGAGGATGGTTGGGAGGATACCCATTGCCATGATGAATCCGTCCTTGAAGTTATCGACAATATTTTTGCCGATTGAAAGTGAATGGCTGGTCGCTTTCAAACCTTCCGCAACAGCATTCTTAAGGAGATTGCCATGAATTTCAGGTTCTGGATCAGAGACGTCAGAAAAATAATTGTCACTCTTTTTGTTCAGTGGATAAATGCGGGCAGTGATGGCAGTGACGATGAAGGTAATGACGAGGGTTGCCCAGAAGTAGAGGTTCCAATGCTCCATGATGCCCAGGGTTTTAGCGACTATAATCATGAAAGTCGCGGAGACGGTTGAGAATCCGGTGGCTATGATAGAAGCTTCTTTGATGGTGTATTTGCCTTCTTTAAAGACGCGGTTAGTGATCAGGAGGCCGATGGAATAGCTGCCGACAAAGGAGGCGACTGCGTCGACCGCGGAACGGCCCGGCGTCTTCCAAATAGGGCGCATGACCGGTTGGACGAGAACGCCAATGAATTCGAGGAGACCGTAACCAACGAGAAACGCGAGAAACACAGAACCAATAGGGACGATCAGACCAACAGGAATAACGAGTTTATTAAGTAAGAAAGGCACCATGTCCGGTTCAAACATGAACGCCGGACCAACATTGAACACCGCCATGAACGCGACACCAATACCGATCAGCTTGAAAATGGAGAACACTAAAGTGACGGCGTCTTTATTCCAGGTTTTGATGACAAAAGGTCGAAGGCCGCCTATAATGATCACTGCGAGTGCGTAAAATTTCGCGCTGCCGCCTAAAGTTGCAGTGATAAAGGTGACTAAATGGTCGAGAGGAATAGTGGTTTTTTCGCCGATGGTAACTGGTATGAAAAACATTAGGATGCCAATTGCGCTGAAACCGATCAATTTCATGAGATTAAGCGATGTTGCGTGAGACTTCGGACTGTTAACGCTTTTTTCCATGATGGTGCCTCCCTTGAATATGAAGTTTGATAAACGTGATAAGATAGGGCTAATATACACCTAAAAATCGTATTATCTTAAAAAGTCATGAAAGCATCACCGCGTTGTCACCAATTTGTCACCAAAGGGTATTAATTTAACGATTATTAAGGAAGAAGGTGATGTCATGCCAAAAATTTTAGTTGTAGATGATGATAAACGGATCGTGAAAATGGTCGAACAATTTCTCCTGCTCAACAACATGAGTGTCATCACCGCCTATGATGGCAAAGATGCCATTGCGCTGATGGATGAGCGCGTTGATTTGGTGCTTCTGGATGTGAACATGGATGAGATGGGGGGCATGGAAACGTGCCAGTGGATTCGCCAGCGCTATAAGGTGCCTATTTTGTTTCTGAGTGCGAACACCTCATCATCGGATAAAATCCTTGGCCTTGGCTATGGCGCTGACGACTACATCACAAAACCTTTTGACCCCATGGAGCTGATTGCGCGAATTCAAGCCCACCTAAGAAGGCATCAAGTCTACAACGAGGCGGTTCGAGCGGGCAGTCAAGTGAAGTTTGGCGACTTTACCTTTAACAAAAGTGCGCATCGCCTTTTAAAAGGGGATCAGGAGCTTGTGCTGTCATCTACCGAGTTCAGACTCCTAAGTTTCCTGATTGACCACCCCAATGTGGTGTTTACACGGAAAACGCTCTTGGCCGAGGTGTGGGAGAGCGAGCATTATGATGAGAATACGGTGACTGCTTATATCAAGCGGCTGAGGCAAAAGATCAGGCTGGGTGACGATGACCAGGCCTACATTAAGTCCGTACGGGGTGTAGGCTATATATTTGAGGCAGAACTGGAAAAAGTTGAAGGGTAAAAGGCGGTCGCTCAAATTTTACGATGCTGAGTGAGTTTTTACCGAAGTAAAACAAATTTTACATTTGAGCGATGTCCTTGGCTGCGTTGTGTTTCTGCTGAAGAAACCATCGGCTAAAAACAAGTATTATCAATGGTTTTAAAAAAGTCTGAAAAAAGTTTTAGAAAATTCGTACTTTGGCAATAAAATTGCGTATTACATGTGCAAGACGGATTCGCATCCGGATGAGGACTTACATAAGGTTTGTTTTCCTCAGAGGCTGCGGTCGGGTCAAAAAAATGACTCCAAGGAGGCGGAAGTACATGCAATATGGATTTGAACTGGCATTTATAATTGTTATTGGTATCATCTTCTTCTCTGAAACAATTTCCAGCATGACGAAAGGCAAGGTTCCAGGACTGTTTTTGATGACAGTCATTACACTGATTGGTTACTGGACAATTTTACCGCTGGATGTGGTGCCGGTTTCGGGCATGGTAGCCGTCAAGGATATCACTATGATGATCATTCTGATCCACATGGGCACGCTGCTTGAAATCGATCAGCTCAAGCGCGAGTGGAGAACTGTCGTGACGGCCCTTGCGGCGGTGGCGGGCGTTGTGCTGGTGTTTATGCTCCTGGGAAGCTTTGTTCTCCCTAGTGCCAACATGGCAATAACAGCGATTGCACCTTTGGCAGGCGGCATGATTGCGGCGATTCTCATGAGCCAGGCGCTGACAAACATTGGTCAAACAGATTTGGCGGTATGGCCAATTCTATTGATTACACTTCAAGGCTTCATTGGGATGCCGGTAGTGGCTTACATGCTGCGCGGCGAGGCTTCAGATCTTGCGAAGAAGCTTAGAGGCGGCCAGGAAATTGTAGCACACAAACTTGAATCTCAAGCAGCGAAGAAGACCAAATGGATTGACAAGGTACCGCAGAAGTTCAGAACGCCGGCATTCTACTTCCTGATTCTCGCTATTCTTTACACCCTGAACGTCGCGCTTTACAATAACGTGATCGTCAACATTCCATATGTTAAACTCGTTCTCGATAAGTCTATTGTTTCCCTTATCATTGGTGTCGTTCTCGGAAACCTTGGGATCCTTGACAAGGGCGTTATGACTAAGACTAAGTCCGAAGGTATTATGGAAATCAGCTTTTACGCGTTTATCATGACGTTCCTGGTTGGCGCGAAGGTTGAAACAATTAAGGCGCTGATTGTTCCGCTTCTCATTGCTTTCGTCCTGGCGACTACGGCAATTGCGATTCTTAGCGTCCTCGTCGGAAAGCGCATTGGCTACTCGGCGCGGCTTTCAATGGCGGTTGGCTTCAACTGTTTCCTTGGGTTCCCTTTGAATTACCTGATCACAAAGGAAGCGGCCATGGCGGTTGCGGAATCTGCTGAGGAAGAGGAAAAGATTTTCGACGCACTGCTGCCTACAATGCTGATCGCCGGCTTCGTCTGTGTCACCATTGTATCCGTCCTCGTTGCGGGCGCCATGACGTCGCTGGTGAAGTAGGGAGTCCCCGAAGATTAACAGAACTGCACAAATAAACCGGCACCTTGCAAAAGAGAGTTTTCTCTCAAATGTGAGGTGCCGCTTTTATTTGTTTGGTTTCTAAGTTTAATTCTTTTTTAATAATAATTATGTTTCATAATATATATAATGTATATATATCTTAAAGTAAAAGCTTTATAATCACACAAGCAAATCCGGAGGTGACGAGATGATGGTCACGGAGGCGTTCAAACGCAGCCTGCTCGACTATTCCAAAAAGATCAACGACTGCACAAACACGCTGCTGAATCAGGAAGCGGTACGTCATGGACTCACCGCCATGCAGCTGAGACTCCTGATGGAGCTGTATAACGACGGTGCCATGACAATTGGTGAAGTGGCGGCCCAGTTGGGACAGGCCGGCACCAATGTCTCGACCATGTGCAAAAAACTTGAGACCCGCGGCCTTGTCAACCGTCAGCGAAGCGAGGCGGATGAACGCGTCGTCATGGTTGTTCTCACTGCAATAGGCGAAGAAAAAATGAAAGACATCAATAAGGTTTTCGATAAAAAAATCAACCGCATGATGGAAGTTGTGGACGAAACCGAACTAAAGGCTATGCTTACCGGTCTGAAGAAGTTCAGCGATCTGCTAAGTCTGAACACTTCGCTGGACGGGTTGCCGCAAACGGAACCGGCGGCGCAAGAAACCAACACCAGTGCGAAGGAGCGCGACTAAGATGAAATTCAACGAGAATAACAAACGCCCCATATACTACTATTACATGATTGTGCTTTTGGTGGTCATGTTGCTCAACGCCTTTGTCTTTCCGCTTATGAACAAACCTGAGGTGACTCAGGTCGACTACGGTACCTTCCTCGCACAGGTGGAAGCCGGTACAGTCACCAAAGTCGAGGTGGATGACAAGCAGGTCGTTTACGTTCAGAAGGACGCGGAGGGCAAGGACAGTTACTACATCACCGGGCGCATTGAAGATCCACAGCTCGTGGACCGGCTTTATGCAGCTGGCGTCGAGTTCAACAAAGTCATCCCTGCAGAAAGCTCCCCTATTCTGGCCTCCATCCTGGGCTGGATTTTGCCGATGGTCATTTTCATAGCCCTCGGCCAATTCCTCATGAAGAAGATGATGGGCAAAATGGGCGGCAACGCCATGTCCTTTGGCAACAGCAAAGCAAAGGTCTACGTCGAGGCGCAGACCGGAAAATCCTTTGAAGACGTCGCAGGGCAGGAAGAAGCCAAAGAAGCCCTTCAGGAGATCGTCGATTTTCTTCACGACCCTGGAAAATACAAAGAAATAGGCGCCAACATCCCTAAAGGCGCGCTGCTCGTAGGCCCTCCCGGAACCGGCAAAACCCTGCTGGCCAAAGCCGTTGCCGGCGAATCCAAAGTGCCGTTTTTCTCAATTTCCGGATCGGAGTTCGTAGAGATGTTTGTAGGCATGGGCGCTGCCAGGGTTCGGGATCTGTTCAAGCAGGCTCAGGAAAAGGCGCCGTGTATTGTATTTATTGATGAAATTGATACCATTGGTAAAAGCAGAAATTCCGGAGGGCTGGGCGGCAATGATGAGCGGGAGCAGACGCTGAACCAGCTCCTGTCAGAAATGGATGGCTTCGATGCGGACAAAGGCGTCGTCATTCTCGCGGCGACCAACCGTCCTGAAACCCTGGATAAGGCACTTCTCAGACCGGGCCGTTTCGATCGGCGCATCCCGGTTGAGCTGCCTGACCTGGCAGGACGTGAAGCGATCCTCGTCGTCCATGCCAAGAAAGTCAAACTGGGGCCTGCCATCAACTTCAACGCTATTGCCCGGGCGACTTCCGGTGCTTCCGGCGCAGATCTGGCCAATATCATCAATGAGGCGGCACTTCGGGCGGTTAAGATGGGCCGAAAACAGGTCGTGCAAAGCGATCTGGAGGAATCTGTAGAAGTGGTCATTGCGGGATATCAAAGGAAAAACGCCGTTATTTCCATGAAGGACAAGCTGACGATTGCCTATCACGAAATTGGTCACGCGCTGGTAGCTGCAAAACAATTGCATTCAGCGCCTGTAACGAAGATCACAATTGTACCAAGGACTTCCGGCGCGCTGGGCTATACTATGCAGGTCGAAGAAACTGAGCAAATTTTGATGACGAAAGAGCAAGCGCTGGACAAAATTTCGACCTTTATGGGCGGACGGGCGGCAGAAGAGCTGATCTTTGAAAGTGTCACCACCGGAGCCTCCAACGACATTGAGCAAGCCACCCGAATCGCCAGATCCATGGTGACGCGCTTTGGAATGAGTGAAACCTTCGGCATGATGGCGCTGGAAACGGTCAACAATCCTTATTTAGGCACAGACACAACACTGATGGTGTCACCGGAGACGGCGGCATTAATTGATAAAGAAATCATGAAGATTTTAGACACGGCTTATCAAAATGCGAAAGCCATTCTAGTGGAGAATAAGGCAAAGCTGCATGAACTGACAAAATGCCTGCTGGAAAAGGAAACCATGACTGGCGAGGAGTTCATGTTCGTATTGAATGCTACACAACCTGTACAATGCTAACAGACGTGCACAAACAATGATGAAACCGCGGGTCGGAAAGTTTACTTTCCGACCCGCGGTTTCATCATTGTTTGTATAGGGCGCAGCCCGACACCGAAGCGCAGCCTTGAAACACGCGGAGCGTGTTTTGAGGCGAAGCGAGGTGCACGTCTGTTAGCGTGAGGTGTACCTTAGGACAACGGCGCTTTGAGAACTTGCTCCCTTAGGTGTGGATCATCGTTGTTTGTATAGGGCGCAGCCCAACACCGAAGCGCAGCCTTGAAACACGCGGAGCGTGTTTTGAGGCGAAGCAATAGGCGCCAGCCGCGAGGTGCACGTCTGTTAGCGTGAGGTGTACCTTAGGACAATGGCGCTTTGAGAACTTGCTCCCTTAGGTGTGGATCATCGTTGTTTGTATATGGCGCAGCCCCGACCCTTAAATGCTTTGTTACGCTTTCTTAATGGTTATTTGTGGAACCCTTTGTAGAGGTTCGGCGTCTTACTGCCAGAACCTAAAATTGAAAGGAGCATCATGATGCTGCATAAGAAGATGAAAATGAACACTATGAAAAACCTCACCACCGGACTACTGATCACGGCCATGGCCATAGGGGGATCACCACTTGCCTCGCTGGCAGACGGTGTTGACCAAACAGCAATGCCTTACGGAGAGGAGATCTGGGAATCGCAGATGAAATTCGCTCATTACGGCTTTTTTGAAGGAACTATCGAAAGCATCGAGCCTCACCACAGTATTCCTGACGCAAAAATGATCCGCGTCCATGGCGAAGGAGAAGCCATCGCAGATTTTGTCCTGTCAAAGGACACTGTCCTCGCTGACAACGTCCAGGTCGAAATAGGAAAGACCATCACAGGCTGGTATGACGCCAGAAAACCTATGATCCTGATCTACCCGCCACAGTATAATGTTGAACTGGTGACAATGCCATCAGAGGGCACCACACAAAAAGTCGACTATTTTGACGAGACCCTGACCAGCGCCGACGGCATGCTGAAGCTCAATCTGCAGCAAGAGGGCAGCCTAAAACTGTGGGACAGCGAAGGGAAGCTATACACAGAAAGCCTTTCAGGGAAACATCTGCTCGTGAACTATAAATTTTCAACGCGAAGCATCCCGGCGCAGACCGTACCGGAATCAATCTATGTTGTAGAGGATCAAAAATGGCTGACCCCGGCCGGCGAGATCCCGGTCTTAGTCAATGGAAAAGTGGTGCATGCCTTGTCGTCCTTTGTCAAAGAAGACAAAACCGTCATGGTACCCCTTCGGGCTACCGCAGAGGCATTGGGTTATGAGGTCACCTGGCTGGAAGAGAGCCAGACTGTCATGGTCGGCAAAGCCTCACTGGTTATTGGCAAGGATGCCTATGCTTTCGCGAGAATGGCCCCACAATCGCTAGGTGCTGCGCCTGAACTCAGGGAAGGCAGAACTTTTGTGCCGATGGAATTTTTCGGCAAAATCCTACCCGAGCTGACTTCTGAAACAGAAACGGAAACCGGAACCGAATATAAAACAGCCACTGAAAATACAGCTGCCAAAATTAGCATTCAGATTAAAAACGCCGAGTAAATTTTAACATTATTAAACTAATTTCACGATCGGATCAATCTAATTTATGCGACAGGTAGACTTTTTGGATAAAGTACACAAGTTTAGCCCTGTATTTGCTTGAAATTTGCGCTATTTCTTTAGTAAAACAGAAATGACATTCTTCTTGATTTTTGATATGATCTAATTAGAATTTAGACTATTGAGAGGATGTGTATTTCCGTTATGAGTAAGAAATATGTTCTCGCCGTCCCTAACTTTAGCGAAGGCCGCAACAAGGAAGCCATCGATGCTGCTGTAAACGCTGTTAAAGCTGTTGAGTCTGTCAAAATTGTCGCAGTTGAGCCAGAGGCCAACTTCAACCGTACAGTTCTCACTTACATCTGTGAGCCTCAGTTCGTCAAAGAAGCTATGTTGAAACTCGCTGGCGCTGTTTACCAGTACGTCAACATGGAAGTCCAAAAAGGCGACCACCCACGTATAGGTGCACTCGACACTGCGCCGGTATTCCCGCTCCAGAACATGGACATTGAAGAAGTTAAAGCCCTCGCAGAGGAAATTGGCGTTGCGCTTCACGAGACTTACAAAGTTCCGGTATACTTCTCCGGCCTCAATGCACGCACAGATTTCAAAAAATCCAATACAAATATCCGTAAAGGTCAGTATGAAGGCCTTAAGGCACTTCTCGAAACGCCTGACCATCCTGATCTCGAAACAAGAAAGCCTGACCTTTCAGTTGACGGCAAGCTCAGCTCAACTATGGGTGGCTGCACTGTCAGCTCTGACTACGAAGGTCTTACCGCTTACAACGTTTTCGTTGAGACGGAAGATGCGACTGTTGCCAACGACATTGCAAAAGTTGTCAAGAATGCTGAAACAGGCTGGACATCCATCAAAGGAATCGGCTTTAAAGATGAAGGTCATGTTGGTACAGCTGTATCCATGAACGTCTTTGATGCAGCAAGCACACCGCTCGCAATGCTCAAAGAGTTCATCACCAAAGAAGCTGACAAGCGCGGAACAAAAGTCATCGCGACTCAAATCGTAGGACCGGTTAAGCACCAGTACCTCCTCGACTCTGCGAAAGCCCTTGGCTACACTGGCGCTGACAACGACTTTGACGCTGTCGTCGCTTGCCTCGCAGACAATATGATGCTCGAAGGCTTCAACAAAGAATCTATCATTGAGTATCATCTTCAATAATTAAAGACGTTAAAACACCCTGAATCCGACCGGATCCAGGGTGTTTTTTTATGTGGAAGCGGGGGTCAGACACCCACTTCCACATCCAGCGTCTGAAAATATACGCTGTTGCGGTTGCCTTTAGCGAGGTAGAGCGCTTTATCCACCAATGCAATGAGATCCTCCATAGGCCCGTCGTAGCTTGACGGCACACTGATCACGCCCAGGCTTGCGGTGATTTTAAAGTGTTCGCCGCTATACTTGATGGGATGAGACTCGATTATGAGTCGAAGCCGTTCGGCGATCATCATGCTTTCACCTTGTAAAGTTTCGGGTAAGAGCAAAATAAATTCGTCGCCGGCAAAGCGGGCGAAGACGTCATAATCCCGGATGCTCGTCGACATGACAGTGGCAAACTCTCTAAGCAGCCAGTCGCCGCCCGTATGGCCGAATTTGTCGTTGATTTGCTTGAAGTGATCAATGTCCATCATAATCAGTCCGGTGGGCTTGCCTGAGCGTTTTGCCCGGTCGAGCTCGTGCTCCATAAATTCTTCAAAGCCGCGTCGATTTAAAAGACCGGTCAGAAAATCATGAGTCGCCAGCTCTGTGGCGAAAATTTCTGCTTCCTTGAGCTCCCTTTGAGCCTCAATAAAGTTACTGACGTCTCTAAGAATCAGCAAGATCCGCGGCGCGCCGGATTTGTCTGTAAACTTTGAACTTGTCCACTCCCCGTCAATTTCCACACCATCTGATGCCTTAAAGTGCATTAGGCTTCGGGAATTGACCTCTTTAATCAAGCTGAAAAAAAGCGCAGTCTGATAGACTTCCTCGCGAGCGAAGAGGTCGTGAAATGAAGATTGTATCAACTCATCGGCTGTCTTCTTCAGCAATTGGCAAGAAGCAGGATTTGCATAGTGGATCCGACCGAGGTCATCAATAATGAATATTGCGTCATAAGCATTTTCGAATAAAGACTTGCAGCAATCCGGGTGCACAGGTTGATTCATTGGAATCGCCCTTTCTTTATCTATGTCATTTTGAAGATTGTCTTTTTTATATACCCTTATTTGACATAATAGTGCACAGTATCCCCCACAAAAAATGAACTTGGTGTCTGACACCAAGTTCACATCGAGTCCAATCCTTTTCACTTCTCAATGCCATACTCATTCAGTTTGTTGTAGAGTTGGCGGAGGCTGATGTCCAGTGTACTGGCGGCCATCGGCAAATCTCCGTTATGGTGCTCTATGACAGTGAGAATATGCTGGCGCTCTGCTCTCTGGCGGACCTGTCGCAAGGTCTGATCGACGGGTGAACGCTGTAATGTCATGCCGGCAGCAGCCGCCTTCTCAAACAGCCCCTGGTCTTTGAGCACGCCGTTCTCCGACAGAACCACCAGGCGCTCGACGGTATTTTTCAGTTCTCTTACGTTGCCTGGAAACGCATAGTGATATAAACGCTCTTTCAGCTCTTCATCCACTTTGGTAATCGTCTTCTTGATTTCTCGCTGGGCTTTGGCCAGGAAATGCTCAAACAGCAGCGGTATATCTTCAGGTCGTTCCCGGAGTGGCGGAATTTCTATAACCATGGTGCTGATACGGTAATAGAGGTCTTCCCGGAAAGTCTTATCACTGATTGCCTCCGCAAGATTTCGGTTGGTGGCGCTGAGCAGCCTGAAATCCGTTGGGATCACAGTGTTGCTGCCAATTCTCGAGATTTCCCGGGTTTCAATGGTCCGCAGGATCTTGACCTGGGTGGTCAGCGGCAGGTCGCCAATCTCATCGAGAAACAGAGTGCCTTTGTCCGCCGCTTCAAATCGGCCGGCACGCTGACCTAGTGACCCGGTGAATGCGCCTTTTTCGTGGCCGTAGAGTTCGGATTCGAGCATGCTGTCTGAAAAAGCATAACTATTCACAGGGAGAAAAATTTCCCGGCGACGGGCGCTGCTTTCGTGGATAAATCTGGCAAAGACTTCCTTGCCCACGCCGGACTCGCCGAGGAGAAGGACGTTCACATCCGTACCGGCAGCTTTGAGGGCGTGATCCAGGGCGCGCTTGAAAGCCGGGCTACGGCTGGCGAGCATAGCGCCGCTTTCGCTTTCTGAAGCAGCGCTCAGTGCGGCGTTTCTGGATTCAAGCTGGCGGATTTTATCAATCTTTTCCAGCGACATCAGGATCTCTTCCGGGTCATTACTTTTGATGTAGTAAGAAAATGCGCCTTGCTTCATGGCGTCTACTGCAGTTTCGATGCTGCCGTAAGCCGTCATGATGAGGACCTCGGTGTCCGGGAACTCCGCTTTCACTTGAGCGAGAACTTCGAGGCCGGTCATGCCCTCCATCAAAAGGTCGGTGAGAACTACGTCGATGCCGCCGGCGGTACGGAGGGTGCCAAGACCATCGGCACCAGTCCTGGCGGTTAAGACGTCATAGCCTTTGCGGGTCAGGATCATTCTCAGGAGTTCCAGGAAATCCGCCTCGTCGTCGATCAGAAGCAGTTTGAGTCTGCGCATGTCTTATGCCTCCTCGGGAGATGGCGTGGCCGTGTGGTTGGGCACGCGAAAGGTGAAGATTGTTCCGCTGGCTGCGGCATCATCTTGGGTTTGGGAGCTCTGGACCTGGATGTCGCCGCCCAGGTTTTCGATTTCGGTGTAAACGATGTAGAGACCAAGGCCTGTGCCTTGCCCAACAGGTTTTTCAGTGTAAAAAGGCTCGAAAATTTTGCCCAGGCGCTCGGGTGCGATGCCCGTCCCGGTGTCTGAGACACTGAAGGTCAGAGTATCTGGTGAGTTCGCGGAGCGCAGCGTGATTGAACCGCCTGAAGGCATTGAGTCAATGGCGTTGTGAATCAGATTCATGAGCACGTGGCGCAGGGCGCTGGGGTTGGAAGCGGCCAGGGGCGGCCCGTCGTGCTTATAATCTGTGGAGATGCCGTTTTCAGACATGGCTTTCTTGTAAAAGGACAGCGTTTCGAACACGAGATCCGATACAGAAAAATCAAGAATTTCGTCGGTGCTCAGCCGGGAATAGTTGAGCAGGTTGTCAATGATTTTGCCGGCACGGGTTACAGCCCGGTTGATCGCGGCCGTCGCAGCCAGGGTATCTGCATCCGCTGCCTGAATGGAGCCCAGGAGATAGCTGGAATTCCGAATGGTGCCCAGTGGATTCCTGAGCTCATGGGCTATGCCGGCAGCGAGACGGCCAATCGCTTCCATTTTATTGCTGTGCACCAGCTTTTCAGACTGCAGCTTTTCCAGGGTGATGTCCTCGATGTTCATCAGAAAAAGCCCTTCCATGGTCTGAATTGTGGAGAGGCGGCAGTCGAAAATTTTGTTCTGCAGCCGGAGCTCTCTGCGAAGTTCGGGCGCAGCGTGGCCGCTATCGAGGGGGGATTGAGTCAAAGCGTCGTCGTAGGGCGGCATTCCCAAATTCCCGGCACTGACTGGACTGGCGGATTCGCAGCCTTGAAAATCCGCTTCCTTCAGAAGTTCGGCAAAGGGTTTTCCGAATCGACTGGCGTCCAGCGGTTCCCCTTCAGTCAGTCCGGACCAGTTTGTGAAGACGGCATTGACCTTCTTGAGTGTGCCTTGTCGATCCACGAGGACAATCCCGGACTGGATCGAGTCGAACACGCTCTCCAGCTCGTCGGTGATGACCGTGAGCTCTTCTGTGCGACGTGCGACCAAAGTTTTCAACCGGAGGTTCCAAAGATAAATCAAATAAAAGAGCATGCCGATGGTTCCAAGAAGCGGCAGCCACAAATGCTTCATTTTTTCGTAAGAGCGGCGCTGAACTTCTGCGGCGCCCATCCCCAGCCATTTTTCTTCAATGTTGGTCATGACGCCGGATTTGCGAAGGCGAAGGATGCCCTTATTGAGAACCGGAATCAGTTCTTTCTGGGATTTTGGAACGGCCAGCGCCGTATGGGCATTATAGACCTTTTCTTCAAGAATCCTAAAGCTCCCGGTAGGCCGCAGCTCGCTCAGGATCATGCGAATCACCGGCTCGTCGCCGGCGAGGGCTTCGACCTGTCCGGACTCCAGCAGCCGCATGGCTTCGTAAAGGTGGTCCGCGTAAACGAATTCAGGAAAAATGTTCTGCTCCCAAAGCTTGTCTATGACGACGTCTGCGCGCTGTACGGCGACGACGCGTCCGTTCAAGTCGCGCAGCGTCTCTATGTCCGAGTTTTTTCCCGGCGTGAGGACGGCGCCGCTGAGGCGGTATATGGGGTTTGAAAACGCGAAGTCCACGGCCCGGGCATCAGAGGGAACCATATCAATCATGTTGGTATCTTCGTTTTTCAACGCTTCAACAGCGTCGCTCCAAACCATTGCCTTGGTGGCAATGTTGGTCTGAAGCTCAATAGCCAGAGCGTTGACAATATCCACAGTCAGGCCGAGGTGCTGCTCGGTTTCTTCGTAATATCGGCCCAGGGGCGGGTCGTTGATGTTGCCGCCAAAGATCAGCATGCCGTAGTTGTCCAGGAGCCGACGCTCGTCCACTGTAAATTCTCTGGAATATTCGAAGTACTCCACGAGATTCAGGTCATAATCAATTCTGACGACCTCGTTGATATAATTGACGATTAACAGCAGCGTCGCGGTGAAGATGATTAAGGCGAGTTTTCGCATGGCGCACCTCCTTAGATGTGAAAAAGAGTGAAACTGGGGGTTGAGGGTGAAACTCGGTGTCTGACACCCAGTTTACAGGACTTGAAACTCGGTGTCTGACACCCAGTTTCAACACCAAGTGTCAGCGGCTGGCGCCTATCAACCCCGAGTTTCAAGTCCCGTAAAAAAAAGACCCCGGGAGAAAGGGGTAATCCCCGTTTCCTCCCAGCGTCTAGTTTATCGTTAATGAAATTACAATGCAAATGAAACTGTCGCTTCGAAGGCGGCTTTACAAAACAAAGCCTTGATCTGCCCCGCCAGGCGCTAGGCTGACAGTTTGTCTTCGATTTCCTGTGCAGCCAGTTCTTCAGGCGTGAGCTTCGCGATTGTGACACCGACGAAACTCAAAGCAATAACAACAAGCGGCATTGTGTAGTTGAAGATGGCGTACGGCAGGTATTCCATAGTGGTGACGCCGAGGACGCCGAAGAGGAAGACGCCGCAGGTGTTCCAAGGAATCAGTGCAGAGGTCAGCGTGCCGGTGGATTCGAGGGCGTTGGACAGGGTTTTAGGGTGAAGTCCCATGTCTTTGTAAGCTTTGGCATACATGCGGCCCGGGACGACAATGGAGATGTACTGCTCAGGCATAGTCATGTTGGAGCCGAGGCAAGTGGCTTCTGTCAGTGCGATCAAACCCTGAGGCGTCTTGACGCGCTTGAGGAGCTTGTTGACTATGACTTCGAGCTGGCCGGTCTTCTCCATAATGCCGCCGAACATCATAGCGATGATGGTGAGGGAAATGGAGTACATCATGTTGCTGAGGCCGCCGGAAGAAAGAAGGTCATCGATTGCAGTGACGCCGGTGTTGGACTCAAAGCCGCTGTAAGCCACATTCAGGATGTCGCCGAAGCTGGAGCCCTGGAAGATTGGCGCGAGGATGGCGCCCAGGATGATGCCTACAAAGATGCCTGGAATTGCCGGCATTTTTTTAGCGATCAAAACAATAACTGCGAGCGGCGGGATCAAGAGTACCGGTGAAATGGTGAAGGATGCCGCGAGGCCTTCTCTCATGGCGCTGATGGCGGTGAGGTCGACATCGGCACCACCATAGCGCATGCCGAGGACTGCGAAGAAGATAAGTGAAATGGTATAAGCGATAATCGTTGGTTTCAGCATGAACTTGATGTGTGTGAAGACATCCGTGCCGGCCATGGCAGGCGCGAGGTTGGTCGTGTCGGAAAGCGGCGACATCTTATCACCAAAGTAGGCGCCTGAGATGACCGCGCCGGCCGCGATTGGCGCCGGAATGCCAAGGCCTGTAGAAATACCCATAAGTGCTATGCCGATGGTTCCTGCCGTGCCCCAGCTCGTTCCGGTCGCCAGGGAAGTAACAGACGCTATAAGGAGCGTCGCGACAAGGAAGATCTTTGGAGACAGGATGCCGAGTCCGTAGTAAATCATGGTCGGAACAACGCCGGAAAGGAGCCAGACGCCAATGAGGACGCCTATGATCGCGAGAATTATGATAGCTTGAAGTGCCTGGCGGATGCCGTCAAACATGTACTGCTCAATGTCATTCCATTTGTGTCCGATCCGAAGTGCCATCAGGGTCGCGAAGGCGACGCCAATCAACATTGGGATGTGCGGGTTCGCGCCATAGACTGCGATTCCGATCCCCATTGTGGCGATCAGCAGAGCAAAGGTGGTGATGGATTCGTAAAGATAAGGCATTCTTGCTTTCATTTTAGTCCTCCTTTAGATTCGATACTATACTTATAAGCAAGTGTCGTGCCAACTAAAGGAATGGGCAATTTACAATGTTTTGAGGTATGCGTCAAATACATAATGAAATAAATTTCTAAAAATTTTGAAATTTATTTCAAAATAGAATGGAAAAAGGATCCGCAAGCGGCGTCGACATGACGCAGTCAGCGGATCCTTTTTCCTGGATTTAATTATAAATGATGGCTGTATTGAAATAATCAAATCAACGATTCTTAATTCGGATATAAGGCTGTGGCTCAAGAATGTTCTTGTAAGCCGGTCTCATGATTTTGGTGTCGCTGACAATTTGCTCAATGCGGTGTGCGCACCATCCGGCAACCCTTGCCACGGCGAACAGCGGCGTGTAGAGGTCTGCAGGAATATTCAGCATCTCGTAGACGAAGCCTGAATAGAGGTCGACATTCGCAGCAATCGCGACGTCTGAGCCTTTCATTTCCTTGAACAGTTCTTTGGTCAGTGCTTCGATATTGGAGAAGAGTTCAAATTCCTTCATGGCATTTTTTTCGAGCGCCAGTTCAAAGGCTTTCTTCTTTAATAAGACCGCTCTTGGATCCGATAAGGTGTAAACCGCATGACCCATTCCGTAGATCAGGCCTTGACCGTCAAAAGCTTGTTTTTTAAGGATTTTTTTCAGGTAAGTCTTGAGCTGTTCGACGTCACTCCAGTCTTCGACGTTCGCTTTAATGTCTGCGACCATCTCGATGACCATTTTGTTGGCGCCGCCGTGCTTAGGCCCTTTCAGGGAACCGATAGCCGCTGCCAGTGCAGAATAAGTATCCGTACCGGAGGAGGAAACCACGTGCGTCGCGAAAGCGGAGTTGTTGCCGCCGCCGTGATCTGCATGCAGGGCGAGGAGAAGGTCCAGGGTTTCAGCTTCGGTTCTGGAATAACGGTTGTCGCTGCGGATCATGTGAAGGACGTTTTCAGCTGTGCCGACGCCTCTGCGTGGGGCGTGGATAAACAGGGATTTACCGTCGATGTAATGGGCCTTCGCCTGGTAACCGTATGAGATGATGGTCGGGAAGCGGGCGATCATCTGGATGCTTTGTCTCAGGACGTTTTCTATACTCGTGTTGTCAGGGTCGTCGTCGTGGGAATAAAGGACCAGGACGCTGCGCATGAGTTTGTTCATGATGTCCTTGCTTGGGATCTTCAGGATCATGCTCTCGGTGTAGCCGGGCGGGAGCGCTCTGTAGTCGTCGAGCAGCGCGTTGAAGTCTGCCAGCTCGCTCTGGGTTGGAAGTTTTCCGAACAGCAGCAGAAACACGGATTCTTCAAAGCCTCTGCGTTTTTCCTGCTGGAACCCCTCTACCAAGTCGCGAATATCGATGCCGCGGTAAGAAAGTCGGCCTTCATCCGGGATTTTGACGCCGTTTTCAAGCTTGTAACCGTAGACATCCGCAATTCGGGTCAAACCGACGAGGACCCCTGTGCCGTTGGTGTTTCTGAGACCGCGCTTGACGTCATATTTTTCGTAGACCTCACCGGCAGTCACGTTGTTGTCGTACGCCATTTGGGTCAGGTGGTCGAAGTATTCTGTGAAATCAGTGGCCAGACACATGGTGCACCTCCGTTCTGTATATGGGTTCTTCATGTTATAAGGGCTTAGCCGATGGTCAATGCAGTTTCAAAGCCGATTCTGGCCGAGGTTTTGTGACAACCTGCATCATAGTGCATTGCGGCTTCGTAGAATTCTTCAGTCGAGCGGTTGTAAATCATCCAGGCATCAGGCTTCAAAGCTGCTTCGAGCTGCTCCAGATATAAAGTGTCATAAAGCGAAATTTTGTCGAAATCATCTGTGTTAGTAAATTCAAGTGGCAGAATGCCGGCGTTAAGTAATTGTTGTCTGAATAGAGTGCTATAGGACTTCGCGATCACTGCTTTTACGCCTTTGCAGCTTTCAGAAAGTAATGTACTCGAGGTGCTTTCTGAAGCGCCGCATTGACTGCCGGCAACTACGACGCTGGTACGTAAGTAGGACGCTCTTTGATAAAAATGCGGATCGAATTTGAAACTGTCATCAGAGACCAGGCTGACGGTTAAGTTAAGGTTCAAGCCGACGTTGGCGTTAAGATCGTTCAGCAGCGTACCTGGGTGACACTGCAAGTTTGAATTCTGGTTGGGGAAGTAAACGCCCTTTAAATTGGTGTTGCTGATCTTTTTGCAAGAATATAATTTTTTCACTGCAATTGTCACTCCTTTTCTGCTTTATTGTATACGATTATACGATTGAAACATGTTAATGTCAACAGTAAAAACAGATAAATATACTGTTTTTATTTCAGTACAAAATAAGGGGAATTCAAAAGTGGTTAAATCTTTGAAAATGGCTAATTATATGGATTTAGAGATTTTATATAATATTTTAAGTTAAACAAAAAGTTGAAAACGCTGATTAAAATTTGAGAATTGTATGGATATATATACAATTTTGCGCGGCGTAGGTTACGAAAAATTGTTGCAAGTTGCGAATGAAATAAATTCATACGAAACTTGCAAAACGAGAAAATGAATTCTATAAATGGAACAAATTTTAAAAAGAAGGCAGATTTTGGTGTAGCGCTTTCGTGTCATGAAAAATAACCATCGGCAAACTAAAAGGGAGTCCTGCCATCTTAGATTCGAGAATTCGAAAAATTTTGTATGTAATTGGAAAGCGTGCTAACATAGTGAATGAGGAAACCATGGAGCAGTTGTATGGTGCAAGCTGAAGTTTCATTCTAAAAAGGTCGGTGACACTATGAGTAAGAGAGATCTATTACTTGCGCTGCTGCTGGTTATTGTTTGGGGCGCGAATTTTACAGTTATAAAGCTGGGACTTAGCGGGGTGCCTTCGCTGGTTCTGGCAGCATCCAGGTTTTTTATAGTTTCTGTGACCGCAATCTTCTTTGTCAAAAAGCCCAAGCTTCATTGGAAGTACATTATTGCTTATGGCTTAACACTGGGTGTAGGTCAATTTGGACTTCTGTTTTATGCCATAGAAATTGGGATGCCCGCAGGGATTGCTTCCATAGTCCTTCAGACTCAGCCGTTCTTCACGGTCCTTCTGGCAGCGGTAATGTTGGGGGAGGCGGTTAAGCGACAGCAGATCGTCGGGCTGTTCATCATGGCGGCTGGCCTGCTTCTCATCAGTGGTGCCTATAAGGCCGGGGGGATTTCGTCCGTGCCTATGGTACCCTTTATACTTACCATTTCAGCGGCTTTGTTTTGGTCGATTTCCAACATTGTTACAAGATTTGCGACCAGAGATGCCCAAAAGCACGGTGAAAAGCTTGATATGCTGGGGCTGGTGGTCTGGTCCAGCCTTGTACCGCCAATACCTTTGATGCTCTTGGCTCTCCTGGTGGATTCGCCTCAAGAGATCCTGCACGCGCTGACGAATCTCAAATGGATCTCAGTGTTTTCAGCATTTTACCTGGCGTTTCTGGCAACCTTGTTCGGCTATGGGGTTTGGACCATGCTGTTTGACAAGTATCCAACGGGGAAGGTGGCGCCTTTGTCCCTGTTGGTACCGGTGACAGGGCTTTTTACTGCCCAGGTGGTTCTTGGGGAACAGCTGACGGACGTTCAATGGCTGGGGTGCCTGGTTATAATAGTAGGGCTGTTGATTTCCAATTTTGGGATCCCTCGGTTAAAGATGGTGAAGTGAGGGAGAGAAACTCGGTGTCAGAGAAACTCGGTGTCAGCGGTTACGCCTATCAACCCCCGGTTTCATCTAAACAAAAAAACCGCCTGGCACATGTCAGGCGGTTTTTTGAACCATTTTCACTCTCTCTTCAGTCTTACATTATGATAATAATGCCTTGCGTAAGAGGTAAATGCAGACAGCTTGGAAGCGATTGCGACGACGAGTACAGCCATGGTGTACCAGGTTCCGGGCTGAACAATCATCAGGAATACCGCCAGCGAAAACAGGACGGTGGCCAGCTTCCCGAACTTGTTGGCTGGGATGACCGACTTCTCCTTTCTGAAGTACATGATGAGCCCGCCTGTGATCATGAACAGTTCCTTCACGAGCATGATGGCCATAGCCCAAAGCGGCATAATGCCGTCCACGGTAAGGCAGATCAGGGCGGTCAGCAGCATGAGCTTATCAGCCAGAGGATCCAAAACCGTACCGACTACAGAAACAAGGTTGTACTTTCGGGCTATCGCGCCATCCAGGACGTCTGTCACGCCGGCCAGGATAAAAACAGCCAGCGCATAGAAATGGGCATTTGGAGCTTCAGAAAAATAAAGGAAAGCGAAGACAGGCACGAGGAACAAACGTATAACGGTCAATATATTCGGAATGTGCTTCATACGCTTCACCTCCGCTGGTTAATTTAGTCTATCTATACCTCAAAATTGGCAGTTTAAGCAACTTCATCGGGGTCAGGGCAGTTTGGAGGATCAGACCGGTCAGAATTTGGACTGTCATGCGACGGCCTTCTGATTCTTGTAAGTCGTTTCAAAAAAAGTTAACATAGAATTGAATGGAAAAGACCAGTTTACCTATAGAATGGGGGCTGCTGTTTGAATAAATCGGTTGAATATCTTCTTTATTTCACCTTATACACAGTTTTGTTATTGTGGTTCGGAAAAAGCGGCATCAAAAAAACGAGAAATCTTAGGGATTTTTTTCTGGCAGGCAACAGTCTGGGGCTCTGGGCCTCTGTCTTCACCTTTACTGCAACCTGGTTCAGTGCCGCGTCCATGCAAGGTTTGACTGGTTCGATCTTCGCCTACGGATTATCCAGCGTCTGGTATTCGGTCATTCCCTGGTATCTGGGCACCATTTTTCTTTATTTCCTGGTGCCGAGGCTGAGATGTCACAACATCATGACTCTGCCGGAATATTTTCGCGTCCGCTACAAGAGCGTTGCCCTGCAGAGGCTGGGGGGCATAGTCATAGTCTTCGCGTTCACCTTGTACATGACCATTCAGATCCGCGGCTTTGGCGTCGTCATGAGCGAACTGCTCGACATTCACTATACTTTGGCGACGCTTCTGGTGTTCATGTTTATTATTTACACGACCTTTGGCGGGCTGTTTTCAGTGGCCAGAACGGATGGTCTCAATTTCATCCTCATCTTTTTTGGGGTCGTTTTTTCTGCAGGTCTGGTCCTGAACGCAACTGGCGGACTTGGCCAGATTTTCGAGCAAGTCGCGCTGATTGGGACCACGCCGTTTGTAACAGCGGGTCAGACGGTGCCGGGCACTATGCTGGACTCTTTTTCCACAGACGCCTATCCGCCCCTCATGATCCTGACAGGGTTTGTAGGCTGGGGGCTGGGCTTCGCGGCAAACCCTCAATATGCCATCCGCATTCTAGCCGCTAAGGACCAAAAAACGGCTTACAAAATGATTACTTATTCACTGATTTTTTTAACCGTGCTCTATCTCTATCTGATTGTCATAGGTCTCGGATCCAGGGTACTGCAGCCAACGATTCAAAGCATCAACTCGGTGGACGAGGTCTTTCCGTACATGATCAATTACGCGCTCTTCAGCCGACTCAGCGGGATTGTGCTGATTGGCATGGCGGCGGCGGCGGTCTCCACGGCAAACTCTCAATTTCTGATTCTGGCAAGCGGATTCACCTACGATCTCTTCGGGTATACCGTTGACACAAAGTTAAATGACGAGAAAATGATCACCAAAAATAGGATTTTTGTTCTGGCAGCCGGCACAGTTTCCCTCATCATGTCCATTAATCCGCCCACCAGCTTGCTTAATTTTGGAGGGTATGTCTATGGTCTGTTCGCGGTGGCGTTCCTGTTTCCGTTTTATGGCGGACTATTCTGGAAGAAAGCAAATCGGAAAGGGGCGCTATTTTCTGCTTATGGCGGAGTGCTGACCATGACCATTGCGGCAGTGTTGGATCGTGGGTTGTACGGCACTCCGGGGCATCTGATCCATCCTGCGTTTCCTGGCGTTATTGTGGCCGCGATTCTCTTCTTTGGCTTCGGGTTATTTTCGGGGAGGGACGCGTCATGATCAAAATGGACATCGAAAACAAGATCCTGATTCCCTTTATGGTGCTGATCGCGTTTTCCATTGCGGTGCTGGGGCTGATTTCCTACTGGAATGGCTACCGCCTGCTTCTGAATAATCAGCGGTACGAACAGGATCAGACGGTGTCTGAAGTGGTGTACCATCTGGGCGGGGTCAACTTTGACAGCGAGGCTGAGGTGCAGGAAGCGGTGGGGTATTTGTCGGGGTACCATCGGCAGGGGCTTTATGTCTTTGAGGGGGATCAGGTGCTGATCAACCACCTGCCAGAGGGTTCCGGGATCCTTGTGCCCACGGTTATTAAAGACCGCATCGACCCAAACCAGAGGCAAGGGGTCTACGAAGACGACGCGCTGATGATCTCTTATGAGAACGATGAGAGGTCGGGATGGACGGTGGCCGTCGCCGGGGAAAAGAAAATTCTCGCCGGGGAGCTCATTGACGCCCAGAAGTATTCTATTCTGGTCGCAATCATTTCCCTCATTTTATCCATGCAGGCGACAATTCTGATCGCTCACCACCTGTCGCGGCCGGTGCGGTACCTGGCGGAGCAGTGCAACCAGATGTCCGCGGGAGACCTGGAGACGCAGCTTGAGATGGACCGTCAGGATGAGATCGGGGTCCTGGCGCAGTCGTTCAATCAGATGATCCGCAGACTTCAGGACAACGCAAAAAAGCTTCTGGAAGCCAAGCAATTTAACGAGGATATATTGAGGAGCCTGACGACGGGGGTCCTGGTCATGGATCAGGAGGGTGCAGTACTCAACCAAAACGAGGCGGCCCAGAGACTGTTGAGCCCTTCTTTGAGCGAGCAGGGTACGAATAAGGCATTTGTGACACTCCTCAAAGAGCAGCTGGATGACTTGCTTCAGATGTCCCGGACTATTGACCAATTGTACGTTCTGCAGGAGACGGCCGGAGACGAAAAGCGCTATTTCGCTACGTCTGCCGCACCGCTGACCAACAGTCTGGGGGCAACCACCGGCGCTATTTTCAGCTTTAATGATATCACCGAGAGGAAGCGGCTGGAGATGCGGATGGAGCGGGTCAACCGCATGGCGTATACCGGCCAGCTGGCGTCGGGTCTCGCCCACGAGATCAGAAATCCACTGGCGGGCATGAAGACCAGCATTCAGGTGCTGAAGCGGCGTCTGGTGACAACAGAGGAAGACCGAAACGGCGCGCTGTTCGACAACGTGCTGCACGAAATTGACCGGTTGAATAAGCTGGTCTCGGAGCTCCTGGATTTTGCAAAGCCACATTTTCCTGACTTGAGAAAAATTGACTTGAGAGCGGTGCTTGAGAGGACTTTAACATTGATCTCTCCCACAGCGGAAGAGCATCAGATCGCGCTCGCCTATGTGCAAGAGTCTGAGCCGGTTGAAATCAAAGCAGATGAAAATCAGACGGAACAGATCTTGCTGAACGTCATTTCCAACGCTATCAATGCCTCCTCAGCCCACGACCGGATTGTGATCAGGATTGAGCCGAGGTCTTCTGAATTTGATAAAACCGTTCAAGTCATTGTGCAGGATGAAGGAAGAGGCATTGCGGAAGAGGATCTCGATAAAGTATTTGATCCCTTCTTCACAACGCACGCCACAGGAACGGGCCTGGGCCTGTCTGTCGTTCAAAAGCTCATGACGGATCTGGGCGGGGAAATTCAAATGGTCAGCAAAGAAGGGGTTGGGACAACGGTGATGCTCAAATTCCCAGCACCTTAAATAAGGAGGCGGTTAGATGATTTACCGCATTTTAGTCATCGATGACGAAAAGTCTTTGAGTCATTCATTATGTGAAGGGTTAGGGGATTTGGGCTATCAGACGCAGTCGGCTTCAAATGCTGCAGAGGCTGTCAAACAGATGGCCGCTTTTAAGCCTCACATTGCGCTTTTGGATCTCAGACTTGGCAAGGACAATGGTCTGGAGCTGCTGCCGGAACTTAAGAAAATTGATTCTGATTTGGTAGCCTTTATGATGACGGCTTACGGAGATGTCAAGACGGCGGTGGCTGCGATTAAGGCCGGCGCTTTTGATTATCTTCACAAGCCCTTTGAGTTTGACGAGCTGGATATCCTCATACAAAAGGGTATTGATCACCTCAAAGCCATGAACCGTCTGACGCTGTATGAAGATGAAAAGCTGCACCGTGGAAAATACATGATTGGCGAGCATGAACTTCTGAAAGCGGTCATGCACAGAGTAGAGGTCGTTGCGCCCAGTGAGCGGACTACAGTCTTGATTCAAGGGGAGACGGGAACTGGTAAAGAGTTGGTGGCAGAAGCCATCCACAGGCTATCGCCCAGGTCGGCGCTGCCGTTTGTAAAGATCAATTGTGGGGCAATTCCTCAAAACCTTATGGAAAGCGAATTGTTTGGATTTGAAAAAAATGCTTTTACTGGCGCCGCCGCGAGAAAGAAAGGACTTTTGGAACTGGCAGACGGCGGCACTGTCTTTCTGGATGAGATCGGTGAGCTGCCCCTAGAGCTTCAATCAAAACTGCTCAGATTTTTAGAGGACCGAAAATTTAAACGCGTTGGCGGCCTTGAAGATCTCGAGGTGGACGTGCGCGTCCTCGCTGCCACAAACAGGGACTTGAAGCAGGCCATTGAGGAAAAATATTTCAGGGAGGACCTTTACTATAGGCTGCATGTGTTTCCAATTCAGCTGCCGCCTCTGAGGCAAAGAGGTGAGGATATTCTTCTGCTGACTCGGTTTTTCTTTGAGAATGAGGCAAAGAAACATCAGCGTCCGGTACCTGAATTGACAGAAGAAGCAAAAAGGTGCATGCTGACCTATCAATGGCCGGGGAATGTTCGGGAGCTTAAAAATGTCGTTGAAAGGACAATTTTGCTGTATCCTCAGCAGCGCCTCGAGCCAATCCATTTGCCGCCTGAGATTTCGAAGCTGAGGCTTGTGGAAGGTGAGGAAATTCAAAATAAAGCTGCAAATAATTATGAGGTCTTGCTCGCAAGACTGACAAGCGGCGTCTTTTCACTGGAAGAAGAGGTCGGTTTCATGGAGCGTCAGTATATTGAAGTGGCGCTTGCACTCAGTAATCAACAGATTTCCAAAGCAGCAGATCTTTTAGGCATCAGCCGGTTTGCGCTGAAACGGAAGCTTGAGAAAGGATAATGATGAGCGATTTCGCACTTTGTGCGAAATCGCTCGTTTCATATGTGCGAAATCGAACAATTTGACTAACAATTTTGAATACTCAATCTTGAGAAGGTTGCAATTTCAACGTCTGCATTTTTGGCATCAAAATTGCTTTATAATTTGGCAGGAGGTGAGGCAAATGTTCAAAGTGGATTTGAACAGTGACTTGGGCGAAAGCTTTGGCAGTTATACCATCGGCATGGATCACGCTATTATTCCTTATGTTTCTTCTGTTAATATTGCTTGTGGCTGGCACGCCGGGGACCCGCTGGTAATGGCGGAGACGGTCAAGTCGGCAATGGCAAACGGTGCCGGACTGGGGGCACACCCTGGGTATCCGGACTTAATGGGCTTCGGCCGCAGGAATTTAGCTGTTACACCGGCCGAGGTTAAGGCTTACACCCTTTATCAATTGGGGGCCCTACAGGCATTTGTCAAGGCGGCAAAAGGAAATTTACAGCATTTGAAACCCCACGGCGCCATGTACAATATGGCAGCGACAGACGCAAAACTTGCGCAAGCCATAGCGGAAGCCATTTATGAGGCAGCGCCGGAAGTCATTCTTTTAGGGCTCGCAAACAGTGAGATGATCAAAGCAGGCAAAGGGATCGGGCTCAAAGTCGCTCAGGAGGTCTTCGCGGACCGCGCCTATCAGGCAAACGGCACTCTGGTGCCAAGAAGTCAGCCGGGCGCAGTCATTCATGATGCTGAGGAAGCGATCGCGCGCGTCGTAACCATGGTCAAGAAGGGCGAGGTAACAGCCATCACCGGCGAAAAAGTCGAAATGAAAGCAGATTCGATCTGCGTTCATGGCGATAATCCGGAAGCGGTCGAGTTCGTGAAACGTATTAAATCAACACTTGAAAGCGAAGGCGTTACTGTGACAGCTTTAAAAAACGTGATTGGTTAGACCTTAAGAAAAAATAAGACTATTTGGGAGGATTCACATGGCTGATGTTAAAGCAACAACTAAAAAGGTCATTAAATCTGGAAGTTCCAGCGCTATTTTAGGCGCCGCATTCATCATGGCAACTTCTGCAATTGGTCCCGGCTTTCTGACGCAAACTGCGAAATTTACGCAGGATTTCGGTGCCAGCTTTGCGTTCGTCATTCTGATTTCTGTTATTCTGGATATTGGCGCTCAGATGAACGTATGGAGAATTATAGGCGTCTCTGGCTTAAGAGGACAGGATATTGCGAATAAAGTTCTGCCTGGACTCGGCATTTTCGTCGCCGTCCTGGTTGCATTGGGCGGTCTGGCATTCAACATAGGCAACGTCGGTGGCGCAGCCCTTGGCCTTAACGTTTTGTTCGGCATGGATCTCACGGTCGCCGCAATTATCAGCGGTATTTTAGGCATCGCGATTTTTCTTTCCAAGGACGCTGGATCGGTCATTGACCGCTTCGTTAAAATCCTCGGCGGCCTTATGATTGCTATTGTGGCTTATGTGGCATTCAGAACTCAGCCTCCGGTTGGTGAAGCTATTGTCCGAAGCGTCTCGCCTGAAAATCCAGGCGGATTGGTTTTCCCAATTATTACACTCCTTGGCGGTACAGTTGGTGGTTACATAACTTTTGCAGGCGGTCACCGTCTGATTGATGCCGGTGTCACTGGCGTTGAGAATCTTGGTCAGATCACTCGCAGTTCTGTCACTGGCATTGTCATTGCTTCCATTATGCGGATCTTCCTGTTCCTTGCGGTTCTCGGCGTTGTCAGCAAAGGCCTTGAGCTTGACGCAGCGAACCCTGCAGCTTCTGCGTTCCAGCACGGTGCAGGCATGATTGGCTACAAATTCTTTGGTGTAGTCCTTTGGTGTGCAGCGATTACTTCTGTCGTAGGTGCAGCTTATACGTCTGTCTCCTTCCTCAAAACTTTGAATCCGTTTATCATGAAATATGAGAAACAGTTCATCATTGCCTTTATTGTCGCTTCAACCATGATTATGGCAACGATCGGTAAACCTGCCAACTTACTCGTCCTCGCGGGCTCTCTCAACGGATTGATTCTTCCAATCACCATCGGCACCATTCTCCTGGCGTCCAGACGCAAGGATATCGTGGGCGATTACAAACACCCAACTTGGATGATCGTGTTTGGTATTGTTATTGTCGTCGTGGCAAGTTATGCTGGAATTACAGCACTGAAGAGCATCACCGCGCTGTTTGGTTAGTTGTACCTGTTTAAATGAATGGAGGTGAGGGCTTTTGGAAAATGAGCTCCGACTGGCGCCATCCGGCGATCTCGCCCTGGTGGCCAGCTTTGGGAACGAAATTTCCGAGGCGCTGAACACGAAGGTCAGAGGGTTGATGCTGGCCCTCGAAAAAGTCAAAGTGGATGGAATTGTCGAAATGACACCCACTTACTGTTCCCTTATGATTCACTATGATCCGCTGCGCATTGGATATGAAGCTTTGTGCGGGAAGGTTCGTGATACCTTGGGCGCTCTGGATGACATAGAGCTTCCTGAGCCGATGGTCATTGAAATTCCAACCCTCTACGGTGGAGACTATGGCCCTGACCTGGACTATGTGGCAAAACACAACGGTTTGACGGTGGACGAGGTAATTAAGATTCACACATCGGGAACCTACAGAATTTATATGCTCGGCTTTACCCCGGGCTTCCCATACTTGGGTGGTATGGATGAACGCATCGCAACGCCTCGGCTGGAAACGCCGCGGACCAAGATCGCCGGCGGCTCAGTGGGCATCGCTGGCGCTCAGACGGGGATTTATCCCATCGACAGTCCGGGTGGCTGGCAGATTATTGGACGCACACCCGTGGCCCTATATGATCCCCTCAGCGACGAACCCATTTTGTTGAAAGCGGGAGAATCCATCCGCTTTGTCCCAATTGACCAGGCAACTTTTGACCGCTTAAGTCGCGAAGGTCGCAGTGGGACCACAGAGGGGAGGGTGTAGGGATGTCAGTAGGACGATTTATTGAAGTCATCAAGCCTGGTATGCTGACACTGGTTCAAGATCTTGGCCGCTATGGCTATCAGCAATTCGGTGTGCCTGTAGCGGGCGCCATGGACCAGTTCGCGGCGGCAGCGGCGAACCTTCTCGTGGGCAATGACAGGTCAGACGCTGTACTTGAAATGATGATGCTTGGTCCTGAGCTCAAGATTGGATTTAAGGGCTGCGTTGCCCTGACCGGTGCGGATCTGGGACCTAAGATCAACGGTTCACCTGTGGCTATGTGGCAGACTCTGGAGGTTCAAGCCGGGGATGTCCTTAGCTTTGGAGGCCTGAAGTCTGGGCTGAGAGGCTATTTGGCCGTCGCCGGAGGCATTGATACGCCATTGGTTATGAACAGCCGCTCTACGTACACTAAAGCCGCTCTGGGCGGATTTGAAGGTCGGGCGCTGAAAGCGGGAGATCAGGTGCCGGTGGGCAGTGCTGAGGCTGAGAGGCCTGCTGCGATGCTGGCAATTCCTGCTGAACTTGTACCTGTTTATTCGGTTTCGAAAACGGTTCGTATTGTTCTGGGTCCTCAGAATGATGCCTTTACGAACGCGGGACTTCAGACTTTTCTCGACAGTGTTTATACTGTCACCAATGAATGCGACCGCATGGGCTACCGCTTGGAGGGGCCTTCCATTGAACATGTCAAAGGCGGGGACATAATTTCAGATGGCATTGCCTTTGGTGCGGTCCAGGTCCCTGGTCATGGCAAACCCATCATTATGATGGCAGACCGCCAGACCACTGGGGGATACACAAAAATTGCCGGTGTCATTTCCGTAGACCTGCCGCTTTTAGCCCAATCCAAACCAGGTGATCAGATTCGCTTCAAGAGGGTCTCCCTGGAGGAAGCGCATGAGCTGCTGAAGGCCCGCGAAGACTTTTACAGTGAGATTTCTGAGATGGCAGCGGCGCAGCCTATTGACGCGGTTGTTTCACTGAGCTCGATGAATGCCGAAATTATCAGTACACGTCTGTTCCGGCTAAACGTCGCCGGTGCCGTTTATGATGTGAAAGTCGAAGAAGTTAGAGTATGAAAAGGAGGCGTTAAATCTTGATACCGCTTAAAACCGCAACCCCGGCAGAAATGCGGCTCGCGATCCGAAACGGCGAGTTTGTCAAACCAACCGCAGGTCTCTGCCCGGGTTATGCACAAGGCAATCTCGTCGTCCTGCCCAAAGATTTGGCCTACGACTTCCTGCTGTTCGCCCAGCGGAATCCTAAACCGTGTCCAATCCTTGACGTCACAGAAGTAGGCAGCCGCGAAATGGCCATAGTCGCGCCGGGCTCCGACATTGCCCGTGATATTCCCAAATACCGGGTTTATGAAAACGGCGTTTATGTTCAGGAACTTGAGGATGTGTCCGGTATATGGCGCGACGATTTCGTTGCCTTCCTCCTTGGGTGCAGCTTCAGCTTCGAAGCCGCCCTCATGCAGTCCAACATTGAAGTGCGCCACATTGCGGCCGGCAGCAATGTTCCTATGTACATTACCAATATGCAGTGCCGTCCTGCAGGCGTTTTTTCCGGGCCTACGGTCGTCAGCATGCGCCCAATCCCTTACCACCAGGTCGTTAAAGCGGCGCAGATTACAGCCCGTTTTCCAGCGGTCCACGGCGCGCCGGTACACATTGGCGATCCGGCGCAAATTGGGATCAAGGACATTTCAAAGCCTGACTTCGGCGACGCCGTTGAAATCAAGCCTGGTGAAGTTCCGGTCTTTTGGGCCTGCGGCGTCACGCCTCAAGCAGTAGCCATGCAGTCCAAACCGCCAATCATGCTGACGCATGCCCCTGGCTATATGTTCATAACAGATCTTCAGGATCACGAGTTTGCGGCGTTTTAGCCGGTAATGGGGAAGCGGCCGAAAATTAAATAAATTAAGATCAGGTGGGAATTCATCTCACTGCAGCTGACTTCTGCAAAAAAATTAAAACAAGCTGAAAGTTCACCGCGCTGGTGACTTTCAGCTTGTTTTTTTGATTCGAAGAGGATGATGCCAGATTGTTTACACATTAACAGCCTATTCAATGATATAATATCTCCTAAATGAGTCTACAGAGGAGGCACACACATGATTAAAGTCATTTCCAAAAACCATGTTCCAGCTGAAAATATAGAAGCCTTCAAAGCCCTTGCGGCCAAGATGACAGTAGAAACCGTCAAAGAAGAAGGCTGCATTGATTACGCGCTTTTCGAAGATGAGAAAAACCCAAATATGCTGGTATTCGTGGAGACTTGGGAAAGCAAGGCGCATCTTGAAGCCCACTTCCAGGCGCCGCATTTCAAATTGTACGTTCCGCAATTGGGTGAGCTGAGGACAGACAAAGATCTGATGATCCTCAACCTGGCGTAATGGAGGTTAGAGCATTGAAACCACTACAAATCCTAAATTTGGGCGTCTGTGACTACCTGAGCGCCTATCAGATTCAGCTCGACCTGGTGGCTAAACGTCAAAAGAGCGAGATTGAAGATACGCTGATCCTCGTCGAACACCCGCCGGTCATCACCCTGGGCAAATCCGCAGAGGATGGCCATATTCTCTTTGCCGAGGACTACCTCAGGGAACAGGGCGTCGAAATCCACAAGATCGAACGCGGCGGAGATGTTACCTATCACGGTCCCGGCCAGATTGTAGGTTACCCTATCTTTGACATCAAGCACGGCGGCATAGGCATCCGAACCTTTGTTGAGAATCTGGAGCAGCTGTTTATACGTCTCTTAAAGGAAGAGTTCGACATCCCAGCCGGCAAGGATCCCGTCCATACCGGTGTCTGGGTGAACGGCAGCAAAATTACAGCGATTGGCCTCGCAGTCAAACGCGGCGTCACCATGCATGGCTTCGCCTTCAACGTCAATACCAACATGTCGCACTTTCAGCTGATTGTCCCTTGCGGCATTGCGGACCGGGGGGTGACCTCCCTGGAAATGCTGACGGGAGAAACTCAGGACTACGCGCGCACGACAGAGCTCGTCGCGGCTTATTTCTGCAAGGTGTTTGGTTATGAAGGTGTGAAAAACTGCAGCTATGAAGCGGGCGAATTCAAAGTCGGCACTGAGAACACATAGATTTTTTTCAAAAAAATAATAGCTAGCAGGCGCATTTTGCCTGCTGGCTATTACTCATTATAAGGTCACTGCCCAAACACCATCACCGCCACACCAGTGACGGTTAAAACGGCGCCAAAGATTTCACGAAAACTGACGCGTTCCTTGTAGAGATAGATGGAAAACGGAATGACCATGATGGGCACCAGTGCCATGATGGTAGATGCTATGGCGGCTTTGGTCAACTGGACGGCGATCAACGAGAAGGAAACACCCATGAAAGGCCCAAAGAATGCGCCCATGGTAATGAACCCCATTGCTCCGGGATTCTTCAGCGCGACTTTCGCTTCTGACCAGCGGTTGCCTATGGCGTACAAGACCAGGAATCCCGCAAGACCTGCCATCAGGCGAATCTGCGTCGCGGCGAGGGGACTGTAATCCGCACCCATGCCCAGCTTGCTGAGAATAAGCCCGGATGCCTGTCCAAAAGCGCCAATAAACGCATAGAACAGTCCTCTGAGGGGGAGTGAGGTCAGCTTCTTTGTCTCCTGATCTTCGCGTCCTTTGCTCCTTAAAAAAACGACCAGCGCAATCCCTAGAAGGGTGATGAGCATGCCTAGGAAGCTCAGAAGCGTCAGTCTTTCTCCAAAAATGACGAAGCCCATCAGCGCTGCGAAAATCGGTGAGCTGGCCATGATGACCATAGCGACGCGTACGCCAATCAAGAGGTAAGATTGGAAGAGGAACAAGTCGCCTAAAACGAAGCCAATCAGCCCGGAGATGGAGAGCCAGAGCCAGGTGATGGGGGTTGCGTCCATGGGGATCAGCGTTCCTCGGGTGATGTAGTTGAAGATGGTCATCATCAGCAGGGCGATAATCAACCTCAGTAAATTGACAGCAAAGGAACCGACGCGCTTGCCGGCCTGTTCAAAGCTGATGCCGGTCAGGGTCCAGCAAATGGCCGTCGCGAAGGCAGCGGATTCACCCAGAAAATTCATGTTGATGTGCTCCTTTATAGAAGAATTGGCTGCATTAGCATCCTCTACCATTATAGAAATGATTTTGGGATTTGCCTACAACTTTTTTTGACGATGATGAAAGAAGGTGCGAAAGCAGGGTCAATAGGCTCAAGCTCCAGCCCCCGCTTCCACACCTTTTTAGTTTGAACAACTTTATTCAACGCTTACTTAATCAGTTTGGTGGGGTGTCCGGCAATTTGCCATCTGAGGTCCTCTTTCAAATTGGCCATAGATTCCGGATCCACACTGTAATAGAATTCGTGCTCGAGGGCTAAGGCACTCATGATTCCAACTATGCTGAAAAACAGCATGCCGCCCTGAGGTGTCATGACAGTAAAGTCGAACAGACTGTGGCCCAGCATGAGCACCAGCAGTCCAGTCAGTAGCGGTGCGAGGTGATTGCCGGCTTTTTTCAGGACGAAAGCCAGGTGCAGGCTGTGTGACAGAATGATTGAGGAGACAATCAAGCCTCCGACCCCCAGCATAACCGTCACGGAGAGCCAGAGATTGTGGGCGTGGATCTCACCAGTCTGTCTGAAAAATCCGAGGAGTCCCCATCCAAAGACAGGTTTGAATTGAATCAGGTTTATGGCTTCGAGCCATAGGGCGGATCTTGAGTTGGTCAAATGGTTGACCTCAGGCATGACCAGTGCCAGGATCAGAAGCCCCGCAGAGGATAGTAAGGCACTGAGACGCCCCAGTCGGCTGCCGCTGAAGAGGCCATAGGCAATCAGGCCGAGCTCCAGACCCAGAACAGCGCCTTTTGACCCGGTGAGCAGTGTCGCCAGCAGATACAGAAGACTTCCAGTTATGTAGGTCTTTCTTTTTTCGCCGGTGGAATGGCTGATCCAGAAAAGTCCAATCAGGAACAGCGCGGCGAACCAGTCCCCGGCAACGTTAGGATTGCCAAAAGTGCTGTAGATTCTGTAGGCGGTTCGCGTTGGTATGTAAGTAGGACTCCAAAAAATTTCCGAGATGAAACTCAGGTCCATGAAGAAGGACAGCAGTTTCTCAACCAGTCCCAACCCCGCCGCAATCAACCCCAGCCGCCATACTTTTTCCAGCAGCGCCTCAACCTGGTGGGTACGCGTCACGCTGTTCTGCAGAAAAATGGTCCAACCCAGATAAAATAAGATGCCAAAGGACACCAGAATCTCCCTGAGGGAGTGATTGTAGATCCCGGTCAACAGAGCCCAATTAAAAAGAAGTGCTATGCCGATGGTCATTGGCGTCAGCCAAATCGTCATTTTCTTTCGGTAGGCAGCCATGGCCGCGCCAACGGCAGGGATCCAGGCTGTAAAAGGTGAGAATAATATAAGTGCAATCCAAGTACGGTCCATATCATATCTCCTGTCAAATGAATTCCCTTCAAGATTCTAGCACATCTGTGGGCTGAATCAAGTGGCATAGCCAAATTGTAATCAGTTGACGCGGCAATCTGATGAAAATGATGAGAAGAAGTTGGTGTCAGACACCGGCTTCAATTCGGCAAAATCACTGTGTCAATTTCAGATCTGCGAGTTCTGCGATGATGAATTTCGAGGGGAATGTGGTAGAATGGTAACAGCTGAAAAAATCGAAAGGAGCGGTCTGGCATGTCACACAAAAATGCATCACCTCAACAAGCGCCGGCCGTTCTCCTCCTTCATGGCTTTGGCGGCGGCCCCTGGGAGGTTGAACCCTTGGCGGAAGCCCTCAGAGCCGAGGGCTGTCTGGTTGCAGCGCCGACCATCCGCGGTCTGTCCGGAAGCAGTCGAAGAGAGATGGGACGCCACTCCTATGAGGACTGGATCAATGCCGCAGAGCAAGCCTACAAGGCCCTCAGAAAACAATCAGACAACATTGTTCTGGCCGGGTTTTCCACGGGAGGTCTGATCGCAGTGCATCTCGCACTGAACTATAAACCAGCGGCACTCATCTTCATGAGCGTTCCCGTCAGACACTGGGATCTGAAGCGGGTGATGGCCAATTTAACAGAGGACTGGAGGCGGAGCCGCGCTGACCATTTGCGCTATTATATGAAAAGTACCGTCAAATTCCCGTTAAGAGCCCTGCTTGAGTTTAAACGCATTCAAATCAGGACAAAGTCCAGGTTTGGTCAGCTGAGTTGCCCAAGTCTCATTTTACAGGGACTGGATGACGACACCGTCCACTGGAAAAGCGCAGAACAGATCAAAAAAGGCCTTCGCAGCATTAATCCCAATCCTGAAGTGACCCTTGAATATTTCGAACCGGCCGGCCATGTCTTGCTCCATGGACCAGCCAGCCGCCAAGTCATCCTGCGAATATTGAAGTTCCTTCAGGATTCGTGTATTTTGTAAATAACAGAAGAAAAGTGATAAAGCAGCTTAAATAACCGCTTATTTTGAAAATGCAAAATCAGGAGCCAAAGGAGGACCTCGCCGTGATCCCGAGCCGAAAACCTAAGCTCAGAACCTATCTCTTGTTAATGGCGGTCGTTGCCTTCTTTGGCCAAATCTATTTCTACCCGTTTCAGTCTACCTTCAGGTTTTCTGCGGGCGTTTTGGCGCTGAGCCTGATTTTTCTTATACGGGAGGATACTTCTGAAATAGGGACAGCTGCCTTATCCGCCGGCGCTATTGTCGTGCTCAGAACTGCCATACGTCTGTATCTGACAGAACTGCCGTTTCTGGATTTGGTCATAGAAAACCTGCCTGCGGGCGTGTACTACCTTTCCTTTGGAATCCTGGCAAAGGTGCTGCGCCTCAGGTCCAGGAAAGAACAGCCGTTTTTGACCATGGCAACCCTGGCTGTTGTGGACATAACCTGTAACCTCATAGAAGCCCTTGTAGGCGGAACGAATATTGTGAATCTGAGCGTGCTTATTGTGAGCATAGGCATAGCGCGCAGTATTTTAGCCTATTTTGTCTACTTCCTGTACCGAAGCCAGGAGCTTCTGATTATGAAACGGGAGCACCAGAAGCGGTACGCCCAGTTGAACGCGGTCATGGCCAACATTCAGGCGGAATTGTTTTACCTGAAGAAGTCCATGGGCGAGATCGAAAGCGTCATGAGCCGCAGTCACGGCCTGTACGAGGCCCACAAGGACAATCCCGGCGTGCGGGATGAGGCGCTGACCATAGCCCGGGATGTCCACGAGATTAAGAAGGATTACTACCGGGTGCTGCGGGGTTTTGAGAGCCTGGTCAAGAATTTCGAGAAGGACGGGGCCATGAGTCTGAAGGACATTGCGTCCATCATTGAGATCAACGCCCGGCGGATTCTGGAGGAAATGGGCAGTGCCATCACTTTCAGGCTTGAGGTAGGGAACTCGATCCAGGTCAAACACTATCACAGCGTGTTCACCATCCTCAACAACCTGATCGTGAACGCCATGGACGCCTGCGGCAAAGAGGGTGACATTATGGTGACCCTGGATGTCGACTTGGAAGCACAAGTGGCGCGTTTCATGGTTCGGGACACAGGTGAGGGTATTGAGGACTACGTGCTGCCGGTGCTTTTTACGCCTGGCTTCACGACGAAATACAACGAAGAGACTGGGGCAGCCTCGACGGGCATTGGGCTCTCCCATGTGAAAAATTTGCTGGATACACTGGGCGGACGCATTGACATTGAAACTGAAGTGGGTAAAGGCACCGCATTTATTCTGACGATCCCACGTCAGGCACTGGAGGAATAGGTCATGTCGCAATCGCAAAACGAGTTGTTTTCCGGGATGGGCGCCCAGAACCAGGTGCCCCACACCTTTATGATTATCGATGACGATCCCAGCGTTCGAGTGATGCTCCGGCAGATCATCGAAAAAAACCAGCTGGGCAGAGTCGTGGCAGATCTGTCCTCCGGCACCCATGCAGCGGAAGAGATTGCGTTCTATCACCCGGACATGGTGCTGATCGACTATCTGCTCCCGGGCGTGGATGGGGTCGCCGTGATGGAGGCCGCACTGCGGCAGGGATATAAGGGCAAATTCATCATGATTTCTCAAGTAGAGGATGAGCCGATGGTCTCAAAAGCCTACACCGCCGGCATAGTCTTCTTCATTGGGAAACCCGTCAACCGGATCGAGGTGATCAACGTCATCCGGGGCGTAGCACACAACCTCGAGCTCGAGCGTTCCATGTCCCTGATTCAGAACGCCCTTCAGTTTGTGGGGCGTGCTCAGGCCCAGTCGGCAACTCAGCCGCAGGATCCAAGCGCAAGGCTCACAGCCATTTATTCTGACTTAGGCATCGTAGGCGACAGCGGCTGCAAGGACTTGACGCGGCTCATCATGCGGATCAGTCAGTCTTCAGCCTCTGGTACCTACCAACTCCAGGAAATTTATAAGGAGATCGCTGAGGCAGAGTTGGGAACAGAAGGCAGCGCGGTCAATACCCGGGCAGTTGAACAGCGGATTCGCAGGACCATTCAGAAGGCTCTGGCCAATTTGGCAGCGCTGGGTCAGGAGGATCCTTACAACACCAAGTTTACGGAATACGGCACCCTTCTTTTTGATTTCCCTCAGGTCAGGCAGGAGATGAAATATCTTGACGGACTGACCAAAGAGCGGGGGAAGGTCAGCATAAAGAAATTTGTGGAAGGGGTTATTTCGAAGCTTGGAGGATAGGGGTTGTCAGGGCAGTGTATGGAGAAAGTGAATTAGGTTGTGTGCAATCTGATTTAAGAGCTGCGATTTGCATATGACAATAACATTAATAAGTCGTTAAGGTTATATTTTCACTTGAGATGATCAGATCCATACGGTGAAGTTGATCAAAAATTAAAAATCAAACAGGGATCATTTCTCAATAATAAGAGGTTTGATCCCTGATTCATTTGTGTATCGATGAAGTGTCAAATGTCTCTGTCGATGGTCATTTGATTTCTTCACACCTCAAAACACATAATCGAACCATTATAATGCCTGATTAACGCTTCCTCATTTGAATATATTTCATCCCGACCTATTCTTTTTCACGGTAATTTTGTTTAAAATGGAATCAGAATCCAATACTGACACTGACACTGGCAAACTGACGAACCAGGGAGGATCTGCATGCTTAAAACCAACAAAAAAAGCGTCGTTGCACAGGCCGTAATGGGGAAGATCCATCATCCCATCAATACGAAGACCTTTAGGATTAATCAGAATGGCGAGGCTATGATTTTGCCATCGACAGGGTCGATTACTTATGGCATTCATGTGGGGGACCCGGCCTTTGGGCTGGCGGGGGATCACATTGAACCCAGCGTCTCCATCCGCAATGAAATTACAGCGGAAAATGATGCTCTGATGGTGCTGTCCTGTCTGGGAAATCAGGCCAAAGTCGTGACGGGGGACGCGAAGGGGGAGACCGGCTACGTTTTGGGCGCCCACGGCGGGATTGAACACGTCATTGTCGAATTTTCAGAAGAGACCATGGAGAAACTCGCTATAGACGATAAAATTCAGATCAAAGGCTGCGGACAAGGACTGAAACTGCTGGATTTTCCTGAGGTCACCGTCATGAATATGGATCCTGAACTGCTCGAGCGCATGGATCTCAAAACCGAAGGCGGCGTCATTGAGTTTCCGGTGGCGGCTATTGTACCGGCACACCTGATGGGCTCCGGCATAGGTTCAGCCCATGCCTTTACCGGGGATTATGACATCATGACTCAGGATGAAGAGGTCATCAGGACACTGGGCATTGATACCCTCAGATTTGGAGACTTTGTCGTGCTTCAGGACTGCGACAATACTTTTGGAAGGGCCTATTTAAAGGGATCTGTCAGCGTCGGTGTTGTCGTTCACAGCGACTGTGTTAAAATGGGTCATGGCCCGGGTATAATGATCCTGATGACCAGCAAAAAGCCATTGATTCGCGGCGTGATCCGGGATCGATGCAATGTGAAGGATTATATTTAGTAATCAAGACCGTGAGGAGGCGAATGACATGATTGAAATGATAACGAAAACACCGGAGGAAATGGGTGAAGCAGCGGTTGAGGCGCTGAAATCCAATCGCTTTGAAGCGGCTTACGTGCCGGGCGGGCATGAAGCGGTACGTCAGATTTTAAGCATGATCCCTGAAGGTGCTGTTGTGGGCATAGGCGGTTCTAAAACTATTGAATCCCTTGGGCTTTCGGAGCTCCTGAAAGACAGGGGCAATACGGTGTTGTGGCACAATGAGCCAGGTCTGACACCGGAGCAAAGCGCAGCCTACAGACATGGCCAGCTGTCCTGTGATGTTTTTCTGACCAGTGCCAATGCCATTACCATGAAGGGTGAAATTGTCAATCGTGATGGGGTTGGAAACCGTGTTGCGGCTATGATCTTTGGACCAAAGAAGGTCATCATTGTGGCAGGAGTGAACAAACTGGTGGAGAATCTCGACGCAGCTGAAGTCAGAATCAAGACCATTGCGGCGCCGCTGAACAACAAAAGGCTGAACCGTCCGAATCCGTGTGTAAAGACGGGAGTCTGTACGGATTGCAGCAGTCCGACCCGGATCTGCAATGTGACGACTATTTTGAATAAGAAGCCTTCGCTGACAGATATGACAGTGCTGATTGTTGGAGAAGAACTTGGATTCTAACCTTGAAGCGGATTAGTCGGTTCTATAGTTTTGAAATGAGGTGACTATTCTGAGTGAACAATTAAGTAAACTGCGCGGCATGAAATGGACTTGGCTGGCTGTATGGCTGCTGATGTTTATGCTGGTCCTTTCGGGCTGCGGCGGGGCACCGTTAACTACGGAGCCTGAGAGTGAAGCCCCTGAAGCTGTAGAGCAGCCGGCGGAAACAGAAATAGAAACCGAAGGTGAAGCAGTCGAAGAAACGCCAGCGCCTCTGACAGAACTGGAAGCGCTTTTAGCAGAAGCTGAAAGCTATGTTGAGGAAGGCGGCAGATATACCGCGCCGGAGGACGTCGCGGCTTACCTTCACCTTTTCAATGAACTGCCGGAAAACTTTATCACCAAGCGGAAAGCGGCAGATCTTGGCTGGGAAAGCAATAAGGGAAATCTTTGGGACGTCACAGATGAAATGAGCATTGGCGGGGACAACTTTGGCAACCGCGAGGGGCGCCTGCCTGACCAGGATAGCCGCCGATGGTATGAATGCGACGTCAGCTACGAGGGCGGCTACCGCGGTGCTGAGCGACTTGTGTATTCCAATGACGGATTGATTTTCTACACGGATGACCACTACGAGACTTTTATCCAGTTCTATTGAGAGGAGCAGTGTTTGCCGGATGTATGCTGAAAACGAGGTTCAACATGTGGTTTTGGATGGCGCGCTGATGACGTCGAGAGATACGGCGCATGCGCATCTCAAGCAGCAATTCGACTTTCCGGACTATTACGGCAATAATCTTGATGCGCTTTGGGATCTGCTCAGCACCTGGAGTGATCCGCTCATCATCCGTCTGATCCACAGTGAGGCGCTGTATCAAAGTCTTGGGGCCTATGGGGTTCAACTGATTTCCGTTTTTACGGACGCGATTCAGGAAAACTCAAAGATCCGGTTTGAGATTTCTCATGAGTCGGATTTTTTTGAAAATGTGATGTTGTAAAGAAAAGATACTAAATATAAATAAAATGTTGATTCGCAGGAGGAAACCAGAATGTCTCATATGCCAACCCGGGAAGAAGCCTGGGCACTACTTACAGAATATAATCAGGACGCCTATCTCCAAAAACATGCTATGGCAGTGGAGGGGGTCATGCGTTATTTCGCTAAGCACTTAAATGAAGAAGATGTAGAATTCTGGGGCGTTGTCGGGCTGCTGCACGACCTGGATTTTGAAAAGTATCCGGAGGCCCACTGTGTCAAATCCCAGGAAATCATGAGAGAACACGGCTTCGACGAGCGGTTGATTCGCGCTGCTGCCAGCCATGGTTATGGCCAGTGTGTCGATATTGCCCCGGAGCATCCTATGGAAAAAGTGCTGTTCACTATTGATGAGCTTACAGGCTTGATCCACGCCACTGCCCTCATGCGTCCCTCCAAGAGCGTCCTGGACATGGAGGTCAAATCCATAAAGAAAAAATACAAGACCCCAAGCTTTGCGGCAGGCGTCTCCAGAGACGTCATTGAAAAGGGCGCTGTCATGATGAACTGGACGCTGGACGACGTGATTCTGCACACGCTGGAAGGCATGAAAACTGTGGCTGAGGAGATTGGCCTAGGCATGGCGCAGGCCTAAAACCTAAAACTTCTAATTGAACACGAACCTGCTGTCATCCAAGTGTACTGGGTCACCGCTTCCTTTCAATTGGTTCGGAGGCGTCCATTTAACAGAGCGTCAGAGGAGGATGTCAAAACATGTTCCACAACACACTTAAGGCACGACTTAAGCAAGGAGAAGCGGCAGTCGGGATTTTCGCCGTCATGAATTCGCCGGACGTTATAGAAATATTGGGTCTGGCGGGCTTTGACTTTGCCATCATAGACTGTGAACATGGTCCCATGGGGCCGGAAAGTGCTCTGACCCTGATCCGGGCAGCTGAACGCAGAGGCCTGACGCCTATTGTCAGGGTGCCAAGCACTATGGAAAGCACCATCCTTCATTTTCTGGACATTGGCGCACACGGTATTCAAGTGCCCCAGGTCAACACCGCCGAGACAGCGGCGGCTGTTGTCAGGAACGCCAAGTACTATCCTGTCGGGCGGCGCGGTGTGGCGTTTATGAGGTCTTCGAACTATGGGATGACAGAGCCGGACCAATATTTCGCCAAGGCAAATGAGGAAACCCTCATTGTCATCCACTGCGAGAACATTGAATGCCTCGAAAATCTGGATGAAATTTGTCAGAATCCGGAGATCGACGTCATCTTCGTAGGACCTTACGACATGTCTCAATCCCTGGGTCTCACCGGACAGGTGAACCACGAGCGCGTCGAGGCAGCAGTTCAGAAGGCGCTTGAAATTACCCGGCGCCACGGCAAACTCTGCGGAACCATCGCTGGCAACGGAGAAATTGCAAGACAACGGATTGAGCAGGGCTTCAAATATGTGGCAATATCCCTGGACAGCGCTTTGTTCGCGGCGAAGTGTACACAAGAACTCAAAAAATGCCGTGGCTAACTAAACAGATCAGTGACAAACAAAAACTAAACAATTGACACAATTAGACGATAGACTAGTTGAGGAGGCGTTTAACCTATGCAGATCAAACGCATGGCCCTTGGCAACAGCGGCATCGAAGTTGGTGAGCTGTGCCTCGGTATTCTTCCTATTGGACCGCTGCAGAAAAACGTACCCGTGGAAGAGGCGTCCGAAATCATTGCGGAAGCCCTCCGACAAGGGGTCGACTTCATAGACACAGCTCAAATGTACGGCACCTATCCTCACATCAAAAGAGCCCTGGAAAAAGTAGACACGTTGCCGGTGATCGCTTCAAAATCAGGCGCTAGCACTTATGAAGCCATGGAGGCAGCCATACACGAGGCCCTGGAAGCCATGGGCGTCAGTAGGATCGACATTTTCCACCTTCATGCGGCTAAGGTCGAGACGGATGTCTTTGAACTCAGAAGCGGGGCACTGGAGTGCTTGATAGATTATAAGAAAAAAGGCGTAATCCGCGCGACCGGCATCTCCACCCATAATCCAAAGGTGATCGCCGCAGCGGCTTTAAGAGAGGACATTGATGTGGTCTTCGCCCTGATCAACGTCGCTGGTCGAGGCATCTACAACGGCACGCAGGAAGAAATGGAAGATGCCATTGCCCTTTGCCATAGCCATGGGAAAGGCGTCTACCTTATGAAAGTCCTCGGCGGCGGCACCCTGTCCGCAGAATATGAAAGAAGCATGGCCTACGCCCGCGGTCTCGGAGATTATCCGGTCGCCCTGGGCATGATCCGGATGGACGAGGTCAACTACAATCTCAAATTTTTCAAAAATGATCCAACCTATAAGGACGTGCCGCTGGAACTCCAGGAGAAAAAAATCTTTGTCTTCAAACTTGTCTGCAAAGCCTGCGGCACCTGTTTTGACGCCTGCCACAGCGACGCGATTTCCTTCGAGGAAGACGGCAAGGCCTGGATTGATCCCGAAAAATGTATCCAGTGCGGTTACTGCATCTCAGCCTGCCCGCATTTCGCAATCCGAATGATGTAATCTGAAAGGGAGGATCCTATGGGACGCGCACGAACCGGCAGACGTTTATTATTGGTCCTGGCGGCGCTGCTCGCGGTCGCGGTGGCTGCGGCAGGCCTTTACCTTTCGGGAAGCTCACAGCCAACACCGGAAGCCCTTGGGATCAACGCGGGCTACGAAAATCAAAAGCAGTCTGCCGATGGTTACGTCCACTGGCAGCCCGTCGAACCGACAGGTGTTGGTCTGATCTTCTACCAGGGCGGCAAGGTACAGGCGGAGGCTTACGGCCCTTTGATTCTGCCCCTGCTGGATCATGGCATAAGCCTGTTTTTGCCCGACATGCCATTCAATCTGGCGGTCTTTAACCCGGATGCAGCCCTTAAGATCATAAATGAGCATCCAGAAATCACCACTTGGTGGCTTGCGGGTCATTCTCTGGGTGGCGCTATGGCGGCAGACTTTGTCTATGAACATCCGGATCTGATTTCTGCGCTGATCTTAATGGCGGCTTATCCTCAAGACAGCAAGCCGTTAAATGATTACGGCGGTGAGGTGCTCGCTTTCTTCGCAACCAGAGACGGACTGGTAAATAGTAATGAAATTTCAAAGTGGCAAGCACTGATGCCTGCGCATTCAAAAGTGATCATGGTAACGGGCGGGAATCATGCCCAATTTGGAAGTTATGGTCCTCAGAAGGATGACTTGACGGCTGAGATTTCCGGTGAAGCTCAACAGCAGTTTGTAAGAGAGGCTTTGCTGTCAGTGCTGGAATCTGAAACGACCCTTGAGTTTGAAGGCATTATTGAATCCGTTGAAGGGAACCGGCTTTTGATTGAAACCATAGACTATGATCTCTTTGACACAGCTTGGGTGGATTTTATGCCTGGAGCAAGTATTTTAGACCGACAAGGCAATCCGCTGTCACTTGAAGATTTGAAGCCAGAGACCAAAGTTAAAGTGGTGATTATGCCAGCCATCAGGGAAAGTTACCCGGTGCAGGTCAGCGCGACAGAAGTCGAGGTGCAATAGCGAATTACCATCCCTCCTGTCGGTGAGGCTGAAGAAGATATTCGCAATCATATTTCATGATTCCAAAGGTTGCAGGTATTGATTTGACAAAAATCATAGGTTGACACGAATTGTTAATAAGTGGTAAAAAACAGGGGATATCGTGCTTGAATTATTAAATATCAACGTCGCAAAAAGATATTCATGGTCTACCTTGTTCATGCTATACTAAAATGGTCGGCACAGAGAAACTAAGCAAGTTTGGATGAGGTGGAAAATTGGCGGAGTTATTGACCCAAAAAGATATCGATGTTCTGCTCAAAGCCATCCAAACGGGTGGTATGAAAAACGAAGCTGATGTTTCAGCGGATGAATCGAAATACAAAACTTATGATTTTAAGCGACCAAATAAATTTTCCAAGGATCATATGTCAACGCTGCAAATGATTTACGAGGAGTACGCGAGAGTTTCCGCAAGCTACTTGTCAGGCCAGCTTAGAACCTCGGTATCTCTAATTTTTGAAAGCATCGAACAGCGGACATATGAAGAGTACTTGAAATCATTGTGGAGTCCAACGGTATTGACCACCTTAAATTTAAAGAGTTGTCCCGGAAAAATTTTTATGGAACTTAACCCTATGTTTGCTTATCAAGTGGTGGATTTGTTGTGTGGTGGAATGGCAAAGATTATGGAAAAAAATGTTGGCTTGACAGACATTGAGCTTTGCGTCGTGCATGAAGTGGTTGAAACGTTGACACGCACTATGAAGACTTCTTGGGATGAAGTGGTCAGCATCAATCCTGAAATTGAGGCGATCGACAAACTGCCTTCTTTGGAACAAACCATTGCGCCAAATGAATCAGTGGCTATAATTTCAATAAAAACATTAATTGCCGGTAAAAACGGGAAAATCAACCTCTGCATTCCTTTCATTTCAATTGAGTCGGTGGTTCATAAATTAAGCGTTCACAGCTGGTTTCAACATGATATTATTGCAGATGATGATGCCCATGCTGCGCAAATACAAACTAATTTACAGGATGCCCATGTGGAAGTGGTGGCTGAACTGGGAAAAGCAAGGCTTTATATTAAGGATTTTGTAAATCTAAGTGTTGGGGATGTTGTTATACTTGATAATAGAATTGATGAACCCCTTTCTGTTTATGTGGAAGATCGCCTGAAGTTCAAGGGTTATCTTGGATTGCGAAAACAAAAAATCGCTGTTAAAATATCGCAGATTAGAGAAAGGCGGCTTGAACATGAATGAGAGGATACTGACCCAAGAGGAAATCACCATGTTGCTTGAAAAAAAGGATTATCACGAAACCGATTCCAGCGGATTTCAAGAGCAACAGACCCGGGTGGAGGATGCTTCAGCTTCTGACAGCAACTTGGGTGTTGGTCAATCTTCAAAAACAGAAGATGCATCGCCTTGGATCCGAAAACCTATTTACGAATCCTTTGAACCGGGCATAATAGAAAACAGCCTATCCAATATCGATTTAATAATGGATGTGTCCCTGGAGGTATCGGTTGTCTTGGGGAAGACGAAAAAGACCATTCAGGAGATTTTATCATTAAGCCGCGGATCCATTGTGGAACTTGATAAATTTGCTGAAGAGCCTCTTCACGTTTATGTTAATGACAAACTGATTGCGCGTGGTGAAGTGGTTGTGATTAATGAAAATTTTGGTATACGGATCACAAATATTTTGGATGTTCAGAAACGTGTAGAAAATTTTAAATAATACAAAGATCTATCAAACCTTTTTCAATTTTGAAAGAGGTTTTTTTGTGCAATCCGTGTTTTGAAGAAATAAAAATGAAAAGCACTTAACAAAAGAAAAAACTCGACGATAATAGATAACAGCAAAACTTTGCTCGTGCTCTATAAGGAGGGATTCCTATGAAAATAACTACACCTAATGTGCATCTGGCTTATAAGACTTTAAGTAAATCAGAATCGAAAATCGCTTCAAAACCGGAAAGTTCGACTCTGCAAGGCAAAGACGGATTAGAACTTTCTGGTGCCGCCAAGGCCCTCACTGCATTGATAAAAGACGGTGCTGATGTTGAAGAAATCTCAGTGCGTGCCCTTGAAATCAAAGATATGTTGAGTTCGGGTACGTATGATTTTTCAGTAGACCGTCTTGCGGGTCGGTTGGCGGATATAATTCTTCAGGAAAGGTCATTGAAAGAATGAATAATTTCGAGATGCAGCTCGTTGAACGCCTTCAAGGACTTTTGAACGTGATGGAACAAGAAAAAGACTGTATGACTCAATTGGATTATGAACGGTTAGACCCTTTGGTAGAAAAAAAAACACGCCTGACCATAGCATTGAATCAGTTAATGGTGGATTCAAATCAAATGTCAACTTTGGACAAAGAAGTAAAAAAAGAGTTAAGGACGTATGCGGAACAGATTCGTATTTTGCAGGAAACCAACGGGTTGCTCGCCCGCCAGTCTATAGCTTATTTAGCGGCTCTGAGGGAAGCCCTGCTTCCAATAAGAAACAATGATGTGCCGGCGACTTATGCCGAATCAGGCGAAAAGCGTCAGACGTTGAGCGACCAGCCAGGCTGGTTGGATAAATCCATTTAAGTTGCAAGATTCACAACCGCCAGAAAAGGGGCTTGATCATGTCAGGAATATACAGCACCATGAATATTGCCAATAGTGGCATGCGCGCCATGCAGGAATCTGTCAACACGGCCTCTAATAATATTGCCAATGCACAGACTGAGGGCTACGCCAGAAAACGTGTTAATCTGGTGACCAATGTGCCCCAGCAGATTCCCGGTATAGGAGAGATCAGTACCGGCGTCAGAACTGAGGGTGTTATGCGGATTCGTGATGCCTTTATTGATACACAGGTAAGACTGGAAACCAGCCGATACGAAACTTTTGCCTCTCAGAATGAGGTCAACGACCAGTTGGAAATCATTTTCTCAGAGCCATCCAGTACTGGCATCAGCGCCGCCATGAGAGACACCTGGAACGCATGGCAGGAACTGAGCAAGACCCCGGAGAGTACTACTTCCAGAACGTTAGTACTGGAACAGTCTGTGACGTTGGCGGATCGATTCAACCATACTGCCTCTCAGCTTAAGGGGCTGGAATCTGATATTCTAAACCAGATTTCACAGAATGTTTTTGAAGTCAATACCAGACTGGAGCAGTTGAAAGCCGTTGACGAGCAAATTATGGAATCCGTCAACAGAGGCATCGCGCCAAATGACTTGATGGACCAACGGGATTTAATGCTGGATCAACTCTCAGGGTTTGTGACGTTTGAGGTACAGGAAAACCAGGATGGTGGGATTTCCTTAAAAACAAATGGTATAGAATTGATTCGCAGACCTGCCAATGACGTTTTCAGTGTAGTGCAGTCTACAGAAATGATCCCTGCCGATGGTGACGAGCCGGCCTATGTCTCTGTAATTCTGGCAGCCGGCGGAAGCTCGAACGAACTTCGAACTTTAATGATTCCAGCATCTGAATATGAGGGTGCTGAATGGAAAGTGGGATCAGCGGTTGTCACATCAAGGGAAACACAAGGTGATTTTTTGGAGTATCGTCCTGTCGAATTCAGCATCGGACGCATCCAAGGCCTTCAAAGCATGTTGGATGAGACGGCGGGTTACGCCCGTCAGCTTGATGAAGTGGCATCCGGATTAGCGGGTCTGGTCAATCAGGTCTACGGAGAGGATTCCGGCACTGAATTCTTTACTGCAGGTGATGACAGCGGAGTGATTCGCGCAGATAATATCAGGGTTAACCAAGAACTGAGAGATGATCCCTGGAGCCTTCAAGCCGGAAAGGATTTGGACGGGCCTGCGGGGGATGGATCCAGAGCGCTGGCCGTTGCGGCCCTGCGCAACGTGGGATTAAACACAGAACTCAGTACCTATGACCCGGAAACGATGAGCTTCACGGCATCAAACGGAGAGTCCGCAGACGGCAGATACCGTGCTTTGGTTACACAACTGGGCGTTTCTTCCAACTACAGCAGAAGCATGCAAGACAATGAAACAGCGCTTTTAAATCAGCTCCATCAACGCCGGGAATCGGTTATGGGGGTATCTATAGATGAAGAAATCGCAGCGCTGATCAAGTTTCAAAATGGCTATCAGGCCAATGCCCGTGTCATGAGTACGCTGGTTACCATGCTGGATACCCTGATCAACATGGGAAGATAGGGAGGAAAAGAATAATGAGAGTCACTAACCGCATGATGGGAGAAGATTTTCTGATTCACCTCCGACGAAATATGAGAAACATGCAAAAGGCCCAGAATCAGCTGGCTTCCGGCAAATTATATTCCAGGCCATCTGATCAGCCGGCCATGGTTTCAAAAGCTATGATGCTTGAGTCTGCCGTTGGCAATAATACACAATACCGCCGAAACATGGAGGATGCTTATGGCTGGGTTGAGACCACAGATGGCGCTTTAGGGCAGATGGGAACCAGCCTGATCAGACTCAGAGAGCTGACTATCGCCGCAGCCAATGGCACCATGGGTGCCTCTGAATTCAAGGCTATTGAGGCAGAAGTGGGTCAGATCATTGAAGGTCTCGCATCTATTGGGAATACAAATTTTGATGGCCGATATATTTTTGGAGGCATGAAAACCACGACCCCGCCTTTTTCGGTGGACCAGACTTCCGGGTTGTTGACATTTAACGGGGATGAAGGTGTTCTTGAGCGAGAAATTCTCACTGGAGTCACCATTAAGATGAACATCACCGGGAAATCAATAATGGGAAGTGAGGATTCAGCCTCACCTGCCAGCCTTGCAGGTACACTGAACCGACTTGTGACAGGTTTGAAGGATCCTGTGTCGCCGGAACGTTCGCACCTAGGCGGCGAGATTCTAAAACAGCTGGATGGGCAAATTGATACCCTCCTCAGTCTCAGAACCAGCAACGGCGCTACCTCCAACCGTCTGGAGGCTATGATGGAGCTCAATAGTTCGGAGTCCCTGCGTTTGACGGAGTTGCTCTCCAAAACGGAAGACATTGACTTTGCTGAAAAGGTCATGGAATTCGCTATGCTTGAAAACACCTATAAGGCATCGCTGTCCACAGGCGCTAAGATCCTTCAACCGACGCTGCTTGACTATCTATAACCCATAGGGAGGCATAAAAACATGCAAGCTCAAATACATTCTGAACCGACCTCCAGATATAATGAAGTTGGCCGGGTAGTGTTTTCTGAGGGACTTCCTGGGTTTGAGACTCTGAGAAATTTCGAATTGGTTTACATCCCTGAGACCTCTTTTCTTGGCCTGATGTCGCTGGAAGAGGAGCATGTCGGCTTCATTCTAACCAGCCCCTGGAATTGGATAGAGGACTATGAAATCGATATCCCGGAGTCTGTCTGCCATAGCCTTGAACTGAGCACTGAGGAGGATGTCCAGGTCCTTGCGGTTGTTACCCTTCAGAATCCGGTTGAAGCTTCGACCATGAATCTTATCGCCCCTTTAGTCATCAATCTTAAGACACGAAGTGCCAGCCAAGTGGTTTTAAGCCATCCGGTTTTCACGACCCGGGAGCCTCTGAGACGAGGCGGGGAGGCCAAAGATGCTGGTCTTGACTAGAAAACTGGACGAGGCATTGATCATTGACGGCAAGATTGAGGTTGTAATCCTTGGTGTGGAGGAGGGCAAGGTGCGGATTGGCATTTCCGCGCCACCTGAGGTAAAAGTACACCGGAAGGAAATTTTGGAGGCGGTATCACAGGAAAACAAGGCAGCTTTGGAGGCCGCAAGAAAATTTTTAAAAAAATAGAAAAAAGGTCTTAACGTTTCGCAGGAAACGGCGATATAGACATTAAGGGCGAAGAACTGTAACGGCCGTACAGATCGTAAGTCCGCAAACCCAACGGCATGGATGCCAAATATACCCTTCAGGGAGGAAAAATCATGAGAATCAACAATAATTTATCCGCGCTCAACACACACTCCAGACTCACCGCAGCAACAGAAGCACAAGGCAAATCGCTCCAGAAGCTCTCCTCAGGTCTGAGAATCAACCGCGCCGGTGATGACGCAGCAGGTCTCGCGATTTCAGAAAAGATGAGAGGCCAGATCAAAGGTTTGAATCAGGCTTCAAGAAACGCGCAAGACGGCATTTCTTTGATTCAGACAGCTGAAGGTGCGTTGAATGAGACACATAGTATTTTGCAAAGAATGAGAGAATTAACTGTTCAGTCGGGAAATGAAACCAATAGCACTGAGGATTTAGCTGCGATTACTGCTGAAAAAACGCAGCTTGTTGCTGAAATGGACAGAATTGGGAATCAAACCAAATTCAACGGAATCGATTTACTTAATAATACCAATGGTGTGGATTTGCAAATCGGTGCAAATACCGGTGATACTATGACTATCACAATGGCTAATATGACAGCAACAGGTTTGTCAGTTACTGCAGCATCAGATCTAACTGCTCTTGATACAGCTATTAATGATGTTTCAACTCACCGTGCTGATTTAGGCGCCACCCAAAACCGCCTCGAGCATACCATCAACAACCTGGGCACCGCTTCTGAAAACCTCACTGCTGCTGAATCACGCATCCGTGACGTGGACATGGCCAAGGAAATGATGGAATTTACAAAGAACAACATCCTGACCCAAGCTTCCACGAGCATGCTGGCTCAGGCAAATCAGCAGCCTCAGGCTGTACTCCAGCTTCTTCGCTAATTGAGAGACGAATGGAGATTGAGAGAGCCGGTGCTGCTGCCGGCTCTTTTCTTAGTTTTGAACATGGATCAGGATCCCATAAGTAAGTGAGTGAAGTGGAGGGAACCCGGATGGATCACCGGATTGATCGGTTACATCACACCAGTCCCGTGCTCAAGGTATTACAAGAGCAAGGGCAGCGGACCCCAATTGAAGACAGTAAAAAGAAAATTGACAAAGAATTTGGGCAGGCACATCACCAACCGGCTAAAGGAGATTCTAACAAAAAATCTGCGGAGCAGCTGGAAAAAATTATTGATGAAGCCAATGCCGTCATCTTTGGAAAAGACACCCATTTTCAGTTTGAAATCCACGAGAAAACCGGGGATGTCGTCATCAAACTCGTCAATAATGAGACCAAAGAAGTGGTTAAAGAAATTCCACCAGAGAAACTTATTGAGATTATGGACAGTTTGTGGGATCTGGTGGGCGTACTGGTGGATAAACGCGCGTAAGAGAGTCGGAGGTGCTGTATGGCAGGCATTAATTTTATTGGATCGTATTCAGGCATGGATCAGTCCGTCATAGATAAGCTGATAGCAGTTGAAAAAAGACCGCTGACGCTGATGACCCAGAAAAAGTCCGCGATCGAAAGTCAGAAAAGCGCCTGGAAGGACGTCATGAGCCGGCTTGATAATCTGATGGAAAAGCTTAAGTCTTTGTCAAAGGAGGAAACCTATTACTCAAGAACGCTTTCCTCCTCAGACTCTGCAAAGCTTAGCGTCAGCGGTGGCTCAGATGCACCGGCAGGCAGCTATGAGGTGAAAATTACCCGGTTGGCTACACGCTCAACACTGACGGGTACGTCCATGACTGAGAAAAATCCAGATGTGGCCTTGGGACTGTCAGGCAGTCTGACTCTCAGCACCTCCGAAACCTCGACAGCCACTATTCAAATCGAAGCGAATCAATCCCTCCGGACCATTGTCAGAAGCATCAACCGACAGAGTCAGGCCAGCGGGGTTGAAGCCAGTGTGATAGATGGGAGGCTGGTACTTTCCGCTGCGAGTTATGGCAGCCAGGCGATCACGGCTGAATCAACGGACATCGGCGTTCTTGAGAATCTTGGTCTTCAAGAGGGTAGCCTCTCGTTGGGACTTCAATCACAGTTCAGCGTCAATGGGCATGAAATGGTTCGTGAGACCAATACCATTACAGATGCCGTGCTGGGCATGACCCTTCAGCTCAAGTCGGCAACAGGCGAAAGCGAGTCCCTGGAAATAACGGTGACGGAGGATCAGGACAAGGCTGTGGAGGCATTCAAAGCCTTTGTTGAACAATACAATTCCACAGTATCCTTCCTGAAAACTCAAACCGCTGCGGGCAGCAAAGAAGTGGCTGGCAGCCAGGGCAAGCTGTATGGTGAAAATGCATTGGTCCGTCTACAAAACGCGCTTCGCCAGGCCATCACTTCCAACCTGACAGAAACAGCTTCCGGTATGAAAAACCTTTCTGAAATAGGTCTAACCACGGCAGACCGAGAAGGAACATTGAAACTGGATGACGCGAAGTTTCGAAAAGCCTTCGCTGAGAATCCGCAAAGTATACATCAATTCTTCTCAGACACTGTGGAACAACCATCGGCAGAAAGTCCTGTCCTTACTAAGGTGGGCATGGGCGTCCAATTGGAAGCGCTGGTCCTGGCTTTCACTGACAAATCCAAGGGCACCATTGCTGGGAAGAACCAAACCATTGAACGGGCGATCAGAGATTTGGACCGAAGAATGGAGGCATTTGAAGAGAAAATGCTTAAAAAGGAAGCGTATTATGTGGATATGTTTTCAAAGCTGGACGTAGCTCTCCAGAAGTCTGAGGCCCAGGCGAACTGGCTTAGCGCGCAGCTAGGCGGTATGCAGTCAACATAGTTTAAAGGGAGTGTAGTCCAATGACAAGTTACGGCGCAGCACTGAAACAGGCGAGCAATGCTTATGGCGGTGCTCAGATCAGCACAGCTCCTCAAAAAAAACTTCTCCTGATGTTATATGACGGTGCTGTCACCAATTTGATGGTCGCTGAGAAAGCGATTGAAAGCAAAGACTATGAAACAGTTCATCATAAATTGGTAAAAACCCAGGATATTCTGGTAGAACTGATGGCCACTCTGAATTTCGACGCAGGCGGAGAAATTGCTGGCCAATTGTATCAGTTATATGATTATTTTCACTGGAGCCTGGTCCAAGCTAATGTGAAAAAGGATTCAGTCCTTGTGGCTGAAGTTCGGACATACCTTGAGGAGCTTAGGTCAAGCTGGCAGCATCTTTGATTGGAGTGAAGGGGATGAACCAGGATAGTGTAATAGACTACCTAAGACAGAGACTGGTATTCCTCGAGTCCTGGAGGTTAATATATGGACTTGATCAGAGTGCTGAGGAAAGCAAATCGGATCAGATTGATGAGTGTTTGAGCCAGATAGATGCTTTGGATCAAAGGTTTAATTTGTCTTGGATGAAAAATGACAGTTCATCCTCAGCGGTATTGTCAGAGCTGAGAGAAGCCAATTTGAAACTGATGGCAGAGATTTTGACGCTGCATCAGGGATATCAGGTGATGCTGAATGCCAAAAGGCAGGCTCTGATTGATGAAATGCGCGAGGTAAAGAAAGCAAGAGAGTTGTCCGCTCAAATGAGACGCACTGGTGGATCAGAACCAGGTATTTTTGATAAGAAGGTGTAATCCGTAGAATGGCCATAGTTATTAATTAAAACTGTAGAATGAGCATTTTTGATTCAAAAAATAATACTGAAAATAAGTGATTATCATTTGATTACTTCACTAGATATGGTATCATTAAATAAATAATATTTATTATGTCAAGTGTTGAGAAACTTTCATATTGCAAGTGTTAGTCATTTTTTTCATCGCTCTATTACATATTTCGAAAACTATATATTCGATTTGATATTTTAATGCTGATTACGCATCCCAGTTTATTATTTTCGATTTTTGATGAACGAAACTGGACTCCGTTAAGTTAGCTATTCAAATCCACAATTTTACTTTTCTGCGAATGGCAAGTCTGATGAGAATCTGAACAAACACCTGTAATGAAACAGGGTGTTTACTGATTTAATTCAGCAAGATGCTGAATAGCTCCGGAAAAGTTTTTTGTAGTTATTTTGAAAAAACAGTTAAGAAACAGAATGTATAATGGCTGAATATGCCAAACTGACATGAGAAAGGCAGGTGAGTCCGGGCTGCCGCGTTTTCGGTTGCAGGAGTGTGCGTATGATACAGAATGATATGACGTATTTATTGCTGAAAAAGGCCATAGATGGTACTCAGCTAAGACAGGAAGCAATTGCTTCAAACCTTTCCAATTTGAATACAAAAGGATTTAAAGCCAATAAAGTAAATTTCGAAGTCGAATTGAAAAAAGTCATAGAAGGAAATAAGGCTGCGGGAGAACTGGATGAAATGAAAAAAAACATTTCTGCGGTTGAACCCAAAGTGCGAAAAGATTATTCCGGAAGTATGAACAATGACGGCAACAATGTGGATTTAGATCTTGAAATGAGTCAATTGGCTGCTAATCAGATACTTTACCAGTCGTTGATCCAACAAATTAATCAAAAATACCGAATGGCGAGTTATGTGATCCATGAAGGGAGACGTTAGCCATGGGCATGTTTAGCGCTATGAACATTCACACAAGCGGATTGACGGCTGAAAGGCTAAGGATGGATACTATATCCGCCAATATTGCGAATGCTGAAACCACCCGGACTGAAAATGGCGGGCCGTATATAAGGAAAATCGCTGTATTCCAGGAACATTTGGAAAAAACCATTTCAAAAAATGGAGGGCCTCAGATTCAAAGTGCTGGCGTTAAAGCCGTCGCGGTGAGAGATTCATCGGAGGAAACGCCATTGGTTTATAATCCTGGGCATCCGGATGCGGATGAAAATGGAAATGTTAGGATGCCCAATGTAAATCTGCTGACGGAAATGATTGATATGATGATTTCGAGACGCGCTTATGAAGCCAATGTGACAGCTCTCAATGCAACCAAAGGCATGCTTCTAAAAACGCTGGAAATTGGAAAATAAATAAAGGAGAGCGACAAATGAAAATCAATCCCGGACTTCCATTATTGACTCCGCTGTCAAACCAAGCGACAAAGCCAGAGGCTGGAACAGAAAGCTTCAGTGCCATGCTTAAATCGCAATTGCAAAAGGTTGAACAATCTCAAATCAAAGCAGATGCACTCACTCAAGAAATGATGACAGGTGGAAAAGTGGAGCTTCACGAGGTACTGATCGCGACTGAAGAGGCTAGACTCATGCTGGAATTAACCATGCAGGTTCGCAATAAAGTGATGGAAGCTTATAAAGAGATGATGAATATGCAACTTTAAAGGAGAATAACTTATGGCGGCTCTCAATAACCAGATTGCGACAATTAAAGAAAAATACAACAATTTAAGCAATGGAGTGAAGAAAATGCTGATAGCCGCAGTGTTTTCTTTTGTTTTGTTTTTTGCATTATATTATCTGGTACTTGGAAGAGTCAATTATGTGGTTTTATTCAGCCGGTTGGAGTTAGCTCACGCAGCCGCAATCGTAGAGGAAATTGAAGGTACAGGCGACATCCGGTATAAGTTAGAAGATGGTGGAACGACTATTCTGGTGGATGAAAAGGTCGTCAACGATCTCAGGTTAAAACTGGCCATAAATGGTAACTTGCCGGATACCACAACCGGCTTTGAGCTATTTGACAACCAAGGGCTTATGGTGACGGATCAAGATCGAAAAATCATGTATCAACGCGCAATTCAAGGTGAACTGGAACGAACAATCCGAGCCCTTGAAGAGGTCCGTTTCGCACGGGTACATTTAAATATGTCAGAAAGTTCTCTTTTTGAAAAGGAAATACAAAAATCAACAGCCACTGTGGTAATTGAGTTTGAACCAGGTAGAAGCTTAACACAAGATCAGGTAGGAGGCATTTTATCATTAGTAAGTGGCGCGGTTAAAAATCTTCCAAAGGAAAATGTCACAGTTCTGGATACTAAAGCAAATTTGTTAAGTGCTGCTTTCCAGGTAAAAACTGCAACTGAAACCCAAAACACAACATCCTCTCAGTTGGACCTGCGCAATGGTATTGAATCGAAAATCGCAGCGAATGTGAATGATATGCTTGAAAAAGCATTAGGACGGGATAAGGTGGTCGTCTCAGTTTTTGCTGAAGTCAATTTTGACAATGAGGAAATTTATAAGGTTATCTATGGGGAAACACCTGTTGTGAAAAGCCGTCAGGAAAGTTACAGCGGAGAAGGAATTCAAGCAGCGCTCTCGGCTGGACCGATAGACAACAATACCCAGAACTTAGTTTTACAAGATGAAAATGGGGTCCTTCAAACCTTTGACGCCTATTCTGAGTATGAGATCGACCGTACCGAGATTTCTTCAGTTAAAGCAGTCGGTGTGATTAGCAGGTTGAACGTTTCTGTAGTATATGACGGGGTAATGAGTGATGATATGAAAAACCGCATCCAGAGCATGGTTGAGGCTGCTGCGGGAATCGATCGTGACCGTGGTGACAAGATCAATATTGAAGGATTGGTGTTTGATAGAAGTTATGAGGAATCCTTAGTGGCGGATTTGGAGGAAGCAAAGCGGATTCAAGAAGCTGAAGGTAAATTGCTGGGAATGGATAAAGAGCTTCTGATTACCATTTTTAAAAGTATAGCGGCTTTGGTTTTCGGTTCGATACTGATTGCGGTCTTGCTGAGAGGCAGGAGAGATGTAGCAGGGATCACGGCAGAGGCTACTTACTCAAAAAATGGTGCTTTGGCATCTGCTCCAAAAGGATACCGAACTATTAATGTGACAGATGAGGAAGGGATACCAGCTTCACCAACTTTGAATGATCTTTTTGGAGCCATTGAAAAACCAGGGAATTCTCTTCAAGAATTTGCATCAGAGCGTCCGCAGGAAATTGCAGAGCTTTTGAAAAACTGGGTTAGAGAATCTTAAGCAAATTTATAAGAGGTGAGGCTTTTGAGCAAGATATTGAAAGAGCAGAATGACGGTATAAAGAAAGCCGCGATCCTTTTAATGAGCCTCGGCCCTGAGGCTTCAGCATCAGTTTTGCGCCATTTGCCAGAAAATACAATTCAGCGAATTACATATGAAATTGCCAATCTCAAGCAGATTGAGCCGAGTGTAAGTGATAAGGTTACAAAAGAATTCATGGAACTTGTTTCCAAACGCAGGTTTAATATGGATGGCGGACTCGATTATGCGAAAAATCTTCTGAACAAGGCACTGGGAGCTCAACGTGCTCAAGGCATTATCGAAACATTAAGCCAAATGGCACATAATGAAAAGCCGTTCTCAATCGCGCGAAAAGCAGATTCCCATCACTTATCTACACTGCTTGTACACGAACAACCTCAAACAATAGCGCTTGTTCTTTGTTATTTACAACCAGACAAGTCCGCGCAAGTTCTTTCCGAATTGCCGGATGAACTTCAGACGGAAGTAGCACATCGTATTGCCTCAATTCATAGTACCTCACCAGCAGTTGTCAAAAAAATTGAAGAAGTCTTAGAAAGCAAACTTTCAAATGTGGTGGATAATGAAATGGAATCTGTAGGTGGGGTGAAATCCCTTGTTGACATTCTAAATGCCGCCGACAGAGGTACTGAAAAGCGAATTTTAGATGAACTCGGTGTTGATCACCCTGAATTAGTTGAGCAAATCCGTGCAAATCTTTTTGTCTTTGAGGATATCGTTACTCTGGATCGCAGCGCGATACAAAGAGTGTTGAGAGAAGTTAACAATGAAGATTTAACACTGGCAATGAAAGGCGCCTCAACAGAAGTGGCTTCAATAATCTTCAACAATGTATCGAAACGCGCTGCTGAGACACTCAAAGACGACATTGAATTTTTAGGTCCGGTTCGGCTTTCAATGGTTGAAGATGCTCAGAAAAAGATTGTTGGTCACATCAGACGACTGGAAGAAAGTGGGGAAATTATTTTAGGAAGGGCGGATGAGGATGCCATCATCTTATAATGTCATCAAGCAGCCCGTTCTGAAGCATTCAGATCAAATTTCTATCAAAATGCCACACAAAGAATTAAGGGATTCTGAACTTCTTACGGACTCTTTTTTAGAAGAACTGGAGCTATATGAAAAAGCTGTCTTGGACCAAGCGCGTGCAGAAGCTCAAAGCATAAGATTCCAGGCAAGGCAGAGCGGTTTTGAAGAAGGCTATAATGAAGGTTTAAACCAGGCTGCAGCAAGCTTGGAACAGAAGCTTACTGAGATTTCCACCCAATCCGTTGAGCTTTTGAAGTCAACCCACAGCTTATTGACTTTATTGGAGAAAACCCATGAAGAGCATTTGATACAGTTGGCTTTTCAAGTCGCTTCTACCTTCGTTCAGTCTCATATGTCAGCCGAAAATCTAAAAGTGCCTCTTAGGCAAATGTTGAAGGAACTGTCACAATCCAATAGGATTGTATGTAATTTCCATCCGGAAGATTATGAGATAATGGATGCAACCATAAGAAACTTTCAGGATCTTTGCCCGGAAAGCAAATTGGTGTTTGTGGAAAACAATGAAATTGATAAAAATGCTATTCATTGCGAGACCGAAGCCAAGATCATCGCTTTTCATCCAGGCAGGCAGATTGAAAAACTGATGGCGGAAATCTTATCATTACATAAAGCAAGTCAAGAGGCTATACCGATATGATACCTTATTCGCGGTTTCAAAACGTTTTGGAAAGATTTCAGCCATTTGAGTATTCGGGAAAAGTCGACCAAGTTATTGGCCTGACTATTGAAGTAAAAAGCATGAAGTCTTTTGTAGGCGAAATCTGCAACATCATTTTACCAAGTCAACATTCAATTTCGGCAGAAGTTATTGGTTTTAGGGGTGACAGTGTTATTTTGATGCCCTTGGGAGAGTTGGATGGCATAATGACAGGATGCCCTGTCATACCAACTGGAAAGGCGATGACTATAAATGTTGGAGAAAGTATGTTGGGTATGGTTTTGGATGGGTTGGGAAAGCCAATGCTGTTGAATCAAAATCTAAATCATTGTCATACTGAGATTCCACTATATAGGAGTCCGCCAAATCCATTGCAGCGAAAAGCTATTTCACAAATCATGCATACAGGTATTAAAGCAATAGATGCATTTTTAACTTGCGGTCATGGTCAAAGATTAGGCGTTTTCGCTGGAAGCGGCGTTGGAAAAAGCACTCTTCTTGGCATGATCAGCCGTTACAGTGATGCTGACATCAACGTAATTGCTCTTATTGGAGAACGTGGTCGTGAAGTAAAAGCTTTCTTGGAAAAGGATTTAGGAGAAGAGGGTCTTAAGAAATCGGTGATCATCTGTGCGACGTCAGAACAGCCACCGTTGGTCAGATTGAAAGGGGCATTTCTTGCAACAGCTATAGCAGAATATTTTAGGGATCAAGGCAAGCATGTCCTCCTGATGATGGATTCTGTAACGCGGTTTGCAATGGCTCAAAGGGAAGTTGCCTTGGCAGCTGGGGAGGCACCAGCAACAAAAGGGTATACACCTTCTGTGTTTGCGTTACTGCCAAAGCTCCTTGAGCGAAGTGGCACTTCAAACCGAGGCAGCATCACTGCTTTCTATACAGTTCTTGTAGAGGGAGATGATATGAACGAGCCAATTACTGATGCGGTTCGAGGCATACTTGATGGTCATATTGTATTGAGCCGGGAACTTGCGGCAAAAAATCATTATCCTGCTATTGATGTGACTCAAAGTATTAGCCGATTGATGAATGACTTGGTTTCACATGATCAAAAGGAACAGATTTCTAAATTGAGACATATGATGGGCATTTATAAAGAGGCGGAAGATCTGATTCAGATAGGTGCCTACAAGCCTGGTTCAAGTCAGGCCGTTGATCGTGCGATTGAGACAAAGCCTAAGTTGGATCAATTTTTAAAACAGAGGATTGATGAGTTTAGTCATTGTCAATCTACTTGGGAAAAAATTGATCAATTACTTCAAAATTTCGATTAAGAGGGTGTTACCTTTGAAGAAGCCATCATACAGCTTGGCTAAAGTATTAGAACATAAAAACTTCAGAGCAACCCAATTAAAAAAAGAACTTGCTGAATTGACTGACGTTTATGAGAATACTCGCATTGAAAGTGAAAATCACAAACAGCGATATCAGAACAGCTTAAAATTAGGGTCTCAAGAGAATTATTTGAAACCTGCTGATATTCAATTAACCTATGCATACCGCGATTTTTTAAGAAGCAGCTTGAACGAGGTCCTTAGCAGAGAAGAGAAGGCTGCTAAGGACTTGGCTGCAGCAAAGCAACGCTGGATTGAAGGTCAATTGGAAGTAAGAATGCTGGAGCGTCATAGGGAGAATGAGCAGAAGTCTTTTTCTGACCATCAGGATCGTCTGACACAAAGTACATTGGATGAAATTGCAGTGAACCTTTATCATAGAAGACGTTAAGGAGGTGGTGAAGATTATAGAATTCTGGAGAAGAGGAGGTGAAAATAAAGGTGTTACAAATATCAGCAACAGAAATAAACAGTACGGTTCAACACCATAAAACTGCAAGTTCTTGTAGAAATACATGTAAATCAGATGATGAAGTGTCTTTTTCTGAGACGCTGTCCTTTTCTGAATGCTTGCTCGGTGTTTTGGATCAAAGGAAGATCTTAAATGAAAACCAGTGTTCGAAGATAAACTCACAAGGGGAAAGTATTAATCCGGAGACAATACTGAAGAATTTAAAAGAAGTGCAGTGTGAGGTTATTAAAGAGCCGCTTGACATGTCCCCGGGAAGGCCCCTTGAAATGAATGCTGACACGGTGATGATGAGGAATAAGGCATCTGCCAAAGCTCAGAACTATGAGGGTATTGAAATGACCAAACAGTCTGACACACAATTAATCGCGGAAAATGAAAGAGGCAGATTAAACGCTTTTGTTAGAAGTGAATCAATTGAACTTTCATCGAAGGCGTATAAGCCGGCTGCGGATTTTGACCCAAAAGTAACTACTGGAAATATATCTAAGAACTCTATATCTGAGAATGTGGCCGTCCCATCCTCTAAAAGCGCTCTGAGTCATCTATTTTTGTCAGAGCTCTCTGACAGTGAAATGCGCGAAACAATAATTCCGCCAAATTTTGGAGAGAACCTTCAGGGGCTTAAACAAACCAGGCGCTTAGACCATTCGAATAGTATTGATTCGAACGTTCTAATGGAAGGTGAGGTGCCAGAAGATGCAGCAAAGCATCGCAGCCAATTGAAATCAGATCAGGAGTCATCAAAAGGATTGCTTATAGGTGATGCACCGCCAAAAACTTATCAAGCACAAGCGTTGCCCGATAGAATAAGGCCAGTTGAAATTCCACAACAGGTTACTGAACACGCGAAGCTCATCAAAGAGGGTGAAACCAGAGTGCTGAAAATGACCTTGCATCCTGAGACCCTTGGAAAGATCGAGATTCACATCAGGTTAAAAGATGGGATTATTTCCGGGTTGGTAAAAGTCGATTCAGAGGCTGCCCGGACGATCCTCCAGAAGCAATTGGTAAATCTGACGACATCGCTAACTGAGCAAAGAATCACATCAGGAAATTTTGAGACACAATTGAATATTACCAGTGGATTCGAATTCGGTCAGAGCGGGCGGGAAGAACAAGCTTTCCACCAAAAAAATCAACGATTCCCACAAGAAAAATTTTTTCGAAACAGAGAAACCGACATGACAGCTGAACCTGGCGAAGTGATTGCGCAGCTTAGGATTCGAAATCAACTTGATCTGTGGGCGTAACTGTACAGGAGGTGAATTTATGGATATTCAGAATACGAACATTTTTGCCAATACAGCAGCATCAACACAGCAGAAGCAAAGTTTGACAGATCAAAGCAGCTTTATTGGTAAAAACGATTTTTTTAAAATTTTATCTGCTCAATTGAAGTACCAAGACCCAATGTCAGGTGGAGACAACAGCGAATATATCGCACAGATGTCTCAATTCGCAATGATTGAAAAGCTCGAGAATTTGGCAGATCAACTCAACACACTTTACAATTTGAATTCCACGAATCATGCTATGTCAATGATTGGAAAACAGGTTGATCTGGAAACTTTGGAAACAGGAGTTGTTTCAGGCATTCTTGAACGGGTTGAAATATCTCAGCAGGGAATCAAATATGTCGTGAATGGTGAGACTTATGCTTATCCAAAAGTGCTGAGCGTTGGAAGTCCGGTTCAGGTGATTGAGTGAGCAAGGCTGCATGGGAAGGGAGTGTTTTTTAATGGCGATTCGAGTGCAGCAGCCGCCTATTATAGAGACGAAAAAGACGCAGACCTCAGGGCTTAAAACACAAGCGACGGCTCAAGAACACGGTGGGTTTAAAGCTCTACTTGACAGGCAGCTTTTAAACCAAACCAGTGAACTAAAATTTTCAGCTCACGCTCAACAAAGGCTTGAGCAACGCAATATCAAGTTAAATCCGGAAGATGTTGATAAAATGAAATATGCATTGAATGAACTTGAGAAGAAGGGCGGCAGAAATACTGTGATGTTTTTTAAAGAAACGGCATTCATAGCCAATGTCGGGAATAGAACGATTATAACAGCTATACCCGTCCAGGATGAGATTAATATTTTAACACAGATTGACAGCGCGGTAACCATTAAGTGAACCTAAATCAAGGGCCGGACCTCATTGAGGAAGCCCAGGCTGCCGATCGACGGAAGCAGCCATACTAAACCAGGAGGTTATGTAAATGTTAAGATCCATGTATTCCGGTGTCAGTGGTATGAGAAGTTATCAAACGAAAATGGACGTTATAGGGAATAACATAGCCAATGTAGGTACAACTGCATTTAAATCAGGGACTGCTCAATTCCAAGACTTGCTCAGCGAGATGATCAACAGCGGTCAATCTCCGATTCAGGGTGGCCTTGGCGGCATTAATCCACAGCAGATCGGTCTTGGTGTCAGTGTCGGAAAAATTTCCACTAATATGACAAACGGATCACTGCAGCCGACTGGCAGAGAGCTTGATTTTGCGCTGGAAGGCAATGGTTTTTTTGCAGTGTGTGAATCTGAATCGATCCAAGCTCTGGACGAGCTTAGATTTACACGAGATGGCTCATTCCTGCGAGACAGCACAGGTAATTTAATCATGGGCAGTGGTTTTCGTTTAATGGGGATCAGTAATGTTACGCTGGATGATTCCGGCGCGACGTTAGCAGTTGGAGCTGATATCAATATGGAAGAGGTCGAAGCTGAAGATCTTAAGCCAATCGTCATTCCGGACAGCATCAATATAGAAGGCGAGATCAGATCGTTAGTATCTTTTACCATTGATGGCTCAGGAAAGGTGATGGTAAGATATTCTGACGGTGTCAACCGCGAACTCGGACAGGTCCCGGTTATTCGTTTTGCAAATGCCGGCGGTCTTGAAAAACAAGGCGGCAATACCTATGGACAGTCTCAAAATTCAGGTAATGCTTCTTTTGGAAATTCAGGACAGAATGGCTTTGGAATCATTCGGAAGGGTTATCTCGAAATGTCCAATGTTGACTTAGCTAATGAATTTACTGAAATGATCATAACCAGCCGCTCTTATCAAGCAAACTCCAGAACGATTACAACCTCTGACGAAATGCTGCAAGAACTACTGAATTTGAAAAGGTAGCTGATGGTGCGTGATTGAATTAACTACGCTTAAAGGTGATATTTTTTTTCTGAATGAGATGTTGGTTTACAGAATCGATTTGGTTCCAGACACGCTTATAACTTTAACAGATGGTAATAGAATCAGAGTTCAGGAGACGCCGTCTGAAATTATCGAACGGATCCGAGTTTATCAGCGGTCGATTGGGGGCGTGCTGCGGCTCGTTCATTCGGAGGATCGAAAATGAAAAAAAACAACATTCCATTAATAGCTATGTTCGCGGGGGTAACGCTGATCATCGTCTCAATTGCCCTCGCGGGCAATTTAAAGAGTTTCTGGAGTTTGTCCTCTGTCATCATTACATTGTTTGGTTCATTCTGTGCGCTGACAATCAGTTATCCGCTTGATGATTTGAAGAATATCCCGGTTGCCCTTAAAAAAATCACTGAGAATACTGAAGAAAACCTGCTTCACTTGGTCGAACTTTTCACTGCTATGTCTAGAAAGTCCCGAAAAGATGGGTTACTGGCTTTAGAAGATCAATTAGATGACATTGATGATGATTTTATCGTAAGGTGCATACGAATGGTCATTGATGGGATGGATCCCGAAGTCATCCGGGATGTTATGGAAATAGAGATAGAGACCACCAAAAACCGTCATAAAGTTTCTCAAGATATTTTTCAAACCTGGGGAGAACTGGCGCCGGCATTTGGTATGCTTGGGACATTGATAGGTCTTATTGTCATGCTTAGTCAGCTTCAGGATGCTTCCAGCATTGGCTCCGGTATGGCAGTTGCTTTGATCACTACCTTTTATGGATCTTTTTTTGCGAATCTGGTTCTGGTGCCAATTGCCACCAACTTAAGAATCAAAACAAAAAGTGAGATTTACAGACGTGAGATGATTGTAGTTGGCATACTTGAAATTCAAGCAGGCACAAATCCACGGGTCGTTGAAGAAATCATCATGACCTACCTGAATCCAAAGGAGCGAAAGGCTTATTTGGAACTGAAGCGGAATGAGGCTGCTTAATGGCGAGAAGGAGGAAAAAAAATTTCGATGAAGCATCCAGCGGGTCGCAAGGATGGATTGTTACTTTTTCTGATTTAATGACTTTGTTGTTGACCTTCTTTATTCTTCTTTATTCTTTCTCCACGTTGGACATCATCAAATTTAAACAAGCAGCAGCCTCGCTTCAATCTGTGCTGTCAGGCAATCCATCTACGATGATTTTCAATGAGACACCCTCAGGTGCTGATCAATTGCCATTTGACCCTATGGTACAGATGCAGGTTCCCCAAAGTAAGGATCAGACCACCCTGGACTCAGAAATCGTGGAGATGTTCGAGATGATCCAGGCGTTTATCAAAGAAAATGGTCTGAGTGCGGATCTTGAAGTGACTTATAACGCAAAAGGTGTTTTAGTTAATATCAGTGAAGCTGTCCTATTTGAGTCTGGTAAAGCGGAAATCAAAACTGATGGTCAAATGCTCCTTGATACAATTTCTAAACTTCTTACCACCATAGATAATGATATTGAAATTCAAGGTCACACTGATAATCAGCCTATTCAAACGGATAAGTATCCAACTAACTGGGAATTATCAGTGGACCGCGCGGTTCAAGTGACACGATACTTTGTTCAAAGACATCAGATTGAGCCTGATAGGTTAAAAGCAGCAGGATTCGCAGAATTTCAGCCATTGGTTCCAAATTCCACATATGAGAATCGTGCTTTAAATCGGCGAGTCAATCTTCTGATCATAATTGATCACGAAACAGGAGGATCCAATGGAAGAACGACTTAATGCTGAAGAAAAAAAATTTTCCAAGTCCGTCAAGAGAAAAAGGATGAAATGGATTCCAGTCGTTGGAATTCTCCTTTTTATTATATTGGCTTCAATAATTGGCGGGCTATACTTTAAAACGGGTCAATGGCCATTTGGGATGCAAAAATTCCTGGAGAAACCTCAGATAGAGCAGATGATCCCATTGGACAGTTTTCTGGTGAACTTAAAAGATGAGCGTACCACCCACTTTCTTAAAACAAGCATCACACTTTCAATTTTAGATGATGAATCAAAAGCCATCATTGATCTTCGCATGCCGCAGATTCGAGATGTTGTGATTCAGCATTTGAGAGGGCTGTCGAAGAGCGAAATTTCAGAAGCTCAAACGTTAGAAATTATTAGGCTAGATCTGTTGGATCAACTTAATCAGTTGTTTGAACAAGATATTCTATATAACCTGTATTTCACTGATTTTTTAATTCAATGATATTGAAGTCAATGAAAAGAATAGAACATTACCACAAAAGAGAGGTTAAGGAATGACAGATCAAACCTTCTGGATCAACGCATTAAAATTAATCGTAGCCTTGCCCGCGGTTGTTTTATTGGCGTATCTAAGTCTTCGACTAACAGCAAAAATGACAGCGATGAATATGAAAAGCAAAAATATACATATTATAGAAAAAATATCTATCGGAAAAAACCAATTATTGTTTATTGTCAAAGTTGGAGATCATCATCATCTGCTGGCATCGAGTGAAAAAAGTGTTGCTATTCTAAGAGATATAGATCCGGCAGAACTCATTGATTCGGAAATGGATAAAAATGATGTTTTTAGTAAATATTTATCTGGAGCGGTAGAAAAATTAAGGAGAACATCATGAAAGACAGGATCTATCGATTAGTTGTTTTCATAATGTTGATACAATGTTTTATAATGTCATTGGGGATTGCCTTTGCTACGACGTTGGAAGTAGATCTTGGCAATGCACTTCGAATTGAAGGAGGAGGAGGGCCTACCGGAGTACTGGGTCTTATGGTTTTACTCACCATACTGAGCCTGGCCCCCTCTTTCTTAATATTGACCAGTGCTTTTACCAGAATTATGGTGGTCATGTCTTTTTTGAGGAGTGCTCTCGGCACCCAGCAAGCACCACCAAATCAAGTTGTAATTGGATTGGCTTTATTCCTGACTTTTTTTGTGATGGCTCCTGTATATACTGAAGTGAATGAGGAAGCGCTGAAACCGTTTACTGCCGGCTCAATAACACAAGAAGAAGCTATTGAAAAAGCGGTGATTCCAGTTAAAAGATTTATGCTGTCAAACACTCGTGAAAAGGATTTAGCGCTTTTTATTAAACTATCCGATACCTATCCGGATACGCCTGAGGAGGTTTCTCTAGTGACATTGACGCCGGCTTTTGTTATCAGCGAACTCAGGGTTGCCTTCCAAATAGGATTTTTGCTATTTCTTCCGTTTATTGTCATTGATTTAGTAGTATCAAGTATTTTAATGTCTATGGGGATGTTTATGCTTCCGCCTGTGATGATTTCACTGCCGTTTAAATTACTTTTATTTGTAATGGTAGATGGTTGGCATTTGGTGGTGACTTCGTTAATTGAAGGCTTCAGATAGGAGGTAGTTATGTCAGAATCTGTGGTACTTGATGTGTTTAATGAAGCGCTGATGACAATGCTAAAAGTCTCATTGCCTGTGCTTTTAATTGCATTGGTGGTTGGTCTAATAATAAGTGTTTTGCAAGCAACAACACAAATACAGGAACAGACATTGAGCTTTGTTCCCAAAATGATCGCTGTTTTTGTAGGATTGATAATTTTTGGAAGTTATATGTTGAATTTACTGCTAAGTTTCACACAGAAGGTGATTCTGATGATCGCGGAGATTCAGTAAATGATCCCCTCTGACTGGAATCTTCTAATTATAATGCTTATTCTGCTAAGAACAGGGTCGTTCGTCGCTACTGCGCCTCCTTTCTCTAACCGTGGTATTCCTTTATCATTAAAAGTACTTCTGTCAGTTGTTCTGAGTCTTAGCATCTATTTTTACGCATTTTCAGGAACTGCAGACCCAAAGCTATCGGATTCCCTTTATTTGCTGTATGCGATCAGGGAAATAGTCATGGGATTGGCCATGGGCTTTGTTGTGCAATTAGTTTTTGCTTCTGTTCAAATTGCAGGTCAATTGGTGGATTTCCAAATAGGTTTTTCAATGAGTGCTGTTTATAATCCAATGTCAGGTATGAACCAGGCCATTATGGGCCGACTATACGCAATGACTGCATTGGTTTTGATATTTATTACAAATACGCATCACCTTCTTTTAGCGACGTTCTATAAGTCATTCGAGATCATACCCCTTGGAAAGCAGTTTCCATTATCAAGCGGTTTAAATTGGATTATTGAAACCTTTAGTTATTTTTTTGCAGTGGCATTCCAACTTGCAATCCCTATTGTTCTGGTTTTAATTATGACAGATTTAGTGATGGGTTTGGTCTCACGCACAATTCCCTCACTAAATGTGCTTATGCTTGGGATGCCTTTAAAAACACTCACAGGACTGTTTTTTTCTGCCATGGCGCTGCCAATTCTAATTAGAAATTTGATCAAAGTAGTGGGTGATATGATGCCATACTTAGAGCAATGGATCTCGTTGGCGTCATAATAAGTCGAAGAGGAGCAAGCAAGTGTATCATGATGACTGGAGACTGATTTCGCAAAGTTTTATGAATAAGCTTGGACTGCCAATAATAGTTTCAAATCGGCTGGTATTATCAGGCGTGGGAAGTATTGATCGACCGGGTATGTTTTGGTTTTCAGATGCTTCAGAAAAAGATAGCCGAACCGAAGCACCTTCTCATAAGAAGCTAGAGGATGCAAAAAAGAAGGGCCAGATTCCGAAAAGTCAAGATCTAAGCGCTGCCATCTCACTGGCAATAATGGCCGTATTACTCACTGTCCTACTAACATTGCTGTATGAGCAATCAATTATTATGTTCAGGAATGCACTTAGTAACAGACTATACGCTGAACTCGCAGGTCAAGCATCTGGCGTACTTTTTAAATCTTATTTATCTGAAGCGGCTCTCATGACTGCGCCCATAGCGCTCATTATGATGACCGCAGGGGTTATAGGCGGCTTGTTTCAGTCACAATTTCTGATAACCACAGATCCGTTAAAGCCTGATATTAAGCGATTAAATCCCATTCAAGGGTTTAAAAATATTTTTTCTCAAAAGGCATTTGTAGGATTAATAAAGAATTTGCTTAAACTGACATTGGTTGGATTGGTGATGTGGAATACACTGATAAGCCAATTGGATGACCTGATGAGAGCATCCCAGATGGACACAGGTAAACTATTCGGACTCTTTACTGGTTTGTTAGGCGGACTTCTTATCAACGTAGCGATTTTGATGGTTGTTTTGGGAGGTGCAGATTATTTTTATCAGCGCTTTGACTTTCGAAAAAGCATGCGTATGACAAAACAGGAAGTTAAAGAGGAGTATAAGTCGCTTGAAGGCGATCCGTTGGTTAAATCCTTTAGACGTCAGAAGCAGAAGCAGTTGGCACAGCAGCGAATGATGCAGCAGGTACCTGAGGCTACAGTGATTATTACCAACCCGACACATTATGCCGTTGCAATACGCTACGATGACAAAAAGGATCAAGCACCTATAGTCATTGCGAAAGGGTTGGATTTCGTAGCGGAGAATATTAAAAGGATCGCTAATCAGCATCAGATCCCATTTGTCGAGGATAAACCATTGGCACAACAGCTTTACAAGCAAATCGAAGTTGGGCAGGAAGTTCCTGCTGTTCTATATCAAGCCATGGCGGAAGTGCTGGCGCTGATATATCGCGAGAATTCTAAAAGGAAGTGAGGCAAAGCCTGATGGAAATACCAAATGACAGATGGTCAAGTTTCTTTGGAAAAAATATGGATGTCATATTGGCTTTCGCCGTCGTTGGCATTATTAGCATCATTCTTTTACCTGTACCACCTGGATTGCTTGATTTTTTGCTTGTCGTTAATATCTCACTCTCTGTGACGGTGCTGCTTTTAACATTATTCACCAGGGATGTACTTGAATTCTCAGCGTTTCCCACGCTTTTGCTGCTTCTAACACTTTATAGACTTGGATTAAACCTATCCAGTACAAAGCTGATTCTCGGTCAGGGCAATGCTGGCCAAGTCATAAATGCCTTTGCTGGATTTGTAACTGGTGACAGCTATATTGTTGGTGCAGTTGTCTTTGTGATCATCATTATCATTCAGTTGATTGTCATCACGAGCGGCGCAACCCGCGTAGCTGAAGTTGGAGCGAGATTTACACTGGACGCGATGCCGGGAAAACAAATGGCAATTGATGCGGATCTAAACGCAGGAATGATTCAAGAAGAGGAAGCAAGACAAAGGAGACTAAACCTACAACGTGAGGCTGATTTTTATGGAGCAATGGATGGATCGTCGAAATTCGTAAAAGGGGATGCGATCGCAGGTATCATCATAACCCTTATAAATTTTGTAGGTGGCATTGCAATTTTTGCTGGTCAAAAGGGTTTAGGCATTGGTGAAGCAATTGATCAATTCGGAAAATTGACAATCGGCGACGGACTGGTTTCACAGGTGCCAGCCGTTTTGGTTTCGGTAGCCGCAGGTATTTTGGTGACGAGATCTGCCAGTCGTGATGGTTTTGGAAAAGATTTAGGCAATCAGTTGTTTGCTAAGCCCAAAGTCATGATGGTTTCTTCTGTTGTACTCTTCATGTTTGGCCTTGTGCCCGCATTCCCAACGTTTCCGTTTTTAATTATGTCATTTTTAAGCGCAATCGTAGGATGGCAGCTAAGAGATAATGAACGGAAGATACAGGCCGTGGTCACAGAACGCGAGTCAGCAATGACTCACTCGGAACGACAGCCAGATCATCAGGTAATTGCAAAGCAGAAAGATGTACTGGCCATTGAGATTGGGTACGGGCTTTTAACATTAGTTGACAGCGGTGCAGACTCCGGGGATCTATTGGAGCGTATTCTGATGGTCCGAAAGCAGTGCGCCTCCGAAATGGGTTTTGTGGTAGCACCCATAAGGATACGCGATAATTTAAGTCTCCAGCCCAATGCCTATGATATTCTTCTTAGAGGAAATCCTATTGCGCATGGTGAAATATACGCGAATAAACTTATGGTTATGGATCCCGGCAATGGTACCTTTCTTGTGGAAGGCATTGAAACAATAGAACCAACCTTTGGGATCAAAGCATTATGGATCGAGTCAGCGGAAAAGTCAAATGCTGAGATGCACGGCTACACGGTGGTGGACGCGACAACTGTAATGGTGACACACTTAAAAGAAACCATTATGATGCATGCAGATGAGTTGATTGGCAGACAGGAAGTACAAAAGCTGCTGGAGGATGTAAAAGAGCAGTATAGCGTTGTCATAGATGAGCTAATCCCAGGAATCATGTCACTTGGCGAAGTTCAAAAAATTCTTCAAAATCTTGTCAGGGAAGGCGTAGCGATTAATGACTTAGGAACAATCCTGGAGACACTCGCGGATTATGGCACAATGTCCAAAGACATTGAAGTATTAACAGAATATGTGAGGCATACATTGAGTCGTTCAATAGTAAGTCGCTGGTTATCTTCAGATGGAAAACTGCATGTGATTACGTTGAGTGGCAGGCTTGAAGATTTGATTTATGCACACATACAGAAATCGTTGCAGGGATCATTTCCGGCATTAGATCCAGAAATGGCATCACAATTGATTGCCGATATTCAGGTTCAGGCGGAAATAGGAACACTGACAACAGATCAAGTGGTTGTCCTTGCTGCCCCTCGAATAAGAGCAGCACTTAAGAACCTGATTTCGGGAAGTCTACCCAAATTGGCAGTGCTGTCACTAGGAGAAATTCATCACCGCGTAGATTTGATATCGGTTGGGATGGTGGATATACATGATAATTGAAAAATACATAGTAAGAGATATGGCTGAAGCGTTTGAGCGCGGCAAAGCGTCATTGGGAGATGACGCCATTCTTCTGACACAAAGGATTATTCGACAGAAAGGTTTTTGGGGTTTTTTTAAGCCAAAGCAACTTGAAGTTACTATGGCAATTGAACAGCGACCAATAAATAAAAAATCCGTGGGTGCGGTTTCAACGGCCGGATTATCAGCTAAAACGCCTTTGCCGCAGATTCAAGAGGATCTATGGGCGGGATCGGCAGCAAAAGATTCAATGCTGACGAGAGAATTGGAAAGTATTGAAGAATTCAGGCGGTTTGCTTCTGTGAATCGCCTAGCTACCATGCAGGATTTAAAGTTAAAAAACATGCTGATTCGCCATTTTCTGCAAGAGACATTAGATCAGTTGACTTTTTCCGATATTGTAGATTCGGGCTGTGTTGCTTTTGTTGGATCGACAGGTGTAGGTAAAACTACAACTATAGCAAAAATTGCAGCACACGCCAAATTGAAGCATTCGAAAAAGGTCGGATTAATCACTATTGACACTTATAGAATTGGAGCGGTCGAACAGTTAAAGATTTATGCTGATATTATGGATTTGTCAATGATGACTGTCATGACACCAATTGAAATGAAGCCGAGTTATTTAAAATTATCCAAGACGTGTGACTTGATTTTAATTGACACACTTGGAACGAGTTACCGTAATCAACAACAAATTGAAGACATATGCCGATATCTTAATGAAATTGAACACTTGAATAAAGTCGCAGTTGTACCCGCTACGCTGGATTTGGAAATATTTGAAAAAACCTTAGATACTTACCGCGAAATTGGCATTGATTGTACGATATTAACAAAACTGGATGAGATGGATAATCAAACTCGTTTATTTTCTTATGTGCGCCGTATGTCAGAACCTTTAGCCTACATTACAACTGGACAAAACGTACCTGATGATTTAGTGCGTGCAGACAGCAAAGCATTACTGTCATATCTCTGGGAGGGTGTAGAGCATGATGAAAGACCAAGCGCATGAATTGAAACAAAAAATGCTTCAGCCCTCAAAAAATGTGACAGTTTACGCTGTTGTGAGTGGAAAGGGTGGTGTTGGCAAATCAAACATCACTATTAATTTGGGGATAGCATTAAATCAGTCAGGGAAATCAGTCCTATTAATTGATGGCGACCTCGGAATGGCTAATTTGGATATATTAGCGGGTGTTGCCAGTCGCAGTACTTTAATGGATTTTTTTGAAAGTGGAAAACCTATTGATGATATACTCATACATTATCAGGATGGACTTGACATACTGCCTGGAGGAAGTGGAATGCTTTCCCTTCAGAACAGCCAGGATGAAGTCATTAAGGAGTTTATTACCTCCCTGATTGGAAGTGGAAGATATGATGTGATCATGATTGACGCAGGCGCAGGCGTTGACGCTAAATTGATTTCTTTTGCTTCAGTCGCTCATGAAGTCATTTTGGTAACAGTTCCTGAACCGACTGCAATGGCAGATGCCTACAGCTTGGTTAAAATATTATCTGTTTTTGAAATTAAGCACCGTATTCATCTAATTGTGAATCAAGTGTCCGGACAAAAACAAGCACAAGAAACCTATGAAAGACTCGATAAGGTGATTGGTACGTTTTTAAATGCCAAAATCGAGCTGTTAGGATATGTCGCTACAGATATGAAGGTTCGTGATGCTGTTTCAAGACAGATTCCATTTCTGATTGCATATCCCGTCACTTTGGCCAGCAGAAATATTACGACACTTTGTGACCGAATGCTTGAAAGAAACAGCGAATTTTCATGGAGTTCATTGGGTGATTTAGTGTTTAGATTCATTAAAGTATTTGGGGCCTAATTGAGGTCTGTCAGGAGGTCAAGGTGAAGGAAAAGTGGAAATCAAGCATAAAAATATATCAGAAAGTAGATATTATTCTGCAAGATATGACATCTTCTCGAAGTTTTATACAAGATTTTGAAGAAGATCAACTCATGATAGGACCACCAGTTCAAAATGGAATAGAACGATTATTGGAGAAAGGGGCAAAATATACAATACTTCTATATGGTGAGGAGCGGGTCTACACACTTGAGACCGAGATCGTTCATAGAACACAAGATGATCTCCCTATGTATACCTTGAGAGTGAATAGATGTTTGGGGGAATTGCAGCGCAGACAGCATGTTAGAGCCATTGTGAATTTGCCTGTGCATTATGTTGCTATGTTAAATGATGTGAAAGAGATTGAAAAGCAAATGGTTCACTCAGAAAGCTTAGATTTGTTTAAACTACAGGACTGTGATATTTGTGATGGCTGGATTCTAAATTTAAGCGCAAGTGGTGTTTGTTTGAGTATTGAGGAAAAAATTGATGCGGGTCAATCTGTTGTTCTTAGATTTGAATTAGAGGATCATACACTGACCCTTATTGGTGATATTTGTTATCGCGAATTAAGAATGCAATCAGGGAAGACAGGATACACTTATGGGATCTCTTTTTCTGGATTGAAACCTTCTTTCGAGGATAGGATTATTCGTTATGTCTTTGCAAAAATAAGACAAAATCGACAATATGACCTGTGATAGATGTGACCAGAGGAGGCTAGTGATTGGAAGCTATGATATATACTGACCGACAGCAATTGATCATGGAGCATCTTCCGCTGGTCAACAAAGTAGTCAATCGAATCAGAATATCCAAGTTAGAGTTTGAACGGGATGATCTTGTTAATACAGGAATAATTGGGTTAATGGACGCAATTGATAAATTTGATGAAAAACATGGTGTCCCCTTTGAGCATTATGCGGGGATAAGAATTAGAGGTAGTATTTTAGATGCGTTAAGAAAAAATGGATCCCTTTCTAAAGAGCGGATAGCCTCATTGAAGAAATTCAATGAACATAAATCATTGCTTGAGCAGCAGTATCAGAGACATTTAAGTGATTTTGAACTTTGCAATAACATGGAAATCTCTGTACAGCAATTGGGTGTACTATATCAGACAATGGCTTTATTGCCAATCATATCGTTAGATGAATTGTTATTTAGCGAAGATTCAGATTTTAGTTTGCTTGATAAAATTTCCTCTCAAGATTCACCTTTACCTGAGGAAACCATATTGAAAGAGGCTTTAAGTGATGCCCTGAGCAAAGCTATTTTCAAACTTTCAGATCGTGATCAATTGATTTTACAGTTATACTATGTTGAAGAATTAACATTCAAAGAAATTGCATTAATTCTTGATGTTTCTGTACCGAGAGTCTCACAATTGCATACGCGTGCTATAGCAGAACTGAGAAACGTTCTGGAAGCTTGGAGGTGATTGAGCATGTTTGGCTACATCTCTGCAGGGTCATTTGTACTTATAACATCGGGTTTCCTTTTGTGGAACCATTCAAAAAAGAATGTGTTGCCTGAAAAAGATGTTATAGATAATGAAATTGACTCAATAGAAAAGATTCTCTGGAAGCAGATGGATCAAAGGTTATTAAAAATTGAGCACGTTCTTGAAGTGTTAGCAGATCAGATCATTAAAGACACCTCACATTTATCATCCAGTGGAACGACCATTGAACGTGATAAAGTTTTTTCCGATAGATACCAGTCTCAGATAGATCAGATCACGAGAATGACAGATCGTGGCATCTCATTAGATGAAATTGCAAAAAAACTGAAAATGCATAAGGGGGAAGTCCAATTACTCTTCAATCTTTCAAAAAAATCATAAATAAATCAGGGATCCCCATGGTTTTTTTTGGCGCTGGTCTTTGGCTCGGCGCACTACTTATGCAATTGAGCATGTGACGATCTAAGGATCTAGGGGGGTGAGTCAATTGATACGCTCTGTATACAAAACTGCAATGAGTATGCTTGTACAACAAAAAAAACAAGAAAACAATGCTAACAATATGGCAAATATATCCACTGTTGGATTCAAGTCTAAAGAAATATTAACTGAAGCTTCTTTTTCTGAGGTGCTGGCTAATCATGCATCAGGAAATGGGAAATCGGCATTTGAGTTAGGTTCACTGCCCTTGGGTACGAGTATCTCTGGCTATGATACGGACTGGGAACAAGGTGTTATACTTCAGACGGGTAATGCTATGGATTTCGCACTTGAAGGAGAGGGTTTCTTCAAGTTTGAATCACCGCTCGGAGTGTTGTTGTCTAGAGATGGCGAGCTTCAGCAAAACAGCGATGGTATCTGGACAAATAAATCTGGTTTGAAATTACTGAAGAACGGAGATTCTGGTAATTTAGAGTATATTCAGACAGAACCTGGACAAAGCATAGTAGTGACCGCTAATGGAAGCATTTTTGCAGACCAGCAGCGAATTGGGAGATTGATAGTTGTTCGACCAATTCAAAACGAACGAGTTGAAACTATGGATAGTGGGTTTTACCGTACGGGTATTGATAATTTGGAAGATTCTGACAAGACGACAATCTATCAAGGCGCCCTTGAAACATCTAATGTTGAGGCTGCTGAAGCCTTAATAGACATGATGTCAACGGGAAGATTACTACAAACACAGCAACGCATTTTAAACACTCTTGATGAGACAATGAATCGGGCAGCGAATGAGATTGGCAAACTATAAAAGGTGGGATCATTGTTGAATAAAATGCTGCAGATCGGAAAAAGCGGCCTATTGGCTCAACAACAGAAATTAGGGACTCTTTCTGGAAACATAGCTAATCTTCAAACAGTGGGCTTCAAAAAAATGACAACTTCGTTTTCAGAACAAATGCGCCATTCTATGTCTGCGGATTCAGTGAGTCTTTCTGCAGAAGTTCCTGAGGATCGAAGGAGCATCTCTCTTGGTACTAAAACAGTTAGGAATTTCACTGATTTTCGTCAAGGCACTCTTGTGCACTCGGATGATTTTTTTCATATGGCGATTGAAGGTCCTGGTTTTTTTGGTGTAAGAGATCAATCAGATCAATTATTTCTGACTCGCCAAGGCGAATTTACCTTAAATCAAGGTGTCATGAGTGATGCTAGTGGTCGAAGATTGGATATGATCTTTCATTCTGATCCATCAACTTGGGATATTGAGAAATTGAGTCTTTCAGAAAACGGAGAAGTGTTTAGTCGAGACGATGATTCTGGAGAGTTAACGCTGATGGCTAAGATTCAGCTTTTTGATATTCAGAATCATAATCGGCTGCTAGGAGCTGGAAAAAGTTCTTTTAAAGCTATAGCCCCTGAAGAAATCTTTAACAGCAGTGATAGACCGGAAGCATTTGGAAAGATCTTTCCTAAGAGCCTTGAACGTTCTAATGTTGATTTGCTGGATGAAATGACACAGCTGCTGATGACGCAGCGGGCTTATCAGCTCAGCTCAAAGTCGGTCAGCAGCGCGGATGAGATGATGCAAGTTGTGAATGAGATATTGTAGGGTTTAATATTGACACACGGAACCCTTTTCCTCTGTACGACGTCTTAAGGGTATAAGTCATACAACTAAGCGACTTAGCATAGAGGAGGGGACATCTCATGAGAATTCAACATAAGTGGAAGCTGGGGCAACTCACAGCGGCTCTGGTAGGATTATCTCTGATTGTGACAGGCTGTGGCTTGCCAGTGAATACGTCTTCAGGCGCAGATTTGATGGAAGGTGTGGTGCCTAAAACACCAGCGGGTCAAACGGCAGAGCAGGATCAGGCAGTGCTCGACAGCCTGAACGCTTTTACATGGAAGTTAATCCAGGCTATGCCGGAGGACCAACAGAACAGGATGATTTCACCGGTTTCCGTTTATCTGGCGCTGGCCATGACTTTGAATGGCGCGGACGGGGAGACTCGAACCGCCATGTTGGAAGCGCTGTCAGCCTCTGACTTGTCACCGGAAATCGTCAATACTTTCGCAGGCAATTATTTGAAGCTTATTACGACAGAAAGTGAGGGCTTCACCCTCAGCATTGCGAACAGCATTTGGCTCAGAGACGGCTTTGAAGCGGATCCGGACTTTCTTCAGAAAAATGCGGACTATTTTGGAGCAGCAGTACGCAGCCTCGACTTCGATAATCCGGATGCTGCAAAAGCAATCAACAACTGGGTGAGTGAAGCCACTCGTGAGACAATCGATCAGATCGTGGATGAAATCGATCCTGCAGTGGTGATGTATCTCATCAACGCCATCTATTTCAAGGCGGACTGGCAGTCACAATTCTCGCCGGAAAGTACTTTTCCACAACCTTTTGAGACACCTGAAGGCAGCAAGGAAACAGACTTTATGCACAAACTCATGAGTCTTGAGGTCGTTGAAAGCGACTTGGGAAAAGGTGTCTTAATGCCGTATGTGAATCCGAGAGTGGCCATGCTGGCAATACTTCCTGAAGAGGGCATGAGTCCTGAGGCGTGGATCCAATCCATGGATCCCGAAACTTTTAAAGCTTTAATGAATACGGCGGCCTCAAAAACTGTTGACTTGTCATTCCCTAAATTCGAAACCCGCTATGAGGACAGCCTTTTGGATGAACTTGAGAAGCTTGGCATGGGTAAAGCCTTTGTTCCTGGCGAAGCGGACTTTTCACTGATGCAGCCAAGTCGCGCAAAAGATTTGTTTATCAGCGCGGTTCAGCATAAGACTTTCATCCGTGCGGATGAGAAGGGCACAGAAGCTGCGGCGGTCACTTCAGTAGAGGCCTCACTTACCTCCATGCCAATGTTTGATGAAGCCATCAGCTTTGACAGACCTTTCGTCTATGCCATTCTTGATACAGAGACTGCCACGCCGCTCTTTATTGGTGTGCTCAACGATCCAACGAAATAATCCATAATGTGTCGATCTCTTGACGCAGGAAAGGACGTCTCATACAATGGTTTCAGAAGAGGTGAAACCCTATGAGAGACGTCCTTTTTCGTTTTAAAAAACTGCCAAAGAGCTTGATCTGGATCCTGTTGGTACCCGTATTTTACGGGCTGGGGCATTTGCTGGAGGGGCATCCTGAGGCGCTCGAAAAATATTATGCCGGTTCAGTGCAAAAGAGTGTGATGCAGGGAATCAGCACTGCGACTGGGTTGCTGCCATTTTCACTGGCGGAGATTTTGTTTGTGGGGCATGGGATTGATTTAGTGGTATTGATTGTAACGCTGGCGGTTCGTCTGGTAAAGGGCGGTGCACTTAAACTGCTTTATCAGGCAGTTGTGTATCTCTCAGCGGTTTATGTCTTGTTTATGCTGATCTGGGGGCTGAATTACAGCCGGCAGCCGCTTGCAGTGACCATCGGCCTGGAAGTCAGGCCTTATGCGGTGGAGGAGCTTTACGCGCTTTCAGAGCAGCTGGTGAATCAGGCCAATGTACTGAGGAAGGATCAGCCCATAAATGATGAGGGCGTCATGAAATTGGCGTCTGATCGACAAGATTTATTTTCAAGAACGGTGCTGGGCTATGATCAGCTCGGCGCGACTGAAGCAATTTTTCGCGGAAGCTGGGGGCCGCCCAAGTCTGTGTGGCTGTCTGAGGCTATGCTGTACACGGGTATAACCGGGATCTTTATGCCATTTACCGGCGAAGCCAACGTCAACAGCCGCGTGCCGGACCTGCTGCTGCCTGCGAACGCCATGCATGAAAAAGCCCACCAAATGGGCATTGCCAGAGAAGATGAGGCCAACTACGCCGCGTATCTTGCCTGTATGAGTCACCCGGATGCGGACTTTCAATATTCCGGGACGGTGCTGGCGCTGATCCATGCCACCAATGCGCTTTACCGTGAAGATCCGGATGCCTATTTCGATCTGAGGCAGCGCTACGGAGAGGGGCTGAGCAAGGATCTGGCAGCCTACAGCGCCTTTTGGAAACCCTATCAGGGGAAAGTCAACGACACCGCGGATCAGATCAATGATACCTATCTGAAAACCAACCGGCAGGCGGACGGCGTCAAGAGCTACGGACGCATGGTGGATCTTCTGCTGGCGGATTTTTTGTCTGATGGGGAGATCAAAGCGTCTGTAAATACTGGCGGGGCGGCCGGATCCGGCCGCTGAGTCATTACTTTGTCAAGTAGGCGAGCCGCCTGAAGAGTTTGCCGATGGTATTAAAAGTCAGCTTCAAGCACAACCATTCAGTCAGCTTGCCAAATTTCCTGTAAAATAGGTTAAAGGCCAAATATGGGATCCACTGCCTCTTGTGTCTGGGAAGGCGCTTGAAGATGTTTTTGAAACTGTAGACTTCTTTGTAAATCCACAGATAGCCGCTGTATAACTCCTCTGGAGTCATGTTTTTTGGTTTATAAACCACATGGGAGGTGTTGTAGTGGGATAGGTTGAAATCTGTGATTCTATTTTGGTTCATGAAAGCGTCGTGCAGTTTCGTGCCCGGGTAGGGTGTCAGAATATGTGAGGTGACCGTCTCTATTTTGTTTCGGACGATCCACTCTAAGGTGTTTTCAAATACCGTTTGGTCGTCTTCATCCAGGCCAAAGACAAAGCTGGCGTTGACCATGATGCCTCTATTGTGGAGGGCTTCCACCAACCGCTCATAGTTTGACACACAATTTTGCGTCTTATGGACAGCGCCTACAGCGGCGCTGTTTATGCTTTCAAAGCCTATAAACAGGCTTTTGCAGCCGGTGTCCCTCATGTCGTCCAGGAGGTCGGGCATGTCCACAATGTTGGAAGAGACAGCGGCGCTCCATTTCAGTTTCAGCGGTTTGATCGCACTGATGAAATGTTTGGTCCAGGCTGGATTGCCTATGAAATTGTCATCAATGAACATGATGTGCCTGGTTTTAAGCGCTGCTATATCCCGCAGGACATCCTCCACAGGCCTGTTGAGAAATACCTTCTCTGCATGCTGGCAGCTGTTGTAGCAGAAGTCGCATTTGAAGGGGCACCCGCGGCTTGAAGTGATGATATTGGTATAGAGGTATTTGTCCGGATCGACGCAGTCATAACCGGGTGAGGCAATGTCACCGGCGGGCAGGTTGTCTTTGTCGTGGTAGGTTTTTTTAAGTGTTTTGCGTTCTGCATCTTTTAGTATTATTGGCCAGACGCGCTCTGCCATGCCTATGCAAATGGCATCGAAGCTGTCTGCTGCGCTCTCCGGATCTGAGGTGATGTGAATCCCGCCAGCAATGACGGGTATGCCTCGGGCGCGGAAGGCTTTTGAAATTTCAGCGGCCCGGTTCATGACGTCGACAGTGACCGTGATGGCGACCAGATCTGCAGGGTCGTCAAAATTTAGGGTCTCTACATTTTCGTTTTCAATGACGATCTCATGGGTCTCAGGTGTCAGATTTGCCAGGGTAAGGAGCGCCAGGGACGGTGCCATTCTCGTTTTAAGCTGGGTATCCATGGGCCGCGGCAGCATGGCGGGTTGGATTAATTTGATTTTCATAAAAGCCTCCGGGGGAGCATCTCAAAATTATGAGGTTGGTTGAAAGGTATTTTTTGAAAATGACAGCCTGACAGAATTGTCAATCCGCCCTAAACTCCAGAATATCTCCCGGTTGGCAGTCCAGAGCTTTACAGATGGCCTCCAGCGTGGAAAACCGGATGGCTTTTGCTTTGCCGTTCTTTAAGATGGAGAGGTTGGCCATGGTAATGCCGACTTTTTCAGTCAGCTCTGTTACACTCATTTTTCGTTTGGCCAACATTACATCGATATTAATAATAATTGCCATGTCCATCACCTCACACTGTCAAGTCATTTTCTTCTTTGATATCAATAGCATCCTGGAGCAATCGCTCCAGCACCGCGGCAAAGACGCCCACCACGGATGAGGCGAAGATGAAAATTAAAGGCAGTCCCATGAGCCCCGGTGCGTCATCTGCATCCGCGATTGGAATGAGAAACGGGATCAGTACCGCGTAGATCAAGCTGATGGAAAAGGCAAATTGCTTGATCTGTTTCAGAACAGTGACAGACAGTGAGGAGAACGCTTTGTTCTGGTCGATATAACTCAGCAGACGAAAGGCTTTGAAAAGTATGGCGAAAAACAAACCTGCCGCCAGGTAAGCGCCTATGGTGACTGGCACACGCAGATAATCTATGGCATGCGGCAGCCAAAACAGGCAGATTGCCAGCACTGGCAGGCCAATGAGGACCACGGCGATCCTCAGGTAAAGCGTAGAATAACGTTTCATAAAGTCACCTCACAAGTATTTGGTGAGTTTATTTTAACACGAATATATCGAAAAACAATATATAATTATTGATAATAGTTTAAAATTTGTTGTTTTTTGAACTGAATGGGCTTAAGTCCGGATGGCTGAAGGCGCAAAAAAAATCCCTCAACCATTTGGAAGGAGGGAATTTTATTGTTATTGGGATTTCGATTATTATTCTGTATCGTGGACTGAGTCTTTAAACAAATGGATGAGATAGTTCTGCTTTTCGTTTAAGATCCGAATTATTCTGACGCTGTTCAAACTTGTCCTGTAAAAAACAAAATTTTTTTCCGTAAATATATAATAATAGTCAGTTGGTGCATCTATCATTTTACTTAAAGAAGCACCAGACAATGGGAAAATCTCAAGACGGGAAATGTCGGATGTGATCTGTTTCAAAATCTTTTTTGCTGTGTTTTCGCTATGCTGAATGGTGAGATACTCAATAAGTTGCTGTAAATCCTCAAGCGCTGATGGTGAATATTCGATTATAATCATGCTATAAACCTAAAGCTGCATCTACATCTTCAGGTGAAAGCCATCCTTTTTCTCTAGCGGATTTTTCGCCTTCTTCCAGCTTTGATAACAGTCTGATAGTTGCTTTTAGTTTTTCCAACTCGTCAATTTTTATTATTGCATATTCGCCTCTGCCGTTTCTCGTTAAATAAACCGGGCTGTCCTCTCGTACTTCGTTAAGTACTTCAGAGTAATTTCTCAAGTCTGAAATTGGTCTGATTTTAGGCATTAATATCAACTCCCTATATTAATTGTAGACTATGTGCTGTTGAAAAACAATGTTAATTAACGTGCTTATTAGCATGTTTTCTCGCGTGTTAATAATTGTGTGTTTATCTACTGGAGGCTTCACTGTCTTCGCCCTGTATTAATTTAGGCGCATGAAGGAGTTTCTCAGATCAACGTCGAATAGTATTAATCTAGTAAGCATTCGAATAACCATGGATTAATTGCTAAAGCTAAGTGAATATGCAGTTCGAGGAGGAATCCCCATGCCGCGTTCTGATGGCCGCCGCATTAAAAGTCTCAGTCCTTTTGTAAAAATAATGCCCTATATCATGGAACGCAGGAGCGATGCTTTGATCTACCACAAGCAAACCCTTGTAACGGAGCACATAGACGACTACATTCACGCCAAACGCGAAAGCGGCGTCAAAATGAATTATATGCATGTCTTTATTGCGGTTTTTGTCCGTGTCCTGGCACAACGGCCTCAAATCAACCGATTCGTCATGAATGGCCGCTATTATGCCAGGAACCATATTTCAATCTCAATGGCCGTTAAGCGCTCCCTGCATGATGATGGAGAAGAAACCACGGTTAAATTCATGTTTACCGGTAAAGAGTCCATTTTTGAAATTGCGCAGATTGTAGATGACGTCATCCGTGAAAATCTTGGGGACACACAAAACGAGACAGATCAACTGGCGGCAAAATTCATGTCGTTGCCTGGCCCCATGGTCAAAGCTGCTGTGAGGACGGTAAAATGGCTTGACCGGCATAATCTCATGCCGGCAGGGATCATCAAGGCCAGTCCGTTTCATACGAGCTTGTTTTTTACTTATTTAAAGTCGATCAAGCTCGATTATATCTATCACCATCTTTATGATTTTGGAACCACCGGCGTCTTTATTGCATTGGGCAAAATTAAAAAAATGCCAATCGTTGAAAATGATGTCGTCGTAGAAAAATCCGTCTGTGAGCTTGGGTATGTCTTGGATGAAAGATTATGCGACGGTCTCTATTTCGCCAACACGTTCAAGCTGGCGAAAAAGTACCTCGAAGATCTGACGCTACTCGAAACACCCCTGGAAGCAATTAAAGAAGATGTGGAGTAAGGCTGTATTGAGTGATAAATGAGGAAGGCCGTCACGGGAGTGACGGCCTTCTTTTCAAGTGGAAGGGGACGCGGACAACTTTTGAGCTGGCCACGCGGACGGTAATATTTTTTGTGCCAGAGCATGCGATAATAATTCTCGCTGCGGCCAAAAGTGAACGGTTATATTACATAAGCACCCCCGTCCCCAAATTCGTTTTTGTCCGCGTCCCCAACCTTACTATTTTTCTAAAACCGGTGTTTTTCTAACCTTTGTCGCCTGTTCAAACCCGTAGGCTGCCTCAATCAGGACGGGTTCACACCATGGCCGGGCAAAGAGCTCTATGCCCACAGGCACGCCAATTGGCGCTGTGTCTGTAGGCTCGGAGAAGCCGGCAGGCACCACGACAGACGGGAAGCCGGTCACAGCCCCGAGGACCCCGTTTCGATCCACCTGTGAGCCGCCTACGGGCACTACAAGGCGCTTTTGATGCGGGAAGACAATCAGGTCGAGGCCATGCTGTGCCATGAGCGCCAAAACCTGATCCTGTAGCCGGCGCCGCTGATCCATCCGTATACGGTATTCCTCACTATCGGTTGAAAGTGTCGCTGCAGTTTTCAAGTTCTCTTCAATGCCCGGATCGTAAAGGCCGCTTTGTAGAAGCGCCTCTATGGAATGATATGGTGTTTTGTCGCCGAGTCCCTCAAGATAAGCCCCAAGGTCCCGCTTCAAGTCATAGAGGTGAACGCTGGTTTCGGAAATCAGCCTGCCGGAATCCAGCGGGGCATCCAGCTCTAAAAGCCGCGCGCCTTCCGTTTCCAAGACCTTTAAAGCCTCAGTCATGACGCGGTTTACCGGCGCGTGCACAGCTTCGTTGCCGAAGAAGCTTCTCAAGACGCCTATAGTTTTACCCCGCAGCCCGTTTGGCGTCAAAAAAGCAGTGTAGGAAGATTCCGCCGGACTTTTGCCAAGAGACGTCTCTGTCAGTGGATCCAAGGGATCACAGCCTACCAGAGCATCCAAGGTCTTAACTGCGTCCTCCACTGTCCTTGTTATTGGCCCCGCCGTATCCTGTGTCAATGAATAGGGCACTATGCCGCTTCGGCTTACCAGCCCAAGCGTTGGCCTGAATCCCACCAGACAGCAGGCGCTCGCCGGCGACCGAACAGAATTTACAGTATCTGTCCCAATGCCAATCACTCCGAAATTTGCAGCAATGCCAGCACCTGTCCCGCCGCTGGATCCCCCCGGTGTCCGCGTTAGATCATAAGGATTCAGTGTCTGTCCCAACACGGAGCTTACCGTTTCACCCCATACTGCGAACTCGTGCAGGTTCATTTTGGCGAGAATGACAGCCCCTGCCGCCTGCAGCCGTTTCACAATCCAGCCATCCTCATCCGGCGTCACCCCCACAAGTGCTTTACAGCCTGCTGTTGTGGGCATAAAGCTGGTATCCACGTTGTCTTTCAGCAGCACCGGAATCCCGTGGAGCGGCCCTGTCAGCCCACCCCGCTCAAAGGCTGCGTCCAGTGCCTTGGCCTGATCCAGGACCAGAGGATTTACCTGAATTACCGCGTTGATTTTTGGACCCTTTTGATCATAGCGCTCGATCCGTTCGAGATACATGCGGACAAGTGCCTCACACGTCAGCCTGCCTGCCCTCATAGCTTCATGTAGGCGTTCAATAGTCGCTTCCAAAAACTCCTTCTCCAAATTCAAACGCTCCGCCTCCCGGTTCAATGGTTTAAGACCATTATACACCCCTTGAATGTATATTAAACCGTTGCCAAGCGACAATCAGAGGTGAGACTTAAGTCGCTTTTTTGAAATCGCCATACAATTTGGCGTCAAAAATGTTATATTGTTATAATGTAACTATTGGTTACGAAAGCTTAAATTTCAGGAGGACCAATATGCAAAAGGAAGTATTTAAGGGGAGCATCCTTTTTGGACCCGTTCCGGTGGCCCTTGTCACGACCATCGGCGAAAAAGGGGAACCTAATGTGTTTACGGTGGGGTGGATTGGCGTGGCGTGCACGAAGCCGCCTATGCTGTCCATAGCAATTCGAAAAGAGCGGGCGTCCCATGGCAACCTGATGCGTCATCCCGAATGCGTGGTCAATCTCCCAACCCGGGAGATGGTGCAGGCGGTGGATTTCTGCGGCGTCAGAAGTGCGGTTCAGGTCGATAAGATTGCGCATTGTAAATTTGAACTTGAACCCGGCATCGCGGTGAGCGTGCCCTCGATCCAGTCTTGCCCAATAGCACTGGAGTGTGTGGTGCGCAGTGTGACACCGCTGGGGACCCATGACCTGTTTCTCGTGGAGGTATTGAAAAACAAGGTAGATCAGGCTTTGATCGATGGGGACGGCAAGATTCACATGGAAAAGGGCAATCCTATCACCTATCTGCACGGAACCTATTATGCCCTTGGCGGGAAGCCTATTGGCAGCTTTGGGTTTTCCGTGGCCAGGCGGAAGGCGGCCAAGGAGAAGGTCAGCCATCTTCTAAGGCCATCCGGTTTGAGCCACGGCGACAATCCAAAACCAAAACCAAAACAAAAATCAAAATCAATGAAAGGCAGGTAATGCAATGCAAACCTGGATCTTATATCTGACCGCTTTAGGGCTGCTGGCATTTTCCTGGAAGAAGGACAAGAAAAAGACTAAAATGGCGCTCAAAAAAGCGCTGAAATCCTTTGAAAACATTTTACCTCAGATTTTGGGCGTCATCACCCTGGTCGGGGTCATGCTGGCGCTTCTCAATCCCGAGGTGATCAGCCGTTTGATTGGCGGCGACTCCGGCTGGATTGGCGTGACGGCTGCGGCGCTGGTAGGCGGGATCACGCTGATTCCGGGCTTCATTGCCTTCCCCACGGCGGCGATGCTGCTGGAGCGGGGTGCCGGCTACATGCAGATTGCAGCGTTCATTTCGTCCCTGATGATGGTGGGCGTGATGACATTTTCCATTGAGAGCAGATATTTCAGCAGGAAAGCGGCTCTGATCCGGAATCTGTCCGCCTTCGTTTTTTCTTTCCTGGTCGCAATTGTCATAGGAAAGGTCATGGGTGAGTTTTAATGGAGGAGAAGATGAAGAAAAACACAACTCAAGGATCAGATCAAGGCCCCGGAGGTCAGCCGCAAAAAAAGGTGCCGCTGATCAAACGGTATGCTTTTTTCCTGGTGACTGCTGCTCTCCTCATTGTTTTATTCCTGGTCAGTCCCGCCCAGGGTGAGACCGCTGCGTTAATGACAGGCAAAAGTCTTCTGGAAATGCTGACCATCATTCCGCCAATTTTTCTGCTGCTTGGGCTATTGGACGTCTGGGTGCCGAGAGAACTGCTCATCCGTTATATGGGACCCGGCTCGGGTCTGCGCGGCGTTCTTCTTGGAATTCTGATTGGTTCTGCAGCTGCAGGGCCGCTCTACGGAGCGTTTCCGGTCGCAGCGGTGCTCATGAAAAAGGGCGCGAGCTTCAAGAACGTCATGATCTTTATGGGTGCATGGTCCACCACAAAAATTCCGATGGTCCTTTTCGAGATTTCCTCTCTGGGGAGAACCTTTGCGTTGACGCGGCTGGCCGCAAGCCTGGCAGGCATTTTCATCATCACGCTGGTGGTAGACCGCATGCTCACTGCAGAGGAGAAGGCGGGCATCTATGCCAAGGCGGCAGAATTCTAGGAAAGGAAACTGGGTGTCAGACACCCGGTTTCTCTTTTTTTGAATCCGGGTGTCTGACACCCAGTTCCCGCCGACACCCAGTTCCCGCCGACACCCAGTTCCCGCCGACACCCAGTTCCCGCCGACACCCAGTTCCCGCCGACACCCAGTTCCCGCCGACACCCAGTTCCCGCCGACACCCAGTTTCCGCCCCCAGATCCCGTGTACAATATTACCAAAATTCAAATTGGCAGAAAATTGTCGAAATTTCAGTTGACGTTCTGACTGTCAATATGCTAAGATTCAATTCAACCAAATATCGAGACACTCTTATCAAGAGCGGCGGAGGGACAGGCCCTGTGAAGCCCGGCAACCAGCAGTCATGCATGGTGCTAATTCCTGCAGCGAAAGTATTTTCGCTGACAGATGAGTGAGGATCCGACCATGTGATTATCGACCTCTTTCATCAAAGGGGTCTTTTTATTTGGAAAAATCACAAAAAGGAGAAATGAACATGACAGACACAACTTACAGATTCGAAACCCTTCAGGTCCACGCGGGTCAGGAACCGGACCCGGTTACTGGCTCCAGAGCCGTGCCCATTTATCAAACCTCGTCCTATGTCTTCAGGGATGTGAACCACGCAGCAGATCTCTTCGCTTTGAAGGAAGCCGGCAACATCTATACGCGCATCATGAACCCTACGACGGATGTCCTCGAAAAGCGCATTGCAGCCCTGGAGGGCGGCATTGGCGCTTTGGCGGTCGCCTCCGGATCAGCGGCAGTCACCTATGCCATCATGAATATTGCCCAGGCAGGGGACGAGATTGTCTCGGCAGCGACGCTCTACGGCGGCACGTATAACCTTTTCAAGCTGACTTTCCCTAAATACGGCATCGTGACCCGCTTTGTCCAGCCGGACGACCCTGAGAACTTCAGAGCGGCCATCAACGAGAAGACGAAGGCGATTTATATTGAGTCCATCGGCAACCCGGGTATTAACCTGATCGATTTCAAAGCCGTGGCGGCCATTGCCCACGAGCACGGACTGCCGCTGATTGTGGACAACACCTTCGCGACGCCTTACCTGTTCAGGCCCTTCGACTACGGCGCGGACATCATTATCCACTCGGCGACGAAGTTTATAGGCGGCCATGGGACGACCATCGGCGGACTGATTGTGGACTCGGGCAAGTTTGACTGGGCGGCTTCCGGGAAGTTCCCGGGACTGACTGAGCCGGATCCGAGCTACAACGGCATACGCTACGCGTCAGATGTCGGGCCTGCGGCGTATATCATCAAAGCCAGAGTCCAGCTCCTCAGAGACACCGGCGCCTGCATCAGCCCGTTCAACTCGTTCCTGCTGCTCCAGGGCCTTGAGACCTTGTCCCTGCGCGTGGAGCGCCACGTTGAGAACGCCCAGAAGATCGCCAGATTCCTCGAAGCCCATCCGCTGGTCAGCTGGGTCAGCCATCCAGACCTGGAGAGCAATCCGTACCATGGCCTTGCGAAGACCTACTTCCCGCGGGGCTGCGGCTCCATCTTCACCTTTGCCATCAAGGGCGGCCTCGAGGCGGGCGTCAAGTTCATTGAAAGTCTCAAGCTGTTTTCTCTGCTTGCTAACGTGGCAGACGCGAAGTCCCTGATTATCCACCCGGCCAGCACGACTCATGCTCAGCTGGATCCGGATGCCCAAAAGGCGGCGGGCGTCACGCCGGATCTGTTCAGGATCTCAATTGGCATTGAAAACGCGCAGGATCTGATCGAGGATTTGGACCAGGCTCTGAAGGCGTCCATGAACGTATAAAGTACTGCTGCCGATGGTCGCGAAGCCGGCATTCCCGGGTTTCGAAACCATTGGCAAAAATTATCTTTTAATCCTAACCTGCAATCTGCCGCGCGGCCGGGCTTGAATTTGGCCAATTTCCGACGCGGTTATTGCCTAAAATCTAGGAGGCGACCCAATGCCTGTCATCATTCCAAACGATTTGCCCGCCGCGAGTATCCTTGCGGCTGAAAATATTTTTACCATGACGGAGTTTCGCGCGACCCATCAGGACATACGACCCCTTCGCATCGCGATCCTGAACCTGATGCCAACCCGCGAGACCACAGAGACGCAGCTCCTCAGAGTGCTTGGAAATTCACCTATCCAGACGGAGGTCGTCCTGGTGCGACTGGAGTCCCATGAATACAAAAACACGTCCTCTGAATATCTGGACCGCTTCTATGTGCCTTTTTCCCAGATTGAGCACCAGAAGTTTGACGGGCTGATTATTACCGGCGCCCCGGTCGAAAACCTGGAATTTGAGGAAGTGGGCTACTGGCCGGAGCTCGCCAAAATTCTGGACTGGAGCCGGCATCACGGCTTCGCCACATTGCATATCTGCTGGGGCGCGCAGGCGGCATTATACCAGCATTACGGCATTCCTAAGCTGCCTCTTCCGGAAAAGTGCTTCGGTGTCTTTGAGCATAAGGCCACGGTACAAAACTGCAAGCTGCTGAGGGGCTTTGATGATGTCTTCTACATTCCGCAGTCCAGGCATACCACCGTCAGCGTAGAGGACGTCAGACGGATCGATTCCCTTGAAATCGTTGCGACATCTGAAGCGTCGGGGATCGGTCTGATTGTGTCAAAAAACGGAAGAGAAATCTACGCGACAGGGCATCTGGAGTATGACCCGGAGACCCTGGGGGCTGAATATTTTCGAGATGTGAATAAAGGCATGGACATCCGAACGCCTGCCAATTATTTTCCGGATGACGACCCTTCTCGAGCACCGGTTGTCCGGTGGCGGAGTCACGCCCACCTTTTCTTTTCCAACTGGCTGAACTATTTCGTCTATCAAGAAACGCCATATAATCTAGACGAGATCGACTAAATCTTAACGGACTTTCTGATTTAGAGGTTTCTATCCGGGTATTTATTTATAGCGATGAATAGTTGCCTATTATGAACTCATCTTATGAATCGGGGAGGTTGAGCAATGAATTATGCATTTCAAATGCTGATGAACCGGCGATCTGTACGAAGTTACAGACCTGATCCGGTACCCAAGAATGTACTCGAGCGCATCATGGAAACCACAGTTTTCGCGCCGTCTGCAAGAGGCGCTCAGCCATGGCATTTCAGCGTGGTGACAGATGCTGAACTTTTAAAGCGGATCAGCGGTGTGAATCGCGAGATTGCACTTTCTTCCGGAGATGAGCGTCTGAAGGCGAGTGCGGAAGATCCGAATTTCAGCAATTTCTATAACGCGCCGGCCGTTATATTTATTTCAGCGCCGGAAGCCAAACATGCCCTGGCAGATTGTGCCAACGCCGCCGTCTACGCCAGTCTGGCGGCGACTGCCCTCGGTCTGGGATCATGCTATATTGCCTCCTTCAGACCGGCGTTTGATTCTGAGCATGGGGCAGAACTGAAGTCGGCACTGCTGATCCCGGAAGGACACAATCCGCTCTATGCCGTTGCTGTGGGATATACCTCGGGTGCAGAACCCAAAGCGGCGCCGCGGGTACAGGGCTTGGTTTCCTGGATTGGATGATTTCTGATGCGCTTAAATGGTTTGAATGTCGAGCGGAAAAACAGGCCATTAGGCGAAAACACAGGTTTTGTTCTTTCAGTCACAAAATAAAAAGGCACCGGTAACGGCGTTTTTATCCGTTATCAGTGCCTTTTTCGCACTTTAGTTAATGTGAAACGACCTTAGGAAGCTCTTTGGCTTGAGCAACCCAGTCTTCCACTTGCTTAAGAACAGGTAGTTTCCTGACTAAATTTTTAGCTTCGTTGATCTCGGTCATTTTAACGAGGAGATTTTCAGGCTTTCTCTGAGCGAGCTCAGGAACTGTATCAACGCCAGCGGCTTCGAGCAATTCAGCGTATTCGCCGCCAATCCCTTTGACGCGCATGAGGTCCACATGGTTAACCCATTTTAGAATGAGCTTCTCAGAAATGTCACATTCTGCTGCGAGTGCGGCTCTCCCTTTCTTTGTAGCGCCTTTTTCCATCAGTGTTGAAGTAGAGCTGACGCCCGCGGCTTTCAGTTTCGCTTCAAAAGCTTCTCCAACGCCTTCAATGATGCTGAGTGATGCCATAACTACACCTCCAAAATGTATTTGTCTTATTCTTACTACAAATTTAGGAAGTTGAAACATAATATTATTATTTGTAACCTTAAGCTCGAAAAAATCTTTTATAAAATCAAAAAAAATGCAAATGTTTATACAGTTATTTAGCAGTTTTCACTTGTTATTTCTTAAACATTGTGAGATGATAGGGAAGCAGAATTCGTCGCGCTTCTTGTACTTGAGAGGCGTCTTTTTCTGTCAAAGTATACGAATAAAGGAGGGAACGTTTTCATTCGATTGAAAAACGGATGGAACGGAAATGAGTGAGCAAACAAGAAGTACAGTCAGTGATGGTTAAGGTCGCAGACCCAAGCGCGTTAGGTCTTTTTGGCCTCGCAATGGTAACGCTGGTAGCATCAACCCAAAAGATGGGTGTCACTACAGGCCTTTCCTATGTTATCCCTTGGGCAATCTTCCTTGGTGCCTTTGCGCAGTTGATGGCCGGTGTTTTCGATTATAAAAAAGACAACCTTTTTGGCGGCACAGCTTTTTGCGCTTATGGATTCTTTTGGCTTGCAGTAGCATCCAGCTGGCTGATTAATCTCGGCGTTTTCGGCGAAACTTTAAAAGGCGCTGTGGACACACACCAGTTAGGTTACGCATTTTTCGGGTATCTTATTTTCTCGGTGATCATGACGGTTGGCGCAACGCAAACCAACAAAGTGCTTTTGCTTGACTTCATTTTTATTGATCTCCTTTTCATTGGTCTCGGCTTCAGTACCCTTGGCATAGCAGAGCATACAATGCATAATCTTGCAGCTTACTCCGAACTTATAATTTCCTTCATTTCCTTCTATGGTGTGGCGGCAAATGTCATCAACCACATGTTTAAGCGCGTGGTATTGCCTGTTGGAAAGCCTGTCAAATTTGGCGCTGCTAAGAGGGCTGTCCTTTCCGAGACTGGCAGCAAGGCATAATTTTTAAAAAAGTGTTGTACTGTATACATGATATAGAATGCATGATTCAAAACAACATTGAGTTAATTTTAAATAAATAGCTTGAGCGGCTTTTCAGCGGCTTACAGGAAATGCGGTTGAAAGTCCTTGTCGGAGTTTCAGCCGCATTTTTTATTTTGAAAAGAAGGTGCCTAATGTGTCCGTATTTACACCCAAATTATTTACGACTTTAAAGAGCTATACCAAGGAATTGTTTATCAAGGATTTGACAGCCGGTGTGATTGTTGCGATCATTGCGCTGCCGTTGTCCATTGCCCTGGGCATAGCTTCCGGCGTTACACCTGAGCAGGGTTTGTTTACGGCAATAATCGCCGGATTCCTTATTTCAATGCTGGGCGGCAGCAGGGTACAGATTGGCGGCCCGACCGGCGCGTTCATGGTCATTGTGTATGGCATTGTCATGGAATTTGGCATGAATGGCTTGATTACCGCCACCCTTATGGCAGGCGTTATGATGATGGCCATGGGATTCTTACGACTTGGAAGCATTATCAAATTTATCCCTTATCCTATAACGACAGGATTCACTACAGGTATTGCAGTCACCATCTTTACATCGCAAATCAAAGACTTTTTAGGTCTTCAATTAGAACATAATCCCGCGGAGTTTCTTGAGAAAGTCTCAGTTTACGCGGAACATATAGATACAGTAAATTGGAACAGCGTCCTGATTGGCGCGCTGTCGCTGGCGATCCTCATCTTCTGGCCCAAAGTAAGCCGCAAGGTGCCGGGGAGCCTGATCGCGCTGATTGTGGCAACTGTGGTGGTTCAGGTAACGGGGATGGATGTCGCGACTATTGGATCAACCTTTGGGGAATTGTCTTCCAAAATACCAACACCGCAGATTCCAACTGTATCCCTGTCAGAGATGCGCATGCTGATTGGACCTGCCTTTACAATTGCGATTCTGGGTTCTATTGAGTCCTTGCTGTCGGCAGTGGTGGCAGATGGCATTATTGGTTCTAAGCACCGGTCCAACATGGAGCTTGTAGCTCAGGGGGTCGCGAATATTGCTTCCGGGCTTTTTGGCGGCATACCGGCAACGGGGGCAATCGCAAGAACCGTGGCCAATATCAAAAATGGCGGTTCAACGCCGGTTGCAGGTATGGTGCATGCGGTAGTGCTGCTGCTCATTATGCTGCTCTTTATGCCGCTGGCCAAAATGATCCCGCTTGCTGCCCTGGCGGCGATCCTGATTATAGTCGCCTACAACATGAGTGACTGGCGTGAGTTTATCGAATATTTTCATGCTCCTAAAAGCGACCTCTTGGTACTGCTAACGACCTTTTTCATCACGGTGATCTTTGATCTTGTACTGGCCATTGAGATTGGCATGGTCCTCGCCGCGTTCCTGTTCATGAAACGTATGAGCGATGTCGCTGAAGTCAATTCAGTGGTTTTGGATTCCGGCGAAGAGACAGACCAGGATACAGAGAGCCGGGGAAAAGCGGGGCTCAGTTTCCGTGAAGGGCTCTCCCTTCCAAAGGGTGTCATAGCTTACGAAATCAGCGGACCGTTTTTCTTTGGCGCAGCGGATAAGTTTCTGGACAACCTGACAGATCTGGATGCTCATGCCAAAGCGGTGCTGCTGATTATGACCAGGGTGCCGGCCATGGACGCAACAGCGCTGTTCGCTTTCAGATCTTTTAAACAGATGTGCAATCGCCGCAAGGTGGCGCTTTATATCATAGGCATCAACGAGCAGCCGTGGTCAGTGCTTGAAAAAGCAGGCGTTATTGAAAAAATTGGAGCGGAACATTTTTACCCCAATTTGGAGATGGCGCTTAAGCAGATTGGATAATTGATGTGGAGGACGGTGTCGGCGGCTTTAGCCTGTTGACCCCGTCTTCTGTCTTGAAACAGTGGAAAAGGTGTCAGACACCATCTTCCATCAAACAATCAAAAAAAGCAAACGACCTTAAAGCATTCTTCTCGCTTTAAGGTCGTTACTCGTTTAAGTCATGCATCTCGCGGCTAATGTCGCCTGGAAGATCTGACACTTTGGATACCTCCCTGATTCGTACTAAAACACACTATTAGGCCATTGAATTCATAGGGATCAGTACTGGGTACTTCAGCGAAACAATTAAAAAAGATCATCCATGCGGCCTGCGCCAAAGAAATTCAAAGTGGTTTGCATCTCATAGAGGTATTGCGCTTCTGTCAAAGCCGTTTCTGTCGATTTTGTTTCCTTCACGGTTGAATACTCTTCATAATTTAAGCTGTCCTGATACATAAATCTTCCTCCTCGTAGTTGTTTGATGGGTTTTGTTTGCCTTTCAAGACTGCGCGCTGCATGATTCAATAAAAAAGCCCCTGCGCATCTCTGCACAAGGGCGTTTTACCGCGGTACCACCTTGTTAGTACGCGCGTTGACGCGTACCACTCTATGCTCATTTTCTTCGAAAACAAGCTTCCTGTAACGCCGGAAAGCGGAATCAGCCTACTCTTCAAAATTTCAGCTGTTCACTCCAGAGGGATGTTCAAACGGGAATCAGTACCGGCTCTCAGCGCCGCCGGCTCTCTGTAACTGAAGGCTCTCGTCTTCGTTCTCTGTCATCGATTTGAATATTATAAAATGTACAATATCAAGAAATCGGACAAAAGTCAACGCTATTCACGAAAAATTCCGAAAATTTAGAGGACTTCCACAAAAATTTTATAAAAAATCCGTTTCCGAAATCTGAAAGTTAATTTACAAGGGTTCCAACAACCGGAATACCCTTCAGTTTTGATACGCCGTGAGGGGAAACGGACTTGATCTCTTCAGTCAGATCCTGACCGGCTTCAAAGCCGTTGTGGTCCCCATTTTTCCAAAATGAGACCTCGGTGACATCATAAATGACACCATCCACTGCAATATATGCTGGCTGTCCGTCTTTGCCGTTAAAAGCGCTTAGCTCATCTGCGGTCATTTCAACAGGCTCAGCGGCCGGTTCCTCAGAGTTTGCCGCAGGCTGAGAACAGGCGGTAACCAGAACCAGGGACAGCAGCAGCAGTCCCATCAGCATCCAGGTACGATTTTGCCTTAAGGTTTTCATAACAACGCCTCCTATCCGTGTATTAAATGTGTGTCAGGTTTCACATAAGAAAGCCAGTTGAAGCTGATTGGAATTACGCTATAAATACCCATTGATAATTGTTTTCAATCGATTATTTTATGCGCCATTATGCTATAATGACAGAAAGAATTGGAGAATTATGGTCGTCACAGTGAGCGGCCCCAGCACTTTGGGGTGGTCACCCGCATCAGAGCCGCAGATAAGGGAGAGGGATTGATGACACAGCATAATTTATGGATTGCCAAAAACGAGCTTGAACTTCATCTCAGAGCAGAAATGGCAAACCGGCATGGCTTGATTGCCGGTGCCACAGGAACGGGAAAAACCGTAACACTCATGGTGCTGGCAGAAGCTTTCAGCGAAATTGGCGTACCGGTTTTCCTTGCCGACGTCAAAGGCGACTTGTCGGGAATGAGCGAATCCGGCGAAGCAAAGCCCAAAATTACGGAGCGAATTCAGAGTCTGGGAATCGAAGGATTTGAATTTCATTCCTCACCGGTAAGATTTTGGGACGTCTTTGGAAAACAAGGACACCCGGTTCGTGCTACAGTTTCGGAGATGGGGCCTCTGCTGCTCTCCAGACTTCTCGATCTGAATGATACGCAAAGCGCCATCCTAAATATGGTTTTCAGAATCGCGGATGACAACGGGATGCTGCTGCTGGACCTCAAGGATCTCCGAGCGATGCTGCAATACGTTGGAGACAATGCATCAGAGTTCACAACTCAGTATGGCAACATCAGCAAAGCGAGCATAGGCGCAATCCAGAGGGGAATCCTCGTTCTGGAAGAGCAGAACGCGGAGCATTTTTTCGGTGAACCTTCGCTGGACATCAAGGATCTGATGATGACGGTGCAGGATGGCCGCGGGGTGGTCAACATTCTGGCGGCGAATGTGCTGTACCAGTACCCTGCGCTTTATTCGACCTTTTTGCTATGGATGCTGTCTGAGCTGTTTGAAGAGCTTCCTGAGGTTGGAGATCTTGAAAAGCCAAAGATGATTTTTTTCTTTGATGAAGCCCATCTTCTTTTTAAGGATGTTCCCAAAATCCTGCTCGACAAGATTGAGCAGGTGGTGCGTCTGATTCGCTCCAAGGGTGTAGGGGTCTACTTCATCACTCAAAATCCTGTCGACATACCGGATACGGTACTCGGTCAGCTTGGAAACCGGGTTCAGCATGCGCTCAGGGCGTTCACCCCTAGGGATCAGAAGGCTGTCAAAGCGGCAGCGCAAACCTTCCGTGTCAATCCAGACCTGGATGTGGAAACGGCAATTCTCGACCTGGGTGTCGGCGAAGCGCTGGTGTCCTTCCTGGATGAAAAGGGTCGACCGTCTGTAGTTCAGCGCGCCTTTATTCTCCCGCCAAAGAGCATGATTGGTCCCGCGCTGCCTGAAAAGGTTCAGAAGCTGATTGAGTCTTCTTCACTGCATGGGCGATATGAAGATGCTCTGGACCGGGAGTCCGCCTATGAAATTTTGATCAGACGGGCACAGCGGCTGAAGGAAGAGGAAGCTCAGAAGGAAGCTCTGGAACTGGAGCTTGAGGAACGCAAGGCGGCTTTTGATGAGGAAGAAAGACGCAGCAGAACGACTCGTAAAACGACGAGGTCCCAAGGGACTGCACGAAGAAGGTCGTCGGATACACCTATGGAAAAAATGGCTAAGTCCATGATGACCTCTGTTGGCAGGTCGCTCGGTACGCAGCTGGCGAGAGGGCTCCTCGGATCTATATTGAAGGGTAAATAGGATCAAGCGGTTGGCGCGTTGAAGGGTGATGGGTTAAATGACCATCGGCTAAAACACGCACCGGGTTTAAAGTTTAACTGAAAGGTTGATGATAAAAGTGACGGATGAAGATCGCGCTCAAAAGGTATTTGACGCCTTGGACGCAATGGATCTCAAGTATGAAGTGTTTTCCCACCCGCCGGTGGCTACGGTGGAGGAAGCTAAGGATCACTGGGATCACATTCGTGGATCAAAGGCGAAAAATCTGTTTGTCAGGGATCAAAAGGGCAAAAAGCACTATCTGATAGTCCTGGAGCAGGACAAGCCTTTGAATATGAAATGGTTTTCTGAACATTTTGGTCTGGATAAGCTCAGCTTCGCCTCTCCGGAGCGCATGGAGAAGTATCTGGGACTGCAGCCGGGTTCAGTATCGCCCTTTGGCCTCATCAATGATGCCAATAAAGTGGTCGTGGTCTATATTGATGAGGAGATCATGAATGAAGGTTATGTGAATTTTCATCCCAACGTCAATACCATGACCCTCAATATGGCATGCGAGGATTTTAAAAATTTTCTTAAGGCGACCGGCAACAAAGTTCATTTTGTGACAATTCATATGAGTGTGTGATCTAATTACGCGACAATGTTGACAGAATGAGATTGGGATATGCGGCCGCAGAAACGGGGTGGACAGATGAGCATGAATATTCATATCACTTTTAGTGAGCCCGCCGCTGCCAGTTTGAGACAAGCGCTGCAGCCTAACAAGTGCGACAAGATCCTGAGTCTGACAGAGGATTTTTCAGTAGGACCTGTCACCGCACTGGATACGATACAGGGGTATATGGATCGCCGCGAGTGGATGAGCAGCTACTATGCCACGATTTACGAAGGTTTTGACGATCTGGACTATGAAGAGCAGATGGTCAAATTCCACGAAAAACTATATTTTATTCCTAATGAAACCTCGGTTATTCTTTGGCACGGCATGAATGTCAACGACCAGGTTGCGCTTCGCTATGTGGCGTCCATACTCTCCAGGGAAAACGTCTCCTTATATGAAGTCGATGTCTCGGCTATTGAGACTCGGGATGCACGCCGGGGAAAATACATCCCAAGCGCTCTGTCCCAGCTGGATCCGCTCTGGCTCACCCTGCTTTTGGATCAGAGGACAGCCATGACAGATCAGAGACTCGTTGATCTGATGCTGGATTGGGACCGCCTAGTCGAAACCCGGAGTGTGCTGAGGTTTCTCAGCGAAGGTGAGATCATTGAGGCGGATGAGGACTATTTTGACCACTGGATCTCCTGCGCCATTGACCATAAAACCGTCAAGCTGACGGACGTCCTGAGGCGCGTTCTTGAAAAGTCGGAGTATCCGGTGACGGAGAGTTATGCTTTGTATAGGATTTTCCATCTGCAGCAGACGAAGCCAATCCGCATTCAAGGCAATACGAGTTGTCTGGATCTGAGCGGCATCAAGCTGAAACTGACCGGCACAAACCTGAAGCGTTAGGGGCGTTGATTTATGATTCAAACCTTATTGATCAAAAAACAGCAGATGACAGCAAGTCGATGGTCGGGTGGAACTACCACCCAAATCGATATTTTTCCCGAGGGCTCAACTTATGGGTCCCGCGATTTTCTTTTCAGGGTCAGCAGCGCCACCATTGAAGAAAGTCCCTCACAGTTTACAGCGCTGCCTGACTATCAGCGCTGGATCACCATGCTGAGCGGACCGGTCGTGCTGGAACATGGTCAGGAGACAGGCCCGGAGGAACTTGAAAGACTTGAACTCCAGCCACTTGAAATACACAGCTTTGACGGGGGGATGCCAACCAAATCCGTTGGTGAGGCCCGCGACTTCAATTTGATGCTGCGCAAGGGTTTGGTTGGGAATATGTTGGCATTGTCAATAGGTCCGCAAGCAGATCCGAAATTGATCGAGAAGTGGCTGTCTGACCGCCGCCCTGAAAACCTGGGGCATCTTGCGGTCTATTGGCCTGAAGGCACATCCGTCGCTGACAAAGCCCAAGCTGGTGAAGAGGCAGCGCTGCAAGTTGGTTTTGATTCCCGCAATGTCCTTTTAAACCAGGGGGATTACCTCAGGCTCAGCGGCCCGGTAAAAGCGCTGAAAGAAGTCCGGTTATCGCTGGATGAAGACATCACCCTGCTGCTTCTTTATATGGAAACTTAAAAAAGACCGCACCTCGAAAGTGTGACTGCAGAATGTGCGATCTGCAGTCCGCTTCCGGGGGCGGTCTTTCGTTGTTTATTTGCAGCAGTGTCTTTAGAGCAATCTGTGTCTACAGCATGACCTTGTCGACATTAGGTGACCAAGTGGCGTCAAAGTCAAAATTCACTTCTGGGTCAACGCACTCCAAATGACCAATGATTTCTTTTCTTTGGTTGCGCAGCAATGGTTTACGGTGATAGGAGAGCGCCTCCAGTTCAGATTCCGAAAGTTCGCCCATGCGCGACAGCAAATCAATAACAACGGGATCAATAGCTCTGTAGGAACCGTCTTCAATTTTTAGGACTAAAGCAACGCCTTTTGTCATGAGGCTGACACAATAGACGGATTCAGCGCCGAGTTTGGCGAGAATGCGGCCTTGGGTGGCTTCCATGAGATTTGTATCCAGACGCTTGGTGCCTGCGACAAAGAATGGTGCGGTTGTCATGGCGTGTGCGACAGTTTTCGCGGCACTCAACCCGGCACCTTCGAAGAAGGCCTCCGGCAGGCTGAGGCGGGCATAAGCCAGTGCCATGTTGTACAGCGGCAGTTCAAAAACAGGGACGCCGCAGCCGTCAATGGCTATGCCTATGTCCTTTTCCTCCATTGAGACGGCATGGGCTATGGATTTCAGCATTTCCTTCTGTACAGGGTGATCCCTCATGATGTAGTTTTCCAGCGGCCAGCCATTCAAGAGGCAAAGCGCCAGCATGCCGCTGTGTTTGCCGGAACATGGGTTTTGCAGCTGAGTGAAGGATTCCCCGCGGCCAATTGTTTCAAAAGCCGCTTCGAGAAGCATAGGTTGGGCAGTACCGCAGTCAAGAGCGGATTCGTCCAGCCCCATTTTGTGCAGCAACCCCAGCGCGGTTTCGACGTGGCGCGGTTCACCGTTGTGGCTGGCGCATAGCAGAGATATTTCTTCAGTGGTCATGGAAAATTTTTCTGCAGCTCCCGCCTCAAGGGTTGGCAGGGCTTGAAAAGGTTTAGCCGATGATCTCCAGAACGTCCGCTTCATTGGATCGCCCTTATGGGCCAGTATACGGCCCGAAACATCCACCAGGACCCAGTCGCCGCGGTGAATGGACTCGACGCGTCCACCGCGGATCACGTTGACTAATGGTTCAGACATGATTTTTCCTCCCCGTTTAATGAATCAGCGATTCAACACTGTTTGCCAGTCGAGCTGACTGGATAGGAGCTTCGCGATTTTTTCAAAACCGAGCGCATCCTCTTCGTCAAAACGATTAATGAGCGGGCTGTCGAGATCTATGACGGCAACCGTACTGCTGTTCAATATGATTGGAACGACCAGCTCTGAGTTGGAAGCGCTGTCACAGGCAATGTGACCATCAAATGCATGCACGTCAGGCACCAGTTGTGTTGTCTGCTGCAGTGCCGCAGTGCCGCAGACGCCTTTGCCCATTTCAATCCGGACACAGGCAGGCTTACCCTGAAATGGCCCGAGGATCAATTCCTGGTTTTTCATAAGATAAAACCCAGCCCAGTTGATATTTTTGAGAAGGGCGTTGAAAAGTGCAGAAGCGTTTCCCAGAGCTGAGCACCAGTCCGGCGCTTCATCCAGATAGGCCTTAAGCCGCACGGCCATAAAGTCGTACATTTGTTTCTTTGTTTGAAATTCAATGCTTTCAAGCGGTTTCAATGGGATCCCTCCATAGCCTAAGTCTGATTTCAGTATAGCATTTTTGTTTGGAATGTTCATTTTGAGAATAGTTATATATGATTTTGAATGTACAATTTGGGGCATATACTAAACCAATCTAATTCAGAATATTATGTCATTAAGTGAGGCGCTTTCCGAATTACAAAACAGACTCAAAGGAGTGGAGAGACCATGAATAAAAATGAAATTACCTTTGATCCGGTCCAACTAGAAAAAAAGAAGCAGACTTTGGATCCCCATGTCTTTCAAATCACCCAGAAAAACGGAACGGAAAGCCCTTTCAACAACGCGTTTTGGAATTTTTTCGAAGAGGGGATCTATGTAGATATAGTGTCAGGCGAGGCACTGTTCAGTTCTTTGGACAAATTTGACTCCAGCTGCGGATGGCCTAGTTTTACAAAACCCTTGGAAGCGGAAAATGTCATTGAAAAAACAGACCGTTCGCATTTCATGATAAGGACTGAAGTAAGGAGCAAACATGCAGATTCTCATCTTGGCCACGTCTTCAATGATGGGCCGCCGCCGCTGGGTACCAGATACTGCATCAATTCCGCGTCACTCAGGTTCATAGCCTCTGATCAGTTGCTACAGGAAGGGTATGGCCAGTACAAATCCCTATTTGATAAAAAATAAACAGATAGTAGGAGGTCGTTATGAACGAAGCACAGACTCAAAATGAGGTAGGTTTTGGCATTGCGCTTAGAGCGGCAATTTTTCATCAGGGTAAAATTCTCCTTCTGTTGAGAAGCCGCCCGAGTAAGGGGGAATATGGCTTCTGGGAGCTCCCTGGTGGTCGGATGAACTTAGGTGAGTGTTATGAGGACGCGGTCAAGAGGGAAGTCTTTGAAGAAACCGGACTTAAGATCAGTGTTCTCAGGCCTTTGAATGTGTTTGACGCAAGGCGGGATATTGATACACAGGTAGTTGGGATCACCTTTTTATGTGTCTTGGAGAGTGAGGACATGAAAGTGCTGTTAAGTGATGAGCATCTTGATTCAGAATGGGTTAGTTTTGACTGCATTGGTACAAAAAAAGTAATTCCGGGTCTTCATAAAGAAGCTGCGCTGTGGAAGATTGGGGATTAGGGCTTGCGAATGTTATAATTGGCTTGTTGGAGCTGATATAGTGTGATTTCTTTAACTAAGATCAATAATTTTGTCGAAATTATTAAATTATTGTAACGGTGCAAATTGTATAACAAGGTGAACAAATGAAAGAATATATTGTAAAAGCGAAATAATTGTTTTGGGACTAAAATATTATTGGTTACAAATTGGTTAAACTAAAAAAAGGAACAAATAATAAAAAAACACCTTGGTCAACCAAATTATTAGAATGATTAAAAAATTATGAATTAATTACAAGATGAAGACTTTTTAAATTTAAAAAACTTCAAAAAAACGCATAAAAACTTAAAAAACATGAGGAAATCCTCCGTGAATTTTCAGATAGATGAATCCTTTGAATTGACACAGTTTCACGGCTTTGATAACATGATAACAGGTTTAGTGAATTGCGGGATGAACTAAACCAGACAAACTGTCAAACTGAAGGAGGAATTTATTTGGATTTAATGGCTTTAGTCAATGCGGCGAATGGTATAATCTGGTCCAACGCACTCGTTTATCTTTGCCTCGGCGCAGGTGTCTATTTTTCAGTTCTCATGAGATTTCCTCAAGTTCGACACGTAAAACGTATGGTCAAGCTGCTTATTGGCAATGAAGCGTCCGAAACAGGCGTTTCTTCCTTCCAGAGCTTCGCAATGGCACTCGGCGGCCGCGTAGGCACTGGTAACATCGCTGGTGTTGCAACTGCAATCGCAATGGGCGGTCCTGGCGCAGTATTCTGGATGTGGGCAATCGCATTCCTCGGCGCCGGCTCAGCTTTTATCGAAGCGGCATTAGCACAAGTTTGGAAAGAAGAAGTCAACGGCGAATATCGCGGCGGCCCTGCATACTATTTTGAAAAAGGTCTCAATGCTAAATGGTATGGTATGGTCTTTGCTGTAGCTGTCGTTGTTTCTTGCGGCCTTTTCCTCCCAGGCGTTCAATCCAACAGTATCGCAACAGCTCTGACCAAGGCGTTTGCAATTCCGCCAGCTGTAACAGGTGCTGGTCTCGTTGCGGTTCTTGCGCTTATCATCTTCGGTGGCGTCAAGCGGATTGGTAAAACTGCTGAATTGATCGTTCCTTTTATGGCGATCGGCTACATCATTATCGCTCTTATTATTATCGTTGTTAATATTGGCCAGCTTCCTGGCGTTATTGCTCTTATCTTCCGCTCAGCTTTCGGTATGGATGCTGCGTTCGGATCTATTCTCGGTACTGCAATCATGTGGGGCGTCAAGCGCGGCGTTTACTCCAACGAAGCCGGTCAGGGCACTGGTCCTATGGCTGCTGCGGCGTCTGAAGTTGATCACCCTGCGGAGCAAGGCCTCGTTCAGGCATTCTCTGTCTATGTCGACACACTCTTCGTTTGTTCCGCGACTGCATTTATGATTCTGATCACTGGCATGTACAACACGGTCAGACCGGATGGAACATTTATTGTTGAGAACATTCCGGGCGTACAATATGGTCCTGCGTACACGCAAATGGCAGTTGATACTCTGATTCCAGGATTCGGGTCCGGTTTCGTAGCCATTGCATTGTTCTTCTTCGTTTTCACAACTTTGATGGCTTACTATTACTACTCAGAATCTGCAATTGCCTATTTGTTCAGAGGCTCCAAAATGAATCAGAAGACCGTTTTCCACGGCGCTATGATCATTTTCCTCTTCATGACATTCTATGGCACGATCCGTACTGCAGACCTTGCATGGGGTCTTGGTGACATCGCGGTCGGTATGATGGCATGGCTCAATATCATCGGCATTATCATCCTGACCAAGCCTGGACTTCTCGTTCTCAAGGACTACGAAGATCAGCTCAAAGCTGGTATTGTAAAGCCTACCTTTGATCCAAAGAAACTTGGTATCAAAAATGCAGAAGTTTGGGATGCCATCAATAAGAGAAAAGCACTTAAAAGAGCGAAGTAAATACTCTGACAGTAGTAAACCGTATCATCCCGCAAAAGGGGTCCGACATTGGACCCCTTTTTCTTATGGGTACGTCCGGTATGGGCACTTGCTCGATAAATATGTTTTAGTTTTGAATTTGCTGGACACTCCAGCATAGTTTATAATAGAAGAAAGGTTTCAAAAAATTTCGGGAGGTTTTAGCAATGGCGCAAAATCCTTTTTTGGCACGGATGGAAAAAATGACAGATGATCAACTCCGCGAGGTGATCTGGATCCAATATGCAGATTATACGGAGGAGGCCTTGGAAGCCGCTAAAGCCGTTGCAGCTGACAGAGGTATTTTCTCGGAATCGGAAACTGAAGAAGCAGAGACAGATTTAACGACGGCGTATCAAGTGCCGGAGACTTTTCAAGCTTGCGTAAAAGCAATTGATTTCAGGGCTGTGGAGAAAAAGCTTTATGGCACTTTTAAAGAGCCGGACAAGGGAGTAGACCAGCTTCGACTAGTCTATCAGCACTTAATGACCCTGGAACCTGAGGCGGTCGAGCCGCCGGTATACCTGTTCCTGGCGCAGTTGACCAGCGAATATGTCGGCCGCTATCCATTTGATGTCTTTGGCATTGAAGAAGGCACTGACGAGCCTTTTGGACTCGAAATCATGCCGTGGAAGGAATGGCTGGGATTAAAGGTTTACGAAAAAACCAGAAGCTTCGTAGAGCGCCTTGGTTTAGATGAGTTTGTGGCACTCTGCTTAAGAAAAATGACAGTCCTTGGCTATACAGAAGAAGAGATTGAGGCAAAGGTCGCTGAAATGAGTGATTATGATTTCAATTTAGATGAAGATGAAGATGAGTAATTTTGGCGCTGTTTTGTAATCTAAGATCAAGGTCTGCTTAAGATTCTCATGGTAAACTTTGGTCATAAGGAGGCTTTACTATGTTGAAATTTAAAAAATACCTTGATCTAAAAACGGTCTCTGTCCTAGCAGTGGCAGTGCTTTCGGCAGCTGCGCTGACGGCGTGCGGAACAAACACTGAGGCGCCGCCCGTGGATCAGACGCCGCCTGGTGAGGTTGAGACGCCATCCAATGAAATACCTGCCGGGTCAAGTGAGGCAGAGCAGCAGCAAATTCTTGACGCCTTTAAGCAATCTATTGCCGAGAACCCAGGCATAGAAGGGATGAATGAGCTTGCTGTAATCCTGAAGGACCAGATTGAGTCGCTTTCACCGGAATTCACAGAGCGGCTTCTCAGTTTGTTTGAGACGGCCCAGATTAAGGCCCTGGAACAAGATGAGCGCTATGGCGGAGTGAGTGATGGGCTCGCGGCAAAGCTTTATGAGAATAAAATTTTTGCCAAAGCCGACTTGACCAAACTTATGGATGATCCTCAAAGCATTGGTGACGCAGCATTAACAGAAGAGATCCAGGGGTACAAGAATGCCTTTTACACCATAGAAACCCAAGAAGGGATGTATTATCTGGTTGTCGACTACAACAAATATTTGGCGTATCAGACACAAGTCAGTGAATGGTATTCTGAGTATCTTAAAGTCATGGCGAGAGAGTTATCCGCTAAAACTTTCAGCGACGCAGCCATGGTGATCCCACTTGATGAAATGTGGGAAAGAGTTACTGCGGCGGAATCACTGTTCTTCCGCGTTCAAAAAGAAACATTATCCCTTGAGCTCGAAGATGCTCATCAAAGATTGCAGCAGTATTTTATCATGATGATGAACGCATTGGTTTACGGCGGTAATAATACACCCGTCTACGCCTATGATACAAATGCTATGAGTGAAGAACGCATCACATTTTATGAATCCCATGCCTTTGATTCGGAAAGTCCAATTTATAATGCTTTTGAGGCCTTCAAGCAAGTCGCCCGTGAAGAAGGCTACAAGCAGTCTGAACGCGTCAATGCCGCACGGACAGCCATTTTTGATGCCATGGAAGAGGCATATCTGCAATAAGGACATCAAATTGCTTTTACAGCAACAGTTCCATCATCTTGTCAATTTTGAGTTAGGAGACCACCGGCATGAATCAAACGACAGCTATTCAGCGAAAAACGGCGCAGTTGCCTGCTGCCGAGATCAAAGGCATTACCGAGCAGCAATACGAGGACTTGCTGTGGATGATGGTGGAAGAAGCTTTATCCTGCTCCGCCCATGACATTGATCATGTCAGGCGCGTTTACAAGCTGGCGCTGCAGATCGCCGGAAATTATCCGGAGGTCAATTATGAGGTGCTGATTCCAGCGGTGCTCTTGCATGACATTGGCAGACGAGAGGAGGATCTGGACCTGACCGGCAGGACAGACCATGCAATTGTGGGCGCTGCGAAGGCCAGGGCGATCCTTGAGCACATGGAAATTCGCGAAGACGTTATCTGTGAGATTCAAAAAGCCATAGTGACGCACCGTTACAGAAGCGGACAAGGTCCGGCATCTCTGGAGGCGGCAATCCTTTATGATGCGGACAAACTGGATGCCATAGGGGCAGTTGGCATTGCGAGGACGTTTATGATGGCTGGACAGGAAGGTGCAAGACTGTACAGGAAAGTCGACCTGGATACTTACACCGCTGAAAATTTGACCGAGAACGGCAGGATCCAGAATCAGGAAGATCACGCACCCAACGTTGAATATATGGTCAAACTCAAATACATCCCTGACCGACTTATTACAGAGGCGGGAAGGGCTTTGGCACGTGAGCGGGCAAGTCTCATGAAAGACTTTTTCGATGCCCTGGACCGGGAGATGGGCGAATAGGAGGGTATGTACCTTGCATTCAGAGATCTCAGAAATTGCCCCAATGCTGCAGGACGTCGTACAGGCAATACACAGCGTGCTGGGGGTCGAAGCCACTATTGTCGACCGTCAGAGGCTGCGCGTCGCTGGTACCGGTCAATATGGCATGGAAGTGGGCAAAAAAATTGCTGCAGGATCCGTTTTTGAAAAAGCGGTCCAAAATGGCATACCCTACATTGTGGAGTCCCCTGGCACTGATGCGGCTTGTTTGTCATGTTCAGACCGGGAACGCTGCAGAGAAAGCGCGGAAGTCTGCTCGCCCATTTTGGTCGAGGGTGCTGTAGTTGGCGTCATAGGACTGATCGCGTTTGATTCAGAGGAAAAGCTGAAACTGCTGAATAACCGCGGCGCATTGCTCGATTTTCTAGAAAAGATGGGCAATCTGATCGCTTCAAAAGTCGCTGAAAACCGTAGGAATAAAGAACTGGAAGTGTTGATAGACGCCATTGAAACGCCTATATTGTCCATGACCTCTGAAGGGGCTTTAGTTGGCGCGAATGATGCTGCGCGCAGATGGATAGATGGGCTGACGGAAGGTGCTGGTATCAATGAGGTTTTGGGCGGTGGTGTATTGGATGCCATTCAAAGCGGCAGAACACAGCTCGAAGCAGGACTAAAGCGCAGATTCTCCATACAAGTTCATCCGGTGACGCATGCGGACAAAACAGTCAGGTACGTGCTGCAGTTAAGTCCTTTGAAAGACGTGATCCGTCGGTTCAATAAAATGTTCGCTGAGCAGCAGCCAACAAAGTTTGAAGACATATTCGGTAAAGATCAAAACCTAAATGAAGCTATTGATTTGGCAAGACGTGTTTCAAAGAGCAAATCTACGGTTTTGATATTAGGGGAAAGCGGGACAGGCAAAGAGCTGTTCGCCCGTTCCATTCACAGTGAAAGCGACAGGAAGGACCGTGGATTTATTCCGGTAAACTGCGCGGCCATACCGGAGGCACTGCTGGAAAGCGAGCTCTTTGGGTATGAGGAAGGCGCTTTTACAGGTGCGGTCACCGGCGGGCGCATTGGGCGCTTCGAGCAAGCCCACCGTGGTACACTTTTTCTGGATGAAATTGGTGACTTGCCGCTCCACCTGCAGGCAAAGTTATTGCGAGTCCTGCAGGACCAGCAGATTTACAAGGTTGGCGGTCGTGGTGCGATTCCTGTGGATGTCAGGCTGATCGCCGCCACCAATAAACCCCTTGAGGAAATGGTCAGGGATGGGGAATTTAGGGAAGACCTGTATTATCGCATCAACGTGATTCCCATCCATATTTCGCCGCTGAGAGATCGGATGGGGGATTTGGAAAGCCTTTCAAGTATTTTTCTGAAAAAGCACAGCCAGCGGATTGGCAAAAAAGTTGAGGGGATTGAGCTCGAAGCTTTGAAGGTAATGATGAGTTACGCCTGGCCGGGAAATGTCAGAGAACTTGAAAATGCCATTGAATATGCCGTGCATGTTTCTACAAGAAAACTTCTGTGTTCGGGAGATCTGCCAAAGCGTCTCAGGGCGGGTGCGCTCGATAGGGCTTTTGAGGCGCCAGGATTGCCCGACAATGCAGATCGGGGATTCGATGAAGATGAGCCTGGCATAGCTGAGACGGCTGGCATACGTTCGCTGAACGCGCTGGAGGCGGCCGAAATTCGCAGAGCTATTCAGGCGTATGGCAAGTCCAAAGCTGGGATTGAAGCTATGACAGCGCGTTTGGGGATCAGCAGGGCAACGCTTTACAGAAAGTTTAAGGATTATAATTTGTAATGGAAAAATAATCTCAAAATGAGAATTAAACTAGATATTTTAATCTCAAAATGAGAATAATTTTGCTGAAATATTTAAAACCGTTGGAAACAGCGGTTTTTTTATTGGCATGACTTTTGCAGTATACCATTGTCAAGCAGCATTATAAATTGGGAAGCGCCGTCATTGACGAGGGGGATGCAAAATGAACAGAACGTTAACAGAAAATAAGATGACTTACATAGCACCAGTCAATCAAGAAACAAACCATTGGATTATTGAACTGCTTCGCGAGGAAGTTAAGCCTGCTGCGGGCTGTACAGAGCCAGTGGCAGTGGCGCTGGCGGCAGCTAAGGTTTCAGAGGTTCTAAATAATTCCATGAGTGAGCTTGTCATAGGCGTGAGCCCTAATATATATAAGAACGGCTTTGCTGTCATGCTGCCAGGTGTAATGGAAGCTGGACTGGATCTTGCTGCGGCGCTAGGTTCTGCCCGTGCCAGCGCGGTGAGGGGCTTGGACGTGCTGAACCATCTGTCTGAGGAAGAAATACGAATAGCGAGACAAAGGTTGGCAGAGGGAAAAATTCGAATTGAGTTGATTGATACTGAGGAAAAAGTGATGATCCAGGCAGAACAGTGGTCAGAAGACAGAGCTCACCATGCCAGAGTAATCATTAGCGGCAGGCACGACCGGATTGTCGAGGTGTTCAGGGATGGAGTTTGTCTTGAAAAAATGGAAGAAAAGAATTCAGTGACTGAGAAATCAAATGCAGGGTTCAATAGATTTTATTCTATGAAACTTAAGGACCTGGTAACAGTGATTGATGAAATCGATCCTGAACCCTTGGCATTTCTTCTTGATGGCATTGCAATGAATCAAACTATGGCAGAGGTCGGCATGGCGTCGCCGGTGGGACTCGGCACAGCGTTTGCTCTGAAGCAAAGGTATTCTAAAAACGGTCAGATGAAGGACCTGGCAAGACTGGCAATGACAATGACTGCAGGCGCTTCTGATGCCAGAATGGCAGGTGTGGATTTGCCGGTCATGAGCTCAAACGGCAGTGGAAATAATGGCATCACAGCCATAATGCCGCTGGTCGCCTATTTTGAGTTAAAAGGGACAGATCGGGCAGATCAGATCAGGGCTTTGGCGCTCAGCCATCTGATAAACAGTTATATAAAAGCGGAGATAGGCAGGCTGTCAGCGCTGTGCAGCTGCGGCATCGCGGCAGCTACCGGCGCGTCTGCGGCTATCGCGTGGCTTGACACCCGGGATCCTGAGATTGTGGAGAGTACTATGACAAACATGATGGCAAACCTCAGTGGGATGGTGTGTGACGGCGCTAAACTGGGCTGCGCTCTAAAACTGGCAACGGCGGCTTCAACAGCCGTTGAGACGGCTGCACTGGCAGTAGACGGCATACGGGTTCCGGCCGGAAATGGTTTGGTGGGCCGGACTATAGAAGAGACGATTTCAAATTTAGGGCGATTGAGCCGTCAGGGCATGCAGTTGGCTGATGCGGTGGTGCTGGACATTCAGGAAACGTTTGCCCGAGGATAGGGATTGTTCTAAAATAAAAGCATTGACAGACCCTCATTGTATTGATAATCTATTAACAATCAATCCTGTCAGAGTTCATTTGGTTCAGGTCTGCGCTCTTGAGGCGCTTCCTTTTTCATGTGTTCCCGACGAGATTACAATAAAATCGACATCACCTGACGGTAAAGTTATCAGACTGCTGAACCGAAAGGGAGCGAAGGCACAGCCGCTGTAGTGGCGCGCTGCGAGTTTGTCTGCACCTGTGTTTTTGGTGTGCAGCCATCACGGGAAAAAAACCATCCTCTCTTTCAAATTGAAAGGGAGGTTTTTTTATGGCAAAAGTGGCGGTCATCAGCGCCATTTTGGAGCATCCGGAGCTGTGTCAGCATCGTTTCAACGACGTGGTCGCGTCATTCAAGGGGATTATTAAAGGTCGAATGGGGATTCCCATGGATGAGCACGGGATTTCGGTCATTTCCATCACTTTGATAGGGGAGCCGGATGAGATCAATGCCCTGACGGGTAAGCTCGGCAATATTGAGCATGTTTTCGTAAAGACTTCGATTTCAAAAAAGGAAGTGTAAGCTTGAGTCACGTTAAGGATGTAACGAAAAAAAATGTTGCGCCTCAAGGGAACATTCAAACCACATTGCAGGCTGACGCGGCGTTTGGGGATGGGGAACCATCGGCTGAAGCGCAGTTGTTTATGGCTTTGGTGGATCAGCTGGCACTGGAAAGTGACCTCAGTGACAGCGCGCTGTGTCAGCTTCTGGACTACCTGGATCACCCGGATCAAGACCAAGACGGCAGGGTCAGACACCACCTGATTCAAAAGGCCCATCAAAAACGTATGGAGATCTATGGCAACCGGGTTTTTCTCAGGGGATTGATCGAGATCTCAAATTATTGTAAGAGAAACTGTGTTTATTGCGGGATCAGAGCCGGTAATCCCGGTGCTGAGCGGTACAGGCTGACGCTGGAGCAGGTACTGGAATCCTGTCGCATTGGCTATGAGCTCGGTTACAGAACCTTTGTCATGCAGGGCGGCGAGGATCATGCGCATACGGATGCGTTCCTGACGGGACTCATCCATGAGATCAGAACGGCTTATCCGGACTGCGCCATTACTCTCTCCCTGGGCGAACGGAGCCGGGAGAGCTATCAGGCCCTCTACAATGCCGGTGCGGACCGCTATCTGCTAAGACATGAAACTGCGGATGACGGCTTTTACGCCGGTTTTCATCCCGGTATGGCCCTCAGCGTCCGAAAGGCATGTCTTGAAGACCTGAAAGCTATTGGCTACCAGGTCGGCGCAGGTTTTATGGTTGGACTTCCCGGTCAGAGTAACCAGCACCTCGTCAAGGATTTGAGGTTTTTGAAGACACTGGATCCCCATATGATAGGCATTGGGCCGTTCATCCCACACCACGAGACGCCGCTGGCGGACCAGCCTTCAGGCTCGGTGGAAAAGACGGTGGTTCTCCTTGCCATTCTGCGTCTGATGATTCCAAAGGTACTCCTGCCTGCGACAACAGCCCTGGGCAGCCTGAATCCCGTAGGCCGGGAGCTTGGGATTCGCGCTGGTGCGAATGTGGTCATGCCAAACTTGTCCCCACTTGAAGTCAGAGAAAAATACGACCTGTACGACGGCAAGATTTGTACGGGCGATGAGGCGGCGGAGTGCCGCCAGTGCATACAAAAACGAATTGAAAACGCCGGTTTTACGGTCGACATGGCCCGCGGCGATCACCCAGACTGGAGGAATTAAAATGTTTATCGATCACGCCGCTATTGAAACTGCTTTGAAACTCGCCGCAGGTGCCAATGACGCGGCTATAGACGCCGTCCTGGCTAAGGCAGAGCTTGGAAGTCCGCTGGATCAGCTGGACATTGCGACGCTGCTGGAAATTAAGTCGGAGCAACATATGGGACGCCTCATGGGCATTGCCGGGGCCATCAAGGACCGCATTTACGGCAACCGCATTGTCGTCTTCGCGCCGCTCTACATTAGCGATTACTGCGTCAACAACTGCACTTACTGCGGCTATAAGCACAGCAACGACTTTCCGCGCCGACGACTGAGCCGTGAAGAGATCCAGGAAGAGGTCATGCTCCTCGAGAAGATGGGGCATAAGCGCCTTGCCCTGGAAGTGGGAGAGGACCCGGTCAACTGCCCAATTGATTATGTGGTGGACGCTATTGACGCGATCTATACGACGAAAAATGACAACGGCACCATCCGCCGCATCAACGTCAACATAGCCGCCACAACGGTTGAGAATTACAAAAAGCTGAAAGAAGCCAGCATTGGCACCTACATTCTGTTTCAGGAGACCTACCACAAGCCGACCTATGACCTGATGCACCCTAAGTCTGTCAAGGGAAATTACCTCTATCACCTCACCGCCTTTGACCGCGCCATGGAGGCGGGGCTGGACGACGTGGGCGCGGGGGTTCTCTTTGGCCTTGCGGATTATAAGTTTGAAGTGCTGGCTCTCATGATGCACAATGCGCATCTGGAGGAGAAATTTGGCGTGGGCTTCCACACCATTTCCGTGCCGCGCATCAAGAAAGCGGAAGGCATGACTCTGGATCAGTTCAGCAATCAGATCGACGACCAGACCTTCAAGAAGATTGTCGCGATTCTCCGCGTCGCTGTACCTTTTACCGGGATTATCATGTCCACTCGCGAAAGTGCACAGATGCGCCGCGATATGATCCGCGCCGGCGTTTCCCAGATTTCAGCGGGCTCCTGCACCGGCGTTGGCGGTTACAAGGAGAGCGATCGTAAAAGCGGCACAATCAATCAGTTCGAGGCTTCGGATCAGCGCACCCCGCTGGAAGTGCTCAAAGAACTGGTGGCCGATGGTCTCATTCCATCCTACTGCACCGCCTGCTACCGCTCCGGCCGTACCGGGGACCGATTCATGCAGCTTGCCAAAGCCGGTCAGATCCACAACGTCTGCACCCCGAATGCTTTGATGACCCTTCAGGAATTCGTTCTGGATTATGGTGACGTGGCCCTTAAGGTTGAGAGCGAGCAGTTGATAGAGAAGGAATTGGCTGCCATTGAACGCCCGGATATCAAAAACTTACTGGCGGGCAACCTCGAGCGGATTCGCGGCGGCGAACGCGACCTGTACCTCTAGAAGGGGAAATGAAGACTATGCATGCTACTAAACCTCACACATTGAAAACACCAGATCCTATGCCGAAAGCAGGATCGAGGGCGACTGAGAACACCCTGTCCTCGACACCCAGCGCCAACCGGAAGCATATTGCTTTCTTTGGCAACCGGAACGCGGGCAAGTCGTCTTTGATGAACGCGATTCTCGGGCAGGAGTTATCCATAGTGTCAGAAGTTCGGGGCACGACGACGGATCCCGTGAGCAAAGCCATGGAGCTGCTTCCCTATGGACCGGTTGTCTTCATTGACACTGCTGGTCTTGATGATGACGACGATGTCCTGGGTTCTCTTCGGGTGGCTAAGAGTCTTAAGATTTTGGAAAGGACGGATTTTGCTGTACATGTCATCGATGCCATGGAAGCTTCGAATAATCCTGAGTGGCTGACTCACGAGGTGGCGCGGCTTCAGTCTCATTTTGAGAAATTTTCAATTCCCAAGCTTCTGGTGTTCAACAAGGTAGATTTAGTGATGGCTGAGGCCGATGGTCATCTGAAGCTAAAGCAATTAAAAGAGGCATGGCCTGGTGCGGTCTGGGTGAGCGCTCAGACCCCGGGGGACATTCACCATCTCAAAGCCCGTCTGATTGAAGCGCTGCGCGGAGAAGCCGAGGATGAGACGCTGGTGGGGGATCTGGTGCCGGCGGGGGGCACCATTGTTTTGGTGGTCCCCATTGACTCGGAAGCACCTAAAGGCCGGTTGATCCTGCCACAGGTTCAGGTGATTCGGGATGCGCTGGATCACGGGCTGAAAGTGCATGTGGTCAGGGATACGGAGCTGGTTGAAGCGCTTTCTGAGCTGAAGTCCGTGGATTTGGTCATTACGGATTCCCAGGCGTTTGCGGCGGTTTCCGACATGGTGCCTGAAACCATCCCTTTGACATCCTTTTCCATGGTCTTTGCGAGGAATAAAGGGGATCTTCGAGTCTTTGTCTCGGGGATTCAAGCGGTGAAAGCCCTTGAAGCCAGGGCACTCAGCCGTCAGAAAGAGTCTGTGACGGGAAGTGAGCCCATAGCAAGAATCCTGATCACGGAAAGCTGTACTCATAATCACTCCCACGAGGATATTGGACGGGTCAAAATCCCGGCGATGCTGAACAAAAAACTTGGCGGCCGGGTGGCTATAGAATTTAAAGCCGGCCATGACTTGCCAAAGGATCTCAGTGTTTACGACCTGGTGGTGCACTGCGGCTCCTGCATGATGAACCGGAAGAGTATGCTGACCAGGATTCGACTGTGTGAGGAAGCGGGCACGCCTATTACAAACTACGGTGTGCTGTTGGCGTATGCAACAGGTATATTGAATCGCTGCCTGAGTCCATACGCGCTAGGCTAAAGACGTGCATAAACAAAGAAGACACCATGCATAAGAGAGCTTGCTCTCTGGTGCATGGTGTCTTCTTTGTTTATATAGGGCGCAGCCCGCGACCGAAGCGCAGCAATACACTGAGCGCAGCGAGGGGGATTGCGGAGCGAGGTGCACGTCTGTGCATGTGAGATGAAAATTGGGATCCCATGCATAAGAGAGCTTGCTCTCTGGTGCATGGTGTCTTCTTTGTTGTTTTCCGCCAACAATTATCAAAAAAGTCTGCATCTGCTTGTTTAAATGGGTTAAGATTATCGTATGAATAACATAGGCCTAAAAAGCGTCAGCATCAGATATGACAGATTGCATCCTTGGGAGGAATTGTTATGGCTGGATTAAATTTAAATTTGAATTATTCGGGGATCCAGGATTCGCAGCTCAATAATATGAAGGAAATGGTTCGCGCAGCTCAGCAACTGCTTGAAAATGGCGCAGGTGCAGGATCAGATTTTACGGGCTGGGTCCACTTGCCTCAAACTTTTGACATGGCTTTGATGGATCAGGTGGAAGCCTGTGCGGCCAGATTAAAAGAGAAATGTGATGTGCTGGTGGTCGTTGGCATAGGCGGCTCTTATCTGGGAACACGCGCAGTGTCTGAAGCACTGAAAGACCCAATGGAACCCCTCAGACGCTTTTGCAGCCGGGAAAATCCTACGATTATATATGCGGGGCACCATCTTGAAGAGCGATATATGGAACAGCTGCTTGGTGCCATTGATGAGCTGGAAGTCTGTGTCAATGTCATATCCAAATCCGGGACTACCACAGAGCCGGCAATTGCCTTCAGAATGCTGAAAAGTTATATGGAAAAACGTTATGGCGTGGATGGCGCCAAAGAAAGAATCGTCGCAACCACGGATAAAGCCAGAGGCGCGCTTAGAACCCTGGCAGATGAGAAGGGGTATGAAACCTTTGTCATTGAAGATGACATTGGCGGGCGCTATTCCGTTCTGACACCGGTTGGCCTGTTGCCGCTTGCCGTTTCAGGCGTGGATATAAGGGCATTGATGGAAGGCGCTAAGGCAGCGTATGAGGAGTATTTGAATCCTGAGCTTGAGACAAACAATTGCTTCAAGTATGCAGCTGCGAGAACAATTCTCCAGGATCAGGGCAAGGTTGTCGAAATTCTGGCAAACTACAATCCAGCGCTGCAATATATTTCTGAATGGTGGAAGCAGCTCTATGGTGAAAGTGAAGGCAAGGATGGGCGAGGAATTTTTCCTGCCTCTGTACAATTCAGTTCAGATCTGCATTCCATGGGCCAATACATACAGGATGGCAGACGCATGATTTTTGAAACCGTCCTTCTTGAGACCGATCAAAACGGCAGTCTCAAAGTCAATGAAGATGGGCAAAATCTTGACGGACTAAATTTCTTGGCCGGAAAATCTCTTAAGGAGATCAATTTTAAGGCTTTTGAGGGGACGCTTCTGGCTCATGTCGCAGGAGGTACGCCAAATTTGGTCATTGAGCTTGAGAAAATTGATGCCTATCATATTGGGCAGCTTCTTTACTTCTTTATGAAAGCCTGCGGCATCAGCGGGTATTTATTGGGCGTCAATCCTTTTGATCAGCCAGGTGTTGAGGCATACAAGAAAAATATGTTCGCCCTCCTGGGCAAACCGGGCTACGAGGCTCACAGACAAACGCTCGAGGCGGCATTGAAACGTCTTTAGGAGGAGGCCTGTGCCATGAAAGCAAAGGCGGCAATTGGAATCGATATAGGCGGTACTACCATTGATGCAGTTGTGGTGGGGCGCAGCAAAAGAGTCCTTTGGCATGAACGGGTTCAAACTGAAGCTGAACAGGGCTACAATGCAGTAAAAGACAAATTGCTTGAGCTAATTCGACGAGCGCAGGAAGCTGCGGACATCAATGGGATTGGAATAGGAATCCCTGGGCCGGTGGATCCAACCAGTGGCAAGGTATCCGAAGTTGTCAACCTGGGATGGGCTGCTGTTGACTTGTCAAAAGATCTTAAAAAGGCCGCGGGTTTTGATGTCCTCTTTATGAATGACGCCTCGGCAGCGACTTATGGAGAGCATGTGTCTGGGGCGCTTAAAGGCATTGATAGGGGGGTTCTCATTACCCTGGGGACAGGTGTCGGCGGCGGTGTCATTCTGGGCGGGAAGCTCTACGAGGGGCAACATGGCCTCGCTATGGAAATAGGTCACATGACCATTTCGGACACCGGGATGTATCGCTGTGCCTGTGGCAGAAATGGATGTTTTGAGACCCTAACATCCGCGACAGCATTGGTGGCGGACGCCCACAACAGGCTGACAGCACAGGGAAGTTCCGGATGGCTGGCCGCCAGAGTGCCATTTGACGCCAAGATCATCATGGATGGCGCAGAGTCCGGCGATCCCTTCTGCGAAAACGTAGTCCACGACTGGCTTCAGAGACTGGCGGTTGGCGTTCACAATATCAGGATGCTTTACGATCCTGAAGTTATAGTGTTTGGTGGTGGGCTTTCAGGTGCCGGCGATTATTGGCTGCCGCGGCTGGAAGTTATGGCGCTTCATCAGGCCAATTTTAAGGCGATTTCACAGCCAAAGCTTAAGAAGGCGCAGCTAGGCAATTTGGCTGGAGCTTGCGGCGCAGGCTTCAAGGCTTACAACACTTTTACAAAGAACGAGGAAGTTAAAAATAAATTCTAATTAAGTGGGAGGATATAACAATGCATCAATGGGATGGAGCGTATAAGCGGGTCTGGGAGCTGTTTGAGGCCATGAATCAGATTCCGAGGTGCTCAGGTGACGAGAAACGCATCAGCGACTGGCTGATGGTCTTTGGAGAGAAGAATGGACTTGAAGCTATTCAAGAGCCTTGTGGGAATATTATTCTCAAAAAGCCGGCATCAAAAGGCTATGAAGGTTCACCGGCTGTCATTCTTCAAGGTCACATGGACATGGTTTGTGTTAGGGCAGAAGACAGTCAGCATGATTTTTCAAAGGATCCTGTCCAACTTAAAGTCGACGGAGACTTTTTAACCGCGGCTGAAACTTCCCTTGGTGCAGATAATGGCATTGCTGTTGCTATGGCACTGGCCATACTGGAGGATCAGAACCTGGAGCATCCAACCCTTGAGGTGCTGATTACGGTCGCCGAAGAAACGGGCATGGACGGCGCTGTCAGGCTGAATCCAGCTCATTTATCCGGTCAGGCTCTGATCAATCTGGATTCGGAAGAGGAAGGCGTCATTCTGGCTTCCTGTGCAGGCGGCGTTCGTGCAAGTGTTCATTTGCCAATTGAGTGGGAGGTTCCTGTTCAGGACGGCCAGGGAGCGCGGTTGACCATTACTGGCCTTAAAGGTGGGCATTCCGGCGTAGAGATAGACAAAGGACGTGCGAATGCAATTGTCCTCCTTGGAAGGGTCATGAGAGATCTTCTTGGGATGGGTGTTCAAATCAGCCAGATTCAAGGCGGTGAGAAAATGAATGCCATTGCCAATAAGGCAACCGCCCGTCTTAGTTTCAAACGTGATTGGCTCGAAGAAGTTCAAAAAACCGTTCTGGCTTGGGAATCCAGGTTTCGAAATGAGTTTGAATTGGCGGATCCTGAACTTAAATTGGTATTGTCACTTGAAGATACTTCTGATCCAATTCAGAATGTTTTTTCTCTTGAAACGGCCGAAAATGCTGCAGCTTTGCTGAGGCTGCTTCCAAATGGCGTTCAGACCATGAGCGCAGGAATTCCGGGATTGGTTGAAAGCTCCAACAACATTGGAGTTCTGACTACAGGCGCAGAATATATTGAGATCGACAGTGCGATTCGAAGCTCTGTAAGGTCACTGAAAGCGGAGATTATTGATCGAATGCTGATTGTCTGTACCCTGACTGAGGCAGAGCTCAGACTTCAGTCTGATTATCCGGAGTGGGCTTATGCGCCTAAGTCTCAAATGCGAGATACCATGATGGCAGTTTACCGAGAGCTTTACGGAAAGGAAATGACGGTATCCGCCATTCATGCAGGTCTCGAATGCGGTATTTTGAAAGAAAAGCTCGGACCAATCGACTTTGTTTCCATAGGCGCGAACCTGTCGGACGTTCACACGCCTAAGGAACGCTTGGACATGGCTTCGACCGAGCGCGTCTATGAATTTGTGGTTGAAGTCCTTAAGAAGTATGGTCGTGAACATTAGGAGAGGTTTATAATCAATGGGGCACCTTGCAAATTTCAGTCATGTGGTTATAAGTACAGCTTTCGAACTGAGAGGCTAAGTTAAACTAAAAACGTGAAAAGCGCTCCTTTGGATTTGTTTGACCACCCAAAGGAGCGCTTTAACTTTTAATGGATCTGAGGAGTTGATTTTTAGAGGCGACACCCAGATTTGAACTGGAACTTCCCTACAAAATCTCTTTATTAAAATGTCCTCTTGTGTCTGTTTCCTGATTAAAGACAGCTTTATTCACTCTGCCATTTAATTTGCTTAAGGCCATATTGATAGTTTTTGCAACCTGCTCATTTGATTCAATTGTGAAGCTTAGTCTGAATGCCTCGATCCCTTTTATGCTTTGCAGCTCATCTAACAGATTAAGGGTCTTCCCATTAAGGATTGTCGTTGAACAATCATCATGAGATAGAATAGGGAACGTTCCGTGCTCATCTTTAATCTCGTAGTTCTTTGTTCTGCAAATACCGCATTGATTCATTTTTTTAAGGGGACAATATTTCGTAAACATCAAAGGCGCTCGACCGTATACAATCATTTCTAGCGCAGGATAGCCTTCGTTTTCTTCATAATAGGCATTAATTAAATCTTCAATTTGTCTCTTGTTCATTTCATAAGATAACGTGACTCGTTTTGCGCCTAATCTATATAATTCATAGCAACTGGCAGAATTCACAACATTTAAAGAATAATCCGCAACAAAAGGATTAGTTTTTCTGTAGTGATGTATTCCGCCATATCCTCCGATTAGCAGCGGACCGTCTTTTTCTTTGTAATTGTTTTGGTTTCTTCTGACAACGTTTTCGAAATAGATTTCCTCAATGCCACAGCTCACACAAGCATCATACTGCTCTTTAGTTGTTACAGAGGCTGTAAGGTATGGTGTTTTGGGGGGAAAGCTTATTTTTTCTTTTGCTTTCAAAGCCTTGGTTCTTTTCTTTTGGCTGTTGAGCTTTAAGTCATATAAGCCTTGTACAATATCTCTTCTTGCTGCATTTAATAATTTAGCCGGAATAAATGCATTGCACTCCTCAAAATCTACATGGTTAAGTTCGAATATAGTATCGTTTAATCTTGAAAATTGCTTTATGACCTGCTCTTTTGTTGTTGGATTATTAATTGCTTCACCCAGGATTTCCTCGCTCTCAAATAGATAATTAAAGCCTAGGCCCTCCGCATCTATGATCAGCTTTGAATCTGGATAGGCATACACCCTAAGATCCAGGTTAAAACGCCTGAATTCTTTATCCAGTGATGATTCCAACTCGTTGTAATAGAGATTATCCTTAGTTATATAGACTAAATCACCCTTGGATATCTTTTCTTTGATTTTGATATAGCAGACATCATCAGCTTTGTTGATTAAATTGCCCTCTTTATCGTAAAGTTTAACAACAGTTAAAATGACATCTTCATTGTTATGACTTATCCTGATAATATCGTTTTGATTTAAAGGTCGCGTCAGTGTTATTTCATACATGTCCTTAACAATCTTGCTGATTCTGCCAATTTCATAACCAACGTTATTAGGTCTTAAAATGTTTGTAATATCTTTCATATCTTCGTGAAACAAATATCCTTTAGTAAATGTTCTATTGAATGTTTTGCTCAAATTTTCTTTATCTTCTTCAGTAATTTTATGATCTAAGGCCATGCGATATTTTGATACTACGTTAGCAACGTAAGCAGGTTCTTTCATTCGACCTTCAATTTTTAAAGAATCAAGTTCTTTTAAATCATTGATATAATCGATTGTGTTTAAGTCCTTAGTAGATAGAATATAGCTTATCCCTAAAGCGGTATCGGTTGTCTTATCAATTAGTTCATAAGCCTTACGACATGAACCAACACATCTTCCGCGATTTCCGCTTCGATAGCCGATCAATCCGGACATTAGACAGTTTCCGGAATAAGAGACACATAAAGCACCGTGAACAAAAATTTCTATAGGTATTTTAGCTAGCCGTTTGATCTCTTTAACTTTTTCAATCTCAACCTCACGGGACAGAACAACCCTCTTGGCACCAAGTTCTTTAAATAATAAAGTTCCATCTAAATCGTCTATGCCCATTTGAGTTGAACAATGGGATTCCATATCAAGAAAGTTTTTAACTATATAATCTAAAGCAGCCAGGTCCTGGACGATAATGCCATCAACACCAATTTCATTTAATTCGTTCATCTGTGCTTTCATCTCTACAACTTCGTTCTCGAAAACGATGGTATTCATTGTAACATAGATTTTAACATTCCTCAGGTGCGCATACTGAACAGCCTCTTTTAACGATTCCAGATCAAAGTTAGATGAGTATGCGCGTGCTCCAAATTTTTGCATTCCTAAATATATTGCATCACAACCATTAGAAATTGCAGCTTTTAAAGCTTCCATACTTCCTGCCGGAGCTAATAATTCAGTCATTTTTCCTCCATACTATTCGCTAATTTGCGCTAAGTGCTTCTAACTGGCTGCAAAGTTTTTCAACATTGGTCAGCTCATTTTTTTTAAAGGCTAACGTAATTTTGGTTTCTAGTTCTTGCTTTTTCTTGTCAATTTCCAAATACTTATGATCGAAATATTTATCATATACCATTTTACGGAAAGAACGTGTACGCATACGTCGAATCGTATTGTCATCTACTAGCAACACGTAATCTGCACAATTAGCGACAAGATAAAAATCATGGCTTACCATGAGTACAGCCCCTTTGTATTCGAAAATGGCCTTTTCCATAGCCATTTGTGCGTAAATATCTAAATGGCTGGTCGGTTCATCAAGAATAAGAAGTTCTGCCTTCGTATTTGCAATCATTGCAATTTGGAGCAAATTCTTTTCTCCGCCGGATAGCTGACTTACCTTCTGCTTTAAGGTATCACCTTCCAAACAATAGTTCCCCAGATACTCACGAATCCTGTCACTTGATTTAAAACCTAAGTTTTCCATAACCTCGTATACCGTTTTTGTTTCATCAAAATTCTCGCCCTGAAGCTGAGATAAACATGCATAACTCGTATTTTCATTGATATGGATGGAAGGATGGTTGTTTTTTAAAATATCGCGCATTAAAATAGTTTTTCCTGTACCATTTGCACCAACGATAGCTATTTTTTCGCCGGCTCGCAATTCAAAATTGATATTTTCCAATAAACTTTCATCAAATGATACATTATAATTTGTAATGCTTAAGACAGTATGCTTTGTTTCAACTTCTACCGCCTGCAATTCAATCTTTGGCTCTCGAAGTTCAATAAAAGGTGCCTTAATTTGTCTGGCACGAAGCCTGTCAAGCTGCGTTTGCTTTGCATTTACAGCACTTCCTATAACAGGATTGGCGAGTAATGAAGCTCTTGTGCGAAGTATATCAACCATTTTCTCAGTACGCTCAATTTCTTCCTGTTCTTCAATACTCTGAAGTTTGAGTTTCAATTTCTCCCTTAGCTGGGAACAACGGTATTCTGTATAATTTCCCTCATATTCCTGAAGATCACCGTTCTCCAAATGCAAAATTTTGTCAAAGCAATGATTCAATAAATATCTGTTATGAGTAATAACCAACAATGTGCCCTTATAACCATTAATCAACTGACAGAGTCTATTCAAGTTGGAAAAATCAAGAAACACATCCGGTTCATCCAAAACAAGAAGATTTTGAGCTAATAACATTTCTCTCATAATCTGAATTAATTTATACTCTCCACCACTTAGTTGTGATAATTTTGTTTCTTCTGATTCACGCATACCGGCTACGTACAGCTGTTTGCGGATATTGTTTTCATAATGATCTCCATCCATGGCCTCAAAGGCATCTAAAAGAGACTGATATCGCTCAATTAAAGGTTCCACATCCTCAGCCACTGCCATTTCTTCACATACAGCCACTGTCGCTTTCTGATTCTCCACGAATCTTTCACTTAGATATTCAAAAACTGTGCATTCCTGCGCCTTATCTCTCACGGCAAACTGGCTGGCATAACCAATACGGCAGCTTTCGTGTTTGATGATCCTGCCATCATACAAGTACTTATCAGGATGAATTATCATATCAACCAGAGTTGATTTTCCGGCGCCGTTGCTTCCAATAAAAGCGCAATGCTGGCCCATTTTCAGTGTAAACGAAACGTCTTTATATAAGTCTTTTGCAGGAAAAGCATAGGAAAGATTTTCTACTTGAATCATTTTTATTATCCTCTATTCTAAAAAAAATTTGTCTAAATTCAACACAGTAGAATTATAACAATTCACACTGCATAGCACAACACATGAAAAAGTCAGTGCGCTTGGCCAAAGGCCAAATGGCACTGACTTTTTCCTTTCTGCTTTTATAAGGCGCCTCGCTAAATTAAGTGGGTAACAGCGTTGCGCAAGTAACTCAATTTGAAAAGATGGTATAATCAGGCTATCCTCTATAATAGGTAAAGGATGGTGCTGATATGTTAAACCATGAGAAGCTA
>NZ_JAOTSB010000006.1 GCF_030247605.1 Acidaminobacter sp. | reverse complement strand
AGATCAAAATAAATTTATGACAGCTAAGTACTTGATTCGCATTTCAAGATTTGGATAGAAATCCATTCCTCTGGAGTATGTACTAATAGTTTTGAACTTGGGGCGCAGGTCGTTCTTTGTTTAATTTCTTCACGGTGACCAAGTTAAGGACAATGCCCGCCAGGCACATTAGAATGGCAATAATAAAAGCGAGTGAATAATCACCATTATTCATAATTTTTATAACAGCAGCCATACGCGGCCCTATAAAAGCTGCAAATCCATAAGCCAGGAACATAATCCCAAAGTTGATGGGAAGGTTTTTTGATCCAAAAGTATCCGCAGTTAAAGAGGCGATCATTGACATAAAACCGCCATAACAAGTGCCTATGAACATAACCATCACTACAAAAAGATATTGCCCTGTAAAGTAAATCAAACCCAACAGTGAGAAGGCCGTAATGGCATATAAAAAATTAATCGTTTTCAGTCGGCCAATCCTGTCAGAAGTCCATCCCCAGAATAGTCTGCCAAGAGTATTACACAGCGCTAGGAATCCAAGCATAGCCGCAGCTTTCTGCGGCGTAAAATTCATGATTTCCTGAAACATTGGGGAGGCGTGTCCAATAATCATAACACCGGAGGTTGTCCCCGTTGTAAAGATCCCTGCCATTAAGTAGAATATCGGATCTTTCAGCATAGCCTTCCAATCCTTATCTGCTCCGTTAAAGGCTGCTGTGGTTTTCTTGGGTGTCCATCCCTTAGGGGCGTAGTCTTGCGGCGCGGTATCAATGAGTAACGAAAGCCCGCAAATAATTATTATGAAAGCAGTGCCAATAATCCTAAAACTAGGCATAACACCAAAATTCGAGATCAGTGCTGCAGCCAGCGGGGCAATGATGACCGCGCCACTGCCCATGCCAGCAGCCATAGCACCAGAACAAAATCCGCGTTTATCCGGGAAAAATCTGACCATATTGGACAGACTTCCTGAATAAACAATGCCAACACCCAGTCCAACGCCTATGCCATAAACTAAATATAACTGGGCAAGAGATTGGATTGATCCAGAAAAAAATACTGAACCACCCAAAAGAAGACCCCCTGCGAAAACAAGAGCACGCGGTGATATATAAGCTTGTGCCATACCAACCAATGCCATGGGTAAAGCGGAGACCCCCATGACCAAAGTGTACGCCAGAGATGCCTGAATCGCATTCCAGCCAAACTGTTGCATCAAAGGGTTTTGGAAAACACTCCATGCATAGCCAAAGCCAACGCAAATATTTATTACAACACCAGCGATCAGCATGATCCACCGTTTAGATTCATAATTCATGATTATTGCCTCCTGATCTTTGAGCAGTTCCTAAATTAGTTGTCCTCTTCACCTTGCATTTCTGCGAGCGCTTTAAACAATTCCACCGCAGTCTCGATGATTTCATCATTAAAATCATATTTAAAGGAATGTATGTTAGGGTAATCCATTCCATTGCCAATATAACAAATCGCGCCTTTAGTCTCCTTAAGATAATGACCAAAATCTTCAGAGCCCCGGAACGCCTCCGCCATTTCCACAACTTCAAAGCCCTTGCTGTCAGCGGCTTTTCTGATCTTGTCCGAGCTCTCTTTGTGATTAAAAGTCTCCGGGAAGTAATCCTGATAGGAGAAGCTGACCGTCATTCCCTGGTCTTCTGCCAGTGAGGATGCCAGCTTCTCGAGGTTTTGCTCCAGCCGGTCCATTTCCGCCTCATAAAGCGCGCGGATCGTCAGCAGAAGTTCCCCCCTGCTGGCATTGACACCAAACGCTTTCTCTCCCACATTAACCTGGATGACGGTACAAAGCACCATGCCCTCATTTTTTTCCGGTGCAATAAAATCAGGAATAGCGTCGATAATTTTCGCAAAGGCAAACGCCGGATTGACACCTTTCTCGGGCTCGCTGGCATGAGAAGGTCTTCCCTCCATTTGAATGATCATCCCTTTTGAAGCGCAGTTGCTCGCGCCATCAATGACATTAATGGATTTAAGGGCCATGCCGCTCATGTTGTGGTAAGCAAAGATTTCTTCAATGCCGTTTTCTTTTATGAACACAGCACATTCCGCCGCACCATCGCCGGTTTCCTCCGCGTGCTGGAAGAGAAAGAAGATATTCTTGTCAGCGCCCTTTTGATCTATTTCCAGAGCAAAGCCCGCCAGTGAAGCAGAATGACCGTCATGGCCGCATTTGTGAGAAATGCCGGGAAAAACAGAAGCATGAGGCAGCTCAATACCCTCGTTCATCTTAATGGCGTCGAAGTCCGCGCGGAATGCTATGTTCTTTTTGTGCTCACCTGCACGATACACGGCATAAAACCATCGGCCGCGGTCAATGATCTCCAGTTTTGTATTGGCTTTGAGAAAATCGATCAGGTGCTGCTTTGTCCACGTTTCATGATTGGAAAGCTCAGGGTGCTGATGAAGCTCGCGGCGCAGCCCTATCACCAGCGCCAGGTTCTGTTGTTCCAAAATGTCCAACCCCTTTATTTTCGCAAATAGTCTTTTGACCGGAATAGTTTGTGTGCATTAATTTGATGCTTACTAATGCAATATCGATGCCAATATAAAACTATTCCTCTTACGGCAAAGTTTCGCGAAAGACCAAGTCAGCCACTTATTGGCCCGCACCAGCCAAGCACTCTGAATTTGCAGGTGTGGCAGAGTTTGAGGCGCACGCACAAATCATTATTGTGATTGATTTCCTTTCATCTCACATTGTGGCTCATTGGATGAACTTATGAAATTCTGCCACTTCGTAAAAATGGTTATGTTGATTGTAAATTTATTTTTACAATTCAAATACCGAAAAGAACGCATCTTGCGATACTAATGCGCGATCACCCTGCTCATCATTCCCCCTTCCGCCTCACGCCAAAAAAACTGAATCCACAAATCCGGACTCAGTTTAATGTCACCCCTAAACAGGCTGCTAGGTCAGCGGGCCCCCTTCTCCACAAACCTGACCTTTGCCTTCATGAACCGCCTGATGATATGCCGCTCCTCATTAAATTCCCTGGACTCTATGAATAAGTTCGAAAAGGTCTCCCACATGAAAACCCATCCCCCTACAAACAAACCGTCCTCCATGATCCGGACTGCCAGCGTGTCCGCCTTAAAAGGCCCCATATAAGCAATGATGAAGAAAAAAATACCAAGGGCAAAGTATTTCATGGCTTCAAGCCGTTCCTTCTGAAGCTTTTTCTCATTTCGTATCTCCATATAGTCAAAATGGTGCTTCAGTGCACTGACTAAAATCTGCTCTTTTTGAGCATTCTTAAGGGATGTCGGAATGAAAAACTCAAAAATGATTTCATCGCGTTTCGGTATGTCTTCAACCGAATCCCACAAAAAGTCCAGAAACTCGTCTTCAATGTCCCGCATTTTAAACGGGGACGGGTCCCAGTCGTCAAAAACATCATCATAACTGTCCAGCCAGATCGGAATGATATAAGCGTCCGTCTCCTTGTCTCTGTAATAATTTTCAGTGAGCTTCTTCTTTTTTTTCTTCAGTTTCATCCGGATCACTCCATTCACTTCCGAAGTACCTCTTGAAGACTTTTGCCGATGGTCACCTGACCATCAACCTTACTTCCTCAAAATCTTATCCATGACCTTTCCCTTTGCCAGCTCATCAATCAGTTTATCCAGGTAACGTGTTTCGCGTACAATGGGATCCTCTATCTCCTCCACCCGAACGCCGCAAATCACACCTTTGATCAAATCCCGGGAAGGATTCATCTTTGGCGCCTGCGTAAAAAAGGTCTCAAAATCATTTTTTTGTTCAATTTGGGCTTCCAAATCCTCCAGGCTGTACCCTGTCAGCCAGCAGATAATTTCATCCACCTCCGCTTTGGTGCGCCCTTTTTTCTCCGCTTTAGCAATGTACATTGGATAGACGCTTGCAAAGGTCATTGTATAGAAACGATTTTTGTTCATTCTCCTACCTCACTTATAGGTTTTTGAAATTGGTTCTCATTTTACAATTATTGATACCCACTTGGTTTTGGAAGTACCCTTCCGGTCTTATTTTTGTCAAATAAAAGACCATTGTCAACTGACTAAACCCAAAATCAAAAGGGCTTAACACAAATTGACAATGGCCAAAAGGGGAACAAATTAGTGTCAGGTCGCAATCCCGGCTGTGAACATTTTCGCATTCACAATCTGCCTCTCGACCTCCGTAAAAGACGTACCTCCAAAACTATTTCTGTTGGCGATACAGTTTTCAACACTGAACTGGGACAAATTTTCAAGCTCGACAGGAAAACCAACTTGAATCAAATCAGCTTTCCCAACCTCCTCAAATGTCATCCCTCTGCTTTCGCAATATTTGACCAGCCTGCCGACGATCTCATGGGCCTCCCTGAATGGGATTTGCTGAAGGACCAGAAATTCTGCGAGATCAGTCGCTTCAATAAAACCTTTTTTCAGCTGCGCTCTCAGCACGTCCTCGTTGAATGTCATATGCTCCAGCATTCTGGCAAAGATAAACAGCGTCCGATCCAGCGTGTGGATGCTGTCGAAGAGCGCTTCCTTATCCTCCTGATAATCCTTGTTCAGCGTCAGAAAAGTACCCTTGAGCACCGTCAACAGCGTGACCAGGTTTCCAATCGCCCTGCCGGCCTTGCCTCTGACGAGTTCCGCAATATCCGGATTCTTCTTCTGAGGCATGATGCTGCTGCCTGTACAGAAGCTGTCGTCAATGGTAATAAAATTGAATTCTTGAGAGTTGAAGACAATGATCTCCTCTGCAAATCCGCTTAAATGGGTCATACATAGCGCTGCGTTGAAAAGGTATTCAGCTATGCCATCCCGGTTCGCGACAGTATCCATCGCGTTTTCTGAGGTTGCCGCAAACCCCAGCAGCCTGGAAGTGATCATGCGATCCGTCGGAAGCGTCGTCCCCGCCATAGCGCAAGCACCGAGAGGATTGACATCCAGTCGTCTCAAGGATTCCTGAAATCTCTCCACGTCCCGCTTCAGACCTTGAAAATGGGCCATGTAGTAAAATCCCGCCGTAATGGGCTGAGCATGCTGCAAATGCGTAAAGCCAGGCATAATCTTATGAGCCTCTTCCTCAGCTTTGATGGTAATGACTTCCAGCAAATCTTTAAGATGGCCAATAGTCTTCTTCACCGCATCCCGCAAAAACAGCGTTTCGTCCACGGCATTCTGATCATTTCGGCTTCGGGCAGTATGCAGATACTTTCCGGCTTCACCGATCTCTTTTATGAGCTCCTTCTCGATGATCATCATGATGTCCTCATCAAGAAAACTGAATTCAACCTCATTTCGGTCCAATTTATTCTCAACAACAGCCAGACCCCGAAGAATTTCCTCGCAAATGTCATGGCTCACTATGCCTTGCTCCGCCAGCATCCTGACGTGAGCTTTACTTCCCATAATACTGTATTGGTAAAGTTTGTGATCGAAGCTGATGGATTCGTTATAATCCGCGGTAAAGTGCTCCATCTGCTTTGAGAACCGTCCACCCCAAAGGTTAGACATGCAGAACGCCTCCTAGGCCGGTGTCTTTCGCCGCCCGTTTATTGTGACAAACAGAATCTATTGTTCACGGCTGATAGCCACAAGGGGATCGACATATGGGATACCATGCTTATCCGCTGTTTCTTTCAGCGTCAGCATGCCTTTGTAGGTCGTTAGCCCGCGCCTCAAATGAGGGTCTTTTTTCAGCGCCTCCACAATGCCGTGATTTGCGATTTCCAGCGCATAGGGCAGCGTTGCCGCGGACAGCATTTGCGACGCCGTCTCCGCGAATCCGGACGGGATATTGTCCACCGCGTAATGGAGGATTCCTTCTTCAAAATAGATCGGGGCGTCATGAGAGGTGCTTCTGCAGGTTTCAATAGCGCCTGCGTCATCGCAGGCGACATCAATGATCATAGCCCCGCTCTTCATGAGCTTTAAATCCTCTCTAAAGACCAAATGGTCCTTTCGAGTCTTAGGCCACAGGATGCAGTTGATGAGCACATCCGTACGCTTAAGGCAAGTCTCTAAATTTTCCCTGTTCGAATACAACAGTTCAACGTTGACCGGCAATTTAGCCTGTGCATTTTCCATTGCTTTTTTACTGATCTCCAGCATGGTCACCTTATTGCCGAAGGCCGCGGCAAGCTCAGCAGCCCCAATCCCCGACCATCCACATCCAATTATGGTGATCTCGGGTGTTGCTAAGCCAGCAACTCTACTGAGCAATAGCCCTCTGCCCCCATGAACGCTTTGAGAAAAATGAAGCGCTGCCAAAAACCCACCTTTCCCGGCTAGTATACTCATGGGTGCCAGCATTGGGAATTCCCCGCGCTCATCATCCACGTCCTCATAGCACAGTCCGGTTATGCCGCGTTTGAGAAGCTCTTCTGTCATTTCCCTGTGCGCGTTTGAATGCAGATAGGACAGCACGATCTGATTTTCGTGAAGCAGATCATATTCCGAAGCCTCTATTTCCTTAACCTTGTACAGTATGTCGCAGCCTTCGTAAAGCGCCTCTCGAGGCGTTATCTGCGCGCCGGCTCTGACATACGCCTCGTCTGGATATCCGCTGCCAAGACCTGCGGAAGGCTCCACAAGCACAGTATGTCCATTTTTCACAAACAGCGCTGCTGCAGAAGGTATCGCGGCAACGCGACATTCATTCTTCTTGATCTCTTTAGGTATGCCGATGATCATTGTTTCGCTCTCCCGTCTCAAATCAGCCAGTCATGACACCCATGACAGCCTTTGGTTTATCTGCCGTTGACAATATAACACGCCACAAAATGCTCCGGCGATGTCTCAACAAAGTCAGGGTCGCGCTGCGAACACTCAGGAACCGCATAGTCACACCGGGAGGCGAATCGACAGCCGGGTTTTACATTAACCGGACTGGACACTTCCCCTTTAATCAACTGGAATTCCTTATTGCGCATCCGGATATCAGGCTTTGGAATAGCCGCCAGCAGCGCTTTGGTGTAAGGGTGCTGCGGATTTGCAAACAACTCGTCCGAGGTCGCTCTTTCGACACATTTCCCAAGATACATGACCATAATGTCATCAGAGATGTGTTTGACCACAGACAGGTCATGAGTCACGAACATATAAGCCAAGCCAAGCTCATCCTGTATGTCCATTAAAAGGTTCAGGTTTTGCGCTTGTACAGAAACATCCAGCGCTGAAACCGGTTCATCGCAAACAATGAATTTCGGATTGAGTGACAACGCCCTGGCTATGCCTATGCGCTGACGGCGTCCGCCATCCAGCTCATGGGGATAAGAGTTCGCGTACCGTCTGGCCAGACCGACCATGTCCATAAGACCAGCTGCCTTGTTAAAGGTTTCCACTCTGGACTTGTAGAGTTTATGGATAAACATATATTCCGAGATGATCTCTATGACGGATTTCCTTGGATCTATGCACGAATAGGGATCTTGAAAAATGATTTGCATATCCTTTCGTACGGGTCTCATCTTGCTGACTGAGTATTTAGTTATATCATTTCCTTCAAACAGAATCTGTCCGGAGGTCGGCTCAAGCAATTTTAGGATGGTTCTGCCCAGCGTAGATTTTCCGCAGCCGGATTCCCCTACAACACCCAGGGTTTTTCCTGCATAGATCTTCATATTGATGCCATCCACCGCATGGAGATTCGAACCGCCTTTTAACTTAAACAGCTTGCGAAGCTCTACAGTTTCAAGTAAAGGTACAGTCTGATTATCATTCAGCATTTAGATCCACACCTGCCTTTGAATTGCCTGCCGCTTCAGAGAATAAGTAACACCTGATCTTGTGAGTCCCCTCTTCAAAAACACCCGGACGCGCTTCCAGACAGATCTCCATTTGGTGATTACAGCGCGGAGCGAATACACACCCTTTTGGAAGATTTGTCGGGTCAGGCATAAGCCCTGTAATAGGATTAAGGCGATCAGATTTAATATCGAGGTTCGGAATTGAATTGAACAGCCCCACCGTATAAGGATGGTGCTTGTCTCCTAAGAAAATATCCTCAGCAGTCCCCGCTTCGATAATGATGCCGGAGTACATGACCGCGACATCATCACAAGTTTGGGCTACGATTCCCAAATCATGGGTGATCATCAACATGGAAGTCCCCAGTCTGTCACGCAGTTCCCGGATCATGGTCAAGACTTGAGCCTGAATCGTGACATCCAGTGCCGTTGTCGGTTCGTCCGCGATCAACAGTTCAGGCTCACAGGAAAGCGCCATGGCAATGACCACGCGCTGCTTCATCCCTCCGGAAAACTGATGCGGGTAATCACCGCTTCGAGAAGGCATGATGCCTACCATATTGAGTGTGGCCGCGACGCGCTCGTTGATCTGTTCTTTTGACATGTCGGGATTATGCAGCTGAACCGCTTCCGCAATTTGATCACCTACCGTCAGAACAGGATTCAAACTTGTCATAGGATCTTGAAATACCATTGAAATTCGGTTTCCCCGTACGGACTGCATGTCGTGCTCGCTTTTTTTAAGGATATCTTCTCCATCGAAATAAATCTCACCCTGCAGAATCCGGCCGGTGATGGATGGCAGGAGTTTGAGAATCGACAGCGCTGTAGTCGTTTTTCCCGCACCCGTCTCGCCGACAAGACCCAGCGTCTTACCTTTTCCAATAGTCAGATCCAGACCATTGACAGCTTCAACTACCTCGAGATCCGTTTTGTAAATAACCTTGAGGTCTCTGATTTCAAGTATGTTTTGGATTTCTGTGTGCGCCATGAATAAACCTCCCGGCTATGATTTCAGATGAGGGTCCAGCGCGTCGCGCAGGCCATCTCCCATTAAGTTGATCGAGGCAGCGGTAATAACAATGGCTGCCGACGGAAAAAACATCAGCCATGGTGCCGTACGCATAAATTCACGCGCTTCAGAAAGCATCAAGCCCCACTCAGGCTGTGGAGGCGGCATTCCAAGTCCAAGAAAACTCAGCGTTGACTCATACAGTATAATTTTCGCGACATTTAAGGTCGTATTGACAATGATGACACCAACTGCATTCGGAATGATGTGCGACAAAATAATTCTCGTACTCCCCGATCCGCCTGCACGGGCAGCTTCAACATAATCCTGCTCCGCGAGATTCAGCACCTGAGACCGGACTAAGCGCACATAGTTTGTAAAATAGGCCAGAGTGAGCGCGAATAAAAGGTTGGTGAAGTTCGCGCCCAGCGCATAGACCACGGCCATGGTAAAGAGAATATCAGGTACAGACATAAAGATATCCAGGCTGCGCATAATAAAACTGTCCACTTTGCCGCCAAAATATCCGGAAATAGCGCCGAGGGCACTGCCCAGCACGGCTGACGAGAAGGTAGCCAACAGTGCTATACTCAGCGATGTCCGCCCGCCATGCAGGAGTCGTGCGAAAGCATCCCTGCCGTAGCCATCCGTTCCGAAGAAGTGTTCTCGAGAAGGCGCAGCCAACTGTTGGGTGAAATCCTGTTTTATGGCGGCTTCATATGGCACGATAAAATCCGCTGCCAGCAGCATTATTGCAATAATCGAAAATAAGACAAAGCCAATAACTGCGCCCTTGCTTTTACTGAATCTCCTCCAAATTTCTTTGGTTTGGCTGGGACGCTTGAAGTTATCCACTGTCGTGGACTCGACCTTTTGAGGGTTCATTTTCATTTCCACGATAGTCTACCCCTTTGTATTGGAATATTTTGCGCGAATGCGAGGATCAACAAACGCATAGATGATGTCCACAAGCAGCATGACAAGCGTGAAGCATATGGAGATGAGAATTGTGCCTGCAATGATCACTGGCTCATCCTTGTAAGCAATGCGGTCTACAATCAGACTTCCAATGCCGGGTATTGAAAATATTTTTTCCGCTACAACCGCGCCTGCGATCAAAACGCCCAAGCTCAGACCAATCTGTGTGACAACCGGAAGCAGTGCATTCCTCAGCGCGTGTTTCCATACTACCGTCCGCTCTGCGGCGCCTTTAGCCCGAGCCGTCCGAACGTAATCCTGCCGGATCGCTTCAAGCATGGAGGATTTAGTGAAACGCATGTTTTGTGCTGCAGGCGGAATAGAAATTGCAAGCGCTGGCATTATGTAGTGTTCAAAGGAACCAATACCATAGGAAGGCAGCAAATTCAGCTTTAACGAGAAGAAATACAAAAATAGGAGTCCAAGGACAAAAGAAGGGAACGCCGCCATAAAAAAGGCTACTAATGATGGGACCGTATCCCAAAGAGAATACTGTTTGACAGCGGCATAGATCCCAAAGGGAATCCCCACTGAAGCTGCAATGAAAACACCCAGAAATGCCAGTTTTAGAGTTTCAAGGAATCTCGGCCAGATCTCATCAAACACCGGCTGTTTTGTCAGGTACGAAAACCCAAAATCCTGATCTATGACCATGGCTTTAACATAGTTGAAGTACTTGATTGGAAATGGCAGATTATAGCCCAGCGCTGCATTGTAGGCATCTACGTCAGCCTGAAGGGCGCTTGTTCCCAGCATCGCCCGGCCGGGATCTCCGGGTGTGATGCTCATGACGGCATAAATAATCAGCGTGACGCCCAATATTGTCGGAATAAGAAACAGGAGTCTCTTAATGACATATCTGTACATAATCGAATCTCCTTTATAAAGTATGGCATCCCCACACATCAACCACGGGAATGCCATACTTGTCGATGATAGTCTGTATTTTTTCTGCTGACTACTTTAGATTATTCAACCCATTTAAAATTATAAATATGGTAGTAAGTTGGGGATAATCCGCCCGGATCCAGCTTGGATGACCATACGATCCCAACCGGATTGTGGTACAAAGGAAGAATCGTAGCAGAATCCATGACCATTGACCAGAGCTCTGTGTAATAGTCAAGGCGCGCATCGACATCCGCAGTTGAGACGCCAAGGGCGACTAACTCTTCGAGTCTCTTATAATCCAACGGACTCTTTTCATCTGCGTATTTGACAACGTACATGCCAGTAGACTCTGAATGGACCTGTTGTCGGATATTATTGAAGTCATAGTTTCCGCTGTCTCCAAAAATACACATATCATAATCTTGTGCGTAGAGCTTAGGTGTGACCTGTGCTGCCTCAGCAACATAAATCTCGCACTTTAAGCCAACTTCAGCCAGATTTGCCTGGATAACTTGAGTTGCTTTTGCTTTTTCAGCTGTTGCTGCGCCGTAAGTCATCAGCGTGCCAACATCAATGCCTTCTGCGATTTGCGCATCAGTGAAACCAGCTTCTTTAAGCATGGACTTAGCTTTTTCAGGATCATAGTCATAAATCTTGAATCCGCCATCTTCAAATGAAGGTGATGTTGCAACATATTCGTGAGGCATATATTCATAAGCTGGCGCTCCGTAGCCGCTGGCTGCAGCTGCGTTAATGTTGTCTTTGTTGATTGCGTAGAATATTGCTTCGCGAACTTTCAAATTTCCAAGAATATTGTTGTTTGTTGGAGAGAGATAGTTGATTGCCATGAAGCGAATGTTGTTGCCTTTTGTAAGTGAGTTGTTTTCACCTGAAGCAGCTACCAGAGATTCCCACTCAGAGAGCGGTGCATCTGGTAAGTATTCAAGTTCGTCGTTCTCAAACGCAATAACCGCAGCTGCGTCATCAGAAATGACGATGTATTCGACGTTTTTAATATTAGGTACACCTTTCCAATAATTTTCATTAGCTTTTAACTTTAAGCCGGATGCCACATCATACTCCGTGATGATGTACGGGCCTGTCGCTGCAGTGTGCGGCACAGTACCAAATGCTTCGCCCTGCTCTGTGACTTCTCTTTCGCTTGAGATCTTGATAGACCAGAAGGTGTGTGAGATTGCGGAGTAAGGGTAGTCAAGCGTGAAAACAACCGTCTTGTCATCTGTTGCTTCAACAGATTTGATCATAGATGTAACATAGTTGAAACGGGAGTTTTCCATTGCGCGTTTGTAGCTGAAGACAACGTCAGATGCCTTTAAAGGATCTCCGTTCTGGAAAGAAGCGTCTTGCAGTGTAACTGTGTAGGTCAAGCCGTCGTCGCTGATGGCCACTTCTTTGGCAAGCTGGTTCTGATAACCGCCGGCTGCTTCATCAATTGTGTAGAGACTTTCAAAAACCTGTACCCACATGATCTGCATGTCGAAGGTGTTGGTGGTTGCTTCCCAATCTGTTGACTGGAGTGAAGCGGTCTTCCTGATGGTCAGAATCTCTTCATCAGGGTTCACGGCCGGCGTTTCAGTACCGCCTGGTTCCTCACTTGGCTCAGTTGTCTGTCCGCAGCCTGCCAATACAGACACCAGCATCAGGAACATAAGTAAAAGTGACAGTAAGCGCTTTTTGTTCATTTGTTTTCCCCCTTTAATTATGATCAACATTCATGATGGTTATCATCACGATGTTAATTCAAACTGAAACATACTTCATACCACGGATGAAGAACTATCACAAAATTCTGTTTTTTCAGCTTATTGAGAATCTCTTTTCAGAAATGCAGTCATGCAGTGCACAGAGCCTTTGCCCTTGTTCAACTCCGACAAATCCAAAACATCAACTCTAACTCCGGCCTTTTCCAGCAGTTCAACCGTTCTCGGCGAGCCCACAGTCGTCACGACATGGCCGGGCTCAATGGCGACAAAGTTCACGGAGTAACCATATTTTGCCTCCGTTTGGGAAGGTGTCTCGATGATTTTATACCCTTTCTTTTTGAGAGTATCCACCACAATGTAAGGAACCTGGCTGGAATGGATCACTGCTACCTCAGGTGAAGCCAGATTGAGCAGTCCATCAATATGCGCATGCCCATAGGGAATCTGCATTGGGATAATCTCTGTGACACCCTGGCGCCTGAGCTCATATTCCATTTGATCATAGCCTTCACGGTTGGCACGAACACTGAGTGACAGGATGCAGGTATGACGGTCGACCCACATGGCATTGGCGCCCTCAAAGATCCCTCGGCCAGAAATTGTTCTGACGATAGGAACGCCAATTCTTCCAAGTGCCTCAGAAACGTAGCGCTCTTCGCCCCGTCGTTCTGCCATGGCCAGTCTGCAGACAATAGCGCCCTCAGGTGTCATAAACAACTTATCGCGGCAGAATACCGCGTTAGGTCTGTCTTCTCGAACCTTTTCCGTGTAATAAACCGTCACGCCTTGAGCTCTGTAATATTCCGCCAGCAGATCATGCTGTGCCTGAAATTTGACAGGATCCACGGGCTCCCTGAAGCGGACCTTGTCAAAGTCAAAGCTGCTGAGCTCATTTCCAGGCCTGTGCAGCAGTACTGCCCGAAGTCGGTTGTACTCTGATGCGCAGCCCCAGTCTCCACCCCAGTAAGGCACCATGTCTTCTTCAGAACTGGTTTCCAGAGCGAACCAGCGTTCACCCCTGATGGCCTGAAGATCCGGCAGCGGCTTTCCTTCTTTGACAAGTTGATCGAAATCCAGAACCATGTCGCTCATGACAGCCTCCTCATTTTTAATAACGGATTAGAGCTCTATGTAATTTTTTGAACGTGAACTGGTTGCATTTGGTGCCAAATCCAGCTTCCTGTCCTGAATGCCGAGAATTATCTCAGGCTGGATCCACGGCTTTCCTTGAATTGCAGAAGTTTCTTCGTGGGTCAGGTAGCCTTTATAGGCAGTGAGGCTCCTCCGATAGTAGCCATCCGCCACACACGTTTCTTCGACACCATTGTTCAATATGCTCAGAATTAAAGGCAGCATGATGGCAGCATAAGAGACAGAGGTACTGTAGGCAACAGCACCAGGGATATTAGACACACAATAATGAACTATACCATTCTCAACATAGCGAGGATTGTCATGATGGGTCTCATGGCTGCTCTCAATAGCACCCGGATCATCATTGCTGATGTCAACCAATACAGAACCCGGCTCCATGAGCTTCAGCATCTCTCTGGTAATGAGGAAATCTTTTCGCTGCTTTGGCCATTTGACACAATTGAGCACCATATCCGTCTGAGGCAAAACAGATGCAATCGTTTCCTGATTACAAAACATGGTATTGATTTTTCCGTTGTATTTCGCAGAGGTGGAGCGCAGCACGCCCACATTTATATCCATAACCGTACAGTTTGCACCCAGTGCGTATAAAACTTCCAGAGCGCCCTGTCCGACGATTCCGGCGCCCATAATGAGGACGTTCATGCCAGGCGCACCAACGAAGCCCCCAACATACTTTCCTTTTCCGCCGTTGATGGTCAGCATGGATTCCAAGCCGAACAAGGCGCCTTGTTTTCCCGCAGCCTCACAATTCGGCGAGCCATAGCGGTGGGAATCTTCAGCCGTAAAAGCGATACATCCGCTTTTCAGGATTGCGTCTACCTCTTCAGGGTGTCCCGCTGGATGGATGCAGCCCAGAAGGATTTGATCTTTTCTGATTAAATCAAATTCAACCGGTTCAAATTCTTTGACTTTTGCTACCATATCACAGCGCCGATACATTTCTTCCATGGTATCGACAATCTCAGCACCTGCGTCGCGATATTGATCATCTGTAAAATTCGACCCTAATCCGCAGTTTTTTTGAGCCAGAACCTGATGTCCGGATGCAACAATGCTGCGAACTTCCATTGGGGTGCAGATGACTCTGTTTTCACCTTCCTTTATGTCCTTAAGAATGCCGAATATCATAATAACCCTCCTGCGTTTTAAGTTATGAATCAATAATAAACTGACGGTTTTGTATTTTCAGATATTTTAACGACGTTTATAGATAGAGCAATTATCATGCCATACAATAATACGCGTTTTTTTGATGTTTTTTGTATTTTTTAGGTTTATATGGCTTTTGTTAAGCCCAATAAGCCTATTTATGCTTAATAGTGAATTCTTCGAGGAAATGGACAAAACTTTAAAATTATGGTAAATAAAAAATGAGGTGGCACACGCATGATATTAACCGTCTATGGAGCAATGAAAATGGAGGCACTTCTTTTTTGCTGCACTGATTTTAAATAGTGACCCGGAGGGATGAAGATGTACGAAATCCAAGTTCTAACGCACGAAGATACCGAACGGCTGCTCACCATGAAGGACGTAATCTCCCGTATTGAAGGCGTATACACGGAAAAAGCCAACCACACCGCCGCAGTTTGGCCCATGGTTTTCTACGAATTCGAGCCAGGCAAAGCAGACATGGACATCAAATCCGGCTGTCTCAGAGAACAACAGGTCTATGGGTTAAAACTCGTCAGCTGGTTTGGCGACAATCCCCCAAAAGGGCTTCCCGCTCTGACCGGCGCCATATTGCTCTTTGACCTTTCCACCGGCAAACCGCTCGGCTTGATCAACGGAGAGCATGTGACCGGCATGCGTACAGGCGCGGCAGGTGCCATAGGCATTAAATATCTCGCCAGAGAGAATTCCGAAACCTTGCTGATGGTGGGTACAGGACATCAGGCGGCTTATCAGATCTCAGCAGCCATCACAGTTTCGGATACGCTTAAACGCATCCTCGTTCATAACCCCATGAATCCGGAACGCGCTGTTGAGTTCTGCAGCTCCTTTGAACTAAAAGGCGCAGAATACCACGGCATCACGGCCTCCATACTCAACGCTCGCGGCATCACCCTGGAACCGGCGCTCAATCTTGAGGCTGCTGTAAAGGAAAGTGATATCATCATCACCGCGACGCCATCAAGGCGGCCGCTGATCATGAAGGATTGGGTCAAGCCAGGCACGCATTTCAGCTGCATGGGCTCGGATATGCCCGGCAAACAAGAAATTGATGAGAACATCATAAGCGTCGCGAAAGTCGTTGTGGATGATCTGACACAGGCTATGGCAGTCGGGGAAGTTGAGACAGCATTAAAGCGGAGCATTCTTTCCAGTGATGAGATTCTGGGTGAGATTGGCGATCTTATCACCGGACGGATTCAAGGACGGACGTGCGAATTGGACATCACTGTGTTCGACTCCACCGGTATAGGTCTTCAGGACATTGCCACCGGCGCTCTGGCGCTTGAAAACGCGGCCGCTGGCGAGCAGACTGCACCTATTGGCACTCGTGTGGCTTTCTAGTGAAACATAAGACTGACTTGGGATCAAGGGGGAATAATATTGAACATTAAACCATTTGGCGTCGAAAGATGGATGGATTTATATGAAACGACCTGCTTATACAACATTGCCGAAACCTGCGTCGATTCCTTGACGCTGAACGAATTAGAGCTGTTGACCGGCGAACCTGGCACGCTGGACGGCCTGATTAAAAACGCGCGCATGACCTATGGTGAAATTCCGGGAAACCGCAGGTTCAGAGAAGGTGTAGCCAGTCTCTATAAAAACGTGGAACCCGACCAGATCCTCAGCACTAATGGCGCTATTGGCGCGAATTTCCTCGCCCTGTACACCCTGGTCAATCCAGGAGATGAGGTCGTCGTCATTGTTCCGACCTACCAGCAGCACACCAGTATTCCCGAAAGCCTTGGCGCGAATGTCAAAACAGTTTGGCTCCAAAGAAACAAAGGATTTCAGCCTGATTTGAACGAGCTTAGGGAAACGGTGACACCGGAAACAAAACTGATTTGTTTCAACAATCCCAACAATCCGACAGGAGCCCTGATAGATCCTAAGACAATGCAACAGATCGTGAAAATCGCCAGAGAACAGGATTCCTGGCTATTATGCGACGAAGTCTACCGACATCTGAATCATGACGACGAGTATGCCCCTTCTGTTGTGGATCTTTATGAGAAGGGCATTAGTACCGGCAGTATGTCCAAGGTCTTCTCACTGGCTGGTCTAAGACTGGGATGGCTCGTCGCGCCAAAAGAGCTCATTGAGGCTGCCTATGACATTCGTCACTATAATATGATCAGCTGCGGAAAAATTGACGAGATAATTGGGGCTTTCGCCCTGGAACACAAAGATAAAATTATCGCAAGAAGCAGAGCTATCCTTAAGGAGAATTTGGAAATTCTCGATGAATGGATCTCCAACGAACCGCACATCGACTATGTACGGCCAAAAGCCGGTACGACCGCACTGCTTTACTACGACATGGATCTCTCCTCCACAGAACTGTGCCACGACCTTATGGCAAAAGAGGGCGTCATGCTGACCCCCGGGGATTGCTTCGACATGGGCAGATGTTTAAGAATCGGTTACGCTTTCGATCCCAAGGATTTGAGAGCAGGGCTGGAAGCCTTAGGCAGATATCTCAGAAAGTATGATCACACAGAAGCATAATGCTTTCGTGCACGTAGTAAAATATTCCCGATTAAATAAAAGCGCGTTCCCGAGAGGGACGCGCTTTTATGCGTTGATTGATTAAATAATAGCACCTCTTATTCAGATTCTTGATGCGGACTTCAGGGTTCCAATATCCTTCAGCAAGTCAACGCCGGCCAGCGTGATCCGGCTGCCGCCTCTGCCCTTCGCAGACTTTATGTACCCCATTTCGCTCAAGATTCTCAAGCCGTTTCGGATTTCAGTTTCCGTAAAGTCATAACCATGCTGGGTCAGAATTTCCTCCAGCTTGATTCGCCCCCACTTCTGGCGCTTATCCTGTTCAGTGCTAAGTACAGTTAAAATCCCTTCAAACATTTCAAATTTCTTTCCTTCTCTCAGGAGGAACAACATGTTGTTTTGGTGCTTCTCGACAACCGGTTTGACTGAGTAATTGACTTCTGAAGCTTCCTTTTTCAATGTGATATAGTCAGGCAAATCGTCAGTGTCGATATAAATCTTATCTTGGCTGCACAAAAATTCCGAGGCGTTGCGAAGCTCACGTACATTACCCGGCCAATCGTAATCGCAAAGCAACTCCATTGCCTTAGGTGAATACGTCCATTTTCCGCACATTGCTTTCATAAAATGATCCAGCAATACCGGAATGTCCTCTTTTCGTTCTCTCAAACCAGGCGTTTCCAAGGGTAATACGTTCAGTCGGTAGTATAGGTCTTCCCTCATCTTTTTGTCTTGGATCATTTCCTTAAGATTTCTATTGGTAGCTGCGATTACACGTGTATCCACGTCAATCAACTTAATTGATCCAATCCTGGCGACTTTTTTCTCTTCTAAGACACGGAGCAGTTTACTTTGCAGCGCCATAGGCATTTCTCCAATTTCATCCAGAAAAATTGTGCCCTTATGCGCAATTTCAAACAGTCCCGCTTTTCCGCCTTTCTTTGCCCCTGTAAAGGCGCCCTCATCATATCCGAACATTTCACTTTCCAGCAGATTTTCAGGGATTGCAGAGCAGTTCAGCGCCACAAAGCTATACTTGCTTCTATGTGAGGCATTATGGATGCTCTGGGCAAAGACTTCTTTGCCGGTACCGCTTTCCCCTGTGATCAGCACCGCAGCGTCGGATCTGGCTATACGCTTTGCGCTTTCTATGCATGCTTTGATTTTGGCACTTTCTCCTTTGATGTCGCTAAAAACATATTTCGCCTCATGACGACTCCCTGAGATTCTTGAGCGGATTGAATGCTGTCTGTCCTCCAGCTCTTCGAAATTCCTCAGAGTAATAATATTTCCCCGCTTCAATTTGTCCGAATAAATCGTCGAAACCTTGATAACCAGATTCACACCGTCAATAGCGACGATTTTTTCAGTGGTCTTTTGCGGCATGATGTCATCACCCAGCTTCAGTTCAGGAAGAATATCCGCTATGGCAAATCCTTCTATAATTCCGGATTTGTTTTTGAGCATGTTTTTCGCTTTCTGATTTGCCAGGTAGATTTGGCTCGTCAGATCCGTGAGAATGATGCCATCCTCCATTAGTTCTATCAGTGCTTTGATCTGATCCAGAAGGTTCTCGTTTTCCCCCAGCAGTTTGGCAATACCTCCGGAAGTCAGTACGACATCATTTTTTGCTTTTCTGGCTTCATCAGAATTGAAAATGCCGTCAATTTCCATCTTTTCAGCGAGTTCAATCACACTTTCGATATCCAGTACACGTTCCCCAAAATTTATGACTCGTTCCATGCCTGGCGGCATCATTTGCATCTCATTCGGTGTTATAGCAATCACAATGCTTTTATCTCTCGTATCTTCATCCCCATAGTAGGGGACCAAATCGAGATTTTTATATCCAGCTTCATAGATCTGGGTAATGACCTCCATACACTTTCTATAGTCGATATTGACCAAGAGTATTTTTTCACTTGCCGGCAGATCCTTAAGCATATCAATCTGTTCTCTGCTCAAAGTAAACCGCAGTGCTTGAAGCACAGAGGACTCTCTTATCTTCTCGTAGACTTTCTTAAAAACCGTGAAGCCTGAGATTGCAATGTATTTTTCGCGGATATAGTCCATGCGATCAATCTCTCTTGCCGAGTAGGCATTAAATTTCGCCTGATTCCCAAGATACACTTCAAGGCACCCTTTAATGAAATCCGCATAGCTCTGCTCAAACGCAATGACTGCGACCTCTTTCATCTCACACAGTTTCCTTTCTCCAACACACTGACGTTGTTTTGACAGTCGCACAATTCCGACTATTCATACTTCAATTTTGAATGAAAATTCCTGTTTGGTCAAGGCAGATGTTATTCAGGTGGCAGAACCGGTCATTAATGTAGCTGCTTGCGAACTGGAGACAACCTGGAGACAAACGCCAAAAAACGAAAAAACACCAGATTCTCAACTCGCAAGAATCTGGCATTTCCAATGGTTTGAAGTGGAGCCGGCAATGGGACTCGAACCCGCGACCTGCTGATTACGATTCAGCTGCTCTACCAATTGAGCTATGCCGGCATGACCAAAGAAATCAAAAAAATGGTAGCGGTGGGCGGATTCGAACCACCGACCTTCCGGGTATGAACCGGACGCTCTAGCCAACTAAGCTACACCGCCAAGGCCAGGATTTGAAGCCACTTCCCCAGTGCCTGGTAAACACATACATTATATTACACGATCCCAAAGATCACGTCAAGCCAGTATTTTTCCATTTTAAAGCCCATTGCAAAGCTGCCGTCTCTATCTTTCTCATTTTTAAACTGATCATTTGTTAGTTTAAAGATTCAGATAGCCCCTTGATACCAGCAGTCCTTCAAGGTTGTCATAGTCACTGACCCCATAGCCCGTCATGTCAAATGTCTTTAAGATGGTTTCCAGCACCAGCGCCCCTGCAATAATGATATCCGCACGCTTAGGCTGTAGTCCCGGCACTTCGCGCCGCACCTCAAGCGGCATTTCCGAGAGTCTGAGGATCAAGTCATCCAGCCCCCGAACGGAGAGTTCGAAGCCTTGAATGCGTTCCCGGTCATAAGCTTTCATGCCAAGCGCAATAGCGCCAAGCGTTGTTGCTGTCCCCCCAATCCCCACGGCTGACTCAGGCCTATATCCGATTACAAGCTCGCGCCAAGCATCCAGATGTTCCAGTGCGTCACCTCTAAGCGCGTCCACCTCTGACATAGTTGGCGGATCACTTTTTAGCCACCGCTCAGTCATCCGTACAGCACCGAGAGGAAGCGACACCTTGTGGGCGATCCCCTCAGAATCCCCCAGAATGAGCTCTGCGCTTCCGCCGCCAATATCTATGACCAGCACCCGACCGGGATGCGTCAAGCCGGCTAAGACCCCTTGGAAGCCCAGTACGGCCTCCTCTTCACCGCTGACAATTTCAACGGGAACGTCCGTCTCAAGCTCAACACGTCTGGCAAAGGCATGACCATTGCCCGCTTCGCGAACCGCGCTTGTTGCAAAGGCGCCCAATAAGCGGGAGCCGCGACCATCGGCCAAAGCTTTGAACGCGCGGACCGCTTCAATAGTCTCATCCATGGACATCTGCCGGAGCAGCCCGGTCTGATCCACACCTGCTCCTAGTCGTGTCATACTGAGCAGTTTCTCAGCACCGACCAATTTTCCGCCTTCCAACTCTGCCATAAGCAGACGGATCGAATTGCTCCCCATATCAATGACCGAGATTTTCTCCACACCTATCCACCTCATCTCATATTCAACGATAAAAAAAATCGCCGGTCCAGGCCGGCGAATTGCATTACTTTGTTTTCGTGCTAAAGCCGTTGCCTCTGCGGCTCGACTTGGCATTCTTTTTAATGCCTTTAAGTTTGTCATCCGAGTCTTTCATAAAGCTCGTCAGCATATCTTCAAAGCCACCGCCCGAATTGGTTCGCTCGGACCTAAAGTTCTGTGGTTTTGGTGAAAAGTATGGTGCCGGACTTGAAGGACGATTACCTGGACGCTGATCTCTTCCCGATTCAGAGGATCTTGGCGCGTAGCCCTGTGATCTCGGCGCGTTACCCTGTGGTCTTGGCCCATTGCCATGTGGTCTTGGCGAGCCGCCTTGTGGTCTTCCCTGATAACCTTGGCTTGGGGCAGCAGCCGGAGCGTTTTCCGGTTTAGGCATAGCCTGGCGAATAGACAGACTGACCTTGCCTTTTTCATCAATATTGATGATCTTGACCTTGACCGGTTGTGATTCCTTCAGGAAATCAGAAACATTCTTTACGTAACTGTCAGCAATTTCTGAGATGTGACACAGTCCTGTTTTTCCATCCGGAAGCTGTATAAATGCTCCAAAGCTGGTAATTCCGGTGACAACCCCATCAACGATTTTTCCGATTTCAACAGCGGACATAGTAATCAATCATTCCTCCTAAATGTTTTGTTCCTTCCAATTATAGTGAAAGCAAGTCGGACTGTCAACCTCGGCAGTCCTGAATTTTGTAAATTTTGTTCACGACCCTTACTATTCCTGGATTACATAGATAATCTCGTTCGGCATAACCATTTTCAACTTTGATCTCGCAATTTTTTCAATATTATCCAGGCTTTGTGACGCTTTCAGGTCCTGCTCAAGTTTCTCTTTTTCTTCACTAAGCCGCTCGATTTCCTGATTCAGCCGCACCTCTTCAACCTTGAGATCTCTTAGCCTGATCTCCTGATTGATGACGGTGACGACAAAGTAGATCGAAAATGCAATGATGAACAGGACGAGGAATTTATGCCTGAGCAGCGGATTCTTTTTTTTGACCGGCTTCATGGGATCTCCCCCCTGCAATTCTCTGTTTCAAGAGGTTATATTCGATGTACTAATTCTCATCTAAAATGCGGTACATTTCCTTGGCACTATCCTTGGTGACATGCTCCGTGAGCGCCAGGACCTCAACTGTTATGTAGTTCTCACCAATTCTCAAGGTAACCTTGTCCCCTACAGCGACATTGGCGCTAGGCTTGACTTGCTTGCCATTGATCTCAATGCGGCTTTGTTCGCACGCATCCTTGGCCACGGTGCGGCGCTTGATCAGGCGGCTGTTCTTTAAAAACTTGTCGATTCTCATCTTCTCCAGGTGCCTCCATGCTCGTGGTAAAAAAAAAGCAGCTTGCCAGCTGCTTTTTCTTATAGTGACTACAGATTGACTAATTCCTTAAGCGCTTTACCGGCTTTAAATACAGGTGCCTTCGATGCTGGGATCGCAATCACTTCTTCTGGATTTCTTGGGTTTCTGCCTTTTCTTGCTTTACGCTCTCTGACGTCAAACGTGCCAAAGCCGACGAGCTGTACCTTATCGTCTTTTGCAAGCGCTTCCTCGACGCTCTTCATGAATGCGTTTAAAGCAGCCTCAGCGTCTTTTTTAGTCAAACCGGACTTTTCTGCCATGCTTGTTACCAATTCAGCCTTGTTCACTAAAAACCCTCCTCATCTAAGTATTTCGGCTCGTTATAAGCTATTACTATCTTATCCTGTAAGTACCTGTCATTTCAAGACATTTTTTAGGATTTTGCCTACAAATCGTTGATTTTTGCACGATTCCAGAGGTTATCCATCTCTGATAAGGATAAATTTTCCAAACCTCGGGCTTTTGCTGGCTCACTTTCCTCAATTGCTTGGAAACGCCGGATAAATTTCTCAATGGTTTTGTTGAGCGCCAGCTCCGGATTGACCTTCAAAAAACGGCTGACATTGATGACCGCGAACAATAAATCGCCAACCTCACCGGACAGCTTCGACTCATCGCGCTCTTCAGCGTTCATTTCCTCCAGCAGCTCATCGATCTCCTCATGGATTTTCTCAAAGGCGCCCTCGACATCCGGCCAGTCAAAACCGACAACCGCCGCTTTTTTCTGAGCCTTGTAAGCCCTCAGTGTCGACGGAAGTGCCATAGGCAGCTGCTTCATGGCCTCTGTCACAGACTCAATGGCTTTTTCTTCCCGCTTGATTTGCTCCCAGTTGGTGACAACTTCCTCCGCGTCCTCCACGGAAAGCTCCCCAAAGACGTGTGGATGCCGATGGATGAGTTTCCTGCAAATACCCGAAATAACATCCGTGACGTCAAAATACCCGTTCTCTGCGGCGATCTCGCTATGGAAGACCACCTGCAGCAGGACATCGCCAAGTTCCTCTTCAAGCGCCGGCAGATCGTCATTGTCTATAGTGTCCACGACTTCATAAGCTTCTTCAATCAAGTACTGCCTCAAGGACTGGTGCGTCTGCTTGCGGTCCCAGGGACAGCCATTTACATCTCTGAGTCTCTTCATAATGGCAACCAGTTCGCTGAACCTATAGCGATGGTCCACCTTAGTGTCAATTCTCGGAATCCACAGCGAGGTCAGATGATCCAGGGCATCCAGATGCTCCGCTCTATCCAGCTGGTAGAGGGGAATCCGCGTGACTTTTTCTTCCCCGGGAATACCTGCCGCCCTGACTATGAGTATGTCGTGGTCATCCGGATAATAGTCCATCAGCCTCAGCTTGACCATGGAGCCAATCGCCTGGTCGTAGACCTGGAGAATCAGCAAGTCAACCGTTTGCACTATTTCAGTGTTTTCAATCTTAAAAGCGTCCAGAATGGACAGACCGGAGACGGGATCGATTTTTAAAGTATGAATCATGGCATCCAGAAAACTGGTACCATGGACAAAGTCGAGCTCAATGCCATGAAGCGGTGCCAGTTCAATCAACCGCTCCACCGTATTTTCCGCCACAAAGGGACTCCCCGGCACTGCATACACAATATCTTCGTGCATAGCGCGCTTCAGAAGGTCTGAAACAATGGCTTCATAGACCTCGTCAAAGGTCTCGAACTGCTCATAATAATCGTCGTAGGACTCAAACCTGCAACCCAGTTCCTCCAGCGGTTTGACTACCGGATGCCGGGCTGTACGCAAGCTGACGACGGCTGCATTCTTTAAGGTTTCAAGGCTTTTAATGGTCATGAAATCCAGCGTACCCGGGCCCATGCCCACTACGGTGATCTTCGCCATAATCAGGACCTCCCGTCTTTGCGGATGCGCAGTTTCGCGCCGAGCTTTTTAAGCTTTGTGCCGCCTGGCATCATATCCATGTCCTCATCTGTAATCGTTTCCGTCACGAAGAGCATGATCAGGTAAACAAAACCACCCAGCAAAATGGAAGCGACTGTAGCCAGGCGCCCTGGGAGAAACATCGTGAACAGGGCATAGGAGGCTACCACGACAAGACCCATGACCACCGTATCGATGATCGGGCGTGTAAACACCTTGGATATATTGAGATTGATTTCCTTACGGGTCATGATATAGACGACGTTGAGGATGGCTGCTACTGCAAAGGCCGTTACAGTCGCAATGGCAGCGCCGAGGACATTCAGGCTCGGAATGCTGACCAGCGTATAGTTGAGCACAAGCTTAAAAACTGCGCCGGCCATGAGAAAGATCGCCGGCAGGACAGGCTTGCCAAAGCCTTGAATAATTCCGGTCGTGATCTGGTACAGTGACAAAAAGATGATCCCCCAGCCGTAAACCGCCAGGATTTTTCCCGTGGTTACCCAGACATCCGGCTGATTGAAATAGAGAAGTCGAATAATTGGCTCCGCCAGGAGGGAGATGCCCGCAGCCGCCGGCAATCCAATAATCATGGCCAGACGCATGCCCGTCTCCACATTGTGGGTCAGACCTTTGTTGTCGCCCAAAGTTTTGAGATTCGCAATAGCAGGCACTATACTGATCTGTACGGCAGCGGTAATGACCTGCGGCAAATTGACAATGGACTGCGCAAAACCGGAGAGCTGCCCATAGAGAGATTCCGCATCCGCGCCGCTGAATCCAATCTCCTTGAGCCTGACAATGACAATGGAGGCGTCGAACAAACCCATTATAGGCATGACCGAGGCGCCGATGGTTATAGGAATAGCGATCATGAGAATCTCGCCGAGGACTTTCCAGAACGACTCGTGCTCGCCGGTGCCCTGATTAAAATCAATCCCGCTGGTTTTAACAAATTTTCTGTACATGTAATAGACCGCTGCAAACCCAATAACGGCCCCCGTGGTGGCGCCAAAGGTAGCGCCGGCCGCCGCAAATTCAAAGCCGGACTGAAGAAAGACAATAGCGAGTCCAAGACCGCCGACAACTCTGAACAGCTGCTCAATGACCTGGGAAATGGCGAAAGGCTCCATCATCTGACGACCTTGGAAGTAGCCGCGGTAGACTGCCATCATAGACACAAAGAACAGCGCCGGGGCAAGGGCGCGCATAGACATCAGCGAGCCGTAGTTTTCGTTGGCTTCCGTGATCCATGGTGCAAAAATGAACAACAGAAGGGCAGAAGCAGCGCCTATGACGAGCATGAGGACATTGGACACTCTGACAATGCTCATGGCCCCTCGTTCATTGCCTTTGGCCAGACGTTCTGAGACAATTTTGGCTATGGCGGTTGGAATTCCGGCTGTGGATGCCGTTAAAAGCATAATGTAATAGGCATATGCGCCCTGATAATAGCTCATCCCCTTGTCGCCAATGATATTCCCAAGAGGAATCCTGAAGAAGGCGCCAAGAACTTTTACAAGAATCGCTGCAGCGCCAAGAATCGCGGCCCCGCGTATAAAGGTGGATGAACTGTTTTTCTTACTGTCGGGTGTAGGCATGTCGATCCCTCCGTGGATTTGCTGTGACTATTATATCACGAAAAAGGGATTGAATAGTCGGCCTAGTCAATCCCTCAGGTCTTTCAATTCAAAGTGCTGTGTTTGATTTGCCGGTGACCCCGTCTGATCTTCCGGACTATTTAATACGCTCTGGGAAAGTGTCAACTGTGGCTTCAGCTTTTAAAGCGTCAATCTTCGCCAGATAGGCATCTTGAGCGATATTGCTCAGCAGTGCCGATTTCTGAATCTCGATCTCCTGCTCTGAAGCGCCGTTCGCTTTCATGGTGTTGAGTGTTTGGACGTCATGCACCTTAATGATGTGATATCCGAACTGCGACTGGATTACTTCGCTAACCTCACCTGCTTTTAAAGCAAAGGCTGCTTTTTCGAACTCTTCAACCATAGTACCTCTTCCGAATAATCCAAGTGCGCCACCGGTTTGAGCTGAGCCTGTGTCAACAGAATACTGCTTTGCCAGTTCAGCGAAGTCTTCACCCGCGGCAATTTTTCCTTTGATCTCATCTGCCAGGGCAGCTTCCGCGACCAAGATATGGCTGGCATCGACCTGGAGCGGGTAGGTGTCGTACAGATTTTCAAGGTTGGCAGTGTCACCTTCTACTTCTGTATATACCAGGCGCTCGAATTCTTCAGTATAGAGTTTGGATTCTATCTGGGATTTTATATAAGCTTCATCTATGCCGTTTGCCTCATAAAACGCTGTCAGATCTGCGTCCTCTGCCGCCGTTTCCATAAATGCTGTATAGGCCTCTTCAACCTCTTCTTCACTGAGTTTATAATCCGTGGAAGAGACATGCCCAATAATGAGTTTTTCAATGACCATGGCTTCAAGGATCCGCTCGCGGATCATGTCTCTGACTGTCTGACCCTGAATTTCCTGTGTCCAGATGGTATCCCCGTAAAGTTCATTATAACTGCGCTCTACCATGGCGAACGCCTTGTTGAACGTCTCGAGATCCATAACTTCACCATTGACAACAGCAACCGCATTTTCAGGCACCACCGCACCGCTGCTGTCTTTTTTCTGGCAACCCCCTAGTGAAAGCGCCAATACCAATATCAGAGCCAGTGTCAGGCTCAATGATCGCTTTATGGTTTTCAAAATTTACACACTCCCTCATTATGTTGACTCGAACTCGATTATATAACAAATCAGTTCGTGTTCATAGAGATTATTTTTAACAATAAGGTTTCAAGTTCTTTCGCCTTATCTTCTTTTGTAAGCTTTGGCTGGCTGAACTTATACTTGAAATAAGGCTTTCCGCTCATATTGAAAGCAATTCTGCGCCCGTAGACCGCCGAGGCTTCCGCCACAACCTGAATCCCCATCCGCTCATTGTGCTGGAAGTTCGCGATCACGTGATCTTCTCCTTCGCGGATCAGCCGGATGCCCAGCCTTTGGGCCATGGCTTTGACGTGGGCGATCGCCAGAAGGTTGTACACTGGTTTTGGCAAGGTACCAAACCGGTCTTCAATCTCCTCCTCAATGTTAAAGCGATCCCTCTGATCCCGAATGGCAGCGATCTTTTTATACAGCTCAAGCTTGTGGTCGCTGTTGGCCACATAATCATCAGGGATAAAAGCATTAATGGAAAACTCAATTGTGGTCTCAAACTGTTCTTCCACGGTCTCGCCCTTGATCTTTCGAACATGCTCCTCCAGGAGCTTGCTGTACATTTCATAGCCAACCTGAGACATGTGCCCATGCTGATCTGAACCCAAAAGATTGCCTGCCCCCCGGATTTCAAGATCCTTCATGGCAATTTTGAAGCCCGCGCCCAGCTCCGTAAACTCCTTAATTGCTTTCAGACGTTTTTCTGCCACTTCTGTCAGCACTTTGTCCTTCTGATACATCAGATAAGCATAGGCTATTCTGTTGCTTCTGCCCACCCGTCCTCTCAGCTGATAGAGCTGGGACAGGCCCATTTTATCCGCGTCATTGATCAGGATGGTATTGACATTGGACATATCCAGCCCCGTCTCAATAATAGTTGTACTTACCAGAACGTCGAATTCGTGATTCATGAAGGAGATCATCAGATTCTCAAGCTTATGCTCCGGCATCTGTCCATGAGCATAGTCAAAACGAGCTTCAGGCATCATCTCTGACAGCCGTGCCGTGATGCGGTCAATATCCTGAACCCGGTTGTGAACGAAGAACACCTGCCCGCCCCTGTCAACCTCTCTCAGAATCCATTCCCGAATCAAGCTCGCATCATATTCCACCACATAGGTCTGAATAGGATACCGGTCCTCAGGCGGATCTTCGATTAAGCTCATATCTCGGATGCCGGAAAGTGACATATGAAGGGTTCTAGGTATAGGTGTGGCAGTCAGGGTAAGGACGTCAATCTGCGCCTTGAGTTTTTTGATGGATTCCTTATGGCGCACGCCAAAGCGCTGCTCTTCATCGACCACCAGGAGCCCAAGGTCTTTGTAGACGACATCCTTGGACAGTATTCTGTGAGTACCCACGACAACATCCAAAAGTCCCGTTCTGAGATTGTCAATAATTTTATCCTGCTGCTTTTTCGTCCTAAAACGGCTGAGCATCTCCACTTTGACGGGATACTTTGAAAACCTGTTTTGCATGGTGTTGAAATGCTGCTGCGCCAGAATCGTGGTCGGCACCAAAAAAGCGACCTGCTTCCCATCCATGACCGCCTTAAAGACTGCTCGAATGGCAACTTCGGTCTTCCCATAGCCAACGTCGCCGCAAAGAAGCCGCTCCATGGGTTTTGGCGTCTCCATGTCCCGCTTGATCTCCACTATGCAGCGGAGCTGATCCGGCGTCTCCTCATAAGGGAACATGTCCTCGAAGTTTTTTTGCCAGTCGTTGTCCTCCGCGAAAGCATATCCCACAGCTTTACTTCTGGCAGCGTAGAGTGCCACGAGTTCTTCCGTCATATCTTCAATGGCTTTCCTGACCTTGGCTTTAGCTTTGGACCACTCTGCGGTCCCCAGCCTGGAAAGTTTGACGCTGGCTTCCTCCGCACCGACATAATTCTGGAGGGTGTCCATATTTTCCACCGGCACATAAAGAAAGTCATCTCCGGAATATCCTATTTTAATGTAATCCCGCTTGAGGCCATCTACGGTAAGCTGATCCACGCCAATATAGCGTCCTATGCCATGAGACTCGTGAACGACGAGACTACCGACGGTGAGCTCATTAAAGCTTTTGATCATCTGTCCCTTGGATTTAGATTTGGCTGTGCGGCGTTTCTGTGGTGCTCCAAAAATCTCTCTGTCTGTCAGCAATGTCATTCTGGCGCTCATCAGCTGAAAACCGGCCGCTACGGTCCCAAGGCAGACAGAAGCTCGGCCAGGTTTTAATTCCGGGGCTTCAGTCCGGTAAACATCCACGAATAGGCCTGCGTTCTGAAGCTCCTTTGCGACATTGTCGCGCCTGGACTCACTGGACAGCGCCAGCAGAACACTTTGTCCATGCCCGAGCCAGCGTTCCAAATCTGTGATCAGGAGTTCCATTTTACCGTAATAAGGTGCGCTCTCCATGGTCTCAAATTTGACGCGTTCACCCGCGACAAAATCCGGTGTGCGCTTAATGAGCGCATCCACCGTTAAAAGCCGCGTATGCCGCATATGATCAAACATCTGGTTCAGTGCCGGGATCCGCTGCGCCATTTCAGGGAGCGTTCTGCCGGATTCCAGATAATTTTTAAAATTCTCAAGAAAACCTTCATAGGTCATTTTATAGCGGTCGTGAACTCTAGCGTCGTCGAGGATGATAATCAAATCCTCACGGCCAAAATAGTCCATTAAGGTAGAATACGCCGCTTCGAAAGCGAGTGGATAATACTTGTCGTGATCATCAGAGGCATAACCCTGAGAAATGGCCTCTCTCACCTCTTCGAGGTGGGCTAAATATTTTTCATCCAAATTCTTCTTTTTGATCCTTTTGTCCAGTTTGTTAATAATGGCTTCGGCAATCTGCGCATTGAGGACAAATTCCGTCGCAGGTCTCAGCCTCACCGCACTCAGCTTTTCAACCGATCGCTGGGACTCAGGATCAAAAGAACGGATGGAGTCAATTTCATCGTCAAAAAACTCGATGCGCAGCGGTTCTGCACGATCCACCGGAAAGACATCGAGGATTCCGCCCCGGACAGAGAATGCCGCCGGACTCTCGACGATCTCCTCTCTCATGTAACCTAGGCGGCCGAGTTCTTGAACCAACATTGAAATTTCCATGGTCTGGCCCACTTCGAGCCGGATTAAGCCCGCAGCAAACACATCCGGCGGCGCCAGCTTGGTCGACAACGCTTCGACCGGCGCGACATAGACCATGCCGTCTTCGCGGTCGAGCAAACTGCATAAGGCAGCGACCCTTTGGTCAATAACGCTTCTCGAATGAGCGAAGGAATCGAATAAGGCCAGCTCTCTCGCCGGGATATAGACCGCATCCTCGGAGAAGCCGGCGTACTGGTCCAAGAATTCCCTGGCCTCACTGTCATTAGGCGCTATGACGAGCATCCTGCCCCTCAAATCCTGACGCAGCGTCGCTACCAGCGCGCCCATAGCCCGGCTGTTCAGTCCGTCGACAGAAATAGTCCGGACCTCTCTGTCATAAGCGTCCATGAGCGTGCGGTATTCTTTTGTACTGGCTAAAGCCTGCAGTAATGCCTTCACTTCAATCCCTCTTATCCTTTGACATTATGGCGGTTCATGGCCAGGTCCACGCCGCTGTCGACGATGCAAAGCGCGGCGTCTGCGGCGCTTTTAACGGCTTCAATGACCGCAGGAACCTGTTCTTTATCAAATCTGGACAACACAAAATCCGCCATAATCCATCCCGGACCAGGGCGGCCAATGCCAATTCTTATACGCGGAAAGCTTTCATCCGTCAGTCTGTAGATGATGTGCTTCATCCCATTGTGTGAGCCTGCGCTGCCGCTCTTTCGGATGCGGATTTTCCCGATTTCAGTGTCGAAGTCATCATAAATGACAATGAGATTCGAAACAGGAATGCCATAATACCGCATCATGTCGTGTACCGCTTCGCCGCTGAGGTTCATGAAGGTTTGCGGCTTTGCCAGGATCACCTTATGACCTTTATATACCGTTTCACCTATCAAGGCTTTGAACTTGATTTTGGAAACCTTGACGGACAATCGGTCTGCGAGGACATCAATGGCTTCAAAGCCTACATTATGCCGTGTCGCGTCATATTTCTTCCCCGGATTGCCAAGGCCTACGATCAGATACACTTTTACTCCTCCTACTTATGAGACAGCTTCATTATAACAAAAAAATGGCCGGAAAAAGAAGTCCGGCCCAATTGTCGTCCTATTGAATTACAATTAATTTTAGTCAAACAGCTTAGACACTGAATCATTGTTGAAAATTCTGCGAATGGATTCTGCGAATAATCCCGCTACAGAAAGTTGGACCAGATTGTCAAGTTTGTCGCGATCCTTCTGGTAAATGGTGTCAAGCACAACCAGTTCATCAATGCCTGAATCTTTAATCCGCTCAATGGCAGGACCAGAAAGAACGGCATGGGTGCAGCAAGCGTAGACGTCTTTCGCGCCAAGACCTTTCAGCGCTTTTGCTGCATTGACGATAGTCCCGGCGGTATCGATCATGTCGTCGATCAGAATGACATTTTTACCTGAAACATCACCAATGACGTTCATAATTTCGCTCATGTTCGCTTTTGGACGGCGCTTGTCAATGATAGCGATTGGCGCATCCAGCATTTCCGCAAACTTCCTGGAACGTGCGACGCTGCCCAGGTCAGGCGATACAATGACAAGGTCTTCAATCTGCTTCTTCGAGAAGTAATCAGCCAGTATAGGACCACCGACAAGATGATCCACCGGAATGTCAAAATAGCCCTGAATCTGAGCCGCGTGGAGATCCATGGTCAGAACGCGGTCCGCGCCGGCAGCTGTCAAGAGGTTGGCGACGAGTTTTGCGCTGATTGGATCCCGGGCTTTGGCCTTTCTGTCCTGGCGCGCATAGCCATAGTAAGGAATGACCGCGGTGATTCTGCCTGCTGATGCGCGTTTGCAGGCATCAATCATGATCAGAAGTTCCATGAGAAAATTGTTGACGTTAGGAATGCTGGTGGACTGAATGATAAAAACATCCACACCGCGAACTGTCTCGTTGATATTGACAGCGATTTCGCCATCACTGAAGCTGGTTACCTCAGCGTCTCCCAGCGGAAGACCGATTTCCGCGCAAATATTTCTCGCAAGCTCAGGATTTGAGTTGCCTGAAAAAATCTTGATCTTTTTGCCTTTCGTGTGCATGTTGACCCTCCAGTCAGTCTTTTTGCCTTCCGGATCTCTCTGTCTCCGGAAATGGCTTATTTTAGGTTGTTCGCTCAACGGTTTTTTCGTTTGACCCAGCCTTCAATGTTTTTCTGCTTATCTCTGGCTATGGCGAGTGAACCACTTGGAACATCTTTGGTAATGGTGCTTCCTGCCGCGACATAGGCGCCTTCACCCACAGTTACAGGAGAGATCAGGTTGACATTGCAGCCAACAAACGCGTCATTTTCCACAACAGTTCGGTGCTTCTTCTTGCCGTCGTAGTTGACGAAGACAACGCCGCAGCCAAGATTGACATTTTCTCCGACATCTCCGTCCCCAACGTAGGTAAGATGGGAGATTTTTGCGTCATCCCCAATATTGGAATTCTTGATCTCGACGAAGTCGCCTACCTTTACGCGCTGGCCCAGGACAGAGCCCGGTCTCAAATAGGCGTATGGACCGACGGTTGAATCATCTCCCACAGAACTCTCAATACCCGTGGAGTCTTTGAAGGTAACGCCATTTCCAATATGGCAGTGCTTCAGTCTTGCGTTAGGCCCAATTTCACAGTCTTCCCCAATAACCGTGCCCTTTTCGATAATACAGCCCGGATAAACTACCGTGTCGCGACCGATGACAACGTCCGCGTCTACATAGACCGAAGAAGGATCAATCATGGTCACGCCCTCCAGCATCAAAGCTTTATTGATGCGCTGGCGCAGCAGCGTTTCACATTCGCTGAGCTGGACTCTGGAATTGACGCCGCTGATTTCTGAAGCATCCTCTGTTTTGTAAGCACCGACTCTCTCCCCGGACTCACGCGCCAACTTGATTAAATCCGTCAAATAATATTCACCCTGGGCGTTGTCATTTCTAATTCTCGGGATTTCAGTCAGCAGCGTTTCGCGTTTGACGACATAGACACCGGAGTTGATCTCTTTGATGCGTTTTTCTTCAGCAGACGCGTCCTTTTCTTCGACTATGCCGAGTACATTGCCTTCTGAATCCCTTAGAATCCTGCCGTAACCATAAGGCGATTCGAGTTCAGCTGTCAGCACGGTGCATCCCGCACCTGATTTTTCATGATACTGAACGAGCGCTTCCAAGGTCTTTGATGACAGGAGCGGCGTATCACCGCAGAGAATCAGCACGTGTGCCTCGTCACCAAGTGCTTCAAGGGCGATGGAGACCGCATGTCCTGTTCCAAGGCGCTCAGTCTGATGGGCATAAAAAACTTTCCGCCCGCTGAGGGCCGCTTCGACCGCTGACTTGCCGCTGCCAACGACCAGTATGGTCCGGTCTGAGCCGACTTTTGCCGCGGCATCCATAACGTGCTCCACCATAGCTTTACCCGCAACGCGATGCAGTACTTTGGGGAGCTTTGACTTCATTCTCGTCCCCTCTCCGGCTGCGAGAATAATTGATGCTAAATTCATGCCTTTCGACTCCTTATATCTTAAATTATGATTTTTTGATCCGTTTGAACGCTTTTCAAAGGGATTATACCATATTTTTAACAAACCGCGGTAACAGAAGAAATAAATCCTGAAGGGCATAGAAAAAAAATACTGAAGCAGGGCTCATGTTAGCCCGTGCTTCAGCACAGTCCGTTCCATCCTGAGCCGCAAGTTAGCGCGTCAACTCATTTCCACGGAACGCTTAAAGGTCAGTCAGTTCTTCCGCTTCATCAAATTCTCCGATGGTCTTCGCGCGGTCATACTCCGCAAAGATCACGTCCTGAAGCATTCTACGCGTCTCCTGGTTGATAGGATGCGCAATGTCACGGTAGTCGCCTTCTCCGACTTTTCTGCTCGGCATGGCGACGAATAAGCCACTCTGGCCTTCAATGATCTTGATGTCGTGAACGACAAAGACATCATCCAGTGTCACCGACACAACGGCCTTCATTTTGCCTTCATCCCGCAGTTTGCGAATCCTGACGTCAGTTATTTTCATCCTCTCGAACCTGCCTTTCGCTCTGTCTGAGTTAACGCTGGTACCCTGTAAATTCTAAAACTATATCCTACAACAGCGGAAAAATTTCGAAGTACAAGGCGGAGAAAGCAGCGATACTAAGCAGTATCGCGGATGACGACAACGCCGGACTGCGAAATTTTAACCTGTTGCAGTTCTAGTTTTTGTGTTTACAGGGTGCTTGAACACGTCCGATACTAATTCAACACTGATGCCTGAAATCCTTCAATAATAAAAAATTTTTCGAAATATTTTAAATATTGTGTTACATTTTTTACCGATGGTTCCTCAGCCGACCATTATTGTTTCAGTCTGACAACGATTTCCTCTCTTGAAACCCGATCCAGCGTCAACAGCGCCGTATAGTCGCTCACCATTTTATTCGCGGGCTCCGCAGTCTCCAGGAGTACGCCGACGCCTTCCACCACACTGCCAAGCTCATGGACCAGGTCTATCAGACCAAGTACCGTACCGCCGGCACGCATAAAGTCGTCAATGATTAAAACTTTGGACCCGGGCTTTATGGCGTTTTTCGAAACATACATGGTTTGAATCTGCCCTGTCGAGCCTGAGACATAATTAATGCTGATGGTCGCACCTTCTGTGACACGGTTTTCGTTGCGCGCGACAACCAGCGGACAGTTCAGCCCGTTTGCCGTCATCATGGCCAGCGGGATGCCCTTGGTCTCCACAGTCAGCACGTAGTCGATCCCTCTGTAAGAGAACATCTCCGCAAAAATCTCCCCGACATCCTTCATAAAGTATGGATCGTACAGCAAATCGCCTATGTAAAGGAATCCGCCCGGAATAATCCTTTTAGGATCGCGCATTTTATCCGCAATTTGTTCCAGTATCTTTGTCCTGCGCTCCGGCACAACTACTGGAATGTATTTGACTCCGCCCGCCGCGCCTGCGATGGTTTCAACACGACCAAAGGACATGGTCTCCATGATTTTTTTGACGATGACGAGATCTTCACTGATCGTCGACTTTGCTGCATTAAACAGCTCCGTAAAATAACCCAGAGTGAAGATCCTGTTTGGTCTGTCGCAAAGTACTTTCACTATAGCGCCAATCCGTTCATTGCGTTTCAGCTTATTATCCATGAACGCCCTCCAACCGAATGTTATAAAGATTTATCTTTAGTTTATTCGCTTTTTTTGAGGATTTCAAGAAGGACTTTACTTTAATCTTCGTATTTTCAGGTTATTGCACGTTCTTTTTTGCTTTTTTTGAACTTCTTACCTCAGTCTGCTGCAGAATTATCGCAGAATTATGTTGACCGCAGTTCAATACTATGTATTCTTCCCGGTTATTTATGGTATAATGTCTTCTGACCTTTTATTGATTAAACCACCTTACTTACTCGCGACTTCAGTCGAGGGAAAACGGTGCCTGATGTATAGAAATGTATTTAATTGTCCAAAACGAGGAGAATCGATATGTTGGAATTGAATCCTTTTAATAAAAAGTACCACCTGATCGGCATTGGCGGTGTTGGCGTCAGCGCTATTGCTGAGATTCTGAACAACCGCGGCTATCAGGTCTCCGGATCTGATTTGAAGCACAGTACGCTGACTGACAATCTGGAGCAGAAGGGCATCAAGATTTACTTCACCCACGAAGCCTCCCATGTGGATGATGTGGACGTCGTCGTCTATACAACCGCTGTTGGGGCTGACAATCCAGAATTGGCACGTGCCATTGAGCGTGGCATCCCGTGCATCACCAGAGCGGATATGCTTGGCATCATCATGCGTGAGTTCAAACTAAGCCTAGCCATTTCAGGGTCACACGGCAAAACCACCACGACCTCTATGGTATCTGTAGTCCTCAGTCAGAGCGACCTGGATCCGACGCTCCTCATCGGCGGAGAAGTAAAGGAAATTGGAAGCAATGCCCGCGTTGGCCATGGGGATATTATCGTCACAGAAGCCTGCGAATATAAGGAAAGCTTTCTCAGTTTCAAGCCAAAGATTTCCGTCGTTCTCAACATAGAAGCAGACCATTTGGATTATTTCAGAGATCTTGACCACATCAAGGACTCCTTCAGACGCTATATTTCCGACACACCGGCAGATGGTGTCCTCATCCTGAATGGAGATGATCCGAATTGTCTCGAAGTTGCGGATGCTGCCAAATGCCGCGTTATAACCTTTGGGCTCTCAAACACTTGCGAATATCAGGCGACCGACATTGAATTCACTTCGTCCGGATTCCCGAGGTTCAATATCAACCATAAAGGCAAAAACCTCGCCGCACTGCATCTCGAAGTGCCAGGAAGACACAATATCTACAATGCTTTAGCCGCGTTTGTCGGATCGACCTATGTTGGTATCCCGGTTGAGGATGCCGCACTGGCACTCTCCAGATTTAAAGGTGCCGTACGCCGCTTTGACCACTTGGGCGAAAAGGACGGGGTCAAAATTATCGACGACTATGCGCATCATCCTTCCGAAGTCAAAGCGACTCTGAACGCTGCGAAAAACGTTCCCCACAAACGAATTTTCTGTGTGTTCCAACCACATACTTATACGCGAACCCATGAGCTGTTGAATGAGTTCTCAACGGCCTTTGAACAGGCGGACGTCGTGATTATCACGGATATTTACGCTGCCAGAGAGAAGGATACCGGGCTCGTCCACTCAAGGGATCTTGCAGAAATGATTAAGACTTCAGGCAAAGAAGCCTACTATATTTCATCCTTTGAAGAAATCGCCTCCTATCTGAAAGGCCACGCTGCTTCAGGCGACCTGGTTTTCACCATGGGTGCGGGCAATATCAACGAGCTTGGAAAGTTAATGCTCGAATAGATTATTCAAGAAGGAGTCCAATGCCAATTTCAATTGAAATTGGCATTGGACTCCTTCTTTATATCGAATATTAAATTTCAAACTTAAAACGGGTGCCCACTAATGGAGCACCCGTTTATTGCTTTAATTTTTATTGTCTTCACTCTCTTCAGATCCAGCGCCAGCTTCCGCTTCAGCAGCTGCCGCAGCCTCCGCTTCAGCTGCAGCATCACTTTCAGGGGTGCGTTCGTAGATGCCTTTCATTAATTCGTAAGTCTGCTCAGGATCGTGGAACAGGTAGGAACCGCCATTTTTCATGCCGACTTCACCTGGTATAGTCGTGGACTCAAGCTTCGAAAAATCGACGCCAATGCCCACCGAAGCCAGGTAAACCATATCTCCAAGATTCATATCTGTTTCAAGGTAATCAAAAACTGTTTTGATGACCATGGGCAGTTTTAGACCAATGGCTTTCTTGGCCAAAGTCACGACAAAATCCTGCTGACGCCCAATTCTTGGTAAGTCGCCCTGGCCTTCAGAACCGTTGTTTTTACGCCATCTGAGATATTCGACCGCTTCCTCGCCGTTTAAGGTCTGTAAGCCCTTATCAAAATGAATGTGAAGCGGCGGATCCGCATAAGGATCATCATAATCCATGTCAAACGGCACATCAACTTCAATGCCCTTAACGACGTCGACCACGGCCTCAACGGCTTCATAGTCGAGTTTGACGTAATGATGCACCGGCACGCCCAGGATAGCGCTGACCGCCTTGGCTACGCCAGGGGCACCGCCGTCATCCCCTTTGAAGCCATAGACCGCGTTGATCTTTCTTAGATCCGCTGCATCCTTGCCTTCAATGTGAAAATAGGTGTCCCGGGGTACTGAAACAATATTCCCAAGCTTATGCTTCGGATCAAAGGAAAGCAGCATCAGCGTGTCACTTCGACCGCCGTCCACGCCCACAAGAAGCACATTGATCCGCTTACCATCTTTGACCATTCTCTCCAGTTCGTTGGATGGTTCCTCCTCAGCCGGATCACCGGGATTCAACGGATCGACCTCACTTCCTCCGCCCGGGGTATAGAATTTTTGATAGGCAAAAATTCCACCGGCGAATATGAGTGAAAACGCGATAAACGCGATAAAAAATACTTTGACATAGTATCTCATTGAATTCCCCTTCCACGGCTCAAACAGAAACTGAAACCGCCAAAAAATCACTATTCATATCATACCACAGAATTTTTTTCAGGCAAGTGTCCTGTATACACTAAAACCAGACATACTACTGGTTAAAATTTCGCATTACAGCGTTGTCGTCAATCACGATACTATCCAGTATCGCTCATTCCTCCGCCTTGTTCCGCGAAATTTTACCGCAGTATTATGTTGTAGTTTTAGTATTCACAGGACACTAGGGGCCAGCCAAAAATTAATTCTTTCTTAAGAACCTTACTTCCCGCTGTAATCGTAGAAGCCCTTGCCGGTCTTTCTGCCTAAAAGTCCCCCTCGCACCATTTTTCTCAGGAGCGGATGCGGGCGGTACTTCGAGTCGCCAAACTCATTGTAGAGGACCTCCATGATGGCCAGATTAACATCATTGCCTATGAGATCCGCCAGCGCCAAAGGTCCAATGGGATGATTTGCCCCCAGCATCATGGCTTTGTCTATGTCCTGAGGCTCCGCCACACCGTCTGCCAACACGCCTATAGCTTCGTTGATCATAGGTATCAGGATCCGGTTGACGACAAACCCAGGCGCCTCTTCCACGCGGACCGGTTCCTTGCCCATGCGCTCGGACAGCGCTTTTATGGCCTCATAAGTCTCAGGCGAGGTCGCTATGCCGCATATGATCTCTACCAGCTTCATCAAAGGCACCGGATTAAAAAAGTGCATGCCAATAACCTTGTCTGGTCTATTGGTTGCAGAAGAAATTTCCGTGATGCTGAGAGATGAAGTGTTGGTTGCCAGAATAGCGCTTGGCTTTACAACGCGATCCAGTGCTGCAAAAATCTCCTTTTTGATCTTCATATTTTCAACGGCAGCTTCAATAATCAGGTCACAATCAGCCAGGTCCTCATCCTCTGTGGTCCCGAATATTTTGTGGAGCAGGCTTTCCATTTGCGCCTGATCCATTTTTCCCTTTTCGACGAGTTTGGAAAAGGTTTTGTTAAGCGTTGCAAACGCCTGATCCAGAAGCTGATCATTAAGTCCCTTCACAACAACGCGCTCGACGTCGCTCATTGCGACAGCCTGAACAATGCCAAGACCCATAGTACCGGTTCCAATTATCCCTATTGTTTTCATGCTTGTCTCCCCCTAGCGGTGCTTTGCAGTGTATTTTGATTTATCGACAAACGCCTTCATAGCGCCCTTTTGATCTTCGGTAGCGAAGGTCAGGCCAAATACAGCGCTTTCGTAAGCGCAGCCCTGACCTATTTCAAGATCCAGACTTTGACGCATGGCTTTCTTGGCATACTTGACCGCCACCCATGGGTTGGCAGCGATTTTCTCAGCGAGTGCCAAAGCCTCCTCCATTAACGCCTCATCCTCGTAGACATGGCTGACCAGCCCAATTCTCAGTGCTTCCTCAGCTTTGATTAACGAGCCCGTCAATATCAGCTCCATGGCCGATGCCATACCCACCAGCCGCGGCAGCCGCTGGGACGCGCCAAATCCGGGACTGATCCCCAAGGTAACCTCAGGCTGTCCCATCTTAGCGGACTTGCCGGCAAGGCGCAGGTCACACGCCAGCGCCAATTCGCATCCCCCACCTATGGCGAAGCCATTGATCGCAGCTATTACAGGCTTTTCAAGGGTTTCAATCCGGGTCATCACCTTCATGCCCAGTTCGGAGAAGCGCTGCCCCTCTTCAGGGGACATGACGGACATGGCCTGAATGTCAGCGCCCGCCACAAAAGCTCTGCCTGCTCCTGTCAATATCACTGCTCTGGTCTCAAGTGCCGAGTTAAGCTGCTCCATGCACTCGTAAAGTTCCTCAAGCACAGCTTCATTAAGCGCGTTCAGCACCTCAGGCCGATTCAGTGAAACAACCGCGACGGCATTTTTCTGTTCGACTTTCAAAAATTCATACGACATAATGTTCCTCCCTTTACAGTGATCTATTCAAAGCTTCGAGTAAAAACCCGAAGACAATGGCCGTGATCCCAAGCAATCCCGGCAATACGCCAAAGGACTCGTAGGTTTTGGCATTTTTGGGTTTTGCGCTGTCCGAATCATACTCCATCTTCATGTAGTATTCAAACCGCTTTCTCGGTGTGCCCACCAGCATGGCCGACGCGTAAAGCAGACAGAGTACACCCACCGCAAACAGAACGACATAAATGCCCTGCAGCAGCTTCAGTTCTGTCAGCAGCGCCGCCAAAATCCCGAGAATGACCGACGCACCCAGCATAATGCCGGTGAATTTAAGGTAAGACTGCAAGAACGCCATCCGCACAACTCCTTTACAACACCATCGGCAAAAAGCCTGTAATGGCCTGTCTACCACATTATACACCACTTCCGTGCCAACCGCGAGGGAATCTTGACAGCCTGGCCATGGGCTTGAAAGACAAAGGGGACGCGATGATGCCAACCTGAAAAAACTAATGACCTATGCTGAATCTTTTGCCGATAGTCACAAAAAGATACAATTTTCTGACATCGGCATTGCATTTAACGAAGCGATTTTGTATGATAGTTGAAAATGTGTCACCGACGGCTGTTCCTGCGCCTGATTCAGCGGACATAATACACAGATCAACAGGAGGTTTAATTATGAGCAATTCATTCAGCATGGTCGCGCCGCATTCCAAGCGGCCCGTCGTTCCTGATGTCATTTTTGGCACCGGCCGCGAGGCCCAGGACGCTGAAGCAAAGTACGGTTTTGAAAAAGTCATCAATTCCACGCTGGGCGTTTTGATGGACGACAGTGGTCAACTGGCGTTCCTCCCTACCGTCATGGAGCGGCTTCACACCTTGCCGGATTCCGAGCTGGGGGCCTATGCGCCTATCGCCGGTCTGCCGGATTATTTGAGCGCCGTTCAGGACGCATGCTTCAGAGGCCATAAACCCAACGCTTATTCCGAGGCTGTCGCAACCCCGGGCGGCACAGGGGCCATCAAGCATGCCGTCTGGAACTACACGGAAATGGGCGACGAGATCCTGATCGCCAACTGGTACTGGGCACCCTACAAGACCATTGCCGAAGAGCACGGCCGCCGTGTCAGGACTTTCGATTATTTCAAAGGAGACGGCATGAACGTGGACGCTTTCAAAGCCGCAGCTTCAGAGCTGATCGCAGCCCAGGAACGCGTCCTCATCATCCTTAACACGCCTGCTCACAATCCGACGGGCTATTCCATCTCTGACGGGGAATGGCAGGAAATCATGGGCTTCCTCAGGGAAAAAGCGGCGGATCCTTCCAAGAAAATTATCCTCATGGTCGACGTCGCCTACATTGATTTCGCCGGCAGCATCGACGCTTCCAGGGACTTCTTCAAGCACTTCGGGGACCTGCCGCAGAACCTGCTGGTCCTGACAGCCTTCAGCCTTTCCAAGGGCTACACCATGTATGGCATGCGGGGCGGCGCTATTATCTGCCTTGCCGCCACACAGGATTTGGCTATGGAATTCAAAGACGTCTGCGCCTATTCCAACCGTGCGGCCTGGTCGAACGGCACACGCGCCGCCATGCGGGTTCTGGCGGATATTTATAAGGACCCTGCGCTGTTTGACAAGGCCGAGGAAGAGCGCCAGGTCTTTAAGGCGATGCTGGACCGCAGAAACGCAGTTTTCATGGAAGAAGCCAAAAAGGTCGGGCTCGAAACATGCCCGTTCAGAGATGGCTTTTTTATCACAATCCCATGTAAAGACCCAGCTTCAGTTTCAAACGCGCTTAAAAAAGAAAACCTTTTCGCAATTCCGCTTCAAGGGGGACTCAGATTCGCGCCTTGCGCGGTTTCGGAGGAAAAGTGCCGCGTAGCGCCAGCAATGATTAAGAAGTACGTCTAAGACTCAAGTTATTGAAGCAGGAGCCTGACGTCAAATAAAAACAGTCCAGACATGTGAAAAAGCGGGCCGCGGCCCGCTTTTTGTTTTTGTTTAATTCATGTCATTGGGATCAAAAACTTGAGGATCACAATGAGCAGCTTTAGCCAAAGTGGAAATTGGTATCAGATCCCTATTTCCTTTTTCAAAAATCTAGCGCCTTCCCATCCACAATCACATAGAGCATCAGCGCAACGGTCCCCACCGTTATAAAAATGTCCGCTATATTAAAGACCGCGAAATTGATCAACGTGAAGTCGAAGAAGTCGACCACGTAATTGTAGCGCATCCGGTCGATCAGATTGCCTAAGGCGCCGCCTATGATCATGGCCAGCGACAGCAGGAGAAGCACTGAACTGCCGTTCTTGATCTGACGGTACAGCAGCCCAATCATGAACAGGATCACCAGCGAAGTGAAGATGATCAGGATCAGCTGCTTATCCCTCAAAATACTGAACGCCGCGCCGGTATTGCGCGTAAACGTCAAATGAAACACATCCGGTATCAATTCAATGGAACGTACCGGCAACAACTTGCTGATCGCCAGCTGCTTCGACCACTGGTCAACGGCAATAATGACGATAATCAAACCCCAATAAATCATGTTTCCCTCCTTGTTTGCTATTGCAGCGGCGACACCAGCCTGCCCACAGCTTCAAGCAATTTTCTGCGGAACGGCCTTTTCTTGAATACGTCATAGTCCAGCAATACGCTGTCCTCCATGTCTCTGTAAAAATCCGCTTCCAGCCTGCGCACCACTTCCGGATCGTAGATAAAGGCGTTCACCTCAAAATTCATTTCCAGACTGCGAATGTCCAGGTTGGCTGTGCCAACAGTTGCCGCCACGCCGTCCATGAGCAGTACCTTGCTGTGAATAAAGCCGTTCTGGTACTCGTAGACTTTGACGCCGGCCTCCAAAAGCTCCTCTATATTATCCTGCGTCGACCAGAAGACAAAGAAATGGTCCGGCTTTGACGGGATGATAATTCTGACGTCGATCCCGCTGAGTGCCGCGGTGATCAGCCCCATTTTCAGGCTTTCCTCGGGCACCAGATAGGGCGACGTGATCCAGATCCTGTCCTCTGCCGAGGAGATCATGGCGAAATACGCCTGCAGGATCGTCTTCCAGTTTGAGTCCGGGCCGCTGGAGATCACTTGGGTCATGGTCTCGCCATAGTTAGAAAGCTTCGGAAACATTCCCTCAGGCTTGACATCCATACCCGAGACGAAGGCCCAGTCGTTCAGAAAAATGTCCTGGAGCGAGTAGACCGATTCGCCCTCCATCATGATGTGCGTATCCCTCCAAAAGCCCAGATGCTTTTTGCCCAGATACTCATCTCCGACATTGTGGCCACCCAGGAAGCCTGTATGGCCATCCACAATGACTATTTTCCTGTGGTTTCTGTAATTCAGCTCCCTGGACAACACCGGAAAGGTCACCGGAAAAAACGGGCAGACTTCACAGCCATTGTCCTTCAAGTCTTGAACGTAGCCTTTTCCCAGCTTCCAGCACCCTACGCTGTCATAGATGAGCCGGACACGCACGCCTTCCCTGGCCTTTCGGATCAGAAGCTCCTTAAACTGGTTGCCCAGAATATCATTCCTAATAATGAAAAATTCGACATGTACATGATTCCGGGCCTGTTCTATGCGCTCGAAGATGCGCTCAAACGTCGCCTCTCCGTTGGTCAGAATCTCCACCCTGTTGTTGATGGTGAAGGGCGAATTGGAATTTCGAAGCAGCAGATTGATCATGCGGTTATTGACAGCGTCCGCTTCACCTCGGAACAATTCAATGTAGTCAATGATTTCCTTCTGAATTTCGGCGGCATTTTCCATGTTGGACCTCGGATAGTCACCGCTGCGCTTTTGCCTCACCCTGTATCTGTCGCGATAGTGCCCGCCAAAGAGAATGTAGAAGACAAATCCCACAAAAGGCAGCAAATAGAGCACCAGCAGCCAGGAGATGGTCTTGGACGGATTCTTGTTCTCAATCAAAATAACAATGCCCACCAAAAAAATATAGATGGCAAAGCCCCAGTTGATAAAGGTTTTGAGCCCCCCCAAAAAAGCCTGCTCAAAGAAGGCGCTCTGCATCAGTAGGACATACGCTTCAAAGACCAAAGCGCCCACAGCAATCAACACCAAAGCGACGATGCTTCTTCTCAGGATTTTGTCCATGTCTATTCGCAACCTCCTTCGTTTGAATTCAATTATGGTTATTTCAGTGACTTGAGGCTGATCTCCACATAGTGGATGGGCATGCCCAGTCTGGTGAAACGATCCTCATACTCCGTCGTGATGATGCCCTCCGGCGCGCTTCGCTCGAACTTGCCCCGCGGCAAAATGCCGTGCAGGTCGAGGGAAAGGTTTCTGAGCTTGAGGTTCAGGTCGAAGCACTGATTGAGGGTGAATTCAAAGAGGTCGCGGTTGTCGGTTTTGACGTGCACCCAACCATCGGCAGACAAAATCTTTGAATAGCTCTTCAGGAACCTGTGATGGGTCAGGCGTCGCTTGTCGTGACGGCCTTTGGGCCACGGATCGCTGAAATTCAGATAGAGATGCGACACCTCATCCGGTGCGAACCACGTGTCCAGCTCTCGAATATTCCCGTGGATAAACCTGATATTGGAAAGGCCCTGAGCTTCCGCGCGCTCTATGGCCTGCAGGATGACTTCACCCTTGATTTCCACCGCCACAAAATTGAGGTTGGGGTAACGGGCTGCGAGCCCCGTGACAAACTGGCCTTTGCCGCACCCCAGCTCAAGATGGACAGGCATATCATTTGAAAAGGCCTTATGCCAACGGCCTTTAAATACTTCCGGCTTTTTGATTAACAATTCACCTTTGACCGACAGTTTCTCGTCCGTCCCGGGCTTTTTTCTCATACGCATGTTGAATCCCTCCAGAGAGATTATACCACAACCCTTTGACAGGTAACACCTTGGCGCCTTCAACTTCAAGGCACTTATTAAAGACACCGCTCAAAGCAAAAGGAGCGCGCCTGCGCTCCCTGCAAATACGTGTTTAATTCCGGAACTTCAGGCACCGCCATGGAGCACCCTTTAGTCTTCCGTAAAAATTCTCGGATTATCGCTGAACAGCGCAAGACGCTCTGCCTCTTCCCGGGTCAGTTTCCCCTGGTCGCGGAGCAGCTCCAGCAGCGTCGGGTAGTCCGTCAGGGTTTCATAAGGCATATTGCGCTCTGCTAATCTGAGCTTCATGGACTCAAAGCCGTAGTTGAAAATGCCGTATATCTTGAGCACCTCCAGGCCCTCCGCCTCCAGCGCCTCAACGCATTTCAGCGAGCTGCCGCCGGTGGACAAAAGATCTTCCACGAGGAGCACGCGCTGCCCAGCCTTGTAAGGCCCCTCGATCTGATTACCCTTTCCGTGCTCTTTCTGGCTCGAACGGACATAGACCATGGGTTTCTCCAGAATGTCGCTGACCCACGCGCCATGAGGAATCCCGGCAGTTGCCGTCGCTGCGACGAGGTCGAAATCCGCCCCGAAATCTGCGGTCATCTTCTGAGCGATCCCCCGGGCAATGCTCTTTCTGATGTCCGGGTAACCAATGACCAGCCTGTTGTCACAATAAATTGGGGACTTGATCCCGGATGCCCAGGTAAACAAAGCATCCTCTCCCCGAATGCTGACAGCGCCTATGGAAAGCAGCATTTCCGCGTAGTCCTTGCCTGATTTTATGTCCATTTCCATCCCTCCACGTAATTCATTCTATTTTAAGCCCTGCCGATGGTCGCAAATTCAATCCGGATCTCACCGGCCAACAGGTGATTCATCATTTCAACGCGCCTGACGTATAACTGTTGCCTGCGTTCCAAAGGAGATATTCATCCACCCCGTTTGCCTTCAACGCCTCAATTTGAGCCCTGAGTTCAGCTTCACCATAGCGGATGTGGCCTCTGACCCAGGTTGCGGTAAAGTCCTGAATCCACGGGCGGAGCGTGCCAGGCGTTTCTATGTTGAGGTTGCGGTCCAGGGAATCCTTGATCCCCTTATCAATGACGCCGTAGGGGTTTGCGTCCGGAACAGCAAAGCCGTAATTGCCCGGACCATAATGGCTTGGGTACATCATTGGACAAAGGTAGTCTACGACATTGGAGATGGCTTCCCAGTGCTGTCCTATGCCGACGTCATTCTGGGAGGACGCCGCCCAGCCAAAGACGTCTGCTGCCGTATAGACGCCAAGAGGACTCAGCCGTTCGTGGGCATAGACGAGAAACTTCTGAATGGCCGCGGTTTTGGTCTCATTTTCGGGATTTCTGTAGTCCAGAGAAGCGTCAAGCTTGCCGCCGTTCGACGCCGGAAAGCGCACGTAGTCGAACTGGATTTCGTCAAAGCCGAGCCTCGCCGCCTCTTCCGCCACTGAAACGTTATAATCCCAAAGCATGCGGTCGTGAGGGGATACCCAAAGAATTTTATCATTGCCTACATAGGGCTGACCGGTAGCGCGGACCGTGATCGCGCGTTCAGGATGTGCCTTTGCGAACTTTGGCGATTTGAAGGTGACAATTCTGGCAATCAGGTAAATGTCCTTTTCCTTCAGGCGCTTAATGAAGGCTTCCATGTCCTTGATATAAACTTTATCGTTGACACCCGGAACGAATTCTTCTGCCTTATCACTCTTAAAAAGCAGGTGTCCGTTGTCGTCCAGAACGTCAATGACAAAAGCATTGATGTCCGTAGTGTCCGCCAGCTGAATCAGCTGCTCAAGCTTAGCACCCGCCGCCGAATGTCCGGTGACGTAGACCCCCTTGACCTTGACCCTTGGATTTTCAGGATATTCATAAGGCCGCACAAACGCCTCGTAGTCAGCACCCGCGTAAGGTGACTGGATCAGCTCTGACCTGGAGGCCGCGAGTCCGTTGGAATCCATCCATCCCAGGGTTGCGGCATCCTCATAAGCCCGCTTTACTTGAAGCAGCTCGCCTGACCCATTAGCCGCAGCCTTCCTGCTCACCACGTAAAAGGATGTACCTTTCTTAAAGTTGCCTGCAGCGGGCTCTGCCAAGCTTTCAGCGGCATAGACAGACTTATTGTCTGCCTTGACATACACCGTATTCTTTAAAATCTCTTCTCTCAGCTTCGCCTCTAGAACTGCACGACCTTTATGTATGGCATCCCGGATATTCAGGTTGCTCGCGATCAAGGCATGTTCCGCAGTCGTTATGACCTGGCCGGATTTAAAAGCATCCCCAAAACCGTTCACCGCCTCCTGAGCCGGAGTCGCGCTGCATGCGCCCAGCGTTAGGACTGCGAGCGCGCCGGCCAAAATACCAACACATCGCCGGTATGGACGTTTTTGCGCATCCGATTTTCTCACTTCACTACTCAATTTAAACACAGGCCACCTCATCCTTGACTACAAAACTGAAGACAGGAAACACTTTTCAGGCTTCCTGCCTTCAGATGGTGTAGTTAAATTTCTTATGTCGTTGCAGGTATGATCAGCTATAAACTTCTATTAAAAGATTGGGCACATGCTCTGCCGAACCTGCTATTTCGTTTAAATTTTATCATACCCATCCCATTTCTGTCGATGGTCATTCGTTTGTTTGTTTTACATAATCTTTTTGTCTTCCATTCACTCATATCACGCGACCTTTTCCGTCAGCACCTTTTGTCGATGCTATTCAATGACGATGACGGAAGCTTCGCCAATATTAATCCAGTCATACAGGAATTTCGCGTGGCTGGTGTAGTTCCTCACACATTTATGGGATCGCGGTACCGTTCCAAGGCCTGAAGAGAATTCTATCATGCCCGGATCCTTATAGTCGACGATCCTGACTGCAGTCACCGCCGGCGTGACAACATTGCCCTCAGCGTCGTAAACAGCCGGCGAGATGACGACGCGCTGTCTGACCAGCGTGTAGTTGACCGGCACGCCGTGAATGAAGGCCCCGCCATTAAAGCGGATGGCATAGGGCGCATACCCTGCAAGCTCTTTGGTCTCGTCATCCAGATAAAGAAACTTATCTCGAGTGTAGATCGCCATAAAGTCCCCAAGGTCTGTTGGATAGCGATACTTGTCCTGGGCGCCTGTCGTCGCATAAACATAGGAAATCATATGCCATTTGCCGTCGATTTTCTCGAAGACGCCTTCGTTCTGATTTTTTCTGTCAATGACGATAGTCTGCTTCAGTTCCTGAATCGAATTTCTTTCGGTGATATACTTCTTAGGAATATAGAAGGTCTCCCTCAGGTCAATGACATTGACCTTGTAGAAGCTGCCAGACTCACCCAAAATGTCCACCAGCCGGCCGTCCTGGATATATCTGAAGGTCGACGACGTGTTTGGCTCCTTATAGCCGGGTGCGGCTTGATAGCGCTCGATACCGTAGTTGTCCTGGGCATATTGTCCCTGGAACAAAGGCGGCGCGCCGTTAACATTTCTGAAGTTGTCAATATAGCCCGTTCTCTTTCCGTTGACATTCTTTTCAAGGTGCAGCAGCTCAGCAAACATTTTGTCAAACTGGAATTCCCTCTTCGTCGCAAGATCCGCTGTGATGAAGCCAAAACGGTTCATGCCGTTGACGTCTTTCCAGTAGACGCGGTACCAGTAAGGGCTGCTGGTGCTGCTCCACTTGCGGCCTTCCACTTTTTGAATGACTGAAATTTTTTCGTTGAGCTGAGCTTTTTTGATAATTTTGCCGTCGAGTCCGGGTTTACTGCGGATGTTGGTCGTTCCGTTCAACATCACGACGTAGTGCTCCGGCGCTGGGTATCTGTCATATTTGAGTGTCACTGACAGGTCTTCGGGCAGTTGAGAGTAATAGGTTTCAAGGATGGTATAGGGTTTCTCTGCATCAATGTCAACACCATAGGCATAGGTGCTGCTGATCGCCATGACCAATAACAATATGGCCGTGATCAGGATTTTTGGCAGTTTATGCGTGTGCCGTTCTGATGCGGTGGTCTTCTTTAGACTCCAGGTCATCATTGCAGCAATCCTCCTTTTGCCTGTCTTCCCGGGACACCAAATGGGCTCTGAGACTGATTGTTTTCAAACTGCAGAATTTCAGGTTTTTAGTATTAAAGAAATTCTAAAACTTATAACAGCCTGCGATCCAATAGTCTCCAGGAATCATAGCTTTTTCAGCGCACTGCGTTTCACCGACAAGCCAGTTTCCGGAAAAGCCCTTGCTCTTCATGGCGCTGTCCAGATAGAGCATAGCGATTCCGGCGTCGATCAGACCCGTGTGCGCTTCGAGAGTCTCGTTGCGCTTCATGGCCAAAATCAGCCTGTCTGGTTGTAAGACGAATCTCCACGGCTGTAAGTTCCCCCAGGATGGCGCAAAACGCATATAGAAAAATACTTCTTCGAAGCCTAGCTGCTCAATCTCATCCAGCGACATGATATTGCCGAAGGTTTTGTTGTATACGATTTCGCTGATCGACAACCGGTCGCTGTGAGACTCATCCTTATAGGAGGCGTCGATGTACGGATAGCCAAATTTAGTCAATGCAGAAGCTGAATGATCCCCTGAAGCGTCGTAAATTCTTGAAAGTCTGGTGCCGCCCTTTGGTTCGCCAAAAGCGAGGATGGACGCGACTACCAGTTCACTCTGAATCCCTAGCTTCTCTTTGACAAGGTCACTTTTTGCTGCCGTCTGAAGCCAGCAGCTTCCAAGATCAATTTTGGTAAGTTCGAGGCTTAGCCACTCTCCCGCGTGCCCTGCCGCAATGAAATTCTCTTCGCGGTCTTCACACATCATGACGAGATAATGAGGCGCTTTGATCATAATGCCGTGATATCCTACAATACCGTCAAGTGCTTTATAAACACTGCTGCCATCCTGAAGAACGCCAATTTCGACGGTGGCCGTCTCAGTGAGGGGAGGTATGCTCGTGATGGTCTCGCGGACATGATTCATTATATTGGCGGATAGTGCTGCATCTTTGTACTCGCGAATCGTTTTGCGTTTTTCCATGACTTTGATCATTTTCATCCGAATCACCTCATTAAAGTATTCATACACTGTACAAAATTATACCATAGTCCTTTTAACTGGTGTGAAAATGTTCCGTTTAAGATGTAAAAACGGGAATTTCTCTGTGTACTGGGTATAACAAATAGCGTAATATCATTTTACCGAATTTTTGTGTTGTACTCTACTTTTTACCCAATTCACACAAAATTATTGACTATAATTTGAAAGGGGCGTTTATGGTGAAAATCAGATTTCTTGGCGCTGCCGGCCAGGTCACGGGCTCAGGGTGTTTGCTGGAAGGCGCAGGACATAAGTTTCTCGTGGATTTTGGGCAGTTCCAGGGGGATGAGATCATTGTTCGACAAAACTACCAGCCACTGGATTTCAAAGCATCGGAAATCGATTTTGTCATTCTGACCCATGCCCATATCGACCACTCCGGACGCTTGCCTCTCCTTTATAAGCAGGGTTTCAGAGGCAAAATCTTCTGTACCTATCCCACTGCAGCGCTCGCAGAAATCCTCATGAAGGACAGCGGAAAAATTCACGAGGAAGAAAACGAATGGGAAAACAGAAAGCGGATGCGCGCCGGACTTGACGAGGTCGAACCCCTGTATTCCTTTGATGACGCGGAGGAAACCGTTCCCTATTTGTACCCTATGCCTTACAGAAAAAAGCACCAGGTATCTGAAGCCCTGACCTTTGAATACTTTGATGCCGGTCATCTCCTCGGCTCATCCTCTGTCAGGATTGAATGGCTTGAGGACGGTTTGCTGAAATCTATTCTCTTTTCAGGTGATCTTGGCTCAGGCAATAATCCTATGCTCCCTGCCGCGGATCATCCTGAACCGGCACAGGCCGTCGTCATCGAGTCCACCTACGGTCTGGAATACCACCACAACACGCGGCGCCGGGCTTCGCAGCTGGCGGAAATCATTGAAGAAACCATGGAGAAGGGCGGCACAGTCCTAATCCCATCTTTCGCAGTAGGCAGAACGCAGGAAATCATTTTTGAACTAAAAGCCCACTATGTCAGTTTAGACCGACTGGATGACTTTTACGACATCCCCATCTTTGTAGACAGTCCGCTTGCCATTCACGCGACCGGGATTTACGAAAAGTTTGCCGACTACTACAGGCCGGAGGTCGCCGCAAAAGTCAAGAGTCCCGAAAATCCTTTCGATGCGCCTAATGTCACCTATGTCTCTGAGCACGAAGCCTCAATGGCACTGGACCGCTCACCCAAGTCTAAAGTTATTATCTCCGCCAGCGGCATGTGTGAAGCCGGCAGAATCCGCCACCATTTGAAGCATTATCTTTGGAAGCGAGAGACCACGCTGGTGTTCATTGGATTCCAAGCAGAAGGTACTCTGGGTCGGGCGTTGAAAGATGGCCTGAAGGACATCCACCTCTTCAACGATCCTATAAAGGTCAATGCCCGCATCGAATTCGTCGAAGGTTATTCGGGCCACGCGGATCAGGCCGCCCTGGACAACTGGCTGGAGCCTCTCGAGCCGCATTTGAGCCACCTTTTCATCAACCATGGCGAAGCCCCAAGAAGCCATGCCTTCGCTGAAGAAATGGAAAGCAGACTGCCAAACACCCGTGTTATTGTGGCGGATCCGAAGGAATTCTATGAAGTGTAAAGCCAGATAGTTCGCATAGGAAGACGCAGGTGGTGAAAGCCGCCTGCGTCTATTTTGATGTGAAACTCAGTGTTGAAACTCGGTGTCAGACACCGAGTTTCAACACTGAGTTTCATTTGGAGCGGAAAACCACGAATGGAAGAACGGATCGATAGGCCGCAGGCCGCTGTCACCAACTTCCATGCGACCTTGTCATTTTGTATATCCTTTAACAAAATTGAACAACCCTTCATTTTATGATATACTGCTTCCTTGTTAAGACAGCAAATTAATGCTTTATTACAGGAGGTGCAGGATTATCAACCAGAATGAAAGACAACAAATGCTTGCGAACGCGCCCATCGGAAAACTGCTTTTAAAGCTTTCCGTTCCTGCGACATTGGCCATGATCGTCAATGCGCTATATAACATCGTGGATGCCATTTACATTGGTCAAGGCGTAGGATTTCTGGGGATGGCCGGTCTGACTGTGGCTTTTCCCATTCAGATGTTTATCCTCGCCGTCGGTCAAATGGTCGGCATTGGCGGCGGCGCGCTGGCGTCCATCAGCCTTGGAGAGGGCGACAGCGAGAAGGCGGACAACGTCGCCGGCAACGCTTACGTCCTCATTGTGATCCTTGGCGTGCTCATCATGATCGTCGGATCGCTCCTCCTTGACCCCATTTTGAAGCTCTTCGGCGCTTCAGTTGACGTACTGCCCTACGCGAGAGACTACATGTCCGTCATCTTCTACGGGGCTGTATTCTTCAGCTTTTCAGTAGTCGGCAACAACATAGTGCGCTCTGAGGGCAACGCCATGGTCGCCATGGTTTCCATGATGATTGGCGCCGGCCTGAACATTATCCTGGATCCCATCTTTATCTTCGCCCTGGACATGGGGATCCGCGGCGCCGCAATCGCGACGATCCTTTCGCAATTCGTCTCCTTCATCTACCTCTTGATCTACATGTACAGCGGAAAAAGCATTTTTGCGATTAAACCCCACCATCTCAGACCCCATGCCGCTTATATGTCCGAAATCCTGCAGCTTGGCTTCCCGGCGTTTTCCCGACAGGTTGGGGGGAGCATTCTCGCGATCTTCCTGAACACTTCCATTGTCCAGTACGGCGGCGACATTGCACTTTCAGCCTTCGGCGCCATCAACCGCATCATCTCTTTTCTGTTCATGCCCATGTTTGGTGTCCTTCAGGGCTTCCAGCCTATCGCCGGCTTCAACTTCGGCGCCAGACGCTTTGACCGCGTCAGGGAGTCCATCAGGATCGCGCAAATTGTGCTCATTGCAATGTCCAGCTTTGGCTGGCTCATAGCCCAGCTTTTCCCGGCACTCATCATGAGGCTCTTTACGCCTGAGCAGGAGGTCATTGACATTGGAGCCAAAGCGCTTCGAATCATCATCGCTGCAATTCCTTTTGTCTCTATCCAAATAATGAGTGCCTCCGTCTATCAGGCCCTTGGAAAAGCGAAGCCTGCGCTGTTCTTGTCGCTCCTCAGGCAGTTCATTCTCTTCATTCCTTTGATGTATATTATTCCAGCCGTGACGGGACTCGGCCTGACGGGCGTCTGGCTGACTTACCCGGCAGCGGACGTCATCTCTACCATAGTCAGTATCTTCATGCTGTCTAAGCTCTACCAGCAGATGAACGCTGCCCAGGCTTCCCAGGAGGAGGCCTTGCCGCCACAGGTGTAAATTTGGCGCATTGAACCTGCCTCAGCCATCGGCCGCTGAACTTAAAAAAACTACCCATTATTTGGGTAGTTTTTTGTTTTTGAGACTAGTGTCCAGTGAATTCTTAAACTATAGCATAGTACAGAGGTAAAATTTCACAAAACAAGGCGGAGAAATGAGCGATACTAAGCAGTATCGCGATTGACGACAACGCAGTAATGTGAAATTTTAACCTGTAGTATGCCTAGTTTGAGTGTTTACTGGACACTAGTCCTGATCTTGAGTGTCGCTGTTTTTCCCGGTTGGTCCTTTTTTGGTGCGGCCTTTTCCAGGCTGGCCATAGACGACCCTTTCCAGGTAGAGGCCATGGGCCGGCGCGAGCTCACTCGAAAGGCTGCGGTCTCCTGTCTCCAGCATAACCTTAGCCTGTTCGGACGGAATCCGTCCAAGGCCAATTTCAATCAGTGTTCCGGTAATTTTGCGGGCCATGTTGTGAAGGAAGCCATTCGCCGTGATTCTGATCTCGACGCTTTTGTCCAGGGTATGGGCTGTTGCAGGATTCAGAGCCTGATCTGCCACCAAAGGCCTGGCTACGATCTCCAGGCGTTCAATACTGCGGACCATGGATTTTTTCTTCGATTTGGCTGTGGTGAAAGCCGTAAAGTCATGTTCCCCCACAAACAGCTCCGCGGCACGGATCATGGCTGCCACATCCAAAGACTCTTCCAGATACAGGCTGTACCGGTGGCTGAAGGGATCCGGAATCTCTGTGTTGAGAATCTTGTACAGGTAAGTCTTTGAGACGGCAGAGTAGCGCGCGTGGAAGCTCGGATGAACCGCCTCCAGCTTCAGCACCGCCATGTCCTCCGGCAGATAAAAATTCAGGTCCTTCAGAACCTCTTTCACATCAAAAACTTTCTCGGCTGAAAAAGTCGCGACCTGGCCCAGCGCGTGAACCCCCGCATCCGTCCTTCCGGCGCCTTCAATTTCAATTTCTTCCACCAAAATTCTGGACAGTGCCGTTTCAAGTTTCCCTTGTATGGTCTCTGCTTTCAAATCCTCTCCAAGCCGCTGCCAGCCTTTGTAGCGTTTGCCGTCATAAGCCAGGTCCATTCTGTATCTTTGTGTCATAGTCATACTCCTTTTTCAGTTGTGGAGGGTTGATTGCGCCGCCCGTGCCGGCTTCCGAGGATCAAGGCGTAAATCACCGTGACCACGGGGAACAAATACAAGAGAAAACTGTATTTGGCATATAAAGCCGGCGTGATTCCTGTCAAGCCGACTATGATGATGGTGTTGACGTTCCAAAACTGAAGAGGCGCCATGATCACGCCTGTGTCTGAAACTGTCCTGGCGAGATCCGCAATGGTCAGACCACGGGATTCAAAGGTGCTCCGGAGTGATTTGACAGGCAAAAGGATAGGCAGCGTCTGATCGCAGGACACGCTCAGGAACAGAATGCTCAGCAGCCCGGTCTTGATCGTAAGCCTGCCGGGACCGTCCTGTTCCGAGATGACCTTGTTCATCATGGGTGCCAGCGCGTCCGTTCGCTCCAGGATCCCGCTGAAGGCGACCGCGCAAAGCACGATTAAAAGCACCTCCAGCATAGGCGCGATCCCTCCGCCCTTCAGTATATCCGCGAGAAGTGGCGCGCTTTCGGGAGAAAGCCTGTAGCCTTTTGCCAGCCAGGTGATGAGCTCCGTCACCCCTGCCCCCTGTACCAGAATAGCGGTGAGACTTCCAATCAAAATACACACGAGCATGCCCACATGAATTTTAAACCCTTTAAACGTCATGCCAAGAAGGATGGCCGGTATGAGGAACAGCAGCGGACTCATGACGTATTGCTCAGCTAGGGCCGCCCGGAGCAACTGCGTATCCACCACCGCTGAGACTGTTTCCGACGCGCTGCCAATCCAGGAATATAGAAGGATGCAGAGCAGGATCACCGGTGCAGTGGTTCTGAGTGAAGCTCTGGCGTAAACCTTGTAGGGCAGCTTTGCCACGCCCAGCAGCAGATTGACCAGCCCGTTGACCGGTGACAGCTTGTCCGCGATATAAGACCCTGAAAGAATCGCGCCCAGGACCAAGGGCGGTTCAAAACCAAATCCACTGCCAATACCCATAAGTGCTATGCCGATGGTGCTGAGCGTACCCAGCCCAGTACCCATAATCATGGCGACGATCAAAGTAATTAAAAAGGCCGCTGTCAAAAAGGTCTCCTTTGCAAACCAGTCCAGGCCGTAATAAATAATGGCGGGTATGACACCGGACGCAATCCAGACCGCAATGGAAATGCCCATCAACAGAATGACAACGTACACCACCGTACATCCCCGTACTGCGATCATGGCCGCTTCTGCCATTGACTTCGCAGAAAAGCCTTTTCGGCTGAAATAGATTAAGAGTAATATGATTGCCGTTGCAAACCCAAAAAAGAGCGAAATCTTCAGGAGGATTGCGCTGACAATGCATAGGACCACCATTGACAAGGTGATCAGGCTGTCCTGAAATGTCAGCATGGCGGCCTACTCTCTCAGGGTTGCGACTAATCGCTTTGGATTTTCAAGGGTTTCCAGTACGTCAATGATATCCGTAAAAAGTAGGTCCGCATCCATCAGTGCCCGTCGCGCAAGGCCCTCTGCACCTATGACCGCGATCCCAAGAATGGATTCCTTCAACATAAGGCTGTCATTGTTGCCGTTCCCTACCGCAATGGTGCGGTCTGTTCCCAGTTTTCTCAGGAATTCGAGTTTCTCCTGAGTCCCGTGATCACTCTCAAGGATGTGCACATCAATGCGGCTGCCTTCAAATGCTTTTTTCACAGTGCCATAGGTATCCGCTGTGAGGATGTGAATCTTGACAGTGCGTGACAGTTTCTGAAGGCGCTCCATGACGCCCTCAATGAGCGCGCCGTCCTTTGCTACCGTGCCGTTGTAATCAAACACGACATTTTTAAAAACAAGTTTGCCATAAGAAGGAATATCTACTTCCAGCATAAAGGACCTCCGGTTCATGGAATTTTTGAAATTTACAGGCCTTTTAATGTCCTGCCCGTGCCAAGTTGGCTCAAGTACTGATTAAATCTTTCAAAAAGAGGTATAAATAATGGAGGAGGTGATCAGAATGTCAGACCTTTCCCTGGGCCCAAAAAAAGAGGCCAATCTGTCACTCGACGTCAGTAAGGATCAGAGCCGCAGCGCTGTCAAAGGCAAAGTTCTGGCTGTGATCAGCACCGCCCGTAGTCTGACTCTGTCAGACGGGACCTCCGTCTCTTGCGGTTATCATCTGTGTGAGCTCGCAGACCTGCATAAAACATTGATCGACGCCGGCTATCAAGTCATGTTTGCCACGCCTGACGGAGACACACCACTGGCAGATGCCGTGGGTGTCGCCTCCTTGAAGCCCGAAGAACGCAACGCCTATGAACGCTATGTAGACGGACTGACGGAACTGCTGATTCCTTATAAACTTTCTGATATCACTGAAGAAATGCTCCTTCACCTTCATGGGCTGTTTCTTCCCGGCGGCAAAGGTGCCCTGGCTGATCTGCCTAACCAGAAGGACTTGAAACGCATTTTGAAACACATGAAAGCGCATATGAAGCCTATTGTTGCCATTGGTCACGGCACTGCAGGACTGATTCAGGCGCCGGATCCGGATGAAGCATGGCTCTTTTACGACTACGAAATGACTTGCTTTCCAAAGGCGTTGGAAGAGCGGCTCGCCAAACGTCAGGCTTTGGCGTCACCCGCTTTCAGCCTTGAGGAAGAACTGGATGAAATGGGTGCGGAGCTTCGATTCCACCGACATTATACCCGCGAATTCATCGTAGAATTCAAAGAGCTTTTAACCGCTCAAAACAGCGCCTCCGTCATCAGCTTAGCCAAGCTGGCCATATGTCATCTGAACAGAAATCTTAAGACGCGAATAGAGCTGAATCACTGACAGCACAGATGTGCTGCAATTTATCAGCACCGCCAGACGATCACGCCTGGCGGTTTTTTAGTTCTGCACAAAACCACAAACGCCTCACTACAAACGACTTTTCAACAGTATACTGCGGTTCAGGTCGCGGTCTTCAATAACCCAGTCACCATTGACACATTGTCTGAGGGACTCCAGGGCCTGCTTCCAATAGTCAAGGGCAGACTTCCTCCAAACCTCGACCGCCTCATGATCGAGTTCGACCGCAGCACCCTTTGACAGCTCAAACCTTGCAGTGTCAGGATGCACCATCAGGTGAATCTCCGTGCAGTATTGGGTTCTCGCAGCACAAGGCATCATGTGGAACACCACAGCATCTTTGAAGGTATTGCCCTGATCATCAGTGGAACTCCATAAGCACTCGACTTTTTCTCGGGGCTCCATACCAACGAGCTCTAGCTGATTCATTTCGTCCTTCAGCCATTTGCCCATGAAGTCCTCATGCGTCAGCCAGCGTTGAGCCCTATTGAGCTCGCAGAACAGACGAATACGGGTATGTATGAACATGGTCAGCCATCCTTCCGGTTTCTTTTTGCCTCTTATTAGTGTAACATAGTTGCGTAAGAACATTCAAAAAATCTCCGCTCGAACACTGTAATTTCCAGACTCACAACATACTTTAACGGAACCTTTGAAAGGAGACGCCGCCATGACCTTCAAAAAACTGATCTTTGATCTCGACGGCACACTCATTGAGCCCAAAACCGGCATCACTCGTGCGATTGTCTACGCGCTCAAACACTATGGCATCGAGATCCCCGAATCTGGCTATGACGCTTTGACACCCTTCATTGGTCCGCCGCTGACTGAATCCTTCTCGCGCTACTTTGGCTTTGATGACGCCAAGGCCAGGGAAGCGGTCGAAAAGTACCGGGAATACTACTCTGTGACCGGGTTGTTTGAATGCAGCGTTTATCCGGGAATCCCAGAACTCTTAAGGCAGCTTCATCAGGCTGGCGTCCCTGTTTATCTGGCTACTTCAAAGCCCCAGATCTTTGCAGAAACCCTGCTGAAGCACCTCGAACTGGATCACTATTTTGCTTTAATCGCCGGAAGTACCCTGGATCACACGCGGGACCAAAAGTCTCAGGTCCTGAACTGGCTGCTGAGCCAGGAGCATCTGAAGCCGGAGGAGTGCCTTATGATTGGAGACAGACATTATGACGTGGAAGGCGCTCGGGCCTGTGGCATCGACACCGTCGCCGTAGGCTACGGTTATGGCAGCCGGGAGGAGTTCGACCTTTGCGCCCCCGCTTACCGTTCAGAGACTGTTGAAGCCCTTGCCGAACTGCTTCAGCAGCTGACGCAGGAGAATTAAAATGCACGGAAGACGGTGTCAGACGCAGCCTTCCTCAGCGGCCTGCAGCCCATCAACCCCTTCTTCCGCCACAACATTTAAAAACCCATCCCGGAGCTCCGGGATGGGTTTTCTTTTATCTCAGCATTTCAAACGATGTCAAATGGTAGCTGGATTAAAACTCCATTTTCGCCATACGGACGTAGCCGTCATAGCGATCTTTAGCTTCTTTTGCAGCTTGCTCGAAGAGTTGATCAGCAACCTCTGCGAACTGGCTCTTGAGGGAAGTGTATCGAACTTCGCCCATGAGGAAGTCTTTAAATTCAACCGTTGGCGTCTTAGAGTCGAGGATGAACGGATTCTTTCCTGCTTCCTTGAGGCGTGGGTCGAATCTCCAGAGGTGCCAGTAGCCTGCGTCTACCGCTTCCTTCATTCTGTTTTGCGTCTTGCCCATGCCAGCCTTGATGCCGTGGTTGATACATGGCGCGTAAGCAATGATGAGGGATGGACCGTCGTAGCTTTCAGCTTCGATGAGGGCTTTCATGAACTGGTTCTTATCAGCGCCCATTGCGACCTGAGCGACATAGACATAGCCATAAGTCGCTGCGATCATGCCAAGGTCTTTCTTCTTCACGCGCTTGCCAGCTGCGGCAAATTTAGCGATAGAAGCCGTTGGGGATGCTTTGGAAGCCTGGCCGCCTGTATTGGAGTAGACTTCTGTATCAAAGACGAGAACGTTGACGTTTTCGCCGGAAGCCAGAACGTGGTCGAGGCCGCCGAAGCCAATGTCATATGCCCAGCCGTCGCCGCCGAGAATCCACTGGCTGCGCTTGATCAGGAAGTCTTTGTGTGTCTCGAAGAATTCGAGGATTTCTTTTGCTTTTGCGTCTGTCACGCTGTTGTCATTGAGGATTTGGAGAATACCCACTGCAGCTTCTTTTGAAGCTTTGGCGTCTTCCATGCCCTCGACCCAAGCTGCGAATGGCGCCTTGACAGCATCGTCTACATTAAGGCCCACGAACTCAAGGGCTTTGTCTTTCATGAGCGTGCGAACTGCAGTATTGCCAAGGACCATACCCATACCAAACTCTGCGTTGTCTTCGAAGAGGGAGTTCGCCCAGGAAGGACCTTTGCCTTCTGCGTTTTTGCAGTAAGGCGTGGAAGGCGCGGAGCCGCCCCAGATGGAAGAACAGCCTGTTGCGTTGGCAATAGACATTCTGTCACCATAAAGCTGAGTGACAACCTTGATGTAAGGTGTCTCACCGCAGCCTGCGCAAGCGCCTGAGAACTCGAAGAGCGGCTGTGCGAACTGGCTGCCTTTAACTGTATTGGTTGCCATGAGGTCATCCTTGACAGGAAGCTTGACAGCGTAATTCCAGTTAGGGATTTCTTTGTTGACTTGAGTATCGAGCGGCTTCATGACGAGGGCCTTGTTCTTGGAAGGACAAACGTCGGCACAGTTGCCGCAGCCCGTACAGTCCATAGTGGAGACCTGAATCTTGTACTGAAGCTCTTCGAAGCCTTTACCCATAGCTTTGATCGTCTCAAAGCCTTCAGGCGCGTTCGCCTTCTCTTCTGCAGTCAGAAGGAACGGACGGATAACCGCATGAGGACAGACGAAAGAACACTGGTTACACTGGATGCAGTTTGCTGCCTGCCACTCAGGAACCGTCACTGCGATGCCGCGCTTCTCATAAGCTGCGCTGCCCGCTTCAAAGGTACCGTCTTCAGCGCCTACAAAGGTGCTGACAGGGAGGTTGTCGCCTTCCTGGCGGTTCATAGGAATCAGAATGTCCTTGATGAAGCGCGGAAGCTCTTCTGCAGCGCCTTCTGCTGCATCCTTGGCATCTTTGAAGGACTCCGGAATCTCAAATTTGACGAGCTTCTCAATACCTGCGTCAACAGCCTTGTCATTCATGGCGACAATCTTATCGCCCTTGCTGCCGTAACTCTTGACGTTGGCTTCTTTGAGGTAATTCACAGCATCCTCGACAGGGATGACGTTTGCGAGCTTGAAGAACGCGGACTGCATGACCATGTTGATGCGGTTGCCAAGGCCGATTTCTTCCGCGATTGAAGTCGCGTCAATAGTATAGAAGTTGATCTTCTTCTCATAGAGGTAGCGCTTCATGGCTGCAGGGAGGTTAGCTTCAACTTCGTCACCTGTCCACATGCAGTTGAGGACAAAGTTGCCGCCCTCTTTGAGGCCCTTGAGGAGATCATATTGATAAACATAAGCCTGGTTATGGCACGCAATGTAGTCCGCCTCTTCGATCAGGTAAGTAGAGCGGATTGGCTCCTTGCCGAAACGAAGGTGAGACATAGTAACGCCGCCGGACTTCTTGGAGTCATAAGCGAAGTAACCTTGAGCATAGAGGTCTGTCTTGTCGCCGATGATCTTAATGGCATTTTTGTTCGCGCCAACCGTACCGTCAGAACCAAGACCCCAGAACTTGCAGCGCACTGTGCTTGGAGACTCTGTGACGATGCTCTCTTTGCACTCGAGGGACAGGAACGTCACATCGTCATTGATGCCGATTGTGAAGTTGTTCTTAGGCGCGTCGCTCTTGAGGTTTTCGTAAACAGACTTGATTTGGGAAGGCGTCGTGTCCTTGGAGCCCAGACCATAACGGCCGCCGACGATTTCCGGTGCATTCTCAGTGTTGTAGAACGCGTTGCGGATATCGAGGTAAAGAGGCTCGCCAAGGGAACCCGGCTCTTTAGTTCTGTCGAGAACCGCAATTTTCTTGACGGTCTTTGGCAGGACTTTCATCATGTATTCAGGTGCGAACGGTCTGTAAAGTCTGACTTTAATGAGGCCGACTTTTTCGCCGCGGGCATTTAAGTAATCAATAGTTTCTTCGATTGTCTGTGTGACAGAACCCATTGCGACGATGATGCGGTCTGCATCCGGTGCGCCATAGTAATCGAAGAGATTGTATGTTCTTCCTGTGACATTGCTGATTTCTTTCATGTAATCTTCAACAATGCCCGGGATCGCTGTATAGAACTTGTTGGAGGCTTCCTTCGCCTGGAAGAAAATGTCCGGATTCTGAGCCGTTCCGCGCGTTACCGGATTCTCAGGATTGAGGGCTTTCTTTCTGAACTCTGCAACCGCTTCTTTATCGAGCATTCTGTCAAAGTCAGCGTAATCGATCATTTCAACTTTCTGAACTTCGTGTGAAGTTCTGAAGCCGTCAAAGAAATGAAGGAACGGAACTTTTGACTTGATGGCGCTAAGGTGCGCAATACCGCCGAGATCAACTACTTCTTGAACCGAACCTGACGCGAGAAGCGCGAAGCCCGTCTGGCGTGCTGCCATAACGTCTGAATGGTCGCCGAAGATGGAGAGCGCATGACCTGCGAGCGCACGTGCACTGACGTGGAAAACGCAAGGAAGAAGCTCACCGGCAATTTTGTACATATTCGGGATCATCAGGAGTAAACCTTGTGATGCTGTGAAGGTCGTCGTCAGCGCACCAGCCTGGAGTGAACCGTGTACGGCGCCAGCGGCACCAGCCTCAGACTGCATTTCAGTAACTTGAACGCGCTGTCCGAAGATGTTTCTCATATCATGGGCTGCCCATTCATCTACGAGCTCTGCCATGGTTGAAGATGGCGTGATTGGATAAATGGCCGCAACTTCAGTAAACGCATATGCGACATATGAAGCCGCGGTGTTGCCATCCATGGTTTTCATGACTTTCTTACTCATCGACAACTTGCCTCCTAACTTTTTGTGTGAAATGTTTTGGTTTTCATAACTCAGTATAGTATACAATATACACTCTGTCAACGCCGTTTGTTAAATTGTATACAATTATTCATATCGCTATAACACAGTCGTACCAACGCTTATAAAATTTCAAGCCCTTCCACAGAAATAAATTTTTAGATTTTTGTATACAGTATACATCTATTTTGTCTGCCCGTTATTTCTTAGACACTTTCGCACCGGGTTCTGAGATAGGTTTTCCCCAGTCCGAAGGTTCTTTCAAAAGCGTCTGCCTCTCTCCAGTCCGCCATCGAAAGCCATTCCCTGTCCTCATCCCCTTCATGACCGCGGCGGGTCGCTCTCAGCAGAAGATTTTTCGGCGTATGTGTCATATCGATAAATTCCAGGATCTGAACGTCGTATCCAAGGGTTTCCATGACTATGGCGCGGTAGGCGTCTGTCACAATCCCCGTCATTCGCTCCCGCAGAATACCGTGTCTGAGAATAGGGTCCAGCGATTCGTTATGAAGCCTGTCGTGCAGCTCATGCTGGCAGCAGGGCACACTGAGAAGCGCCGCTGCCTTCCAGCCTATACTCTTGACTATAGCTTCATCCGTAGCGGTATCACAGGCGTGCAGCGTCACGACCAGATCCACCGCGCCTTGTTCATCATGGTCTCTGATATCTCCGACTTCGAAGCGCAGACCCTCATATCCCAGCGCCTGCGCAGTCTTATTGCAGAAGGCGACAACATCCGCCTTGAGATCCAGGCCAATAATGGACACTTCAAGGCCAAGTCTTCGGGTAAAGAAATCGTACATGGCAAAAGTCAGATAGGCCTTTCCGCATCCAAAATCGACAATTCTCAGCGGCCTGTCACTTTTAGGAAGCACCTTGAGAATATCCTCAACATACTCCAGGAATCTATTAATCTGTCTGAATTTGTCATACCGGCTTTTGACGACTTTGCCCTCCGGCGTTTGGACACCCAGATGAACGAGATAACCCACCGGGATCCCTTCCTCCAGGATGTAGTTTTTTTGCCGATTGTGACTTAAATCCACAACGCGCCCGCCCTCCCGGTCGTCCAGCTTTTTCACCAGGACGCGGCAATTGTCAGCAGAATTGGAGAAAAGTTTGACATCCGCTCTTGCAGTTTTCAGATCCAGCTGCTTAAACCTGGTCTGCATCAGCAGTTCAATCTCTTCAAGAGCTTCCGGTCTGTCGAGATTCTTGTGGACCACCTTGTTCTTTTCGTGATACTCAAATTGAAATTTTATTCCGGCTTTGATTTTGACCGGCTTGACAATGACCTTCACAACTTCTGAGCTGGTTTTCTTCCCACTCAGCGTTCCTTTGACCAGCGCCTCCTCCCGGATCCACTCTTCAAGTGCCGCTCTTAACTTATTCACTTTATGCCACCCCATTTTCCCAGATCTATGCAGCAGTTTCATCCCAACCTCCGTCAGAGGTCAGCTTTTTCTTCTATAAAACTCTCTCAAAACTCAGGTATAATTATATCATAATCCAATAGTAAGAATGTTTTAATCGTTTTTGTAATGGATATATATGGCCTATACAGCATCATGAGGGGGGTTCGTCTTTGTCGGAGATTCTTGGAATCAAATTTATGAAACAGTCATTGATGCGTAAAGTCCTGTACGCATTGGCACCGATCATTCTGGCATCGGTCTATTTTTTTGGGTGGCGCTCACTTCTGCTGATTATGGTCAGTGTCTTTTTTGGAATCCTGGCAGAATGGACTTTTAAACGCAAGTCCAAAAAACCTGTCACCGAAGCCGTGTTCGTCACCGCCGTTCTCTATTCACTCACGCTGCCGCCCGCAACGCCATTCTGGGTTGCCGCAGTAGGCATCATCTTTGGCGTCGTCTTTGGCAAGGAAGCCTTTGGCGGTTTTGGCCGCAACGTCTTTAATCCAGCGTTGGTCGGACGGGCCTTCGTCTATGTCTCCTTCCCAAAATTCCTGACGACGGAGTGGAACATGCCGGCGTCCGGACTTCTCGGAGGTTTTGGCACTTACCTGACGCCGCCTGTGGATGCACTCAGTACCGCTACACCTCTGATCACGTTCAGATCCACAGGTCAGCTTGCCGAGTATTTTGATGTTGCTCTAGGACGCGTCAGCGGATCTCTCGGCGAAACCAGTGCCATTCTCATCATTTTGGCGGGCATCTACCTGATCTATACCAAAACGGCCTCTAAAGAAACTATGGGCGGCGTACTTCTCGGCTATCTCGCAATGAGTACGACCTTCTTTGCCATGGGCGTCTCCCAAGTGCCCCATCCCCTATTCGGACTGTTTTCCGGGGGTCTTCTCTTCGGCACCGTCTTCATGGCCACAGATCCAATCTCCAGTCCAAAATCCATTGAAGCCAAATGGATCTACGGTATTCTTATAGGTGTTGTCACTGTCATTATCAGGGGCTTCGCCCTCTTTTCCGGAGGCATCATGTTTGCCATTCTGATAGGCAATACCTTCGCACCAATCCTGGATGAGCTCGTCAAATATCTTAAGAGCAGAAAATCCGCCAAGGCCGGAAACGGGGGCGAGAAAGTTGGCTAAAAAGAAGAAGAACACCAAACAGATTCTCTATCCTACACTGGCTATGATTGCGCTGACAGCCGTACTGACTCTGGCGCTCGCCCTGATGAATGACGCCACCAAGGAGCGTATTGCAGATCTCGAAGCGCTCAAGGTACAACGCACCATTCTATATGTTTTGGATGTGGAAGTGGATCCAGAGGATGACAGCGCTGTCGTCAGCACTTATGACGCCATGATTTCTCCTGCGTCTCTTGGTGCTCTTGAGTATTACGAGGCGCGACAGGGCGACAGCTTGATCGGCTACGTCTTCCCAATGAATGGCGCAGCGCTATGGGGCAGTGTCAAAGGCTATATTGCAGTTTCACCTGAGTATGACAAAATCCTGGGTGTCGACTTTGTCTCTCACTCGGAAACACCGGGACTCGGCGGCAGGATCGACGAAAGCTGGTACAAAGAGCAGTTCAGAGACATGCCAATACCTGAGGACGGCGGGCGCGTCGTCATTTACAAGCCTTCAGACGGCGGCAACGCAGATTCCATCTCCGGTGCCACGCTGACTTCCGACGCGATCCGAAAGCTGATAGACAGCACCATTGAACGCATTCTCCAGGCAGAAAGGAGCGGTGCATAATATGGCTTCAAATGTCAAGAAACTAGCAATTTTGGGCATGTGGAAGGACAATCCGGTCTTTCGCCAGATCCTGGGCATCTGTTCCTCCCTGGCTGTCACCAACCTTATGATGAACTCCCTGATCATGGGTCTGGGCCTGATGTTCGTCACTGCCTTCTCCTCTTTGACCGTATCCCTGATTCGTCAGTTTACGCCAAAGCATATCCGCATGATGGTGCAGACCTTCATCATTGCGGTTTATGTCATTATAGTCGACATTTTCCTGAAAGCTTATCAGCCTGACATCAGTGCCGCCCTTGGACCTTATGTCGGACTGATCATCACCAACTGTATTATCATGGGCCGCTGTGAAGCCTATGCGCAGAATAACCCGCCTCACCTTTCCTTCCTGGACGGGCTGTTTATGGGCGCAGGTTACGCTGTTGTGCTCCTGGTCATTGCTTTCTTCCGTGAACTCCTGGGCTTCGGTTCACTGTTCGGCATCGAAATTTTAGGCAGCTGGTGGGTGGACTGGACGCTCATGATCATGCCTCCGGGCGCGTTCTTCATGCTTGGCATTCTGATCTGGGTCACAAAGAATATGTTCCCTGATACGAACAAGGATGCAAAAGCCACAGAAAAAGGAGGCGCAAAAGCATGAGTGAAATCAATCCTATCGTCATCTTTTTCGCCGCGATTTTTACCAACAACATGATCCTCTCCAATTTCCTGGGCATGTGCTCCTTCATTGCAGTCTCCAGCGAGATCAAAACCTCCCTGAGTCTGGGACAGGCCGTGACCTTTGTTCTGACCTTCACGACCCTGCTCAACTGGATGGTCTACCACTGGCTCCTCGTGCCCCTTGGCCTGGAGTACCTGAGGTTTATCATTTTTATCATCGTCATTGCCGCCTTTACGCAGCTGGTTGAAATGATCATAGACCGTTATTTCCAGTCTTTGTATTACGCCCTGGGCATCTTCCTGCCGCTGATTACAGTCAACTGCGCAATTCTCGGCGTGTCGCTCTTTATGGTCATCCGCGACTATACGCTTCTGCAGTCCATGGCTTTCGGCGTAGGCTCAGGACTTGGCTGGACGCTGGCCATTGTCACTCTTGCGGGCATCAAGCAAAAAATCAAGAACAACCCACTGCCGAAAGGCCTTGAAGGCGCCGGGATCACGTTGATCATCACCGGGATCATGGCGCTGGCCTTTATCGGTTTTTCGGGTATCGTTCAAATTCAATAGAAGGGGGGCGCTTCCAACATGAATGAAATTATTATCAGTGTCCTCTCAGTCTCCGGTATCTCAGGGGCGCTCGCATTACTGCTCTCCATAGCTAATAAGACCATCGGCAACTATGGGGAAATGACTTTGATCATTAACGACGAAAAAGAATACAAAGTGGATGGCGGCAGCTCGCTGTTGTCAACCCTGGTGGATGAGGAGATTTTTATCCCGTCCGCCTGCGGCGGCAAAGGAAGCTGTGGCTACTGCAAAGTTGAGGTATTGGAAGGCGGCGGACAATTTTTGCCTACGGAGGCCGGCTATGTCACACCCGTGGAGCAGAAAAAAGGGATCCGGCTTGCATGTCAATGCAAGGTCAAGGAGAATATTAAAATCAAGATTCCTGAGGAACTCTTCAATGTCCGCCAATACGACTATAAGGTCGACATGCTGAAGCTTCTGACACCGACCATCATGCATGTGGGTCTTACGCTGCCTGAGGAGAATGAAATCAATTTTAAACCGGGTCAGTACATCCAGATTTTGACGCCGGTCTATAAGGAAAATGACGAGGAAGTTTACAGGGCCTACTCAGTCGCTTCCAATCCAGTGGACAAGCACAAGGTGGAGCTGTTCCTGGGCTACATGCAGGACGGCAAATGCAGTACTTATATCCACAAATACCTGAAAGAAGGCGACAAACTGACGGTGGTCGGACCTTTCGGAGATTTCCACTATCATGAAAGCGACCGGGAGATCGTCATGGCAGCGATCGGAACCGGCATGGCACCTATCATGTCCATTCTGAAACACATGGTCGAAATCAAGAGCGAGCGGAAAGCGACCTTCTACTTTGGCGCGCGAACCGGCGAAGACCTCTTTATGATGGACGAGCTCAGGGAAATCGAGGCGAAGCTGCCAAACTTCACATTCATGCCTTGCCTGTCCAGACCGCGGCCTGAGGATAATTGGACTGGCGAAAAAGGCCGTGTCACCGACCTGATCGAAAAGTACATTACAGACGCCAGCAACATGGAAGCTTATCTGTGCGGCAGCCCGGTCATGATCGACGGTGTTGTGGATCTGCTCAGACAAAAGAAAATGGCTGAAGAGCACATCTATTACGACAAGTTTGAATAAGTGACCGGAGCAGACTTTTCAGAAACCCCTGAATCAAAAAGTGGTATAATAAAATCGGCAGCGGCCAGTCCGCCTGCCGATTTCTTTCATCTAAAAACCTGAATTGGGAGGGCTTTGTCCATGCAGCAATTCGATCCACTCATAGACAACATGAAAGAAGAACTGATCAAGACGACTCAGGAATTAATCCGTTTCAAAAGCGTCAAGATGCCTGAAGAACCTCATATGCCATTTGGACCGGGCATTGACGCCTGCCTCGATTATGCCCTTAAAACCGCAAATGCTATTGGTTTTGAAACCCGCAATGTCGACCATTACGCTGGCTATGCAGAAATGGGACAAGGCAGGGACATGGTCGGCATCCTCGTCCATCTGGATGTTGTACCTGAAGGCGACGGCTGGACCCACGATCCTTATAGCGGTGACATCGAAAACGGCCGAATTTACGGCCGCGGCATCAATGATAATAAAGGTCCTGCCGCGGCAGCCTTATATGCCATGAAAGCCGTCAGGGACTCAGGACTGACCCTATCAAAGCGCGTCCGCCTCATTTTTGGCACAGATGAAGAAAGCGGCTGGGGCTGCATGGACTACTATAAACAGCATGAAGAAGCCCCAACTATAGCGTTTTCTCCGGATGCGGATTTCCCTGCGATCCATGGCGAAATGGGCATTCTCGTCTTTGACCTGGTCAAGACTTTCAATGAGCGTCTAAGCGATGGAGGAATGCGCCTCGTCAGCCTGAGGGGCGGCAACCGGCCCAACATGGTACCCGACTATGCAGAGGCAGTCCTTGAAAATTACAAGCCTTCCGAAGACCTTCTGAATGCCTGGAATACCGATTCCGGCGCTCACGTCACCCTGGAAACCGGTGCTGACGGAACGACTGCTACTGTCAAAGCCTACGGCACCTCGGCTCACGGCAGCACCCCTTGGAAAGGGCGTAATGCCATCTCTGATCTGCTTGGATTCCTGGATTGTCTGGATCTCGAAATTGGGGATCTGACCAATTTTGTCAGATTTTACGCGGCCCAGATAGGCAGCGATCTGCACGGTGAGCGCATGGGCTGCGCCTTCGAGGACGAGGCTTCCGGAAAACTCGTCTTCAATGTGGGCATTGCGGCATTGGACGCAAGTTCAGGTTCAGGCACCCTGACAGTCAATATCAGATACCCTATCACGGCAGATGGCGACGCTGTCCTTCAAGGCGTCCGTGAAGCTGCAGGCCTATGGGGCTTTGAACTGGCGAATCTTGAGCATCAGAAACCGCTCTATGTGCCAAAGGATCATCCGCTTGTGGCTTCGCTAATGAAAGTGTATCAGGCCTATACAGGAGATGATGGCGAAGCCGTCACCATCGGCGGGGGTACTTACGCCCGTGCCTTTGAAAATGCGGTCGCCTTTGGACCCATGTTTCCGGGCATGGAAGAAACCGCCCACCAAAAGGACGAATTCTACGGGGTGGAGGATTTGGTGCTGATAACGAAAATATACGCGGCGGCCATATACGAGCTGGCGCGTTGAAGCGAACCGGATGGATTAAGCTATACCCGGCGCTGCGCCATCAACCGCCGCCGGCAGCTGATCCAACAAAAACGCAGAGAAAGACGGCAATTTTTAAGCCGTCTTTCTCTGCGTTTTTATGTTTATAGCGACTCACCGAGAGTCTTAAGATAATCCCGGAATCGATCCTTCACTTCGCTGTGGCGCAGCCCCATTTCCACGGTAGCTTTCAGGTAACCCAGTTTATCCCCTGTGTCGTAGCGTGTCCCCTCAAAGTTATGGGCGACAATGCCCTGGTCCTCCAGCAGACCCCTCAGCGCGTCTGTCAGCTGAATTTCGCCATTTTTGCCCGGCTTGGTGTTCTGGAGCTTGTCGAATATCTCCGGCGTCAACACATAACGCCCCAATATGGCGTAGTTGGATGGCGCTTCCTCCAGCGCCGGCTTCTCCACAAGGCCTCTGACACGGAGGTCCCGGTCTTTGATCTCTTCGACGTCCACAATCCCGTACTTATCCACCTGGGACCAGTCCACAGGCTGAACGCCTACTACGGAACACTGATACGTCTCAAAAGCGTCGATCAGCTGCTTGGTGCAGGGAATGTCGCTGTCGACTATGTCATCTCCCAGCATGACCACGAAGGGCTCATTGCCCACAAATGTCTTCGCGCAAAGCACGGCGTGACCGAGGCCAAGGGCTTCCTTCTGCCGGACATAATGCACATTTGCCAGATTGGAGACGTCCTGGACAATTTTAAGAAGCTCTGCTTTGCCCTGCTTTTCCAGGACAGCCTCGAGTTCAGGGGTGTTGTCAAAATGGTCCTGGATCATGTCTTTCCCGCGACCTGTAATAATCAGAATGTCTTCTATTCCGGCAGCAACGGCCTCTTCAACAATAATCTGAATGGCCGGCTTGTCAACTATGGTCAGCATCTCTTTGGGCATGGATTTGGTCGCCGGTAAAAACCGCGTGCCGTAGCCCGCAGCAGGAATTATCGCTTTTTTAACTTTCAACGGAATAACCTCCAATTTATAGTGTGATGGTGTGCCGCGTCTATAAGTATAACCCTTTCACTAGGGTTTTCAACCCCAAATTGGTTAATCCTTCCTGTCCGTCTGACAACCTGCTTTGTCTACTTTTCTTATTGTTGGCCTGCATTGTCTTTTGGCCGCCCATCCGACACACACTCCAGATAAACCTGTTCGGTGAGTTCCGCCGTCGCCGCCCAGCTGAAGCAAGTCTCGACATAGCGGACGCAGCGTCGGCGCATTTCTTTTTTCCCTGGCCCGTCCAAGCTAAGGATCTCCACAATTTTCTCCGCTAAAGCAAAAGGATCGTCCACCGGTACCAGGCGTCCAACTTCCGGCGTTATTATGTCGTCAAGTCCTCCTGCAGAAGTCCCCACCACCGGCAAGCCGCAAGCCATGGCTTCCAATGCTGCGAGGCCAAAGGGCTCTGACCTGGACGGCATAGCAAACACGTCGCTGACACTATAGAGCTCGGCCAGTCGCTCCTGTGTCTGGTGCCCCACAAACCGGATCCCTTTCAAACCCAGCGCTTCTGCCTGAGCCATCAATGCCGGCTTCAACACCCCGTCACCGGCAATAATGGTAGCCACTTGGCCTTCAAGGCTCTGTTCATACCCGGCAGCCGCCGCCAGCAGGACATCCACGCCCTTGAAGGCCACCAGCTTGCCGGCGAAGCAGACGACGTGTCGAGGGGGCCTTTGAAATCCGAGATCTGACAGCAAATCCTCTCTGGAACCCGTCTTCTTGTGAAAGACACCTGTATCACAGCCGCTGTAAATCAATGTCCGGCGCTTCGCCGCCAGACCAAATACCGCCTGAAAATCCGCATCCGCCTGCCTGGAAATGGTGATGATCCGGCAGGCGCCTGCAGCAGCATCTGCGGCGTTTTTTCGATACCGCTCGTCCCGCCTGTAGCCCATGAGGTCGGTACCATGTGAGGTTATCACATAAGGCCTGCCCGTTTCCCGGACCAGATCCGCCAACACCCAGACATGTCCTGCATGGATCACCTCAGCTTCAAAGGTCTCCAAAATCTCAGAAAGCCTCACTCTGAAGGCCTCTCTGTAGGCGTCGATCTGCTCCTGGTCCATGTCGTAAAAAGTGAAGTGGCTTCTGGGATGCGTCGTAAAGCAAGGAAAAGGAAAGCTGAGTGCGGTTGCTGCCCGTGGTTCCCTTTCCACCCCCATTTCCTCAAACAACACTGTATGGGTGATGAATCCCTCGCCAGAGGTATCTACTGACTTATATTCCGGCACCAGCACCTGAACCTCGTGCCCCCTCGCGACCAGGGCTTTGGCGAGATTTCGGGTGTACACCCCGCTGCCGGATCCCTCAAGAGGAAAATGGTTAATCAGGAGCAGCTTCATGGCCTTCCATGTTTTTAAACCGGACGTCATAACTTTGCGCCTCCCGCCTCTGCTTCCGCCTCTGCTCCCTCCACCTGCCGAAGCAGCCAGGCGCCCTCCACCGCTTTGTGCCAAAGCCGCTGAAGGGTGTCATAGGCTTCCAGGGCAGCTGGCAGCTGATCCAGCGCGGCCTTTGCTGCCTCCGGCAGCTTCAAAAACCTGTCATCGCCAAAATAGGCTGCCGCTGCGTCAACACTGCGCGACAGACATTCGATCTGCCGGTTGGAAATTGCCACCGCATCTTTTCCGTCAAGGGCATTGAGAATGGGATTCCGGCCGATCCATCCCAGGCAAGTCGTATAAAAGCGGTCCCTGATCCCTTCGTCACTTAACACATCAGGCACCTCTGGAAAATTATCAAAAGTGTCGTGAAACAGCCTCAGATCAATGTCAACAACTTTCCATTTTCCATCTGCCGCCAAGGATTTCCCCAGCAGCGTATCCTCCCCCCGGGTGAGCCACCATGTCCCTTCAAAGTTATAGGCCGTCGAAAAAAACGGCAGACACGCTCTGAAAATCTCAAGCCGCATGGCGACGTTGCCTCCGAGAATCTTGTCCGTCGAAAAAGGCTGCCTGGCCGCTCCGGCATCAAAAGTCAGCGCGTGGTGCTTACCCGAGTGCCGGACAAAGTCCAGGGCGCCCTCCTTTTGGAGGCCTTCCAGAAAAATGTCGAGGCCCTCGAAGGACATGGGCGGGATTATGTAGTAGCCCGAGTAATCGCTGGTGGTGACCCCGACCATCGGCAAGCCCGGCTCTGTTAAAGCCGCCAGGTGACTGCCAAACACATCCGCCTCTTCGAAAAAATGCTGGTGGGGCGTGCCGCTGAGAAGCAGCGGTGACACATCCGAATCCGCGAAGAACAGAACGTCCCCGCCCGCTTTAATGGCTGCGAGGATTACACCGTTGCGGTTGGGGCCGTAAGGCATGCGGCCGCTGCGTTCGAATACAGGATGAGCGAACAGGGCCGACGCTTCAGCCTCTGTCAGGCCTAATTCGACCAGCTCCGCCATTCTGGCGACCGGACGTTTCAGGTCGATTACCTCAAGGGGCGCATGGGCTTCTATGGCTCGGACCGCAGTGGGGTCGATCTCGCCCGACACAGAGACTATGACGCGTTCAATCTTTCGTTGATGGCGGGCGGCGTTGCTGAGAAAGGCGACTATAGGCCCGGGGTCCGTGAGCTGGCGGGCGATCATGCCAAAGATGATTTTCAATGTGAACGAGCCTCCTTGTTGTGGGGGATGTGTGGCAAAAGAGGACGGCTGGAGTGTTCAAAAAAGCCAGAGTCAAAGGCACGGCCGCCGAAGACGCCGGAGCGAGGAAGCCGTTGCAGACACCCTCTTACATACCTTATGGTGAAAGATGGTGAAGTTGGATGACCGGGTCAACAGGCATAGCCGCAGACACCCTCTTCCATGTTATAATGAGAATGGTTTAACTCTAAATCTGCGCTGTATGCTCAAACGTCAAGGAGGTGCTTTCATGTCAAACGCTGCCGTCATAAAGGTTTCCGTCAGGGAACTCGTCGAGTTTACCCTGCGCAGCGGCGACCTGGACACCTCTTTTAAGTCCAGCATACGCGCCCAGGAAGGCACCCGCCTTCACCAGAAGGTGCAAAGGAGTAGAGACGCGGATTATCAGGCGGAGGTCCCCCTCGCTGTCAACCTCACTCGGGATGGCATCGAGCTAAGGCTCGAAGGCCGAGCCGATGGCATCTTCGAGGAAAACGGCACCACCTTTGTCGAGGAGATCAAAAGTACACTGACGCCGCTGGACAAGCTGAGAGAAGATGACCGGCCCCTTCACTGGGCACAGGCTCAGTGCTACGCCTATATCATCTCGAAGGAAACCTTATACCATGGCAGCCTCAAACTGGGCATACGTCTGACCTATATCCATGCCGAAACTGAGGAAATCCTGCAGTTTGACAAGCCCATGACCAGCCAGGCGCTTTCCGACTTCATGGAGGACCTGATTCAGCGCTACCTGAAGTGGATCAAGTGGCAGCGGGACTGGCGCCTTCTGCGAAATGCCTCCGCAGCCGCTTCAGTTTTCCCTTATCCGGCTTACAGAACCGGCCAGAGAGAACTCGCGGTCCGAATCTATAAGACTATTCTATCAGGTGGAAGAATGTTTGTCCAAGCGCCGACCGGCACCGGGAAAACCATGTCCACCCTGTTTCCGACCATCAAAGCCCTTGGGCTGAACCACGCGGACAAGCTCTTTTATCTTACCGCCCGCACCACGACCCAGGCCGTCTGCGCCGACGCCCTCTCTCTGCTCAGCTCGGGCGGCCTCAGACTTAAATCCGTGGTCCTGACCGCCAAGGAAAAAATCTGTTTTCTGGACAAGCCCTCCTGTAAACCCGAGGACTGCCTCTACGCCAAGGGCCACTACGACAGAATCAACGATGCCCTTATGGAAGCCTTGGAAGGCCACGATATCCTGTCCCGGGAGAGCATCAGCGACATTGCCGCGCGCCACCGGGTCTGCCCCTTTGAAATGGCTCTGGATCTCACACTTTGGGCTGATCTTGTGCTCTGCGACTATAATTACGTCTTTGATCCCCGCGTCAGTCTCAAACGGTTTTTCGATGTGGACCTGGGCGCCAGCTACGTCTTTCTGGTGGATGAAGCCCATCATCTGGTGGATCGGGCAAGAGAGATGTATTCCGCAAGCCTTCAAAAGACCGCCGTCATGGATCTTAAAAAGCGTCTGAAGAAGCCGGCCCCCACCGTCAGCCGGGCTATGGACAAAATCAATACCCAGCTGGTCGCCCTCAAAAAAGAGGCGGCAGACCGGCGCTATACCACCTATGAGGACATGCCCGAACCCCTTCTGGCCAGCCTGAGGCGCTTCGAAGAAGCCGCCCAGAAGTTCCTGGCAAAATCAGAAAAGAGCAGTATAGACCCCGAGCTCAAAGACGAGCTGCTGGATTTTTACTTTGACGTCCTTGGCTTTCTCCGTATTTCCGAGCTTTACGGTCCGGACTTCATCACCTATACGGAGTCCTGGAAGAACGAACTCCAGATCAAGCTCTTCTGCCTGCATCCTAAGCGGCTTCTGAACGACGCCCTCTCCAAGGGGAAAGCCGCCGTACTGTTCTCAGCGACACTCCATCCTCTTCCCTATTTTCGGGATGTCTCCGGGGGAAGCAGGGAGGATCTGTGCCTGCGGCTGCCCTCGCCTTTTGACCAGTCCCACCTGGGCCTCTACGTCTACAGCGCCCTGTCGACGCGGTACAAGGACCGCCTTCAGACGACCGCCAGCCTGGCAGAACTCATTCATACTGTCGCTTCTGCCGGCCGTCCGGGGCACTACCTCGTCTTCTTCCCCTCCTATGAATACCTGCGGCTGGTCCTTTCCGACTTCCAGGCTTTGCTCCAAGACATCAGCGCGTGCACGGACCCGGATGCCGGCCTCACCGTGGACGTTCAGCAGCAGACTATGGACGACGCCCAGCGCGAGTCCTTTATCAAGAGCTTCGACATTTTGCCCCGGCAGAGCCGCGTCGTCTTTGCGGTCCTCGGCGGCCTGTTTTCCGAAGGCATTGACCTTACCGGCGACAGGCTCAGCGGTGTCATTGTGGTGGGCGTCGGCCTCCCGCAGCTCCATTATGAAAATGATTTGCTCAAAGACTTTTACGAGGTAAACACCGGCGACGGCTACGGGTTCGCCTATCAGTTCCCGGGCATGAACAAGGTTCTCCAGGCCGCCGGCAGAGTCATTCGTACGGAGACGGACCGCGGCGTCGTTCTCCTCGTCGACGACCGGTTCACCCATAGCAGGTACCGCAAACTGTTCCCGCCGGAATGGTCTCACGCGGTGACCCTCCATTCCCCTGAGGCTTTGGCCGGCGCGCTGAAGACCTTTTGGAGCAATGGGTAATCCCTAAAAAAGAAAATTTTGCCGATGGTCAACCACCCCACAATTGGCCGGGGTTTTCGAAATGTGACCATCGGCAAACCTCTTTATAGAAAGCTTTTACTGAAGCCGCCTCCAGAATGCAAAAATCCCCTGTCCACGCCGACGTTTAAAGTCGCTGCCACAGGGGATTTTTTTGTATGCGCTTGACGTACACGAAAGTACACAGAGGACTGGTGCTAATCGTTGAAAGCAACGTATTTGGCTTCAAGCTTCAGGACTTTTTTGGAATAGCCCGTCGCGTAGGTCCCATTGCGCTGATAGTAACGCGCCAGGTTATACGGTCCGCGGTTGTATTCCGAAAGGATGCGGTGAAAATTGTCACCGTAGGAGTCCTTCAGAAACGCCAAATAAGTCGCTGCCAGTCCTATGTTGTATTCTGGTTCAAAAATTCTCTTTGGATTGTAATCAAGTCCGATCGCGTGGCCCATATCTTTGGCCAGCCACTTTTCCGTGGGTGGGATGATCTGCATCAGCCCCCGGTCTTGATGGGTTCCTACCTCAGTGGGGTTAAAATTGCTTTCTGTCTCGATGATTGCCAGAATCAGAGATGGCTTCAGACCGAACTGTTCCGCATAGCCGACAACGACTTGCGAAGTTTCAAGGTCCAGCGGAGTCTGTTCTGCAATCGCCTCTGCCTTTTGCTGTAATTTTTTTAAGGTAAGCGTCTCAGGATCCTCAAATTGGATAGCCTCATCAACCTGATTCGCCATGACCGCATAGAGGCGGTTGGCGGCTTCAAAATCGACGGCGTCAAGATTGGACGCGGCTTCAATTTGGATTTCCTGTGCCGAAGTTGTCAACAAAGATCCCAGAATACGTCCCTCGTTATTTAGATGGGCAGGCCCACCTGTCAGCGCCGCAGACCACGTGATCATAAGACCAAGCGCGGAGGCGAACACCTCTCTATAACCAGACATGTATTGGTTCAACACCTTTCAAACATATGAAATATCTATGATCAACATTAAACCCGGGTCATCTTCATAGGACACACCCTCGGATTTAACAGTGACCCGATTATATCACACTGTTACTTTTTATCAACCGTGCGGCACCAGGTGTTAACTGGGAAATACTAGGTTTTTTGTGGTAAATGCATTAAACAGCATACATATTTTAGTTTATTTTGTTATTATTTTACTTATTTTATCTTGCTTAAATACGCAATTTTGGATTTTCATTTTGTCGGCTGTTCCACATTTTTAGCGGTTTATAGGACCATTTTACCCACTCGGCCTCCAAAAACCTCGAATTTTGTCGTTTCACATGCCCACTTAGCTAAATTGGTCATTTTGGATCATGGTTCCGCCCTTTTAATCCATTATTTTACATTTCTAAATGGTAAAACAGCTTGGCAGGTGCCGTATTTTCCATTATATGTTACGCTTTTTATAACTTACTTACAACACCGTTTGACGAAAGACGGAAAAAGGTGTCAGACACCTTCTTCCATCTCCCGCAACCTATTTCTCCTCACTTAAAAAGGCAATTGGCGTCCCGCGCCAATTGCCTTTCCCAGCTTCACGCCTGTTTACTTTTCCGCCCGATGAGCCGCAGGCAGGAACAAGGTTCCAAGATGCTCGCCGGCCATAATTCTGTTGAGCACTTTGTCCGTTGAGCCGTTGGCTATGATCATATACGCGCCGCCCTCCAGGGCAATTTCCGCTGCCCTCAGCTTGGTCGCCATGCCGCCGGTGGCCAGGTCAGAGCCTGCGCCTTTGGCGAGTGCCTTCAGGTCATCATCAATACGCGTCACCGTCTGGATGAGCGCCGCATCTTCATTGGCGCGGGGGTCGTCGTTATAGAGACCGTCTATGTCCGAGAGCAGGATCAGGAGATCCGCATCAATATTGCGACAAACGTAGGCTGACAAGGTGTCATTGTCCCCCACCTTGATCTCGTCGACAACGACGGCGTCATTCTCGTTGACAATTGGAATCACCTGCATGCCGAGAAGTGTATTGAAAGAGTTCCGGGCATGCTGTCTGTGGTTTTCATTTTGAAAGTCCACGTTGGTCACCAGGATCTGTCCAATGATCTTTCCATACTCACTGAAGAATTTCTCATAGAGGTGCATGAGCACCCCTTGGCCGACTGCCGCAGCGGCCTGCTTTTCAGGAATGGTCTTTGGCTTTTCCTTGAGGTTCAGCTTGCCGACACCGGCACCAATCGCGCCCGAGGTTACGAGGATGACCTCATAGCCCTGATTCTGCATATCCGCCAGCTGGCGCGTCAACAAATCGATCTGATTGAAGTTCATATGACCTGTAGGGTGTGTCAGCGTTGAGGTCCCGACCTTGACGACCACGCGCTTGACCCTTTTTAACATTTCTTTTCTTTCCATAATTTCCACCTCTGCCTTTTTCACTTGGATGTCTGTGTCTTTGAAAACTCGAATCCCAGCGGTTCGACGTGCATTGCCCTGTAGAGCCGCCTTTTTTCTCCCGCCCGGAGATGGTAGAGCTTGGCCCGGTCTGTGAGATTCAGGACCATGGGCATCACATCCCCAGCGGTAATCCTCAGGCCGCCGAGACCGCAGGCGACTTCATCAAAGGCGCTTCCCAGGTCGCCGCGCGTCATGGTTCCCAGGAACACCACCGGCACGGATTCGCCGGAGTGAATCAGGCTGCCGCTGCTGGCGGTGCTGTGATCCCCCGTGACAATATACAGATAGTCGTCACTGGCGTGCAGCGCCTCAAAAGTTTGATCCAACGCTTCGAGGACACGGACTTTTTCTTCCGGTCTTTTGGTATGGGCTGCCGTATCCGGCGCCTTTGTATGAACGTGAATGTAATCGTAATCGAGCTGATGGCTCAGCTTGACCGCCTCATGATAGTCCCCGCACTCGTAGTAATCCATTTGCAGGGAAGCCGCGACGCCTTTCAGCAGCTTGCTCGACGCTATGATCGCGCCGCGCATGCCATTTCTGAGCTGGAACGCTTCCGGCAGTTGCAGCCGTCCGGCCCATTTGGTGAGCATGAAGTTGCCGGGAAGCTGGCCGCACGCCACCCTCTTTTGGTTGAGTTCGGAGGTGCTCAGGCGCCTGTGAACCTCTATGAGGTACCGGTTGATCCAGCCGGCCAGCGCCGACGCTTTTTCCGAGGCCGTTTCGAAAGGCTTGCATGCCATCACCTGCTGCCCCTCATAAAAAGGGTCCGTATCCGAGACCTGTGGGTCGAAGTGGGCAGCGCAGTCCCTGAGAATCAGAAACCCATGGCTGTCGTGGGAAAAATGCCACTCCGCGCGAATGCCCTCGAACATCTCGGGCAGCGCTGCAGCAAGGATTTCAGCGGCCTGCCGGTCGATCCCGGGCGTAAATCGTTCCTGAATGATAAAACAATTATACCCCTCACGGGGCGGTTCAGTTTCCATACTTGAGTATACCACTGCCGTACTTGGGCGTTCCACAGCCGTACTTGGGCGTTCCACAGCCGTACTTGGGCGTTTCTGGGCTGCACCCGGACCCACTGTGGCCCAGGAGGTCCGAAGAACAATGTCCTCTGGCGAGAGCTCAAGACCTTCGCCGATGGTATCTATAACCGCCCGCCCCGGATATTCTTCAGGCTGGTAGCCAAAGAGCAAATAATGGGCGTGATCTGTCCCCAGCGGAATTCCGGGCCGGAAAGGCACCATCAGGCCCGTTTCGCCCGCTTTGGCGATTCGGTCCAGATTAGGCAGCCGCGCCGCCTGCAGGGGGGTCAGCCCGCCCAGGGCTGGCTGGCCCCGGTCACCGACGCCGTCCAGCAAAAACATAATGGTTTTAATCATGGATTGAAAATCCCCTTCACAGCATGCTCGAGTTCTCGACGGTCATAGTCGAAGCCTGTGCCGAGGGCCCTCGCCACCAAGCGGTGCACGGGACCGAGATAGTCCGTCAAGAATGTCGCGAGCGCAGCCGGGTCATAGTCCACGCGGCCGTCTGCCAGCTTGTAGTTGCCGCTGAAGGTGCACTCCGGATGGTTGACGCCTTCCTTCCACGCCCAACCAATCATGGTCTCGACAGCATCCCCGTCAGACAGATCCCGAATGGGCTGGAGAAGCTGCACGCCTTCGGCTCCGATCTCACCGCTTAAAAAATCCAGCACCTGAGGCAGCTGATTCAGCTTGACCCGGCCGTCGTGACTCTCGCGCTCGCCGGAGATGATAACCTTGCCAAGACGCTTCGCGAAAGGGAGCTTCAGCAGATGAAAATAGGCGTGGCAGCCTATGCAGGGCGTATAAAAGCCAAACTGACGGGTGAGCTGCGCCACGTGTCGACCATTGATCAGACCCCAAAGAAAGGGATCGCTGTAAAAGATCAGATCGCCGATGGTTTTGGCACCCCCATAGCGGGCTTCGATTTCCGATCGCAGGTGAGCGTGATTTTCCAGAAGGTCCCGGGTATCGCCATATTCAGTGCCCGCAAAACTGGCCACGGGCAGCACAAAGTCACAGGCGTCGTGTTCAAACGCCGCTATGATGGCCGCAACGCTGTCGCGCCCGGAAAATTCGCCAACCCAGGCGTGGACTGGCGCAGACTGGATCGCCGCTTCAATGATTTCAGGTTTTGTGTTGAAATAAATCACCGGGACCACCTCTTTCTATCCAACTATCATACCGCATTAAAGGCGCCTCGAAAATACTTTAATGCCTGAAAATTCAATTTTCTGATGCTTCAGAGCATTTGAGGCTGCCTTATTTCACACTTACGCATTGAACATGACGCGCTCGGAATTGAACATTTTTCTGATGACCGCGACCAGAATCGCCAGAAAAACAAGGGAAACCCCTGTATTCAGCGCCAGCATCTGCCAGGTCATCTCATAGGACAGCGACATTTTCATGAGCATGACGTTGCCGTAGATCGGGATGCCGAATACCCACAAGGCCGGCTGCCCGGTGCCAAAGGTCGTCAGGACCCCCAGCAGCATGACCAGCATGTAGACCGGAGTAATGTATGTGCCGGCCTCCTTGACGTTTCGAGCGTAAACACTGACCAGGCTGATCAGCGCCACGTAGAGCATGGTCAGCACAATGGAGATGAAGAGCAAGGCGGCAATGTAGCCAGGAGAGATCATGAAGCCGGCTGCAGCTGCCGCCCCTTCACTTTCGGCTTCAGGATTGCTGAATAGAAAAGTCGCGAATGGTGCTGAGGCGACCATGCCAATCATGGTAGATATGCTGCTGAGAAATGCCACTACTCCCAGGCTGAGAAGCTTTCCAAAAGCAATGGCCTCGCGGCGCACCGGCGTCACCAGCATGGTCGCCATGGTGCCCCGCTCTTTTTCTCCGGCAATGGCATCAAGTCCGACGCCCATCCCGCCTGCAAAGAGGAATATGGAGAGCAGCAGCGGCAGGAAGCTGCCTATGCCTTTCCCGGCGACTTTCTTGGGATCTGCCACGACTTCATCTGAAGTCTCAAAGGCAGTCAGGTAGCTAGCGTCTCCAAACCTTGTGGTCAGAACACCGGCTTCGTAGTCCTCCAGGAGTCCGTTCATCAGCCTGCTTCGAGCGTCCACCGAGTAATCCTCAGCGGCGTTGTAGTAGATTTTTATCCCTGGCTGCTTTGTCTCACTCTTGTAGTTGATGAGCTGCGTGTCAAAGCCTTTGTCGAAGGCTAAAACGGCGTCGAGCTCCCCAGTGAAGAGGAGGCCCTTGAGTTCCGGAAGGCGTGAGGCATCCACCAGTTGAAGGGTCATGTCCTCCTGAGGATGATGTTCAATATAAGTGGCAAAAGAGGCCGGCGCGTCGATTACAGCGATTTCCGTCTGGTGTTCCTGACGGTCTTCGACCATGCGCGTGATCATGACCCCCATGACGCCATACAGCAGCGCGATGGTCAACGCCGGCATAATAAAGGCTGAGATGACGAGCCTGCGGTCGGTGAAGACGCGGGCAAGTTCCTTGCGCAGGACGGTCAGGATTTCGCGGTTCATGAGATCACCCCACTAGCTTGGTCTTCCAGCTCTTGGCGCTGATAGAACCTGAAAAAGGCGTCCTCGAGGTCCAAGATTGTGTCCGGGACTTGATCCTGGGTTTGGCTTCCGGCGGCTTTCAGAACATCCTCCAGGGTGCCTTGGGCGACGATCCTGCCGCCAAGGATCACAGCGAATCGATCACAAAGTTTCTCAGCGACGGACATAATGTGCGTCGACACAATAATTGTTTTTCCTTCTGCCTTCAGACTCATCAGATAATCCGTGACCGTTCGGGCTGTGATAATATCAAGCCCGTTGGTGGGTTCGTCGAAGATGACGACTTCAGGATCGTGAATCAAACTCACGGCAATGGAGAGCTTTTGCTTCATCCCCGTGGATAGATCGTCGATTTTCGTGTCCTGAAACCCCTCAATGCCAAAGGTTTTGAAAAGCGAGGCGGCTCGGGCTTCAATTTCTTCCGGCGCCATATTGTAGAGGCTCCCAAAATAGCGTATAGTGTAGCGCGGCGTGAAATGGCCGTCCAGCTTGAGCTCATTGGTGAGAAACGCAATGCGCTTTCTGACCTCGACGCCCTGAGCGGCTGTATCAAAGCCGCAAACGCGAATGTCCCCCTCCGACGGAGAAAGCAGCGTCGAAACGCACCGCAGCGTCGTGGTCTTCCCGGCGCCGTTCGGCCCCAGCAGTCCAAAAATTTCACCGGGCCTGGCTTCAAAAGTGATGCCGTCGACCGCGATTTTGACTTTGTCTTTTTCCTTCCGCTGACGCATCTGCCGCTTCGTCAGCTTGTATATTTTCACGAGTCCATTGACTTCAATCATGTCGCGCCCTCCCAATAAGATAAGGATAGATTGCATTTATTGAATGTTCTAAGTCCATCATAGCCCCCTTGGAGAAGGATTTCAAGTTGGGGACGCGGACAAGTTTTGAGTTGGTGACAGGCACTGAGATGAACTTGGTGTCTGACACTCAGTTGAACTTGGTGTCTGACACTCAGTTGAACTTGGTGTCTGACACTCAGTTGAACTTGGTGTCTGACACTCAGTTGAACTTGGTGTCTGACACTCAGTTGAACTTGGTGTCAGGTGTGGTAACATTTCTGTAACATTACATGAGCACGCACCCTTCTTCGTACAGGGTAAGCTGCAACTCACACCAACTGACGTGCACAGTCGCTTCGCCTGTGCTTTAGTCTTTGGCGTCACCTCAACCGAGGGCTGCGCCCTAATAAATCTGCAACTCACGTCAACCGACATGCACCTCGCTCCGCTTTCAACCTCGCTTCGCTCGGTTAAAAGCTGCGCTTCGGTCACGGGCTGCGCCCTATATAAATAAAGACAAAACCGCCAATTCGAGAGCAAGCTCTCGATCTGGCGGCTTTATCTTTATTTATGCATGTCTTTGCTTTCTAATCACCCGGTACGTACGGGTTCTCAATCTTTCCATCCTTGAGGTCCTGAATGGTCGTTTCTATTGTCGCTTTCATCTCATCCGTAACGCCATCTGTCCATTGGACGTCCAGGACACCATCGGCCCAGCCAAGGGATTTGCCGGTGGCTGTCAGTTTGCCGTCAAGGAAATCTTGAACCGCAACTTTGAAGAGACCCGGGGTGTTGTAAGTGACACTTGAAATAACAGTGCCAGGCGCGACTTCATTTTGAGGTGAGATATAGCCAATCGCTTTGACGCCCTTAGTCTTAGCAGCATCAATAGAGCCAAGGCCAACCTGGTTAGCCGAGCAGAACACGAGGTCCGAGCCCGCTTCGATCATAGCAAGGGCAGTCTCCTTACCCTTTTGGATATCATCCCAAGAGTTGACATAAGTCTTGGTGACTTTGATCGCCGGATCCACTGCAATGGCAGCAGCTTCAAACGCGTCAAGGGTCCCCTCGATTACAGGGAACGGGAATGAGCCAATCGCGCCCATTTGCTTGCTGGTGGTGTTCATAGCTGCGAGGGTTCCGGCAACATAGCCGCCTTCCCACTCACGGATGCCAATGCCGCCAACGTTCGGCTCAACGCCCTCTTCAGAGTTGATGACCATGAAGAACGTGTCCGGATACTGAGGACCAATGGCTTTAGCTGCGTCAAAAAATTGAGTGCCATGCGCGAAGACGAGATCATAGCCTTTTTCGCCGTAATCTCTGAAGGTTGACTCAAAGTCTGCCTGCTGAACGCTCTCAACGTATTCCATAGTCACGCCGAGGTCTTTTTCAACGAGCTTCAGGCCTTCATAAGCTGTCGCGTTCCAACCTTGGTCATTGATCGGTCCCGGTAGAATCAGGACGATTTTTGGAGCCTCTTCTGCCGGTGTTTCCGCGCCAGGTGCTGGTTCTGCCGGCGCTGCTGGTTCAGCCTTCGGAGCGCAGCCTGCGAGGCTGGCCATGACGAGCACTGCGACCATGAGCCAAACCAACCACTTCTTGTTCACCATTGCTTCATTCCCCCTTGAAATTTTTGCGCTTTACGTGCACCCGTAAACACGCTATTTTGCATAGGCTTTTCCCAAAGCCTTTGGTGCCACTGTTTTGCCCACAATCCCCGTCAAAGCCACTACCGTCAGGAGATAAGGGAACATCAGAAGAAACTGGTACGGAATCCCAATGCCGGCCGTTTGAAGCCGGATCTGCAGCGCATCCGCCACGCCAAAAATCAGCGAGGCGATCAGGATGCCTTTGGGGTTCCATCGGCCAAATATCACTGCAGCGACGGCGATAAAGCCGCGTCCGGAAATCATGTTGTCGACGAACATATTGAACTGCCCCAGGGACAGAAACGCACCGCCAAGGCCGGCGAGGGCCCCGCTGGCCAGCACGCAAAGGGTGCGGACGCGGTTGACCGGAATGCCCACGGTGTCCGCGGCGGTTGGATGCTCACCAACAGTGCGAATGCTCAGGCCCCAGGAGGTCTTATAGAGGATGAACCAGGACACCGGCACCAGCAGAAAGGCTATATAGACCAGCGCGGTCTGGGAGAACAGGACCTCCCCCACAAAAGGCAGCGTCGACAGTCCCGGAAGTGACACCGGCGAGAACGCGTTAACCGTGATAGGCGTCGTTGTGATGCCAAACAGAGCCCGGAAGAAAAAGCTGGTCAGGCCCACCGCCAACAAGTTGATGGCAATGCCGCTGACGATCTGGTTGATCTGCACCTTCACCGTGATCAGCGCGAACAGCGCGGCAAGGGCGATCCCGCTCAGCATGGCCACTAAAGCGCCCAGCCACTGGCTGCCGGTAAAATAGGAGCCTACGACGCCCGCAAAAGCGCCGGTGAGCATAATCCCTTCCAGTCCAATATTGACGACCCCGGAACGCTCAGAAAACATACCCCCGAGGGCCGCGAACAGAATGGGGACAGAAAGTCTCAGCGCCGCGGACAGCAAAGCGACAATAAAAGCTGCGTTCATGATGTCATTCATGCGTCGATCCCTCCCTCTTGATGTCCCTGACTCTCTTTGCGCGCTTCGCGTTCTTCGCGTTCTTCGCGTTCCTGGCGCTTGACCTTCAATCTCATTTCAAGCTTTGGCCGCATCATGTTCCCGGCGAGAACCAATATGATGATCAGCGCCTGAATGATGCTGACAATGTTGGCCGGAACACCGACCCCGCGCTGCATGGCGCTGGCGCCGGTCTGCAGCATCCCCAGCAGGATCGAGGACACGAAGACCCCACCCGGGGTCGCGCCGCCGAGCAGCGACGCCGCTATGCCGTCAAATCCCACATTTCGCGAGAAGTTGTCCATCATCCGGTGATGGATGCCGTTGATCTCCGTGAAGCCCGCCACACCTGCCAAAGCCCCGGAAATGACCATGGCCAGGATCATGTTGCGCCGTATGTTGATGCCGGCGTATTCCGCGCCGTCCGGGTTGTAGCCCACCGCCCGCAGCCTGAAGCCCAGCGGAGTCTTCCAGAGGACGACATAGACCAGAATGCTGAGAATAATGGCTACGACGAGACCAATATGCAGCCTCGTATTCTGAATCAGAAATGGAAGGAACGCGTTTTCGCCAATCATGTCCGTCTGCGGGTAAAAGCCTGCTGCTTCCCGGAGGGGCTTATCCACCAAAAAGCTCAGCAGATACACCGCCACATAGTTGAACATGATGGTGACAATGATCTCGCTGGACCCAAACACGCCCTTGAGCACCCCCGGGATGAATCCCCAGATGCCCCCCGCCACAATGGCCGCCGCAAGGCACAGTCCAATCGTCACAAAAGGAGGCAGATGACCCGTCTTCAGTCCCACGAAGACCGCCGCCATGGCGCCCGCGAACATCTGTCCCTCGCCGCCTATGTTGAAGAGTCCCGTCCTGAACGCGAAGGTAAACGCCAGGCCCGTGAGCGCAATTGGCGTCGCCTTGACCAGCACTTCCGCAACGTTATAGGTGTTGCTGAAATTGGAGAAGATCAAATACCAGTACGCCTCCAGCGGGTTGATGCCAATAAACAGCAGCAGCACGCTGCCCAGCACCAGCGCCAACAGGACGGAGACAATAGGCACCAGCAGCGAGTAGACGCTCCACCGCCGCGCGCCCGGTTTCAAAAAGGCGTCTTTAATGCGTTTGTCCAGCGCGCTCATGCGTTCACCTGCTCTTTCGTGGGTTCTGCGTTTTGGGCGGGCACATGACCATCGGCTAAAAACTCACTTGCTTTTGTCCCCTGGCCCGTCCCACGGTTTGCTGCCATGGCCTTCTCATAGGTCATCCCGGCCATCATCAGGCCAATCAGGCTCTCCTCGAAAGCTTCATGCGGTATTTCCCCCATGATCTGCCCCTTGTAAACCACCGCGATCCGGTCCGACAGCTGGTTGATCTCCGACAGCTCCGTCGAGATCAGCAGCACCGCCGTGCCGTTTTCCTTCGCCTTCAAAATCTGCTTATGGATGAATTCCGTGGCGCCAATGTCCACGCCCCGGGTCGGCTGCACCGCGATCAGCAGCTTCGGCCCCTTGTCCACTTCCCGGGCCACGACGATCTTCTGCTGGTTGCCGCCGGACAGCTTGCGTGCCTCGGACTCCCGCCCCGCCGCCGACGTCTTGATGGAGTATTTCTTGATCATGTCGTCCGCGTGGCCGTGAATCTTCCCGAAGTCGAACAGCCCGCCCTTCGTGAATGGCTTCTTATTATAATCCTTAAGGATCAGGTTTTCGCCGATGGTGAAGTCAAGCACCAACCCGCGCTTATGTCGATCCTCCGGTATGTACCCAATGCCTTTGCCGATGATTTCAAGAATCGACTTCCCCGCAATTTCCTCACCGCTGAGGAAGATACGCCCGCTTTTCAATGCACGCAGCCCCACGACAATCTCAGCGAGTTCCTTCTGTCCGTTGCCGTCAACACCCGCGATACCTAGAATCTCCCCTGCGCAGACCGATAGCGAAACGTTTTCCAGAGTGTGATTGCCCATTTCCCCTTCGCAGGTCACATGATCCAGCTCCAGGACCAGCTTGTCCCCGCAGCAGCGGCCTTCCCGGCACGCCGGCGACAGCTCCCGCCCAATCATGAAGCGGGTCAGCTCGTACTCGCTGGAGTCCCTGGTCATGACCGTGTTGGTGACCTTGCCGTCCCTCAGCACCGTCACCCGGTTGGAGACCGACATGACCTCATTCAGTTTATGGGTGATGAGGATGATGGACATGCCCTCGTCCGACATGCGCCGGAGGGTTTTGAACAATTCCTCTGTTTCCTGGGGCGTCAGGACAGCTGTAGGCTCGTCCATGATCAGGAGCTTGGTACCGCGGAACAGCGCCTTGACAATTTCGACGCGCTGCTGCTCCCCTACCGACAGCTCGGACACAAGGGCCCTGGGGTTGATCTCCATGCCGTAGCGCGCCGCAATCTCGAGCACTTCCTTTTCCAGCTGGGCTTCCTTGACCAGAAACCCTTTCTCTTTGCCCATGCCCATGATGATGTTTTCAAGAACTGTATGTACCGGTACCAGCATGAAATGCTGATGTATCATGCCAATCCCCGTCAGGATCGCGTCCCGGGATGAGGCGAAGTGCCTTGTCTGCCCGTCAAACCAGATCTCGCCCTTATCCGGCCTGTATAGTCCGTAGAGCACATTCATTAAAGTCGACTTGCCAGCCCCGTTTTCACCCAAAAGCGCGTGGATTTCACCGGGCAAAACATCAAAATCGACACCCTCATTAGCCGCGAAGGTGCCAAAGTACTTGCTGATGCCTGTCATTCTCAATATTGGATCCATGAAAGTCCCCCTGACACGATTAGGTACCACCCCTGGACGAATTGTCGAAATAGGTTGAAAATTCGTAGAGTTAAGATTCTACAAAACACGAACGTTCGCCTTTGTTACTTTAGCATAAAAACCATTGGTTTAGGACAACAAATAACATTACGTTTTTATGTTTTTTTACTCAAGAAGGAGAGAAACTCAGTGTCAGCGGCTTTGGCCTATCGTCCTCGAGTTTCTGAAAGGGTGTCTGTCGTTAGAGAAACTCGGTGTCAGACACCGAGCTTCCCTCCCTAAAAAAAAGTGCCTGACACCGATTTCCAAAAAGGAAATTGGTGTCAGGCACCTTATTCTCATTTACTTCAGCACAATCCTGTGATAAATCTTCTTGCCCTTGCGGATCATCAGCGCGCCGTCTTCGAAGCGCTCAGCTCCGACGACCAGCTCGTGGCTCTCCACGACTTCGCCGCCAAGAGTGATACCCTTCTGAGCGATCAGTCTTCTGCCCTCGCCCTTGGACGGGATGAGTCCGGCAGCCATGAGCAAATCTATAATGTTCATGCCCTTGCCATCAGCGAAATCAGCGGCCGCCATCTCCGTAGTCGGCATCTCTGCCAGATCCCCGGAATTGCCGAAGAGCGCGCGAGCCGCAGCCAATGCCTTGTCCGCCTCGTCCTTGCCGTGAATGATATTGGTGATCTCGTAAGCCAAAACCTCTTTAGCCTTGTTGATCTCTGAGCCTTCGACCTCAACAAGCGCCTCGATTTCCTCCAGCGACAGGAAGGTGAGGAGTCTGAGGCAGTTCTCGACGTCCGCGTCTTCCACGTTTCTGAAGTACTGGAACAGCTCGTATGGGGACGTCTTCTCCGGATCGATCCAGATGGCGCCCGCTTCGGTTTTGCCCATTTTGCGACCATCGGAAGTCGTCAGCAGTTTAAACGTCAGGCCGAACACCTCGCCCTGATCCGCCTTGCGCACGAGCTCGACGCCCGCCAGGATATTGGACCACTGGTCGTTTCCGCCAAGCTGCATCTTGCAGTTGTAGCGCCTGTAGAGCTCCAGGAAGTCGTAGGCCTGCATAATCATGTAGTTGAACTCCAGGAACGACAAGCCCCGCTCCAGGCGGGACTTGAAGCATTCCGCCGACAGCATGCGGTTGACCGAGAACTTCGAGCCCACATCCCGCAGGAACTCAATGTAGTTCAGGTGGTCCAGCCACTTGGCGTTGTTGTCCATGAAGCCCGTCACGCCGTCAATGGTCAGGTGATTCTGAAGCTGGCGCTTGATCTTGGCAGCGTTCGCGTTGATCGTGTCGTAGACCAGCATCTGCCTCATCTCCGTCTTGCCGGACGGGTCCCCGACCTTGACCGTGCCGTCGCCCACCAGCGCAATTGGTTTGTGGCCGTGGCGCTGCATGTGCATCATGACCATGATCTGGATAAAATGGCCTATGTGCAGGCTGTCCGCCGTTGGGTCGAAGCCGATGTAGAACGTCACCGACTCCTTGCCCAGCAGCTCCCGCAGCTCTTCCTCGTGCGTGGCCTGCTCAATGAAGCCCCGCGCCTTCAGTACATCAAATACGTTTTCCATGTTAATGTGAACCTCCCTCACAAAATTGACTGATTTTATATTTCCATACTTCAAAAACAACAAAAAACCCTCCCGTCCTGGTTAAGGACGAGAGAGCTCGTGGTACCACCTTAATTCATACCATCCTTTTGCCGCCAGGACCTTAAAAATCAAAGCCCCTGCCGATGGTATCTTGAAGGCGTCTTAACGCGCGCCCGCGCAGCCCGGCCCCTGGCTCACCCCTGTTTGACAGCGGCGAAAGAAACCGTTCTGAAGCTCGGAAAACCGTAATTCATCCCATACCTTCGTCAGGCCTCGCACCACCGACCTGCTCTCTGAATCCCGTGTACCGGACTACTTTGTTTCGTCATAGCTCTTTATTCTTTAAAATAACTATGTCCCTATCCTAGCCGTTTTGCAGCCGGCTGTCAAGATGTTACTCATAGTCATCTTCAAGAACAAGGGCCTGACGTGAGAGATGCTCCTCAATTTCGCGGATCAGCTCCTCAGGGATAAACTCGATCAGTACCCGGGTCTCATAGCCCATGGCGGTCTGCCGCACGCTGACGACCTTGGCGACGACGCTGTGCACGTCCTTTTCCAAAATCATTTCAAATCCAATCACAGATCTGGGTTCTGCGCGCCTGGAGAGCACCACAGTCACAAAATTATCAAACAATGACGTCATATCGATATAAACGGGTCGTTCCACATCTGCCATCTGGCCGTTGTAGAAAATCTTCCGCGCGCCGTCACTATAAATTTCAGGAGCCTGGGACTTTTTGCCTTGTAGTGTCATATCAATCCCACCTTTTCTGTCGTTTCTGATATTTATTTACCCAGACGGAGGCGAATCACGCAGAGAAATTTGAAGTCAGGAAGGCGGGACAGCAGGCAAAACCGAGGCCGCCCTCTTCCGACAGTGCTTGAGCCGAATATCTGCGGCGAATGCCTATCACCCCGCCTTCCCCCTCTTTTGAAAAACCCCCGCCGGCACGCGCCTGCGGGGGTTCAAAACATCTTACAGCCAACCCTATGATTTTCGCCCTGCACCGCTGACAGCCCTCAGCAGAATGACCACACCCACAAGGATCAGCACCGCCGGCAACCCGTAGAGCGCTAATACCTCACGGGAGATCCAGTGATTCTCTGCCACAAAGGTCAATGCTGCAATGACCAGCAGAATGGCCCCCACTAAAAGCGCCCAGTGGGCTGTTTTCGGACCGAGGACTGAACTGGCCACATAAATAACCACAAAAGACAGACCAATAAAGACAAGAGGTGCCATGCTTTCGAGTGACCTGGGCAGCAGATTCAGCGACTGCATCAAATCATTGAAGCCCAGGAATAAAAGGATGGAACCCGGAATCAAAAATCCAATGTTGCGGCCGCCATTCTTCTGAACCCCAAAATAGGCGGCCAGAAACAGTCCGCCCAGCACAAACAGCGTCACATCGAAATCAAAGCTGAACACGTTCTTTAAGAGCAGCAGCGCGCCTATGACAATGAACGCCAAGCCCATCCATTTGCCTTTCATGGATCCATGCACCTCACAGTTTTTTCAGGATCGTCCGCATTTTTAAGATCTGCTTATCTTTTCGAAACAAGGCAATTCCGACATAGGCAAACACAAGAAATATGAAGCCTGTCAGGATTCCCACCAGCTCAGGATTCGCCGGCACAAAACCCGCGAACACCTGCATGCCCAGGACTACGCCCAGAATAAAGACTACCAGCGGAAGCGTGTACATAATCATAGTCGATTGGATGATCGCGTGCTCCGGCGCCTCGAGGACTACAAAATCCCCTTGTTTTGCCTGAAGCGCGTTGTCCACCTCTACCACCAGAGGCGGTGTACTGCATCCGCCTGCGCAGGTCGCGCATTTGTCTCCGCAGCTCGACATGCGCGCTATTTCTATGATAGCCTTACTCCCCCGGAGTCCGACAACAAGTCCGTTTTTTTCCATTTTTAAAGCCTCCTGATTCAGGTTGATGTTTAGGAACCCCCTGTGTACGGGGTCCTATTTAAATTATACCCCTTTTCAGGAAAAAGTGTGACTTTTTTTGAGAGCGATTCTCAAATTGCCCTCACTTTTCACTCACCAGCAAACGATACAGCCTTTGTCTCAGTGCATTAAGCGTCGGATCAAACATGGATCTGCCAACCTTGGCCAGAGGGACTTCAAGCACCTCCACAATCCGCAGCGGCGGCCCGCTGACCACCACAACAGTGTCCGCCGTCAGGAGCGCCTCGTCTAGATCATGGGTGACTAAAACTGCTGTCACCTCTGACTGTGACATAATGATCCCGAAGTCCTCCATCAGCTCAAGCTTAAGCTCCAGGTCGAGACCTTTAAAAGGTTCATCAAGCAGCATCAGACGCCGGCCGGTCGCCAGCGCCCGCGCCAGATCAATCCGGCTCGCCTGGCCGCCGCTGAGGGCGTTTGGCAGACGCCGCCTGAGAGACGTCAGGCGCGTCAGCGTCAGACTCTCGTCGATCGCTTGCTCTCGCTGCTCCGCTGTCCAGTCCTCCGGCAAAGCAAAGGCAACGTTCTCCTCCACATTCAGCCAGGGGATGACTCGGTGATCCTGGAAGACAAAGGCCGGCCCTGTTTCAGGAAGACCGCGAAGGACGCCTTGATCCGGGAGGTCTATCCCCCCCAGCAGCCTCAACAGAGTGGTCTTCCCACTTCCCGATGGCCCCAGGAGCGCGGTGACCCGCCCCGTCTTAATCTCAAGAGAAAACTCATTCAGGATGACGGTTCCGCCCTTTTTCTTCGACAACGCTTCAGCTTGAATCATGCCGTTTCCCTCCTCTTACGCAGACGATTCAGGAATACCTTCAACCAAACCTCAAACAGCAGGCTCAGGATTAAAATCACAAAGGTCCAGGCATAAGCCTCTTCTGTGTCCAAGTATAGCTTGCTGACATAGAGCCGGTAACCAATGGCATAACGGGGACTAGTCAGGACCTCTGCCGCCACGGTGACCTTGAAGCCAAGACCCAGGCACGTAAAGAGTGCCGCGCTCAGATAAGGCCAGACCGACCGCAGGTAGAGCTGCTTCCATACCCTGGCACGCCTGACGCCATACAGCGTCGCCATCTCCACCAATCGCTCATCCACTGCCCTAAGCCCCTGCAGTACGTTGCCCCAAACCACCGGGAGGCACATTAAAATTGAAATTAGAATTGGAACATAATTCGAGTCCACCCACAGCGTGGCCAGGACTATAAAAGACACCACCGGCGCGCTCCTAATCGCCAGCATGGCAGGCGCGATCAGCCTTCGCAGTACCGGCGACACAAAGGAAACGCCCCCCAGGATTACCCCAAGGCCAACCGCCAGAACCAGACTCATCACCACGCGATAGACTGACCACAGAACCGCCAGCAGGAAATCCTGCTCAAAAATCAGCGTAGAAAGCCTGGCAAACACGCTCAGTGGCGAAGGCAGAATCAGCGACGACCCCACGAGCCGGTACCCCGCGTGCCAGAGCAGCATCCAGAAGACAGCTACTCCAATTCCCCCCGCGATCCGGCTTAGACTTTTGCCGGTCGCCACTTTATTTCACCGTTGAAAGATCAGCAGGCGCGAACAACGCATCATCCGGCATAGCCCCGCCGATGGTCTTAGGATCATAAGCCATCATAATCTCAAAGAACGACATCAGGAACGTCTTCGAATCCTCTGCGTTGATAAAGACGATATTGGACATTGGAATAGCCTTCTCTGCGATGGCTGCCTTAGGCAGAATCCCGAACTGCTCTACCAGCAGCGACGCCGCCTTAGGGTCCGCGTTGACCTGCTCCACAGAAGCCGCGTAGTCCGTCAAAAAGCGCTGCACTGCCTCAGGATGCGCTTCCAGATAGTCCGTTCTCACGATCATACCGCCGGTAGGAAGAACCGCGTCCTTACCTTCCACTTCTGCCCAGGCCGCCGTTAAGTCTATAGCAATCTTAATATTTTCGTTGGCCATCATGGATGTCGTCACGAAAGGCTGCGGCAGCACCGCAATATCAACTTTACCCGCTGTCAGCATTGATGCCAGGTCCGCATGCTGAAGCGAAAAGTCAAGTGTGACATCCTTTTCCGGATCAATGCCGTTTTCGGTGAGCAGGTGTCTGAAAATAAACTCCGCTGTAGTCCCAAGACCGCTGATGCCGATGGTCTTGCCCCTCAGCGCCTCAAAGCTGTCAATCGACGGATCGGTGGTCAGCACGTAGTTGACGCCCAGGGTGTTCGTAGCAATATAGCGCACGCCGCCTTCCGTCTTTTTATAGAGGGACGCCGCGAGGTTTGTCGGCACTGCCGCCATGTCGACCTCTCCGCTGACAATTTTTCCAACGAGTTCATCCGGCGCGCCAAATAAGCTGAACTCATAAGGTCTGGCCTCATCCGGCCCGCCCATGAGGTAAACGAGACCCATACCTGTTGGGCCTTTCAGTGCCGCTACCTTGATTGGCGTTTCAATGGCTGCCGGTTCTGCAGGCGCAGGTGCCGGAGCCGCCTCAGGAGTTTCAGCCTTAGGGGCGCAGCCCGCCAAGAGGCCCAGCGTCAGAGATAATACCAACAAAAGAGCAAAAAAACTGCGAGTTCCTTTAACCTGTTTGTGAATGGATTTGAATGTCATAATGCACCGCCTTATCGTATTTGCCCCAAAGGGCCTTTCTTACAGAAAAAACGCCGCGCAGGCACGTGCAGGGCGTTTGTCTGGCAGAAGCAGCTTGAGTTTGGTTCGCTTTTATTCGACCGGCTTCAGGTAAAAGGCCGCCAGGACCCCCGGTCCGGTATGAGCGCCTATAACCGCGCCGACCTCACCAATGATAAAGGACTCCGCGCCGTAGGCTTCCCGGATCAGCTCCTGCAGCTTGTGGGCCGCTTCCAGGTCGTCACCGTGATAAATGAACACCGTCTGCCCTTTGAGATTGCCGTCCGTCCGCTCGCCCATCAGCTCGGAAATCCGTTTGATGGATTTCAGGCGGCCGCGGGTCTTCTCGAGAGGCGTCAGCTTGCCCTCTGCTACTGTCAGGATTGGCTTTATGTTCAGAAGCCCGCCTATGAGGGCGGATGAACGTGACAATCGGCCTCCCCTGAAGAGATATTCCAGGTCGTCCACCGTAAACAGGTGCTCGCTGCGCGGAATCAGGGACTGGGCATAGGCAAGGAGCCCTTCGAAATCAGTGCCCGCCTTGGCGCGCTTCGCGACTTCATAGACGATCAGGCCAAAAGCCCCCGACGCCGCCTGGGTATCCAGAATCTCGATTCTCGCCTTGCCACCCTCCTCCTTGTAGAGGTCCCGGGCGATCAGGCCGGAGTTGTAGGTGCCGGACAGACCGGAGGAGAACGCCAGATACAGGACTTCATCCTCGTCCGAAAAGGATTTAAAGATCTCCAGGAAGGATTCCGGTGTCGCTTGGGAGGTCTTGAAGCTCTGGCCCCCGCGCATGCGGTCGTAAACCGTTTTAGGCTGAATGTCCACCGCGTCCCGGTACTGGTGCTCGTCATCATGGACGAGGAGCGGCGCGACGCTGAGATTATATTCCGCGATCAGGTCATAGGACAGGTCGGAAGCGCTGTCCGTTACGAGTCGAATCATGTGATCGTCTCCTTTCAAAAATAAGTTTTTGCCGATGGTCACCCACCCACACCCTTCAGGCAGAGGTTCAATTCTCTCGGCTTCAAGTCTTTATAAAACCATCATCACCTACCATGTTAACCATTTGTCAGGTTTTTTTCAATATCCGACAGGCAGGTTTCAAGGATTAAGTTTTTGAAGCGCTCTGCTTTGGGTAAGAATTACCAAAACACTAAAGGAGGCAACAGCATGATGAACTCCGTAAAATATAGCGTACTAACGGACAAAACACCGGCGCAGGCCATTGAGGCCCTCAAGGCGGAGCTCGCCAAGCAAAGCTTTGGGGTGCTTTGGGAGCTGGACTTCAAAGAAAAATTGAAAGAAAAAGGCATCGAAGCGGACATTGAGTTCCATCTTCTCGAGGTCTGCAATCCTTCTAAGGCAAAAGTGGCACTTGAAGAAGACATTGAAACCGGCTATTTCCTGCCTTGCCGCGCAGTGGTCTATGTCAAGGAGGGCAAGACCCGGATGGGGCTCCTCAAACCGACGGTTCTTCTGATGGAAGCCGCCAGCCCCGCTTTGATGGCTGTAGCCCACGAAGTTGAAGCGGTACTTGAGGACGCTTTGGTGAAGGCAAGATAAAAAAATTAAAATATTTTATAATAAACCGTTGACACTTCGCCCATTATGCTTTAACATTAGTTTTGTTCTGATTTGCGGGCGAGAGTGGCGAAACTGGCAGACGCACTATCTTGAGGGGGTAGCGGGCTAATGCTCGTGCGGGTTCAAATCCCGCCTCTCGCACCAAACTGAGAAAATGGAAAAGCGATCCTGAGGGATCGCTTTTTTATTTTGAAGATTGCGAATGTTACAAAATCATTACCGTCCCCAAGTTGAAAGTTGTCCGCGTCACCAACCTGAAGCTTTGTCCTGATTGCTTAAAAATGTGAAATCTTCGGTCAAAAAACAACGAAAAATGTGTTTTGAATGCGGTGATTTATATAGAAAAATGTGTTTTTTTTGATTAAAAAAACTCGAAAAATGTGGAAAGCTTGTTATATCAATGGATTCACCAGCCCTCCGAACTTCACTTCCGAACAAGTATGATTACCCCTCACAAAACACGAAAGAGGCGCCCGCGGGCGCCTCTTTTCCTTTTGATTTTTTCAGTTTTCCTAAAGCGCCGCACTCTCCGCTGCCAGAATCAGACTTGAGTCGCTTTCGCCGAGACCTAGTCTTCGGAGCTGCCAGTAGATTCCTTTTTGCTCCAGGAGCTCATCTTCGGTGCCCTCTTCTGCGATTTTGCCCTGATCCAGGACAATGATCCGGTCAGAGCTGCGGAGGGTCGATAGACGGTGGGCTATGATGATGGCGGTGCGACCATCGGCTAAAGCTTCTAAGGAGCGCTGGACAATGGCTTCGTTCTCATTATCCAGGGCGCTGGTGGCCTCGTCGAGGATCAGAATCTCGGGATTCTTCAGGAAAAGGCGGGCAATGGAGAGGCGCTGCTTCTGGCCGCCGGAGAGCATGATGCCGCGCTCGCCCACAATGGTCTCGTAGCCCTTGTCCAGGGAGAGGATGAAGTTGTGGATGTTGGCGCGCCTGGCGGCCTCGAAGACCTCGTCGTCGGTGGCGTTCGGGCGGCCGTAGAGGATGTTCTCCTTGATGGTGCCATAGAAGATCAGGACGTCCTGGCTGACTATGCCAATCTTGTCCCTCAAAGCGCTGAGCTTGATTTTTCTGATGTCCTTGCCGTCCAGGCGGATGGCGCCTTCCTGGATCTCATAAAACCTGGGAACGAGTTGGGCGATGGTCGTCTTGCCCACCCCCGAAGCCCCCACAATGGCCACTTTCTCGCCGGGCTTGATCTTCAGGGTGAACGCCTTCAGGACGTCGCTATCCTCCTGGTTATAGCGGAAGGAGACGTTGTCAAATTCGATCTCGCCTTTGATGTCGTCAAGGTCTACGGCGTCAGGCGCATCGACGATCTCGGGGTCGGTGTCCATGATTTCCGCGAAGCGCTCAAGACCCGAAAGGCCAAGCTGCAGCTGCTGGGTGAATTCCATCAGGCGGCGGACCGGCTTGAGCATGAAGCTGACGTAGAGGATGTAGGCCAGCAGGTCCCCCAGGTTGATCCAGCTCATGAAGACGAAGTATCCGCCCACAGCGATCACAGCCAGGTTGAGGAGATCGGTGAGAAAGCCGTTGACCATCATGAAGATGCTCATTTGGAAGAAGGATTGACCTTTGGACTCGTAGTACTGGCGGTTGTAGTATTCAAACCGGTCCTGCTCGTAGCCTTCGTTGGAGAAAGCTTTGGCCAGGCGGATGCCGGTGACGCTGTTCTCAAGCTTGGAGTTGAGGTCGGCGTGCCGGGCCTTTTGGGCGCGGAAGGCCTTCAGCATGGCGACGCGGCGCCAGAGGGTGAAGATGATGAGGATCGCAATGAAAGAGAAGACGATCAGAGTCAGAGGTACGTTGATGGTCAGCAGGATGAAAAAGCTGCCCAGCAGCATGACGGCGGAGATGAAGAGATCCTCCGGGCCGTGATGGGCCAGCTCCGCGACCTCGAACAGGTCGCCGGTGAAGCGGTTCATGATCTGGCCGGTCCGGTTCTTGTCGAAGAACTTGTGGTGGAGCTTCTGCATGTGGGTGAAGAGGTCCCGCTTCATGTCGACCTCGATTCTGGCGCCCATGATGTGGCCCCAGTAGCCCACGACATAGGAGCTGAACATCCGGATTACGAAGAGGCCCAGGGCGATCAGCGAGTAGTTGATCAGCATAGCCAGGTTTTGATTGGGAATGAAGTCGTTGACGATCTGACGGGACAAGACCGGGAACACCAGGTCAATGGCCGCGATCAGAAACGCGAAGACCATGTCGAGTACGAATAAGTGAAGGTGCGGCCGGAAGTATCCGGCAAACCGTTTGATCATATAGGAATCTCCTTTTATTACAAATTCATTACCGTCCCCAAATTGGTTTTTGTCCGCGTCACCAAGTTGAAAGCCGTCCGCGTCACCAAAGCGAAAATCTACCGCCCCAGCGCTGCCATGACAGTTGGAATCAGCCCATAAAAGCTGACGAACAGCTTGAGGCCAAAGTAGATCACAATGACACCGCAGACCAGGTTCACTATTTTGAGCACCTTCAGGTCGATCAGTTTGTTGAAGTGGTTTGTAACCAGGGAAAGCCCCGTAAACCAAGTCATGGACGCCGCGCAGACGCCAAGGAGAAACAGGTTGCCCTGGGCTGCCGTCAGCGTGGCCTTCATCCCGCCAAGGAGCAGCGAGCCGTCAATCAGCGCCTGGGGGTTCATCCAGGTCACCACAAAGCAGGTCAGCGCTATGGCCTGGATCGTCTTTGGCGTCCGGTCTGTTTCCAGCTTCGGTGTCGACCGCATGATACTCACGCCAATACTGACGACCATAATGCCGCCCACGAGAAGAAAGGCCGCGCGAATCAGGTCATTGGCCCCAACAAGGGTGCCCACGCCCAGAAAACATACCACCGCCAGGGAAATGTCAAAGAGAACCGTGATCCAGGCCACCATGAGCGCCCGCCATCGATCCATAGTCAGGGCGGAATTGATGACATTGAGATTCTGCATGCCAATTGGCGCCACATAGGCCAGCCCCAGCAGGAAGCCCTGAAACAGGCTATTCATCTTGATCGCCTCCCCTATTAATGACTGTCTCATCCAAATAGCCGGCAGAGGCGCCGTCAGTTCCTGAACCAGCCTCATTGTCCATTTCCAGCCAGCTCTTAGGCATCCTTTCCTCATAGGCGTCCAGGAAAGAGTGCACGGCGCCGTCCTTGCGCCAGCCCAGGACCATCCCCATATCCACGTTTTCCGCCGCGTGGAAGAGGCACTTCTCCACATCCGGGTTCATGGTCTTCAGAGTCTCAAGCAGCGCCTTCAGCTCGTAGCGGCGGTTCGAAGTCCGCTTGGCGGCTACCATGCAGGCGCAGTTCAGCGGCCAGATGCCTGAGGACTGGGTGAACCTCAGGATGTCCTTTTCGCGGATGTAGTACATCGGCCTAATCAGTTCTATGCCAGGATAATTGGTGGATTTCAGCTTAGGCATCATAGTCCCGAAGGTCCCCTGGAAGAACAAATTCAGCAGGGTCGTCTCAATGACGTCGTCGTGGTGATGCCCCAGCGCCACTTTGTTGCATCCCAGCTCCCGGGCTTTCTTGTAAAGGATCCCCCGTCTCATCTTCGCACAGAGGTAGCAGGGATAATCCGACGCGAGCTTTTCAATGGATTCAAAGACCTTCTTATCAAAGATTTCCAGTTGAATCCCCAGGTGCCGGCAGTTCTCCTCCATCAGTTTACGGATCTCCGGATGATATCCCGGATCCATGGAGATGAATTCCACCTCAAAGGGGAACTTCTGATGGCGCTTCAGCTCTTGGAACAGCTTCGCCATCAGCATGCTGTCCTTGCCCCCGGAAATGGCCACTGCCACCTTGTCCCCGGGCTTAAGCATGTCATAGTCGTTGATGGCCTGCACAAACTTGGACCACAGGTCCTTCTTGTAAGTCTTCGTTAGACTGCGTTCGATCTCCCGCAGCGACTTCAGCGGCCCCTCCGGCTCAATGATCTCGCAGCCCGGCCCGGACAGCCCAGGCCCCGCGATACCGGGTCCAGTATCCGCCGCGTTTGAAAGGACGGTGTCTGACACCGCTTGTCCAAATGCTTCTATTTCCTTCAACCTCTTCACCTCATAAAAATTACATATTCACGACGCCAAGACGCGGCACCGGACTCAAAGATTGGCCCGGCACCGCGCGGCAGTAAAAACACTTCTCATCTTTTCAATGTTACCTGATCTCGCGCCCAAGATCAAATGCTTTCAGGTTCAGCGCCAGCGTCTTTTCCGGCACGTGAGCCTCTATGGCTTGGCGCCAGCAGTCCACCGGAATGTCCTCCAGCACTGCAGAGAGCATACCGATAGTCACCATATTCACCACTTTCAAATTACCCAGCTTCCGGGCCTCTTCCAGCGCATTGACCGCCCTGACCTCGACCGCTCTCTGGCCATCCCCCGCAATCAACCCTTCGATGTCCTCCGGATACGCCGCCTTCTCCGTAATCACAGGCACCGGCGGAATCTTCGCAGTATTCAGGATCACCACGCCGCCAGCCTTCACGAACCCGCTCCACCGCAGGCCTTCCAGCGCCTCCAGAGCCAACAGCACATCCGCGCGGCCAGGCGCAATGTTAGGCGAAAAGACCTCTTCCCCATAGCGCACGCTGCCCCATACCTTGCCGCCCCGCTGAGACAGCCCGATCACGTCGTTCGTCTTGACGTCGAAGCCAGCCAGGAAAGCAGCCTCGCTGATAATGGCCGTCGTCATGACGAGCCCCTGGCCGCCGACGCCGCCCAGCATAATGTTTTTAACCATCACCGCTTCCCCCCTTCTTCCGGAGACTTGTCCGCCGGCAGGGCTTCAACCAGCGTTGAGGCTTTTTCCCCGTTTCGGCCTTTGTCCCCGACACGCGAAATCGCGCTGACCGGGCACACTTGTGAACAGACCGAGCAGCCCACGCAAAGGTCCGGGTCAATGGAAGATTTGAGCTTTTCGATGCCGTTGTAGGCTTTCATGACTATCGGCGGGCAATTGGTTTTGACACAGCTGCGGCAGCCAATACAAATCTGCGGGTCCACGACGAAATAAGGCTCGCGGATCTTGAAATTGAGGGCACACGGCCGGGTGGTCATCACGATGGACAGCCCCTCAAACTTCAGCTCCTCCTCAATGGCCGCCTTGGCCCCCTTGTAGTCAAACTGGTCCACGACCCTGACTCTCGGGAAGCCCATGGCCTTCAGCAGCTCCGGAATGGAGGTGTTCATGTCCCAGTCCTTCGTGTAGCTGCCGGAGGTGGCGGTCATCTGGCCGCCTGTCATGGCTGTGGTCCCGTTGTTCAGGATGATCAGCGTCAGGTTGGCTGCCGGATCCAGCTGGTGCAGCAGGTTCAGCGCTCCCGTCATGCCCGAGTGGAAAAACGTGCCGTCCCCAATCACGCTGACCAGTGGCTCCGCCTTCCCACTGAGGGACAGCGCCTTGCTCATGCCCTTCATTATGCCGATGGTCGCCCCCATACTAATAATCGTATTCAGCATATGCAGCGGCTCCAGCACCGCCAGGGAGTAGCAGCCAATATCGCCAATCACGCTGATTTTGTTCTTCTTCAGTATGTCAAACACCGGCCGGTGCGGACAGCCCGCGCAGAACATGGAAATCCGGGCTACTGTGTCCACTTCTCCGGCGGTCTCATAATTCGCTGCCTTAAGGACACCGGCTTTCACCAGCCCCGCCTCAATCAGCTCCGTATGCAGCTCTCCGGTAAAGCTGAAGTATTTTTTGCCTTCACAGGCAATGCCGTGGATCTTGAGCTCGTTCTCAATGAACGGCGTCAGCTCCTCCAGAACCAGCACCTGCTCGTAATCCTCTGCCAGAGACCGGAGTGCTTCTATTGGCAGCGGATACACCATGCCCAGCTTGTATATGTCGACAGGCGCCTCCAGCTCTTTCAGGTTGTAGTACAATAGCCCCGAGGTGATAATCAGGGTCTTGTGCGGAGAGAGAAACTGGGGGTCGATAGGCGCTAGCCGCTGCACCGAGTTTCTCCCATCTCCCTCCCAAACCTCAAGGAAGTTGATGTCCCATCCGCAGGCTTCCGCCGTCAAGCGCTCGATGCGCTTTTTCATCTCAAATTGCTTTGGAAACGTGTTGGGCGGCACCATGCCAAAATCCTCCGGGATCTTGGAAAAGCCCGAGATGTCCCGAACTTCCCGCTCCAATTCTTCAACCGGCCCCCGGCTGTGGCAGACCCGGCTTGTCATGCGGAGCATAACCGGCAGACCATAGTCCTCGCTGAGGGAAAACCCAAGCTTGGCAAAGTCCTTGGCTTCCTGGGAAGAGCCCGGATCCAGAATCGCCATATTGGCGAATTTCCCCAGCACCCGGTTATCCTGCTCGTTTTGGGAGGACGCCATGCCGGGGTCTTCCCCTGACACCAGCAAAAATCCACCCTGAATAGGCGTTTGCGTAAACGTCATGAGTGGATCCATGGCTATGTTGACCCCCACATGCTTCATGGATACCATGGCCCTAGCCCCCGTGAAGGACGCGCCAATCCCGACCTCCAACGCCACCTTCTCATTGACGGAAAACTCTGCATAGACCTCTGGTGAATACGCCCGGACCGCCTCCAGCAGCTCTACTGTCGGTGAGCCCGGATAGCTTGACGCCACCAGACCGCCGGCCTCGTAAAACCCCCGGGCCGCCGCCTCATTCCCTGTCATCAGCTTGACTTCCAAGAAGATCCCTCCCTCAAAGACTATTGCCTTAAGTTCCCTATCACGCCTGCTCAAGCACAAGAAATTTCAAATTGTATTACGCTGTCTTCCAAGTCAGAATTCGCATCCAACACAGCCAACAAATTCGATTACCCTCTGTCAAAATAAGGGCTCTTCCCCTTGACCGACAGCGGCATCCCATACGCAATCTTAACCTCAGACTCAAAAAGACCCAGCTCAACCGCCGCCTTCCCAATAGAAAACATCACCCGGTTGTCCACCCGTCGATCCGCCGCCAGTGACACCGCCGACCCCACCGCAATGCCCAGGTCTGTCACGTCGAAGGTGCAGATCCCGCCCGCGGCCTTGCTCGCCCCGCAGTCCTTATACCCGCACATCCCGCAGAGGGGCACCCCGCGCTGAGACAGCGTCGTGCCTATGAGCACCACCGCCTCCGAATTCAGAACGTTGGCCGCGTCCCGGACAAAAAACGCCGCGCCGCCCTCTTCACCAATCGCCTTCATGCGCTCTGCCAGCGGCTCCAAAGCCTCCGCCCCAGACAAAACCACCGTTTCAATATGATCCACGCCGCGCCCCTTTGGCGCCGTCTTAGCCGCCACGCACATATCCTGAGCCGTTCTCAATACCGCATCGTGATAGACATTGTTGTTTTTCACTGTTAACCCTCCCTGATTTTCGACAGCTGACCCCTCGGCCCGCCTAACCTGTTCCCTTCAAAGCTTCAGCCGATGGTCACCTAACCCAGCCACCCGCAAAATTGACATCCCGGCAAACCCTACAACCCGTAAAAGAACGGCACCAGCACCGGCACCAGGGCAGACAGCACCACCCCGCTGAAAAACGCCATGATGGCCGCCTCAGGATCCGTATACCTCGAAATCACCGGCAGCGTCGAGTCCATGGCAGTCGCCCCCGCTGGGGCAATTGCCGAATAGTGGTTCAAATATTTTGCCAGGAACGGCACGCTGATGATCGTCATGAGCTCCCTGAAGATATTGGTCATGAACGCCACCGCCCCCGTCTGGGCACTGTCCAGCGTCGTCAGCAGGATCCCGGAAAGGCTGTACCAGCCGTACCCCGCCGCTATGGCGAGCCCCGTAGATGCGGGCTGGCCAAACATCAGACTCGATACAAATCCCCCCAGAGCGCTGCCGGCAATGATCCCAAGGGGAATCGCCACCAGCATGGTCCCGTGCTTCCGGATCTCCTTAAACACCGAGAGGTTCTGGCCCACCTCGATGCCAATCATCAGAATCAAAAAATTCAGCGCCCACAGGGTGAGCTCCCCAATCAGACCTCCCGCCTCAGGCGGAAGGGCGACGTATCCCACGCCAATCCCCGCTGCGATCGCACCAATCAGCATCCAAATCATTTGTGGCGCACCTCCCGAACAAGCACCCGGCTGAGTCCGTAGACCACCAGGATGCTGAATACACTGGTCAGCGCCGCGTAGGTAAACGCCTGCATCCCCAGCGACCGAAGGTTCCCCAGAATCTCCTCATTGAGGCCTATGGACAGCCCCATGGAAAACAGCAGCAGGACGACCCCAATTTGTTGAAGCCTCCCAACCCACTTCTTCTGCCGCTCCCCAAACTTCACTACCGCGCCGATGGTCACGCCCACCGCCAAAAACACCAAAATTCGCCACATGTCAAATTTTCTCCCTATTGTTGAATTGTTACTTCTATTCTACACGAAAATTTGAACAGCGGCTTTGGAAATTTGGAGGATTTAATGACCATCGGCAAAGTCTTTGAAAAGTCTTTGAAAAGTCTTTGGAAGGGAGGTTCAAAACGGGGCTTCTGCGCTGAAATCACCAGTTGACAGCCGCCGGAAGTCGTATATAATTTTAAAGGATGCTACTTAAGAGAAAATTTCCCCCATGCGGATGTCGCGGCGGGGGTGTGCTGCGAGGGCCTGTGCTCTCAATTATAAAGGAGTTTGAGCATGAGTATTTTGAATGTCAGAAACCTGAGCCACGGGTTTGGCGACCGGGCCATCTTCCAGGACGTCTCGTTCCGCCTGCTGAAGGGTGACCACATTGGGCTGATCGGGGCTAACGGCGAGGGCAAATCCTCGTTTATGAACATCATTACGAACAAGCTGATGCCGGACGAGGGCAATATTGAATGGTCCAAGCGCGTGCGCGTCGGTTATCTGGACCAGCATACGTCCCTGAGCCCGGACCTGACCATCCGGGACGTGCTGAACAAGGCGTTCCAGTACCTCTTCGACCTGGAGGCGGAGATGCACAGCCTCTTCGAGGCTATGGCGGATGTGGAGCCGGACGAGCTCGAGGACATCCTCGAGGATACCGGGACTATTCAGGACCTGCTGGATCACAATGACTTTTACAACATCGACTCCAAGGTGGAGGAAGTTGCCCGCGCGCTGGGGCTGTCAGAGATCGGTCTCGAAAAGAGCGTCGCGGACCTTAGCGGCGGTCAGCGGACCAAGGTCTTGCTTGCGAAGCTATTGCTTGAGAAGCCGGACATTCTGCTCCTGGACGAGCCGACGAACTACCTCGACGAGCCGCACATCGAGTGGCTCAAGCGCTACCTGAACAACTACGAGAACGCGTTCATCCTGATCACCCACGACATTCCGTTCCTGAACTCGGTGGTCAACCTGATCTATCACATGGAAAACCAGAAGCTGGATCGTTATGTGGGCCAGTATGAGGACTTCATGGCGGTTTACGAGATGAAGAAGAGCCAGCTGGAGTCTGCCTACAAGCGCCAGCAGCAGGAGATCTCCGATCTGGAGGACTTCGTCCAGCGGAACAAGGCCCGCGTGGCGACCCGCAACATGGCTATGTCCCGCCAGAAAAAGCTGGACAAGATCGACCGGATCGAGCTGGCCAAAGATAAGCCAAAGCCGGAGTTCAATTTCAAGGAAGCCAGGGCGTCCGCCAAGGTCGTCTTCAAGACCACGGATCTGGTGATTGGTTATGACACGCCGCTGTCGAGACCTTTGAACCTGCAGCTGGAACGAGGCCAGAAAGTTGCCCTGACCGGCGCTAACGGCCTGGGTAAGACGACGCTTCTGAGGAGTATTTTGGGACTGATCCCTTCCATCAGCGGAACAGTAGAACTGGGGGATTATCTGTCAATTGGGTATTTCGAGCAGGAGATCAAGGAAGCCAACTACAACACCTGTATCGAGGAAATCTGGCAGACCTTCCCGTCCTATAATCAGTTTGAAGTGCGCTCCGCACTGGCCAAATGCGGTTTGACCAACAAGCACATCGAGAGCAAGGTGCTGGTCCTCAGCGGCGGTGAGCAGGCGAAGGTGCGCCTGTGCAAGCTGATCAACCGCGAATCCAACCTTCTCGTCCTGGACGAGCCGACCAACCACCTGGATGTGGACGCCAAGGAAGAGCTCAAGCGAGCCCTCAAGGCCTACAAGGGCAGCGTCCTTCTCATCAGCCACGAACCGGAGTTTTATCGCGACGTCGCGACTGAAGTTTGGAATTGTGAGGATTGGACTACGAAGATTTTTTAGTTTTTATGATAAAATGTTTAAAGGTAAAAAATGAAGGAAGGCGGGGGCACCGCCTTCCTTCATTTTTCTTGAATTAAGTTAAGAAATTAACGTGGTGACAGTCACTCATTCAACTTCAGTGCCTGTCACTCATTCAACTTTGGTGCCTGTCACCAATCTAAATTTTGTACCAGAGCTTGGTGTAAATTTACACCTCGTTTTTTAATGGAAGGCGGTGCCACCGCCATCCTTCCCTATTTCCTTTTTCTTACATTTTCTTCAACAAACCTCATTCTCCCAAACCCGCTGATACTCATGACTGACCACCAGATACACTGAATCCAGGTCCTCGAAGGCCAAGCTTCGAAAATCGCTATAGGTAAACCTGGCGCAGACGCCGCAGCTGGAGCTGATCGTTCTCGGGACTGGCAAGAGCTTGCAAGCCTCATTCAAAGCCTTGAGCTTTCGCTCAAATTTCAAAGCGCCTGCATGGGTGTGAAAGGTGGCTACAAAATAGGTTTCCGCCATTGTCAGACCGCCTATTTGCTCGCGCGAATCAGCGTATCATCGCCATTCGGGCTGGCATCCACGTTCTTGAAGCCCGCGCTTTTCAGAAAGCGCGTCACATTGCCGAGCGCTGCCGCGTTGTCCACGAGGACTTCCACTTTTGAAGTCAACCCAGAACCCGCCACAGCCTTTTTCGTCATAAGCACAGGCTGAGGGCAGGACATGCCACGGGTATCGATGACTGCCATGTTACATCGCCTCCTTGAGTTCTTTGGCTTTTTCGGTGACCATCGGCAAATTCATGACGGAAATGACTGCTACTACGACCAACAGCAAGATCACTGCCATTTGGCCATTCGCCGTCACGCCCTTGGCACTGGAAGCCAGGCCAAAGTTGTGGGAAATCGCCGCGCCGACAATAAGACCAAACACCGTCACCGCCGAGTCGGAGTTGCCCTCCCCGGAGAGGATGAGCTGGCGAAGCGGGCACCCGCCGAGCAGCACGCTGCCCCAGCCCGTCAGGAACAGGCCTAGGAAGTTCCACAGACCATCCGTATGGGCAATAGGCTGGCTTTCAAAGCCAAGGGCAAACGTCCCAGTCGCCAGATTTCCAATAAAAGCGGTCACGAGAATGGCGCCAACACCCATCAGCAGGTAGAAGTCCTTGAAAAGGATCGCGTCCCGGATCCCACCCATGGTGCAAAGGCGCGTCCGCTGCGCTGCCACGCCGGCAATAACGCCAGCCCCCAATGAAATCAGCAGCGGCGCGTGCAGGGATCCTGGACCCTCTGCGCTAAAGAAAACAAACGCCGGCGCTATGACGAGCAGCCCTAAAAGCCCCATCATCACCACAGGCAGCAGGCTGCCTTCCAAGGTGTTTTGCTTATAATTCCGCTTCAGGGAAAAGCCCTTATTCAGGAAGACTATTCCCATGCCAATACCGCACGCAAAGCCGGCTAGGCCTATCAGGGCGTTCAAGTCACCCGCCGCGAGGCGAAGGATCATGCGAAGCGGACATCCCAAAAAAACCAAAGCGCCTATCATGACTGCCACAGCCAAGACAAACCGCGTCAGCGGCGATGATCCCCCACGCGCCGAAAACTCCTTAAAGTACATAGCCGACCCCATGGCACCAATGACAATGCCTATAACTTCCGGCCGGATATACTGCACCACTTCTGCCCTATGTAGTCCCAGCGCCCCGGCAGTGTCCCTCAGAAAACAGGCAATACACAAGCCCATATTGGCTGGGTTCCCAAACTTGACCAGTGCCACTGACATCAGTCCGATCAGTGCCCCAGCCACAATTATACTGCTTTTTCTCATGACTTCTTAACTCCTCTCATTACCTCAATTTATTTAGTTCATTTTGTTCACAGTTACCATAATATCGCAATTACCATTTCGCATCCAATTGCAAATATAGATTGAGAGTCATTCTCGATAAAATAGTTCTATAGCAACCATCGGCAAAAATCCAGTATTCTAGAAGTAGATAAAAGAGGAGGACACACCATGCATTATTTCGACAACGGCGCAACTTCTTTTCCGAAAGCACCGGGCGTTGCCGCGGCCGTCGCTGATTATATCGAAAACATTGGCGTCAACGTCGGGCGCGGTTTTTATTCCGAAGCCCTGGGCGCAGCGGGCGTCATGCTGGACTGCCGCGAAAAGCTGCAGCGGCTCTTCAATGCCCCGGAAGGCTTTGAAACCATTTTCACCATGAACATCACCGAGGCCCTCAACCTGATCCTCAAGGGCTGCCTCAAGCCCGGGGACCACGTCATAGTCTCGAGCCTTGAGCACAATGCGGTTATGCGACCCGTGGTCTCCCTCGAGAAACGCGGCGTCACCTTCACCCGCGCGCCCTTCGACGAGGAAGGCGAGCTCGACACCACAGCCCTGCCCGGCCTGATCCGGCCAGAGACCAAGCTGATCCTGGTCACCCACGCATCCAATGTCTGCGGCACGGTGAATGACATTGAACGCATTGGCGAAATCGCAGCAGCCCATGGGATTCCTTTGGTGATCGACGCGGCCCAAACCGCCGGCGTCATCCCAATCGATCTGCAAAAAAATAAAGCCAAGGCTATCTGCTTCACCGGGCATAAAAGTCTTCTCGGGCCGCAGGGCGTTGGCGGAATGGTCATCGACAAGGCGTTCGCGGTGCTGGTCGACCCCCTGATTGAAGGCGGCACCGGCAGCCGCTCGGATTCTGAGGAGCAGCCGTCCATGCTGCCGGACAAATTCGAGTCCGGGACCCAGAACCTGCCGGGAATTTACGGTTTGAACGCCGCCCTCGACTATCTGTTCAAAACGGGCATAGATAACATTCACGCTAAAGAGATGCTCCTGACAGAGCGCTTTATGGCGGGCGTTAAAGACCTCATCGGCGTCCGTCTGGTCGGGCGGTCCGGTGTCGATAACCGCACGGCGGTGGTCTCCATTGATTTCGAGCTCCACGACAACGCGGACATAGCCTTTCTCCTCGACAGCGAGTATGACATCAAGACCCGGGTGGGCATGCACTGCGCGCCGGCCGCTCACAAAGCCCTCGGTACGTTCCCCCAGGGCACTGTCCGCTTCAGCTTTTCGTATTTCAATACGGAAGAAGAGATTGATTATTTGATTGAAGCGCTGAAAAAGATTTTGGCGTAAATCGCCCAGTGTTCCTAATGTGGCTGAGTAAACCATAGAAGTACAAAAAATAAACCCCTGCCGATGGTCGCGGTTCCAACCACCATCGGCAAGGGCTTTTTAGTTTTATCAGGCACTTCACAGCTTGGGGACGCGGACAGCTTCTGAGTTGGGGACGGTAATGTAAATGTAACATTCCACATGCGCTATCGTTCATTTTTATACCCAGATCACTTCGACCTCCGTGTCTGGTGTAAATTCAAACTCACACCACCAAACGTGCACCGTCGCTGCTGACGCCTATTGCTCCGCCATGCTGCGCTCCGGTCGCGCCCTTGCTTCGCTCGGTTATAGCTGCGCCCTATATAAACAAAGAAGACGCCGTACGGCAGAGAGCAAGCTCACTGTCCCACGGCGTCTTCTTTGTTTATGCACGTCTGTTAGCCTTTGCCCTTTCCACCGCATCCCGGATTCCTTCGTAGCCGGTGCAGCGACACAGGTTGGCGGAGAGCCACTCCCGCTGAACCGCCTCATCCGCTTCCGGATGGGCCTCCAGCATAGCCCAGGCATTGACCAGAAAGCCGGAAGTACAATAGCCGCACTGGAAGCCGCCGCACTCGATAAAGGCCTGCTGAATCGCCGTATTTTCCAGCCCTTCCACGGTCATGACCGCTCTGCCCTCTGCCTCAACCGCCAACATCAGGCAGGACTTCACCGGCCTTCCTTCCAGAAGCACCGTACAGGCGCCGCAGTCCCCGTTCTCACACCCCGGCTTGGCGCCGGTATGGCCCGCCGCCTGCCTGAGCACATTCAAAAGTGTTTCGGATGGCCGCACAGCCAAAGTCCTCAGCTTGCCATTGATCGACACAGAAATTTCAGTCAGCCCCGAATAGCACGCCGCTGCTGATGATTTGCCAGCTTTAGCTTCAGTTTCAAGCAAACGCCCTTCAAGCCTTGCCAGATCCTCAATCCGCACTCCGGTGCCTTTTCCTGCTCCAGTCTCAACCGGATCTCCCAGCTTCGAAAACGCCTCCACCAGATCCCGCTTCAGCAGCCCTAGCTTGTAGACCTTCGACGCTCTTAGGTCATCCACCGCCAGTTCCGAGAGCCGCTCCCAGATGACCATGGCCCGGGCTTCCGGCGACGCCTCCGCCTCAAGTCGCGCCGAGGTCTTCTCCCCGTACCAGACATACGCTGAAACCCCGCTGACCGCCACGCTGTAAGCATCCCCCCGCCGCGTCACCACAGTGTGGCAGATAGGATAATCAATATCCGTCTGCTTTTGGCGGCGACGCCTGAAATAGCGTGTCTCTGCCAGCGCTGCCGGCTCCAGCTCAAACCCCAGCAAAAACTCGCCGGCCTTCAGCTCCAGCCGCTTGTGGAACACCTCCGCCATAGGCCGCTTCACCAGCCCTTCCGGCCCATAGAGCACGACCTCCGCCCCCAGCGTCAGCAGCCCCAGCGCCATTTCCCTATAAGCCAGGCGCCCACAGATGTTCCCGCCGATGGTCAGCGTACCGCGCACCGTATGATCCGCAATCCCTCGGGCAACTTCCGACAGCAGGGTCCCCGGCAACGCTTCCTCAAGCGCCCCAAGGGCCAGGCCGCCACCGATCCAAAGGGCGTCAACCGACACCGGACTGTTCCCAATTCCCAGCGTCTTATAGGCTTCAATGCCCTTTAGGTCAATCACAACGTCCGCTTTGACGGTCCCTTTGCGCATGGCAGTCACCACTTCTGTACCGCCGCTGAAATAGAGGGGCTTTTTGCCCGCCTCAACCGCCTGTGACCACAACTTGTAGGCAGCCTCCGGGTTGACCGGACGTTCAAATACAAAATCAAAGGCGATCATTCGAGGCCACCTGCCTTCTCTGATATTTCTATTTCGACTACTTCTTCAATGTTTTTGCTGGAAGCATTGTTTGGAAGGTCACCATCGGAAACAGGTTCTTCCGGTTCTTTTTTTGTGAAATCCTTGTTGCCCGCCATAGCCAGCCAAACGGATTCCGGCGTCAGCGGCAAATGATTCAGAGGCGCGCCGGACGCCCTGGACAAAGCGTTGGCAAGGGCACCGGGCATGCCAATCACAGCCTGCTCGCCCAGCCCTCTGGCCCCATAGGGTCCATCCAATTGAGGCGTCTCCAGAAACTCAATGTGATAGGTCGGCGCATCGCCATAACGCATGATCTTAAAGTCACGGAGATCATCATTCAGCACCTGCCCCCGGCTGTTGAACTGAAAGCCCTCGCAGGCCGCGAAGCCCAGTCCCATAGCCATGGCTCCGGCGATCTGGCCCCTCGCCAGGGCTGGGTTGATGACTTTGCCGGCATCCAGGCAGCAGGCCGCATTCAGGATCTTGTACGTGCCATCTTGAGGATCCAGGAGGACTTCAACCCCTTGGGCCGCCAGGGTCCATTCGAGATCCGGGTGGCCGGCACCCGTTTCAGGGTCAATTCCCGTCAGCCGCCTGGAAATGTAGCGGCCTCGTCCAATCACTTGGCCTTCAATGGCATTGCCGTTTGAATAGGTGTACCCAAGTGCCACGTCTTTGAGAAGCAGCCCCAAATGAGGCTCACCTTTGACATAAATCCTGCTGTTAGCCACCGTCAGATCCTCCGGTGGCACGCGCAGCACAATGGACGCCGTTCTCTTAAGCTGGTTTAACGCATCCTCACAGGCATCAAGGGCTGCCCGGCCGGCCATGAACAAGCCGCGGCTGGCGGCAGTTGCCCAGTCATGAGGTGCCACCCTGGCGTCTACGGTCATCTGGAGGTGAACCTGTGCCGGTTCCAGGCCGAGGCGCTCCGCGACAATTTGTGCCAGGCCGGTCTTGGTCCCCTGTCCCAGTTCCACAATGCCTGTCTGAAGATTGACGGAGCCGTCCCCGTTAAAAGTCAGCACTGCGCCCGCGTCCGTGTTGGTCGGCATGGCCGGCGCTTTCCAGAGGCAGGTCACCGCTTTGGCCAGGATCCGACCATCCTCCAGCACCTGCCTGCTGCCCTCATTCCAGCGGAGCGCCTGCGCCACTTTGCGGATACAGCCCTTCAGGTCTCCGGTGCTTTCATCCAGCACACTTTGAACCGGCGTCGTGTCGCCGGCGGTGACCGCGTTGCACAGGCGTAGCTCTACAGGGTCCATGCCCAAGGCGTCCGCCAGCGTCTCCATAGCCCTCTCAACCGCGAAGGAAGCCTCCACGTGGCCAAAGCCCCGGTAGGCCGTCGCAAAGGGATGGTTGGTGTAGACGCACAGCGAGTCGCAGCTCACGTGTGGGATTCTATATGGTCCGGTGCAGGAAATCGCCGCCGCCCGACTGATGTTGACCGCGTAATCCGCGTAGGCGCCGCTGTCGAACAGGAATTCCAGGTCTGCGGCCAAAAGCGTGCCATCCCCGGCCGCGCCCAGCTTGACCCTGGCTTCCAGTCCCATGTTGCCCGGAGAGCTCAGGAGGTCCTGCTCCCTGGTGTTGACCAGGCGGACAGGACGGCCGCCAACAGATTTGGACAGCAGATACGCCAGCCCCTCCAGCTGAATGCCGGCTTTGCCGCCAAAGCCGCCGCCTATAGGCGGCGCGATCACGTTGATCAGGCCTTCCTCAATGCCAAAGAAGACACTCATCAGCCCCTTGACCACAAAGGGCGCCTGGGTCGTGGAATGGATTTCCACCTCGCCGCTGCCGTGGATGCGGACCAGCGCCGCCCTCGGTTCCATGGCCACGTGGTCGCCTGGCGGGAACGATGTAGAGACTTCTACAATGGTTTCCGCCGCCGCGAAAGCCTCCACGGCGTTGCCTTTTCGAATCTTCGTGCGGTTCGCCACGTTGGTTCCGGGCTCCGGCAGAATCGCGGGGATGTGAACGTAATCCGCCATCTCAGGGTGGAGGAGCGGGGCGTCCGGAGCCAGTGCGGAGGAAGGTCGGTCGACCATCGGCAAAACCTCATAAACGACCTCGATCTGGTCCGCAGCCGCCTGAGCCTGACGCAGGGTGTCTGCCACCACCGCGGCCACGGGCTCGCCGTGATGGCGAACCACAACCCGGGCAAGAGGCGGCTTGTCCCCGAGATAAAGGCCAATATTTTGGGCATGGAACTCACCGGTCACCACGGATTGGACCCCGGGCATGGAAAGCGCTTTTTCTACGTTGATTGAGAGAATTTTGGCATGGGCATGCGGACTGACCTTGACTGCGGCGTGCAGGACGCCGGCTTCCGTGTTGTCCCCCAGATACTTTTGGCGCCCGGTGACCTTGTCCCGGCTTTCCTTGCGCGGGATTGACCTGCTTATTGCGTGATGCGTGTTTGCGTCGACTTTCTTGTCGTTCACTTCCCTAGCCCCTTCCACAATTGAGAATCATTTTCGCAAGCTCTGGCACCGAATTTATTTCTGTCCGCGTCACCAACTCAAAACCTGTCCGCGTCACCACACTCCGTGAAGGCTAACAGACGTGCACAAGTGAAGGTGATTCCGTTCAGAAGAGAGCATTCTCTCGGAGGAATGGAATCGCCTTTACTTGTATAGGGCGCAGCTATAACCGAGCGAAGCAAGCCCGCGACCGAAGCGCAGCACAGCTGTGCGGTGCGAAGCGAGGTGCACGTCTGAAGCAAAAATAAATTATAAAACCGCAACACCCTACCCCAGCACCAGCAGCCAGTGCAGACCGCCAATCAAGACCAGCATCCCAAAGAACGCCATTTCCACGTCCGGCACAAAACGCCCCAGCTGCACAGCCCAAGGGGGCTTGTCCCTGAGAACAAACCAGTACACCCCCAGCGCCGCCCCCACATAGCCCAGATAGGTCAAGACCTCAGAAGACAGCTTGTATAGCGGATCCAGCCCCAGGACAACGACCTCCAGCGGATACAGCACTACCACCAGCACAGTCATCATACCAATGGCAAAGGCCTTCCCGCCGAATAGCTTCATGGATTTTTCGCGAGGCCCGAACAGCATGGCAATCCACTTCGAGAAGGACATAGCTGTCCCCAGGTTGATGAGGGCAAGGGCATATGTGACCCACCTCACAACCGCCGGCGTTAAGAGACCATCAGCCACACTGTATTTGATCAAAGTCTTGCCCACACTGCCAATCATCCAAGGCGCGCCGCTGATCGCCAAAACCCCGACCAGTACAGCCACACCCAAAAACGGATTCGAGCGCATGACCCCGTGGATCCGGGTCAGATTGCGGGTGCCGTACATGCGGGCCAGCGCCCCGGCCGCCAGGAAAAGCAGGCTTTTGAACATAAAATGGTTGAACGCGTGCACCATGCCGCCCAGTCCGCCATCCGCCAGATACATGGAAAGGCCAATCACCATCAGCCCCACCTGAGACACCGTGTGGAAAGCCAGCATGCGCTTGATGTCCGTCTGAAATATGGCCCGCCCCACCCCGTAAAGGGCCGCGCACAGCCCCAGGACCAGCGTGATCCCAAAACCCATGGAAGATCCAAACGGCGCAATGACATTGACATAGAGAAACAGTCCCGACTTCACCACAAGCCCAGAAAGCAGCGCAGAGATAAAGGTCGGTGCATAGCCGTGGGCCACGGGCAGCCATCCTCCAACCGGAAAGGAAGCGGTCTTGACGGCAAAAGTCGTCATAAAGCAGGCCAGGGCAAACCGCGCCCGCACAGACAGAGCCACCCCCGCGGCAGCCTCCGCCCCAAACCACGCGTGAATCCGCGTCAGGTTGAGGGTCCCCACCTCCGTATATAATGCAATGACGCCAATCAAAAAGATCAGCATCCCTACACTGTTAAAGATCAAATAATAAAGCCCGGCACGCACTGACACCGCATCCCGCTCGTAGAGAATCAGGATGCTGGCCAGAATCGTGATCACCTCAATCATCAGGTACATGGTGAAAAGGTCCCGCGTCAGATACAGCGCATAGAGCGCCCCCTGCAGCATTCCCAAAAAGAGAAACAATTTATGGTCCCCCTGATGCTGGTGCCACAGATAGCTGTAGACATACATAAACGCCACAGCCGTCATGATCAAAAAGAGCCGCCCAAAGCCCCCGGAGGCCAGCTCAATGCCTATGCCCTCCGGCCAGCCGCCCAGGACGAGGCTGACCTCCCCCTGGCGAAGCAGCCAGAACACCAGCCCACTCAGCAGCACCTGCTCAACAAAAACCGTCCGCGTGAAGCCCACCCGGTCCACCAAAAAAATCAGCAGCCCCCAGAGAAACGGCAGGAAAATCAGAGTCAGCATGAGCGCTTCCATCAGTCTGTCCTCTCAAAGGTGTCTTTGTGGAAGATGACCCGCCAGTCGAGACTCCCGTAATAGTGGAACAGCTTGCCCGACATGAACAGACCCAGCGCCGTCACCGAAGCCCCTATGACAATGGCTGTAATCATCATGGCCTGAGGCAGCGGATCCACCATGCCCCCAGTACCCATGCCGATGATTGGGATCGCCGACCCCGTCCGGCTGGCCAGGCTCAGGAGCAGAAGAATCACCGCCGTCTGGACCAGATTCATACACAGGATGGTCTTGACCACCTGCCGGGAAGTCACAATGCCGTACAATCCAATCAAAATGACCAGACATGCCGTTACTGTCACGAACATCATAAGCTTCCCTCCTCGAAAAACATGGTGATGATGCCGCTCATCCCAAGGGCGACCTTGGCCCCGATCAGCATATTAAAAGCAATCAGAATGATGCGCTTGAGCCGCATGGCCTCCGGTGTCACCAGGGTTGCCAGTGCGCCTGAAAAGAACAATAGATGCACGACACCGGCGACAATTAAAGCGAAGAAGAGCACTTTTTCGATCCGGATCAATCGGCTAAGCTCCACGGTCTTTTGCTCTGAGATAAAATAGACCAGGATATAGGCCGTAGCCAGGACGACCCCGCCTTGAAAACCGCCTCCCGGAGACAGGTCCCCGTTGAAAACAATATAGAGGCCGAACATGAGCATGAAAGGCAGCAGCAGAAGGCTGATCACTTTCAGCAAATCGTAGCTCTGGCTGATTCTGGGTCTCAATGAATTAAACGGACTCACGGCCTCTTCACCTCATTTCAGGCAGCCCAGCCTGACTCAGGGGTCAGGCCGCTGCACACTCACGTTTCGCAAAAAAATTCAAAGTCGGCAGCACTTCAGCGTCATAAACCTCCCGCCACCACCGGGCATCAGCGGATCTCTTCATCCTTCCTGCCCATGAACAAAATCCCCGCCGTCACCACGAACAGCGTCGCGGCCTCAAACAGCGAGTCAAACAGCCGGTAGCTCAGGTATATGCCGGTTACAAGATTCTGGGAGCCCGTCTCCGGAAGCGTCTCGCCAATAAAATAATCCATGCTGAAGCGGCCATACGCCGGCGCGTTCAGAACGAAAGCCTCAAACAGGCCGTTCCCCACAAAGCCTATGGCCGCCAGGATCATCAGCCCCTTGATTGTCTCACGGGTTCTCATCTTTAACCACCTCCACCGCAATGCCGTATGACCATTTGTGTTCGTGCTTGATCGTCTTATGGGTTCTCCTCTACAAGTACCTCCTGCAGGCTTTAGCCGATGGTCATCCTGCCAAAACCCCTACCACCAAGGCTTTTCAGGCTTCCCATACATTTACGCTTCCACTTCCTCGTTCTCCGACACCCCAACACCCACGAACGCCACACCGGGCGTCTGATTCAGCCATCGCTCCAAGGACTCAATCAGGCAGTTGTTCTCATTGCCTTCAACGCGAATGAGGTCCTGAACAGGATCATAGTCAATCAAAAGATCCGGGCTGCTGGGCCGGAAAATGCCGGCCACCGTTGTGACTTTTCCCTCCAGCCCCCCGACCAGCCTGGCTTCGAGACCGTACAGGTCACAGAAACGCCCAATCTCCTCCATGAACGCCTCCAGACGCTCCGGATTCATATAGCAGTCGCATTGCTCCGAACCCGCGCACCGGACGACCACATTCAGCGTGGTCTGCTTCATGACCGCTATGGTATAGATCAGGGGCACAAAAGCGCAGCCCACGGCTATTTCCGCAAGGGCTATGTCCGGGGCGTACAGGAGCATATAGAGCCCCGCCGCCGTCAACGAAAACGCAGCGAAGTACAAAATCAGCCTGAAATTGTTCTCCGTGATCAGCGTCATGAGCGCCGCGATCAGGAGCGCCACACATAGAACAGCCATCAGTATCATCAGCGGATCCACGGATGGATTCCCCCTTTCTCAGGAAGCAGTCCGCCGCGGTAAGCAGAGGCCGCGATCATCTGATTGGAAACCGGATTGGTCGCCAGATAAAACACCAGAAGGATCAGCAGCCGCAGGGTCATGGGACTGAAGCCCAAGCGGATCATCAGAGAGATAATGACGGTCAGCACTACTACGGAGTCAATTTTGCTGCTGCTGAGCAGGGTCTCATAGACACCCTCCAGCCGGAATATGCCCGCAACGCCAAAACCCAGGAAGATCCAGGCAAGAACGAGAAGCAGATCTGCAATCATTTCAGCCGCCCTCCCTTCAGGACAAAACGCGTCAGGACAATAACCGTCATAAACCCTATAATACTGTAGGTCAGAGTGATATCCAGCAGCTCGCTTTGCCCGGAATACACCGCGTACACGGTCATAATCAGGGCAATTTTAACTGCAATCAGATTGAGCGCGACCAGGCGCTCGTAAATGGTTTTGGCCAGCGTCAGCTGATAGAGAAGAAACAATACAGCAATGCCAATGAGGACCATGGTCATCTCAAGCATGAGTCCGACCTCCCCTCAGCACCTGTTCATAACGGGTGTGCACCTGCTGGCGGAACGCCTGCACCTCTTCCTCGCCGTCCACGAAAGCCAGGACAGTCAGCTCTGAACCATTGACCTCCACCGTCATGCTGCCCGGCGTCAAGGTGATGGCATTGGCGATCAGCGCGATCAGCATAGGTTCCTCCAGTGACAGCGTCACCGTGAACATCTCAGGAGATGGCGATCCATACACCACCCGTTTCATGTGCGCCCAAGCTGAGACAAAGATGTCCTGGCCCACTCGGACCGCGAAGCGCAAGATTCTGAAAAACCCCGTCGCCGCCACCGGCTCAAGGTTGAAGTAGTTCAGGAACCGCCGGTAAAAACTCAGCGTAATCCCGACGGCAAGGATGCCGGTCACCGTCATGCGAAGACCAAAGCGGCCGGTCAGGAGCAGCCAGAACACAAACAAGGCGCCCGCGAGGGTTAGCCCTCCCCTCGAAAGCTCACCGCGTCTTTTCTTTTCAGACTTGTCATTCACCCTTGCCTCACCACCTCTCACTCGCTTTTTAAAAAAACACGCCATAAAACAGCCGCAGTTAAGTTTCTCTCAACTTACCGTCACTGATCATGGCGTGCTTCCTTTTTATTCTATTGCATCAGACATGCCTTCATGACGTCAATGACCGTATCAATGTCCTCTTTTTCAATGCCGTAATGGGTCACAAATCTGTACTCCCCATCCTCCATGCCATTGGACTTGATCCCTGCATCCATGAGCTTTTGAAGGAATGTCGATTCCTTGATCATGCCTTCTTCAAGCTTGAAGAAGACCATGTTGATATCTCTGCGGTGCTTCATAATTTCAATCCCCGGAATCTCCGCCAGGCGGGAAGCCAGATAAACCGCGTTCTGGTGATCGTCCTTCAGACGGTCCACCATGTGGGTCAGGGCGTAGAGACCCGCCGCCGCCAGATAGCCCGTTTGCCTCATGCCGCCGCCCATGCGCTTTCTGTTCTTGCGCGCTCTGCGAATAAAGTCCTTGCTTCCCAGCAGCAGCGAGCCAATAGGCGCCGCAAGGCCCTTGGATAGACAAATATTCACTGTGTCCGCCTGAGCCGCGACGGTCTTGGCCGGTACCCCGAGGGCCAGCGCCGCATTGAACAGCCTCGCGCCATCCAGATGCACCGGAATATTGTGAAGATACGCCAGTCTGTAAATTTCCTTCATATTGTCCAGCGTCAGCACGCAGCCGTTGCCCAGGGCGTTCTCAATGCAGATCAGCGCAGTTTTCGGATAGTGGACATCATTCAGGTCGCGGATCGCGCGACGAACATCCAGCGCCTCAATCTGATTCAGGTGCACCGGCACCGTCTTCAGCTGTACCCCCGCCAGAGCGGCAGCCGCGCCCACTTCATGGGCCTGGATATGCGCGTCCTGTCCTATGATGATCTCATCCCCGCGCCGGGTGTGAGTCATGATGGCCAGCTGATTGGCAAAGGTGCCGCTCGGCACAAACAGCGCCGCGTCTTTTCCAAGGAGCTCCGCCGCATAGCGTTCGAGTTCTGCCGTCGCCGGATCGTCCTCATAGACGTCATCCCCGACCTGCGCCTCAAACATGGCGCGTTTCATTTCCTCCGGCTGCAAAGTTACCGTGTCGCTTCTCAAGTCAATCCAACGCTTCGTCATTCCGCGCTCATCCTCCAAGTCATGGTCAGTTGAAATTTGGTTTGTCTGTGTGGTTTATTTGAGGCGGCGTGACCATCGGCAAACACTCGCCTTAGTCTTTCACCGCTCAAGATTAGGCATGCGAATAATGGTATATGCCGTCTATCAGGGTCCTGTTCAGGCGCCCCCGCAGGTGCAGGTACTCCAGGTGGGCCATGGCCTCGGAGGACGCGAACCACTTCTGGGCCTTGGGAAACTCGTCCCAGCCCGCCGCGCGCAGCTCCCAGTGCATCCTCGCCGCGATCTCGCGTACCGTCTCATGACCCTGCCCCACAATTTCAAAGACTTCTTTCAGCCGATGGTCATGGTGGGCCACCAGCTCATCAATCCGGCGGTCCGGATCATCAATCACGTTGCGGTGAGCGCTGTAAACGCGCTTCAGTTTCATGGCCCTCGCCTTTTCCAGCATCTCGAGGTAAACGCCCAGACTGTCGAAGCCTTCCTGCCAGTAACTGATATTCGGTGTAATCTTGTCGAGGATGTGATCCGCGCCAAAGAGACAGCCCCGTTCGCGGCAGTAAAGGCCAATCAGCCCCGGCGTATGCCCCGGCAGATCCACCACCTCCAGGCTGAAGCGGCCCATCTCAATGCGGTCGCCTTCCTCGACAATGTCGAGCTCCGGCGTGGACTGCGGCGCGTATTTATACCCGGGATTATCATAGTAATGGATCCCATCCCGATCAAGGTCAAATCGTTCGATCAAAGTCTTAAAGCCCTGCGCCATTTCCTCCGTACGCAGCCTGCGGATCCACCAGCTCTCGGTTTTTCCGGCAATAATTTTGGCGCCGCGGTCGTGGAGCTCGCCAGCCAGGCCTGTATGATCCGAATGAAGGTGGGTCAGCACGACCGTCAGCTTGTCAAAGGAGACGCCGAGTGCCTCCAAAGCACCGTAAACCGCCTCCCTGCAGGCATCCATTGCAAAGCCGGTGTCAATCATCACCGCGCCGGTGTCGCCCAAAATGATGTAGCCGTTTAAAGCTTTCAACGGGTTATTGGGCAGGGGTATGGGAAAGGTGTAAAACCCTTCTTCGAGTTGATGCATTTCGGTTTCCTCCAAGTGTCTTTATCTTTGGACGCTGTCACTGTTGTCAGTTTTGTTCGTACCATTCGTCCTATTCGTCCGTTTCGTTCTTGTCGTTCTTTTCGTTCTTGTCGTTCTTGTCGTTCCAGCAGCCTTCCCTGATTTTGTATCTGTTTTTAGGCCGTCCGACTTTTCCGTATTCCAGCTCAATTTCAAGCTTGTCTTCCTTCTCCATGTAGTCGAGATAGCGACGGGCCGTAATCCTCGAAACGCCAATTTTTTTGGCCACCAGCTGCGCCGTGAAGGTTTGGGTACCAAACTCGCGGATGCATTCGCACACCTTGTCATAAGTCAACTGACTGAAGCCCTTGGTGTCGATCATTTCATGATCTTCGTCTTCCTCCCGTCCGCCACTAACGCCTTCGCGCATGACCATCTTGTCGATCACATCCTGTTCCACGTTCTCCGACTGTGTCAGATTTCGCTTGCGCAGGCGGTACTGGGATAAGGTTTCCTCAAAGCGTTTGAATTTGAACGGTTTTATCAGGTAATCCACCGCGCCGTAGCGCAGGGCTTCCTCCACAGTTTCGACAGAGCGGTCCGCGGTAATCATGATGACATCCGAACGCATGCCCTCCCGGCGAATCCAGCGCAGAAGGTCCACGCCCTTCCCTTGAGGGAAAAACACGTCCAGCAGAACCAGGTCCGGTTCTGCGATCTTCATCAGCTCTTTGGCCCGGTCCAGGGTGGAGACGCTGTCGAGAAGCACGTAGCCTTCAATTTTTGCTAAAAACCTTTCATTGATTTCTCTGACCATGGGATCGTCTTCAACGATGAGCACTTTAATCATAATCTAGTGCCCGCCCCCCTTCATAGGGTATTGTAATGCGCCATTCAGCGCCCAGTTCATTATCAAGCTCAATGACGCCGCCCGCCTCATCAATGATTTCCTTGACAATAGTCAGCCCAAACCCGCGGCTGCCCATTTTGGTCGTCACGCCTCGCTCAAATATTTTGTCCGCAATGTCCTCGCGAATGCCCGGACCGTTGTCAGAAATCACCACGTCCAGCGTTTCCTCACCGGAAGTGATGCAGACATAAATCTGCCCGCCTTCGATCTTGACCAGTTCCTCAATAGCATTCTCAATCAGATTGCCCAGCACCGAGCAGAGCTCATCCTCTGAAATTCTGTCCGGCAGCCGGTTCAAGTAGGAAGCAGGATCGATTTCCATGTCAATTTTGGCTTCCGTTGCACGGTTGTACTTTGCCAGCAAAATAGCGGAGACGTGGGTGTTCTCAATCCGGTCATTGATGATCCCAGACAAGCGCTCGCGCTGGTCTGAAACAACGGAAATGTAGTCCACCGCTTCCTCATAGGCCTCAAGCTGAATCAGCCCCGAAATGGTATGGAGCTTGTTCATGAATTCATGATTCTGAGCTCTCAGGGCGTTGGTCATTTTCTGATAGCCCGTCAGCTCCTCCGCCATGAGTTTGACCTGAGTCAGGTCCTGAATGTTGGACACGACGCCTATAAATTCTCCCCTGTGATCTCTCAGCGGTGTGTGGCTGCACAAAATAGTCTTCCCCGGACTGAGACGGATTTCCTGGTTCAGGATCGTCTCTTTTGTATCGAGAGTCCTAAGCATTTGATGGGCGTAAAGATCGCTGTAATCCTTCAGAGGCTTGCCCACATCCTCCGAGGAGAGACCCAGAATGTCCCTGGCCAATTTATTGAAGAGAAGAATCTTTCCGCTGCTGTCTATGGTTAAAACCCCATTGTTGAGACTTTGAAGGATGATGTCCCTCTGTCCCAGAAGCAGGGCGATTTCTTTTGGTTCCAGCCCAAAGATAGTCCGTTTGATGTTGAGACTGAGAATCGCTGCGCCCAGGATCCCCACCAACAGCCAAACCACCAGCGTCGTCTCGAGATTCCTGATCTGCGTCCCCACCTCTTTATAGACCGTGTCTGTCAAGAGGCCGACCAGGACAGCGCCAACCTGAACGCCGTTCTCATACACCGGCGCGAAGGCCCTTATGGCTGAGATCAGCTCGTTGCGGTCCGCAGAGACGTACGCCTCGCCTGAAGTTAAAACCCGTTCCTCGCCCCCGTTGCGATACCTCTGCCCCAGCAGATTTTCCGATGGATACGAGTACTGAATGCCCTCCATATCCATGACGATAATGTATTGAAAACGCGTCTGCTTCCTGAAATCCTCCACCAGCGTCTGAACGGTTTTGTCTTCATTCTGGTCAGCAAGCGCATGCTTGATCTCCGGAATGGCGGCCACCGTCACCGCCAGGTCCATGGCGTTGTTGCCCATCTGAGTCTCAATGGTCCGCTCCATATAACCAAAGGTCATGATGCCAATGCCCCCGACAACGAGGACCAGCATCACCGACAGAAAGAGCGCGATTTTGAATTGAAGTTTCAAGGCACGTCCCCCTCATGTCTGCTATTCAGCGTCTTCGCCGCCGGTCTCCGGTTCGGCCGCGTCCTCAGACGGAATAAGCGCTTTGTCTAACCCGTCCCGGATCGCTTTGATCAGCGCCGTGCTGGTCATGGTCGCGCCGGACACCACGTCCACCTCGGTAGAGTTATTGCGACGAACCCGTTCCGGAATGGTCTCGTAGACAATGTCGACGACTTCTCCCAGCACCTGCTTCTCATGCTCTTCAATTATGACAATGGATTCAATGTCCATGGCGGTGGTCGTCACTACCACACGGATAGGACCATGATATCCCTCGGAGACGCCTTCGTAGCTGCCGGGCACATAAATCTCCTTTTGAATCTTGCAGGCAGACAGCCCCAGGATCAGCAACGCGGCAATGATCAGCAAGGCTGCCCCGCGCCTGATCAGAGCATGGATGCCGATGGTTTCACTAACTTCAACCCTGCGTTCAAACATACCCGGCACCCCCTGCCATCCAAAAGTGTAAACCTAACAATATTTTACCACATCTTATGAACAAAATAGCAGAAAATTCTACATCCTTTGGCATTACTTGTCGCCAGCCTGCCCCCCTGGCATCACGCCGTCCAGTATATGGCACAACTTCTCTGGCTCGTACCTGGCACGTTTTTCGGAACGCCGACGTATAAATGAATTGAAAAGATTGATAATGCTAGTTTTCAACAAAAACAACTTCTTCAACTTCGTTTGGGGTGACAGGTACGGGAAACTGAAGTTAATCAGCAATTTGATGAATTGACGAAAAAAACATAACCACCAAATAGTTTGACACGTGTATAGTACGTGTTATAATAAAGGTGTGGGGGGATTAAATGAAACGAAAGCATTTACTCCGATTACTTGAGCAAGCTGGCTGGATATTTACATCCGGCGCCAAGCATGACATGGCAAAACACCCGGATCATCCAGGCGTCAAAATTCCAATTCCACGTCATTCAGAAATAAATGATTATACCGCTGCTAGTATAATGAAAAGTGCGGGACTTAAATAGTCCGGAAAGGAGACCATCATGAAATTTATTTATCCCGTAATATTCCGTACCGTCGAAGATGGCTTCTACGCTGTCAGCGTACCCGATCTGCCAGGATGTTTCACTCAAGGAAAAGATCTTCAAGAAGCCTACGAAATGGCACAAGACGCCATAGCGCTTTGGATTTGTGATTCAGAAGATAATTCAGAATCAATTCCTTTAGCATCTGACATCCACCTCATGCAGCATGACGAAAACGAGTTTATCAGTTTAGTTTCAGTGGATACAACTGAATACAGAGCTGCAATTGACAACAAAGCCATTAAGAAGACACTCACTATTCCTTCATGGTTAAATCGTGCAGCTGAAAAACAGCATTTGAATTTCAGCCAAATTCTTCAGGAAGCATTGAAAAAGAAGCTTCATATTTAGTCGATTGATCAGTGTTGATTGTGATCTTTAATATTTCGGCTTTAAATTTGCCCGCTAATAACTTAAAAGTTAATGCACATAAGGCTGCCGATGGTTATTAAACCTGCCATCGACAGCCTTTGTCGTCTGCAAGTGACCCAACAGGCTCTGCCTCCGGCGCCCTGCGGGTAATCATTTCTTCTCATCATAAACTTACACACACTCGGATTCCGCTGCGCTTCATCCTTCGCGAGTGACCCAACAGGCTCTGCCTATTCTTTTTTCTGCCTTCCAGGCAGAAAAAAACAGGGCGCCTCCGGCGCCCTGCGGGTCTCTCTCGCTAGCAATCTCTCCCAATCAACTGATTGGCCAATTTTCTCAGCGTCTCTTTCGCCTCATGCTCCGGCAGGGCCTCAATTCTGGCCATAGCCCTCGAAGTGTAGCGGTCCGCCAGCTTCTTGGCACGGCCTACGCCGCCGCTTGACCTGACCAGCGCCAGGAGATCATCCACATCATGTTCGCTCAAGCTGCTGCTCAGCTTAGTCTCAATAGCCTCACCCTGCGGGGTCTCTAAAGCATACAGCAGCGGCAGGGTGTAGAAGCCCCTCTGCAGGTCCCTCTGCGCGCTCTTTCCGAGCTTTTCGGAATCGCCGTTGTAATCCAGCAGGTCATCCACCACTTGAAATGCCATGCCAATGTCATGGCCAATTCTGCCCAGAGCTTTGCACAGCTTCGGTTCACAGCCCGCTTCAAAAGCGCCGGCATAGAAGCTCATGGCAAACAACGCCGCGGTTTTTCCGGAAATGACCTTCAGGTAATTCTTGAAGGACATGTGGGCATTATAGCGGAAGTTGAACTGACGGATTTCGCCCATGCAGATCTTCATGATGGCTTTCGAGATATCCTGAAGATTCTCCCGGGTGTAGTCGTGGGAGGACAGCATCATGAAGCACTGACAGAAGAGCCAGTCACCCAGGTAGACCGCGTAATCCTTGCCATACTTCGACTGTACGGTTTCAATTCCGCGTCTGAGCCTGGAATCATCCACAATATCATCATGGACCAAGGTTGCCATATGCAGCATCTCAATGACGGCAGCAAGCGTCCGGATCTTCTGCGGCTCGACTTCACCAAACCTGGCGGAAAGCATAAGGAACGCCGGGCGCAGCATTTTTCCGCCGCTGCCGACCATTTCCGTCAGCGCCTCTTCAAAACCCGCGTCTGATGACTGACTGTGCTTTAGGATCAAGCCCCTGACCAGTTGAAGCTCATTATTCAATTCGGGGAAGTCTTTCCAGAAAGCGCTCATAGCTTCTCCTTACGATCTTAATTTCAATCTTTATTGTTAGCTTTGGCTTATAGCTTTATCTTTGTTATACAACCCGTCCGGGTTTTGCCTTCAATCCAGTTCAATTGTTCTGAAACAGCCGCGTTGCCTTCAGCGCCTTGAGCAGATATTGTACCGTGAGTCCGACAGCAATACCGGTCCCGATGGCGGCTAGCATGAGCATGGGCAAATAACCCAAAATAAAGGCGTTCTGAATGATAAACGCCGCCATGAGCAGCTGTCCCAGGTTATGGGCCACCGCGCCCACTACGCTGATGCCGATGGTTCCGAGATTCTTAAAATCCAGGTATACCAGCAGGGCCATGATGAAGTAGCTTAGATAGCCGCCGGCCAGACTGTAAAGGAACGACGAAAAGGAACCGACGATAAACGCCGTCATCAGGATCCTGAGGGTGACCACCAGAAAGGACTGCCTAAAAGGCAGCAAGTAGATCGCCGTCAGCGTCACGATATTCGCTAGTCCGAGCTTCGCGCCGGGCACGTTGAAATTGAAGGGAATCATCCGTTCCACCAGACTCAGGACAATAGCCTGGGCCACCAGGACCGCGATGAGGACCATAGTTCTCGTTTTGGAATGCTTACTGCGCAATGGCATCCAGACCCCCTTCAGACGACCCTTTAATCTGCACGACGACCTCATGAGGCAGGCAGACAATGGTGTCTCCCGGCTGAACCGCAGGTACCGTGTTGACGCAGATCTGATCCCTGCAGTCCGCTTCGAACATCAGGATTTGTCCATTTTCGATTTTGAGAAAATTGTACCCTTTCTCAGTCCGGATTTCAATGACCTGAGGCTCAGATAGATTCACAGTTTTAAACAGCTCGCCTTCGACGACGATTTCTGCCTCAATCACATCCGCAGACTCTGCCGCTCTGGCCTGTAAAAGTCTCATTATGCCGAGGGAACCGAGGGCCACCACGGCAAGTACAACGATCAGGATGATGTCCGTTTTTTTCATGATAAAAACCCCTGTCCTTAAGAACGTTGACATAACGAAATGTCCCTTCAAAGCAAAGGCAAACTTCAAAAGGACATTTCATGCCAGACGTCTAGCAGTGCTATTCGGTGTACAGATAATATTTTTTGACGAAACCTATCTTCTTCCAGATCTTCTTGAGGAACGGAAGGACATAGTAGTCCATGCCAAAGGTGCTGCCGGATCCGCCGATCAGCGCCACGCCGCCAGCCATGTACCAGAGCATCTCAAGCGGAGCCATGCCGGAAGCCCAGATCATGCCGCCCATGGCGATGGTCGCAATGGAAGAAACCGCCGTAAACAAACCTGCCATAAGCGCGAGGCCAAAGAGCACCTCACCAATAACCATACCGGTCTGGAACACAGACGCCAACGTTGTAAATCCGCCATCCGCCGTGTAGAAGAACGCGTCCATAGACCATTGTACCATAGAAGAGATGAATTCAGGAACAGGAAGTGCTTCGCCCCATGCAGACGCCGTTTCAGCAGCAGCGCCTGCTGCAGCAGATGCAGCCGTAGCAGCGTCAGCCACTGTCGCGACCACATTGCCGCCGCCATTCCAGGCAGGGGATGCGGTGGTGCCGCCGTCAATGACCTTCGCAGGAATCAGGAAGATGTTGGACGGATCCGCGAGGACGCCAGGCAGCTTGTGCCAGCCCTGCTCAAACCATTTCCAACCCACAAATAGGCGCAGCGGCAGGAGCCAGAAGTTTGGAGACGCTTTAGCGAAGTGACCGCCGACAAGACTGCGGTTGTCTTCAATATGGAAGATCTCATGCATCAGGTAAGTCCAGCATTTGTTGAAGCCAGCGACCTGAACGAAATAGACGAGGTTGATGAAATGCTTGACGAACATAGCGAAGAATCCGGTGAGACCGAAGAACTTGCCCGGCATACCCAAGTGGGCGACGCCTGTACGTCCGCCAATACAGACCATGGCGCCGTGGAACTCAGGCTTATAGACTTCCATTTGGCCGCCTTTAATTTCAGAGACAATATTGTGCGCGACTGTCGCTGCAGAGTGCTCAGCATTTTCAACCATCTGCGGCACCGGTCTTTGCTCGCCTTCAGGGATAAAGAAGATGTTGTCACCCACGACATAGACGTTTTCATGGTCAACGGACTGAAGCTTGTCGTTGGTAACGATCCGGTTTCTGCCCTCACGCTTGACTTCGAGGTTCGCCATAACGTCAGCGCCTTCAACGCCGGCAGCCCAAATGACAGTTCCCGCTTCAAGCCTGCCCTTGTCGCCAAGCTGTACAAAATCTTTGCCAACTTCAGTGATAGGAGAGCCTGTGATAATCTCAACGCCCAACTTAACGAGAACTTTCTCGGCCTTCTTGCTGAGGTTGTCAGGGAAGATTGGCAGTACTTTTGGCAGGGAGTCCACCGCATAAATCTTGACCTCATTAGGGTCAACATAGAAATCCTTACAGAGACGGCCCTTCCACTCTGCAAGTTCGCCGACCATCTCGACGCCCGTAAAGCCGCAGCCCACAACGACGAAAGTCAGCATTTTCTTTCTTTTTTCGAGATTCTTTTCCTTAACTGCCATGTGGAAAGTCTTCATGATATGAGCATGGATCTGAACAGCGTCGTCATAAGTCCAGAGCTGGAAAGCGTTCTCCTTTGCGCCCGAGACGCCGAAGAAAGTCGGCTTTGAGCCAGCTGCCATGACCAGATAGTCGTAAGGGTAGCTCGTGTCATCAGATTTCAGGACTTTTCCATTGAAGTCGATATCACCTAGATTCTACGTGCAATCTACTCATATAACCCTTTAAGCAAGTATTTATAATCGTTAAGCCAAAACCATTCTTTCACCCAATGGG
>NZ_JAOTSB010000054.1 GCF_030247605.1 Acidaminobacter sp. | reverse complement strand
CTTTCACCCATTGGGTGAAAGAATGGTTTTGGCTTAACGATTATAAATACTTGCTTAAAGGGTTATATGAGTAGATTGCACGTAGAATCTAGGTGATACCAATTTCTTCTTGATTTAAACCACGACGATTAGCCATTGTTAAAGCATCACCAATACCAAATAAAAGTACGGTAATTTTTTCGATCAGCGACATTAACTCCCTGATTTCAGGTTCATTTTTTAGACTGCTGATAGTATCTCTGGAAAGTATATCCGGTGTGAACAAAAGTTTATACTGACATCCCAAACTGTTCGCAAAGCGCTCAACCAGGGTATTTGCCTGATATTCTGCGCGATTGCCAACTCCGCCGCGGGCAGGGAGAATCATGGCGTTCGGAAAAACTTCTTTTTCATGCCGGTAATTGTCAATAACACTTTGAACGGTTGTACCTCCGGTAATCCCAATGATACTGTCACTCTGAATCACTTTTTTAAGATAATGCGCTGCCGCCTTCCCAAGCTCTTTTTGGGCTGCAGCTTCATCTTGAGACTCCTGAGACGGTGCTAATATGACTTTTCTAATACCAAGCTTTTTTTCCAATAGCTGCGCCAACTCAATAAGACCTGAGCGGTTCTGAAAATACCTTTTCAGAAGTTCATAGATGTCGTACCCTTTTTTCGTCAGATACATGCCCTCAAGCGAAAAATCAACCAGACCCTGTTCTTTCAAAATCAAGGCTTCTTTTCGGGCAACACGTTCTGTCAAGCCCAGCTGAGTTGAAAGGTTTCTTCTCCCTATAGGCTGATGATCTTGAAGCAGACTCAGAATCCTGTAACGCGACGCTAATGCTTCCACCAGTTCCGGGGCAGCGCTTCTCAGCATGGCCGCAACTTCTGACAAACGCATCATTTCATCTTCGGAAGCGTGATTTGAAAACATAGACACCTCCAACTTCAATTTTGCGGGACTTAAAAAGTCCTCGCGCTCTTTTTTTGTCCCTATGTTATAAAAAAAATATCCACTCAACTTATTTTAACACATTGAGTGGATGATGCAACCCATATTCTGGTGATTATGTTTAGATTAATGTACTTTTAACAAAGTGGCTTAGATGTCAAAAACGCTTGCGCTTTGATGAGGACGGAATTAGAAGTTCATCTCTATATTTTGCGACGGTTCGCCTGGAAATTATAATCCCAATTTGATTAAGCTCTTCCATCAATTGTTGGTCACTAAGCGGCTTTTTTGGGTCTTCCCTATCCACCAGCTCTTTCATTATTTTTTTTATGGACTCAGAGGAGACACTCTCCCCCATCTCACTGGAGACACCGCTCTGAAAGAAATACTTGATCTCGTAGAGCCCATGAGGACACTGAATATACTTTCCGCTGACTGCCCGGCTGACTGTGGATTCATGAACGCCAATCCGCTCAGCTATATCTTTTAGCGTCAAGGTCTTCAAGTACATAGGACCTTTCTCGAAAAAATCCGATTGTACCTCCAAAATGGATTCAACCACTCTATAAATGGTGTTTCGGCGCTGTTCGATGCTCTTGATCAGTTTCATAGCCGAACTGAGTTTTTTACTTATATAATCCGAGGCAGCGCTTTGCTGATCACTTTCCAGAATACGCCTGTAAAAATCGTTGATATATAGCTTTGGCGCGGTCGAGTCGCTGACCAGGATCACGTATTCACCTTCATTTTTAGTGATCACGACATCCGGAACCACATATCTGGTCTCGTCATCAGAAGAAAACGCGCGCCCTGGTTTGGGCTCAAGGCCTCTTACCAGATCACAGGCGTTCTGAACTTTTTCAAGAGAAGCGCTCAAAGCTTTAGCTATGTTTTGAATCCTATTGTTGGCGAGATCATGAAGATAAAATTCTATGATTTCAGCTGCGAGTAGGTGCAGTTCACTCCCGTTAGCCAGCAATTGAATCTTAAGGCATTCTGCGAGGTTCCTGGCGCCGACGCCCAGTGGATCAAAGGTTTGGATAACTGCCAGGATCCGTTCATAGTCCTCCTGCGTAATTGGAAATTTAGCAAGCACCTCATCAGTCTGCAGATCCAGGTAACCGTTTTTGTCAATATTTTCAAGAAGGAACTGCGCCACTTCATAGTCTATGCCCTTTAGATCGCTCATACACAGTTGAAAGGCCAAGTGATCGTAAAGGCTTTCTTTTGCAGGCAGAAAACTTTCATAGGAAAACTCGTCGTCTCTGGCTTCGGTTGACACACTTGAACCCCGTTCTCTGCTCATGCCCTGAGAAACTTCTTTCCAGTTTATATTGTCCAGATCATTAATTTGAGCTTTTTCCTGAACCGGCTCGCTCAGGGGCACTGGAACTTCATTCACGGCAGGCAGCGGCGCCTCATCCTGGGATTGCAGCTGAAGCACCGGATTGGTCATCAACTCTTCCTGAATGAACTCTTTAAGCTCAACCGAATTATACTGAAGAATTTCAATGGCTTGCTTCAGCTCAGCGGTCATGATCAGTTTTTGGGTCTGGATCATATTGAGGTTCATGTTCATCTTCATTCTTATAGCAACTCCAGTCCTCTTTCAGATAACTCGTGCGAGATGCAAAACAGCTTCCAATACACCTCCGCCAATACTTCTGGCTTTGTCTGAGATTGTCAGGCAGTGATCTTCTTCAGCGCGGGGATCAACGTCAGCCACTTTAAAGCCTCTCGTCACACGCAGTCCGTCGCTGAGCTGCCCTCTTAATACGCCTGATATTGTTGCTATGGCTGGTTCTCCATCCACTTCCGCCACAGCCTGTCCTTCTTCTATACGCTCGCCAATTTGGGCAAGAGGTTTGTATATGCCATCCTTAGGCGCGCGAATGACGCGCTCGCCGGCAAAGCCACCAATCAAACCAGGGACAGCTGTATCCGGTTCAGGTATACCATTGTATAGGACGCGGCCGAGATAGTGGCCTCGCATGGTCTCAATGACCGCATGGACATCTTTTCCGGCTTCAAAACCCGGACCCAGCCCTATGACAATGGGCGCCATATCTATGGTTGTTCCAAGATTGCGCTTAGCAATGATAGCGTCGACAACCACGTCAAACCGCATCCTGCTCAGCCCCTCCAATCTTGGATCGACTACGACCGGCACCGCATTCATTGCCCAAACAGATTCGACATCAGGCCATTCTGTTCGAACGGCGCGTATGCCTTCTACAGTGGTTTCCCCATCAAAAACCGCTTGAGCAAAGGAAACCGTTCTTCGGATTACTGTTGGTTGGGCAATTTCAACCGCGACGACCTTGAAGCCGGATTCATGAAGCTTTGCAATGACACCGGTTGCAAGGTCTCCGGCGCCCCGTACCAATACGCGTAACTCCTCAATTCCAAGCTTCATCTCGGCCTCAGCTCCTTCATGGATTTTCCTGATGCCTCTTTCATGACCATAAGCACTTCAGCCAAAATACTGATGGCGATTTCTGGCGGTGTCTCTGCGCCAATATCAAGTCCAATTGGCGCGTAAACCCGCTCCAGAAGTGCCTCATCCACACCTTCCTGTCTTAAATGATCCAGAATGATGGTTACTTTGCGCCGGCTGCCTATGACGCCTATATAGGCGGCGTCAGAACGGATGACCTCTCTGAGCGCCTTTTCATCACTGTCTTTGGTCGCAATGATAATATACGTGTTCGAATCGACTCGTGCCAGCTTCATGGCCTCCGCCATGTCTTCATGGACATGAATCTCCCTGGCTTCAGGAAAGCGCACTGGGTTTCCAAAAGCAGCGCGGTCCTCAACTATGACGACGTCATAGCCCAGTTCAAGGGCAAATTTATACAAACTCATGTTCACATGTCCACCGCCTGCCAAAACCAGGCTTGGGCGCGTCACATGAACTTCGATAAACACCTTCAGTCCGCCGCCGCAGTGCATAGGCAGTCCATCCGGCGCATCACTGTTAAGAATCATCTCAACCATCTCAGACTTGCCGCTCTTGATAGCCTCCAGTGCGCGGTCAATCACTGTTTTCTCAGCTAAACCGCCACCAATGGTACCTATGATGCCTCCCTCTTCCAGGACTATCATCTTCCCGCTGTGGCGTGGTGTGGATCCCTTTGATTCAATAATTGTGGCCATAGCAAAGGGCACATTTGCTTTCACCAGTTCTGATGCACGTTCGTAAAGATCAAGCATGCGCTCACTCCTATCTTCGACACCGTACTTAATAGTGCCATGCAAATACTAAACCAGACATCGTGTGATTTTCAGCAGTACTCTTATTATACTCTTATTTTGCATCAAATTGAAGGCAAAAAGAAACCACGGACTTACATTGACGCTCTTCCATTTGCTTCAATGCCGATTTTCCAGCAACAAACAAAATGAAGGCGAAGACCCTAAGGTCCCCACCCCCATTATGACACTTCTAAGTTCACACTCAATGATGCGCTTTATCGTAAGGCTGTCCACTGGCTTTAGGTGCCACGGCTTTTCCGACAGCGCCAACGAGAACCAGAATGGTCGCGACGTATGGCAGCATTCTCAGGAACTCTGAAGGAATCCAGCCTATCCCCAGTGTGGAGGCTTGAATTTCAATAGCTTCAGCGAATCCAAAGAACAGGCAGGCAAGCAGCGCACCAATTGGATGCCACTTGCCAAAGATCATGGCGGCAAGGGCAATAAAGCCTTTGCCTGAAGTCATACCCTCACGGAACATATTGACTGCGCCAATAGAGAGTGATGCCCCAGCAAGACCGGCAAGCGCGCCGGAAATCATCACACAGATATACCTGATTTTATAAACATTGATACCCACTGTATCCGCTGCTTTTGGGTGTTCCCCTACCGCTCTGATTCTCAGCCCGAACGGCGTCTTAAACAGCACGAAGTACGCAAGGCCGACCACTATGAACGCCAAATAGACAAATGGATTCAGTCCGCTGAAAAAGCTTCCTAAAACCGGTATGTCATTAAGAAATTGCAGTGCTTCAGGACTTCTGGACAACCCGCCACGGATTGGATCGGTCTGTCCCGAACGGCCATAAATGACCTCAAGGAGATATGCCGCGAGACTTCCTGCCAGCAGGTTAATGGCAACGCCGGCAACGACCTGGTTCGCCCTGAGATGAATGGCCAGCACACCCAGAATCAGCGATGTCATCATGCCCATAGTCATAGCAACCAAAATAGCCACCCAAGGATTGGGAACATACCGGAAGGTTAAAATCGCGAAGAACGCGCCCATAATCATGATGCCTTCCAGCGCAATATTTACCACGCCTGAGCGCTCAGTGAAAACGCCGCCGATGGACGCGAATATTAGCGGTGTAGCCAGACGCAAGGTCGATGCGAGAATGGCCATAATAATGATCATCATTTCTCAGCCACCTCCGTCTTAGGGCCTTTCCGTCTGAATTTCTTCTTCAGATCCGGGAAGTACTGCAGTATTGCTTCACCGGCAATGAAGATGATAATGATGCCCTGAATAATTCCAACAACTTCCTTTGGAATTCCGGCGATCTGCATCTTGCGCTCACCGTTAGCCAGGATACCAAATAAGAGCGCGCTTGCAAGGACACCCAGCGGATGATTCTTGCCCACCAGAGCTACTGCTATGCCAGTAAAGCCATATCCTGCTGAAGCAGGCGCCTGGTCGATTTTGAAAGTCAGCCCGGAGACCAGAGTCGCGCCGGCCAGACCCGAAAGCATACCGGAAATAAACATGGCTTTGATGATATTTTTCGAGATTGAAATGCCGCCATATTCAGAGGCGAACGGATTTGAGCCAACTGAACGGATTTCGTAGCCCATGGTCGTTTTATAAAGCAGGAACCACATAACAAATGCCGCAGCTACTGCGATAAATATACCAGTGTGAAGACTTGAGCTTCCAAAGATAGGCATTAAATCCGACATATTGGACAATCTTGCATTTTCGCCGAGGATTACTGAATGCGCTTTTTGGACATCCCCTTGAAGGGTGGATGGGTTTAAAGAAGTCCGAATGAAAAAATTCGTTAAAAACAATGCAGTGTAGTTGAGCATAATGGTGACAATAACTTCATGAACGCCCAGTTTAGCCTTCAATACACCAGGGATCGCAGCCCAAAGACCGCCACCGAGGGCCCCTGCGGTCAGGATTATTGGAATCAACAAAGGTGCCGGGAGGTCTCGGAAGATGTAGCCGGCGGTAACTGTAAATAGTGTGCCTATGACAAACTGACCCTCAGCGCCAATATTGAACAGTCCGCAGCGAAATGCAAACGCAATGGACAACCCTGTAAAGATGAGGGGTGTCGTTTTTAATAAAGTCTCACCAATGCGGCTCATGCCGAACATGCTGCCGCTGATCAGCGCATAATAGGCCACGAAAGGATTATTGCCGGTCAAAATGATAAAGATGGAGCCAATCAGGAAAGCGAGAAAAATCGACAGCAGCGGAAATTTAAAATTGTCCCATAGCTGCGCCCAGCGGCTTTCAGTTGTTTTTTCCATGATCCCCCTCCTTATCCTCGGCTGTTTTGTTCAGGGAACCGCCCGCCATGAGTATGCCAAGTTCACGCTCTGTCGCCTTGCTGCCTTCAACGAGTCCGACTATGGCGCCATCATAGATGACAGCGATCCGGTCCGCGAGCGCCATAACTTCATCAAGTTCAAGAGAGACGAGCAGTACGGCTTTACCATGATCCCTTTGTTCCACGAGACGCTTATGAATAAATTCAATGGCGCCAACGTCCACACCCCGTGTCGGCTGTGATGCGATCAGCATCATTGGATCGCGCATGAGCTCTCGGGCGACGATCAGCTTTTGTTGGTTGCCGCCGGATAACGCGCTGGCAGCAACATTCTCACTAGGCGTTCTGACATCAAATTCAGCAATCAGTCCGCGGCTGTATTCGTGAATTTTAGGATAATTCATGATGCCATTTTTGCTGAAGGGCTCTTTTTTGTGACTGCCCAGAATTGAGTTTTCAGCCAGAGTATGAGACATGACGAGACCTCGCTTCTGCCGGTCTTCGGGAATGTGAGAGATGCCTTCTTCAATGATGTCTTTGGTGTGGGCTTTGAAAATATTATTGCCAGCAAATCTGATGCTTCCGGATTCAGGTTTTCTAAGTCCCGTCAGAACCTCGACCAATTCCGTCTGCCCATTGCCATCAACACCAGCTATGGCAAGAATCTCACCAGCCCGCACATTAAAGCTGCAGCCCTTGAGCACCGGAACTTTCCTATTGTTGTGGCATTTCAGATTTTCGACTTCGAGAAGAACCTCACCTGGCTCACGCGGCATTTTATCAACCTCAAGGTTAACCTTACGTCCAACCATCAGCTCAGCCAATTGGTCTACTGACGTATTTTCATTGACCAGGGTTTCAACGTTTTTTCCTCGCCTGATCACTGTGACCCGGTCACTCAATGCCATAACTTCCTTTAACTTGTGGGTAATCAAGATGATGGATTTGCCCTGATCTGTCAATCTGTGCATGATAATGCCCAGTTCCTCGATTTCCTGAGGCGTCAGAACCGCGGTTGGCTCGTCAAGGATCAGGATTTCGGCACCTCTGTACAGCGCTTTTAGAATCTCGACGCGTTGCTGCATCCCGACGGTGATATCATGGATCACAGCGTCCGGATCGACCTGTAAACCGTATAAATTGGATATTTCCCTAACATCCGCTCTGGCCTTTTCAATGTCTAGCCTGATGCCTTTTTTGGGTTCAGAGCCGAGGATGATATTTTCCGCAACAGTAAATGGCTCCACCAGCATGAAGTGCTGATGCACCATGCCTATCCCATAGCCGATGGCGACATTTGGATCTTTGATATCAACTTTTTTTCCATGAATATAAATTTCGCCGGAAGTCGGCGTATAAAGTCCGTATAACTGGTTCATTAAAGTCGTTTTACCCGCGCCGTTTTCTCCAAGAAGAACGTGGATTTCTCCCTGTTCCAGAGTGAAGTCGACTTCATCATTCGCAATGACATTAGGAAATTTTTTTGTTATTTTCTTCATTTCTACAACATGAGGCACTAGTGATCCCTCCAGTCTGCTCGATAAAAATTGAGTCGGATGTCGTAACATCCGACTCAGAAAGATTGCTTCTCTGGTTATTAGAGTGTTGGTGCAGTAAAGGCAGTGAATTCAGCTTCTGTTTGAGGTACTGTGAATTCGCCATTTTTGATGGCTTCCATGTACTTGTCTGCTTCAGCTTTAAGATCGTCAGTCAAGTTGCCGGCGTTGTCAGAGTAACCAATGCCGTTGTTGGAGATATCAAAAGTATGGATTGTGCCTGTGAAAGTGCCGTCCACAACTTCTTTAGTGACAGCATAAACGCTCTCGTCAACACGTTTGATCATGGAGCAGAGAACATTTGTTGGAGACAGCGCAGATTGGTCCTGGTCAACGCCAATTGCCCAGAAGCCTTGCTCCTCAGCAGCTTGAATCAAACCAACGCCTACGCCGCCAGCGGCGTGGAAGATGACGTCAGCGCCGGCTTGGTGCTGAACGATCGCTATTTCCTTGCCTTTTGCTGCGTCATCAAATGAGTCTGCATAGTTGACGAAGACTTCTGCATCAGGGTTGACTGCTTTGACACCGGCGCGGAAGCCGTATTCGAATTTCTCGATCAGAGGGAATTTCATACCGCCAATGAAACCAATTTTGTCAGTTTCAGTTTTGAGACCGGCAATGACACCCACGAGGAATGACCCCTCGTGCTCTGCAAAAGTAATGGATGCGACATTAGGCATCTCTACAACAGAGTCGACAAGCGCGAATTTTTGCTCTGGGAACTTTTCAGCTGCCTGCATCATAGCATCATTGAAAAGGAACCCGACACCAATAATAAGCTCTAGAACCAGTGTAACACAGGTCGCTAACTGGCGCAAAAAAGAAAAAAAGCGGCAATACAAGGTATTCACCCGTACTGCCGCTTAATGCATAAATCAAAGTTTCTTACAGTCTGAGTTCATAGTGA
>NZ_JAOTSB010000067.1 GCF_030247605.1 Acidaminobacter sp. | reverse complement strand
GATCCATGCCCTGGTAGGACAGTCTCTGTTCCAGGTCCTTGATCATCATGTCCAGCTGCCGTTCAACCAAAGCCTGGGGGACTTCGATCTCGGTTTTTTCCACCAGCGTGGTCAGGGCGCCTTCACGGGCAGCCTCTTCCATGTGCTTGTCGTAATCAGCTTTCATGCGTTTGTGCAGATCGCCGCGCAGCTCCTCCACCGTCTCGAATTCGGAGACTTCAGATGCAAATTCATCATTGAGTTCCGGCATTTCCTTGAACTTGATGTCATGGATCTTAACCTTGAAAGTTGCTTCTTTGTTATTGAGATGGTCGACGCCGTAGTTTTCCGGGAATGTTACGACAACATCCTTTTCATCGCCGACGCGGAGGCCTTCCAGCTGCTCTTCAAAGTTGCCGATGAAGCTGCCTGAGCCGAGTTCCAGTTCATACCCTTCCGCTTTGCCGCCATCAAAGGCTTCGCCGTCAATGGAGCCGTCAAAATCAAGAGTCACGAAATCGCCTTTTTCAGCGGCCTGGCCGTCTTCTCTGGACAGCAGGCGGGCATTCTGCCCTCTCATGTTTTCCAGTTCGGTATCCACATCGGATTCCAGGAAGGGATGCTCGTGGCGGGCCACTTCCATGCCGTTGTAATCGGGCAGATCGAACTCGGGAATGATCTCCACCTCAGCGGTGTAGGTCAAACCAGCTTCCTCGCTGCGATCCTTGATGTCGATCTGGGGATAGTCCACCGGTGCGAGCTTGCTTTCTTCAATGATCTTGAAATAGGACTCATTGAGTGCAAAGTTGTCAGCGTCTTCATAGAGTGCTTCTGCGCCGAACTTTTTCTTGACCATGTTATAGGGTGCCTTGCCCTTGCGGAAGCCCTGCACCTGGAAGTATTCCTTATTCTTTTCGTAGGACTGCTTCAGATGGGCCTGATACTCCTCGGGAGACACGGTCACTTCGATCTTCAGCTTGCTGCTTGATACTTTTTCAATTTTATAATCCATAGTTTCCTCCTCACAGTCCTGACGACGGACATGTGTACTCATGCAAAATCATGCCTAACAATTATAACACAAATATTCTTTTACAGAAGATGAAATCAGAAAGCCTATATGAACGTTCTGGCAACGTTCGTTGATGGGGTCACTGACCACCGCCGTGGTCCTGACATCAGGCTGGCGGACAACCAATTATCAGGGGGAGATTCCCTGCCCGGGATTCACGTCGCTTTCACACCTGTGGCAGACCTGTGGCAGACCTGCCACGGAATTCACTCAATTTGCCTCAGGGAATACAGATATTTCATTACGTCCCAGTGGTAAAGTGAAACTGTAATCAAAGAAATAAAGAAAGAAAGGGGAAATTACATCATGAACAAAAGACTTCTGACACTCGTTACGATGATGGCTGTTACCGGATCCATCCTGGCTGCTCCGGCCGCCATGGCTTCCGATATCGCCACTCTGACCCAGGCCGCCACTACGGTCCAGCAACAGACTCAGGTACAACCTGT
>NZ_JAOTSB010000053.1 GCF_030247605.1 Acidaminobacter sp. | reverse complement strand
ACGTGAAAGTACTTTGAAACGTCGATGCCAATGATCAACACTTTGTCGTGACCCACTGTTTTAAGTAGCTTTTTGATGTCATTGTTATCAAACATGCCAGACACCTCCTACTATATTTCTATCGTGGCATCTGGTTTTCTAACAAAAACTTATCATAGGTACGGGGAGGGGAACCATCGGCAAAACCCTCTTTGAAAGACTGTACGCTGACTCCCGCCACAACTTTCTCAAAATTATTGAAACCCTTCCTGAAATAAGGGTATAAACCTAAGGACTAAATATTTTGATCGTGACATCACATGCTGCACATAGGGCACGCGGAAACCAATAGTTTAAAGGAGGATTACCATGGGATTTCTAGACAAACTGTTCCACAAATCCAAAGAAGCTGCTGAAATGGTCAAGGACAAGGCTGAGGATTTGGCCGGCGAGGTCAAGGAAAAAGCGGAAGTTTTGAAGGACAAAGCAGAAGATTTTGCCGGGGACGTGAAAGAAAAGGCAGAGGTTCTGAAAGACAAAGCTGAGGATGCCCTTGAGGATGCAAAGGTCAAGGCGGAGGCCCTTAAGGACAAGGCCGAGGATAAATTGGAAGAAGCGAAAGAAAAAGTCGAAGGCCTGAAAGATCAAGCTGAAGATAAAGCCGAAGAAGTTAAGGATCAAGCGGAAGCTGCAGCTGAAGAAGCCAAAGAAAAGGTTGAGGCTGCAGCGGAAGAAGCTAAAGAGAAGGCCGAAGATGTGAAGGAAGACGCCCAGGCCGCAGTGGAAGAGGCTAAAGAAGCGGCTGAGGAAAAAGCGGAAGAAGTCAAAGAGGCTGCTGAGGAAAAAGTCGCAGACGTCAAAGCGGCCGCTGAGGAGAAACTAAAAGAGGTCTAAGATCAGCTTTAATAAAAAGTCCATGGATCCTGAGCCAAGCGCGAAAGTAGTGCTAAAGGGAAGGCGGCCCCGCCAGCTTCTCTCAAGGTGCCGCTTGATGTGCCACAGCTCAGGATCTTTTTGTTTGTAAAAAATTTTCCTTTTTTGGTTTAATATTCTGGTCTTGAGCTTTACAAAATTGTATAATAACTTTAGACAAACATAAAAAGGCGCAGCCTGGAGGTTATGGATGGATCTGTTTATTCAGCTTGATGTTGATCTACTGGCGTTTGTGATATTACTGGCTATGTTCATCAATACGAGAAAGAGCTTGGGGATAAGAAACAAATCAACAGATCTTTTTTCCAGATTGACCTTTTTAATGCTGATCAGTACTTTTGTTGAAATTGTGACCTTTGCCATAGACGGGCGTCCGGGGTCGTGGATGTATGCTGCCGGGTTTATCAGCAATTCGCTGCTGTTTGCGTTGGCGCCGGTGACCCTATACCTTTGGGTGGATTACATAGAGCATTTGTTTGTCAAAGACCTTGAGGTCTGCAGGTTTAGGGTGGCTCTCCGCGGTGCGCTGGTCGCTGTCATAATGCTTATGGTCCTGGCAAACTTCTATACCGGGATCTTGTTTCAGATCGAGGAGGGCAATGTTTACGTCCGCGGGCCTTGGTTTGTGACCCAGGTGATGCTCAATATCCTCATAGCAGGACAGGCTTATTTGACAATTCTCTTAAAACGGCGAAGTCTGAATCCGGTGATGCTGTGGTCGCTGGTGCTGTTCCCGCTGCTGCCTGTTGCAGGTGTGGTGATTCAGACTCTATTTTATGGCACTACGGCTACTTTGAGTTTTAAGACTGTCGCCCTTCTCCTGATCTATATCAACGTCCAAAGGGCCATGATTTTTATTGATCCGCTGACGGGACTGGAGAACCGGCGCAGCATAGACCTGCTGGTGAAGGCCATGGGAGAATGCCGGCGCGAGGTTATCTACGCTGGCGTGATGCTGGATATTGACAACCTCAAGGGGATCAATGACCTTTATGGACACTCGGCTGGGGACCTGGCCATCAAGCGCACAGCGGAACTCCTCCGGGGGAGCCTGCGCAAGACGGATTTTGTCGCGCGCTATGCGGGGGATGAGTTTCTGGTGGTTATGGAGGTCGAGGACCGCATGGCACTTCTAAAGGCGGTGGAACGTATTCAGGGTTCGTTTGCGGTGTATAATGAGACGTCCGGCGACCCTTGGAAGTCGGAGGTCAGCATGGGCTATGACACCTTTGTGTACAAAACCCCTGAGGAAGTGGAGCAGGCGCTGAGGGAAATCGACCTTAAGATGTATGAGGAGAAGAATCGGCGGAAGATCGAAAAGAAATCCAATTTGAATGTGGTCAGTGTATAGAAGGATGCCAATAAAATATCGACCCCTTTCGTGGAAATTGAAAACGAAGGGGGTCGATGTGTTGTGTGGGGAAAATGGGCGCCCTTAGGGATTCGAAACTGGGTGTCTGACACCGAGTTTCTATCCCATCTCTTCCACCAAAAACTCACTTAGAAACAGCCGTGTCAGATGCGGGTCGAATTGGGTACCGGCACCATCGGCTAATTCTTTTTGGATTTGGTCGGGGGAGAGGCGGGAGCGGTAGACCTGGTCATGGCGCATGGTGTCATAGGCCTCGATCAGGGCGACAATGCGGGCGTGAAGGGGGATGTCCCGGCGGGAGAGACCGCGGGGGTAGCCCTCGCCGTCCCAGCGCTCGTGGTGGCTCAGGATATCCTCGGAAATGCGGGTGAAGTCCGGGCTTGAGACGGCGATGCGGTAGCCGCTTTCCGAGTGCTTCTGGACCTGGCCGCGCTCCGTGCTGTCCAGCTGGCCGCGCTTTTCGACGATCTCCCGGGGCACGCTCATGATGCCAATGTCGTGCATCAGGGCCAGGAGGCTGAGATCTTCAATCCGCTCCGGGGTAAGGCCCAGGCGGGTGCCAAAGGCTTCGCAGAGTCTCTGGACCCGGCGGCAGTGCTCCATAGTGCGGGCGGACTGGCTTTCCATGACGGTGGCTATGGATTCTATGAGGGCGTTTTTGGCCCAACGGCTTTCGAGGAGTTTGTTGTGGTACATGGTGGACTCGCTGTCCTTGAGGACGCGGTTCATGATCTGATGCTCCGCGGACTTGGTGGCTTCGCCCATGGAGAGGCTCAGCATCACGGTGCCGGTGTTGGCGGCCTGGGCCAGGGACTGGATGCGCTGAGTGATGTGGGCAGCGGTTTCCGCGTCGGTTTTTGGGAGGAGCAGGGAGAATTCGTCGCCGCCGACTCTGGCGATGATATCATCCGCCCGGCAGGCGGCCTTCATGACTTCGGCCGCCATACGCAGGAGCTCGTCGCCTTCCGCATGGCCAAAGGTGTCGTTGACGAGCTTGAGGCCATTCAGGTCGGCGGTGATGACGCTGATGGGCAGGTTGCGGGGAACGTCCATGCGTTTCAGAGCGTCCTCGAAATAGGCGCGGTTGTAGAGGCCGGTGAGGGGGTCGTGGAAGTTGAGGTACATGAGCCGGTCCTCGGTTTCCTTGCGCTCAGTGATGTCCCGGGCCGCCGCGAAGATGTGGGAACCGGAAGGCTCGGCGTTCCACTCGATGTAGCGGAACTCGCCGGAGCTGGTTTTCATGCGGATGACGAAGCCCATGAGAGATTCGCCGCGGTTGAGGGCGTTGAGGGCGTTGATGGATTTCTCGACGTCCTCTGAGTGGACGAACTCAAAGAAAATGGCGTCCTGAAGGTCGGCGGGCTCATAGCCCATCAGAATTTTCCATGCTTTGTTGGCCTTCATGATCCGGCCGTGGCTGTTGGCAATGCAGAGCAGGTCCGGGGACAGGCTGAAGAAGCTCTCAAACTGCTCGTGGGTCTCCTGGAAGGCGAGCTCCACGGACTTCTGTCCGGAGATATCCATGGCGGAGCCTATGATGTAGCGGACCACACCGGCTTCCAGCAGAGGTGTCAGCGTGGTCTGCCAGGTGCGGGTGTCTTTTGGGAGGTTTAGGGTCTCTTCGTAGACAATGGTGCTTTTCAGGTCCCAGCAGCGCCTGTAGTTTTTTTCCACAGTGATGGCCAGCGGCGCCGGGAGCAGCTCGTGAGGCGTCTTCCCTTTGAGGCGGTCGCGGGCAAGACCGGTCAGCTGCTCGTGGTAGAGGTTGCTGTCTATGTAACGGAAAGTGGGGCCTTCATCGACTTTGATGATGAAGACGGCGTCGGCAATGTTCTGATAAATTTTTTCGTACTTCAGGCCATTGCCGGCAATGGCGGCGTCACGAGGGTTGTCTGAACTTGGGTCGTTTTTCGATCTGAAAGCTGTCTCGGTCTGTTCGGTCGGGTTAGGCTTTGTCATTGAAGCATCGACACTCCTTGGATGGCGAATTGTTAGACCTGTTGTGGGGATTCATTTTGCTAGCGGAGCTTAGTATCATTGGTTGAGACTTGCACGACTAATAGGAACGCGGCTGTTTGATCAGTTTTTTAATGTTGTCGATCTGCTCTAACTGCCCAAGGACCAGCAGCTTGTCGCCGGGCTCGACCAGGAAGCTCGGGTCGGGATTTGGGCGGACAAAATCCTCGGTGTGCTTTTTGGTGGCCAGGACATTGAGCCCGGTTTTTCTTCTGAAGCCGGACTCTCTCAGGGTCTGCCACGCGAACATGCAGCCGTCGGGGATTTCGACTTCTTCTATGTCAAAAATGATGTCCCCCATGTGGGTGGTGATTTCCAGGAAGGACATGACGGCGGGTCTGAGCAGCATGGTCGCCATGCGGTCGCCGCCCAGTTCGTTGGGTGACAGGGTGTTGTTGGCGCCGGCGTGGAACAGCTTTTTATGGGCGTTGGGGTTGATGGCGCGGGACACAATGTGCAGGTCCGGTTTCATGCCCCTGGCGGTCAGCACTGTGAAGACGTTGTCCGCGTCCGTGGAGAGGCAGCTGACCAGGCCTTTGGAGTGGTGAATGCCGGCCTTTTCCAGCACTTCTTCCTGGGTGGCGTCGCCGTGGAGGGCCATGATGCCTTCCTCCAGCAGGGCGTTGACCCGCTCCTCGCTTTTTTCTATAGCTATGTAACTGACTTTGCTTTTCTGGAAACGCTTGATGACGCTCATCCCCGTGTAGCCGGCGCCGCAGAGGATGTAGTGGTCCCTCAGGTTGTCGATGTCATGTTCCATGGAGCGCCTCCTCATGATCTCGGTGAATTCGCCGCCAAAGACGAATGCGGCGACGTAGGTCAGGGTGTAAGCCACGAAGCTGATGCCGCCAAAGATCATCAGGATCGTGAAAAGCTTGCTGGCGTTGGATAGCTCCACGACTTCCTTGTAGCCAACGGTGGACAGCGTGATGACGGTCATGTAGAAGGCGTCTAAGACTGGAATGCCTTCCAGGAGCATGTAGCCGATGGTCCCGGTAAGCAGCAATAGCACCAGGGAGGACACCAGAATCAATATACGCTTGAACTGCCAGTGCACGACGCCACCTCCTCAGGGGTTGTTGCGAAAATTTTGTTGTCTTATGTATCCCCCTTTTGGCGTGTCAGGTAACAAGAAATTGTGGCGGGATTACAAAGTGAGTGGACTATTCTGATTATAGCTTGAAATTGGGCGGCTTTCACCTTTTTTCGCTGAATTACGACCTTTTAAGACGCGTTTTGCAGAAATATTTCGAATTTTTTGCCCGAGGCTTTTAAATAATGTAAAATGGAAAAAATGAGTTGGCTTTCTGCCGGAAAGCCTGTGAAGTTGGAGGGATCTTTATGACTACACCAAATCATTATCCGAAATTGGAAATAGATCTTCAGAAACTGATCAGCAATGCGGCCTGCGTCACGGCTTATGCTGCCGAGCGCGGGATTGAGATCACGGGTGTGATCAAGGGCTGCAATTCTATAGTTGAGGCGGGAAAGGCCATGCTGAAGGGCGGTTGTACCGGTCTTGCGACGTCTCGGATGGATCAGATGAGACGGATCCGTGAGGCGGTGCCGGGTGCTCAGACGTGGCTCCTTAGGCTCCCGATGCTGTCTGAGATTGAGGACGTGGTCCTGTTGTCGGATATCAGTCTGAATTCGGAGGACGTGACCATCGGCAAAATAGAAGAGGCTTGTGGACGGCTGGGGAAACAGCACGGCGTGATCCTGATGGCGGACCTGGGGGATCTTCGCGAGGGCTTTCGGGATTTTGAGGCCATGATGGCGCTGGCGGAGGAGATTGAGTTCAGGATGCCCCACGTGACGCTGGAGGGCATTGGAACGAATCTCGGGTGTTACGGGTCGATCAGTCCGACCACGGAGAATTTGACGGAGCTGATGGAGCTGGCGCGAGCCATTGAGGCGCGGCTGGGGCGGAAGCTCCGGTATGTGTCCGGGGGCGCGACCACAACGCTGCCGCTGCTGCTGAAGGGCGGCGTGCCGGAGGGGATCAACCATCTGCGGGTTGGAGAGGGCATTTTGAACGGCCGGGATCTGATGGTGTTCTGGAATACACCGTTTCCGGGCGTGGTGGCGGACGCGTTTACGCTGAAGGCGCAGGTCGTGGAGGTCAAGGAGAAGCCGAGTTATCCCATTGGGGAGATTTTTGTGGACGCTTTTGGCGAGGTGCCGGTGTACCATGACGAGGGGCTGCGGATTCGGGCGATTGCCGCTGTGGGGAAACAGGACATTGGGTCCCACGAGAAGCTGCTGGTCAGGAATGAGGGGCTGCGGCTCATTGGCAGCAGCAGCGACCATTTGATTTTGGATGTGACAGATCTGCCTCCCGAGGCGCGGCCGATGGTGGGGGATGTTTTGGAATTTGACCTATACTACCCGGCGATGCTGTATTCGACGGGCTCCGCGTCGGTGGAGAAGGTGCTGTTAAATGGGGAGACGGTTTTGTAGTCAATTGAGAAACGTTATCGCATGCTCTGGCACCGAATCAAAAGTTGTCCGCGCGGCCTGAAGCCTATTGCCCCCAAGTTGAAAGCTGTCCGCGTCACTAATCTGAAAACCGTCCGCGAGGCCGGTGGCCTATTTTCCCAACCTCACGAATGAAAGGAAGTCATCTCTTTGGAACAGATCTCAAATCCGGTAACAACCTATATAAAGCGGCTGCCCAGGCTGATGTTTGGCTATTTTCTTTACGCCCTGGGCATAGCCCTGACGGTGGACGCAAATCTCGGGCTGGCGCCCTGGGACGTGCTGCATCAAGGGCTGTCCCAAACGCTTGGGATTACGTTTGGCACGGCCAGCATTGGTGTGGGGATCATCATTGTCGCCCTCAACGTCAAGCTGGGAGAACGGGTTGGCTGGGGGACCATTGGCAACATGATTTTTATTGGAGTGTTCCTGGACCTGCTCTTCGGCAGCGGGTTGCTGCCGTCGCTTGAATCCGTTCCCTTTAGGGTGATTCAGCTCTTCGCGGGGATGTACATCATAGGCCTCGCGTCCTACGTCTACCTGGGCTGCGGCATGGGCTCGGGTCCCCGGGACGGGCTGATGGTGGCACTGACGAAAAAGACCGGCAAGCCGGTTGGGTTGATTCGCAGCGGCATTGAGCTCTGCGTGCTGGTCGTGGGCTACTTCCTGGGTGGATCCATTGGCATTGGAACCGTGCTGACGGCACTCGGCATTGGGATTGCCGTTCAACACGTCTTCAAGCTGGTGAAATTCGACGTCAAAGGCCAAAAGCACCGTTTTGTGGACGAGGATTTGGCGTGGGTGCGGGCGAAATGATATTTGAAATGATTACAATTTAGATTTTAGAAAATTCAAACAATACCCGTAACAATTGAAATACAAGGGCTGCGCAAAAAATAAATAAAAAACGATTTGTCACTTTTGTGACCTAAATGAACAAATTGTCCCTAATGATTGACATTATTTTATCAGGAATTTATACTCAGGATGAAACTAAAATCAAGGGGGATTACCAAAATGAAGAAAAAACTTTTAGCGCTCGGCCTCGTGTCCGTGCTCGCAATCAGCCTTTTTGCAGGCTGCTCCAAGCCGGCTGAAGCTCCAGCGCCTGCTGAAACACCAGCTGAAACTCCGGCAGAAGCTAAATACGCTGACGGCATCTACTTCGCTCAAGAAGACGGCTTCGCAGAAAACGGCTGGAAGTACATGGTCACTGTTGAAGTTAAAGACGGTAAAATTGCATCTGCAGTTTGGAACGGCGCTAACAAAAACGCTGGCCCAGACAAGATCACACTCTCCACTGACGGCACTTACGGTATGGTCGCTAAGGGCGGCGCTCAAGCTGAATGGCATGAGCAAGCTGCTGCTACTGAAGCTTACCTCCTCGAGAAACAAGATCCAACTATGATCGAGTACAAGGACGCTGAAGGCCATACGGATGCAATCGCTGGCGTTTCCATCCACGTCATCGAGTACTTCACACTTGTTGAAAAAGCACTCGCTGCTGGTCCGGTTGGCGCAGGCCAATACAAAGACGGCGCTTACCGTGCTGAAGGCGCTGAGTTCGACGCTAACAGCGGCTGGAAATCAACTGTAGACCTTACTGTCATCAACGGCTACATCGTTGCAGCTAACTGGGACGGCGTCAGCAAAGACGGCGGCGACACCAAGAAAGTTCAATCAGCTGACGGTCGTTACGACATGACAGTTGCAGGCGCGAAAGCACCTTGGCACGAGCAAGCTGCTGCTACTGAAGCAGTCCTTCTCGAATCCCAGGATCCTGCTTCAGTTACGCTCAACGCTGAAGGCAAAACTGATGCTATTGCTGGCGTCTCCATTTCTGTAGGCGACTTCTTCACACTCGCTGCTGAAGCGCTCGCAACTGCGAAGTAATAGTTCACCCCAAACACGTTAACCGAACAAGACTCAAGGGACGCACCTTGAGTCTTGTTTTACGTTTACGCCGCAATTGACGGAGGCATCCAAATATGAAAAAAAGTTACAAAGCACATCAGGCCTTATTTCTTATAGTGGTTCTTACTATGACACTGCTGGCTTTAACCGGCTGCCAGAATTCAGAACCAGCCCCCGCTCCGGAACAGCCAACGACGGAACAGCCGGGTACAGACCTTCCAACCCCACTTGCCGAGCCTGTGGAGCAAAACGACTTCATCCTCGGCACCATAATTTCTCTCAAGCTTTTCGACTATGCGGAGGAAGCCTATTTCCTGGACAGCTTTAATGCCCTGCGCGACATCGAACGGCGCATGACCATCAACGACGCGAATCCCGCGGAGAGCGAAGTCATGCAGATCAATGAAAATGCGGGCATCGCACCGGTCAAGGTCTCTGATGACACTTTTGAGGTCATCAAAAACGCCGTCCGTTACAGCGAACTCTCAGATGGCCGCTTCGACCCCAGCGTCGGTGTCCTGGTCAAGCTCTGGAACATAGGCACAGACTATGCCGCGATCCCGGCTCAAGAGGAGATCAGCGCGCGGCTGCCCCTTGTGGACTATACAAAAATCGAGCTGAACGAAGCAGAGAAGACAGTTCTCCTCAAAGAAAAAGGCATGCTGATAGATCTGGGTGGCATAGCCAAGGGCTTTGGTGCGGACGTGGTCTCCGGGATCCTGTATGACCATGGCGTACGCAGCGCCATTGTAAATCTGGGCGGCAATGTCCTGGTCATGGGCGAAAAGCCGGATGGCTCGCCGTGGCGCATAGGCGTCCAAAATCCTTACTCCGAGCGCGGAGAATACCTGGGCATTGCCACCATCACTGACAAGACCATTGTGACCTCGGGCGTCTATGAGCGCTACTTTGAGGAGGGCGGAAAACGCTATCACCACATCCTCGACACCACGAATGGCTATCCGGTCGAAAATGGCCTGGTGGGCGTCTCCATCATTGCTGATATCTCCATGGACGCGGATGCCCTCTCCACAGCGGTCTTTTCCCTGGGGCCTGAAAAGGGCAAAGCCCTGGTGGAATCCATTGATGGCATCGATGCCATCTTCGTCATGGAGGACAAGTCCATCACTATGACGGAAGGCGCGAAGGCGTTCTTTGAGCTGACGGATAAGAATTTCCACATCGTTGAATAACAAAGCGGTGGCCGATGGTGACCATCGGCCAAACTTTTTTTTTGGAAACCCGGTGTCAGACACCCAGTTTCATCATTACTCAAAAACATTATGGACAAAAACCATTTTAATGAACAAAAGCGGCAAAACTATAGATTTTTTCTACAGGTATGATAATGTTTTATCAAATGGTTGTTTAGCAATTATTTATCATAATAGGTTTAACCAATAAGATCTGGGAGGAATACCATGAGCGACAAGAAACGTATTATTGTCCTGGGCGGCGGCTATGGCGGCATACTAACGGCCAAAAAACTCGCCAGGAAGTTCAAAAAAAGTGAAGATGTCGAGATCACGCTGATCGACAAAAAACCATATCACGCTATGCTGACGGAGCTTCATGAAGTTGCGGCAGGACGTGTCCCGGAGGACGCAATCCGAATTGACCTCAAGAAAATCTTTGCGGGACGCAATGTGAAAGTTGTCATGGATGAAATTATTGATACCCTTAATCCAAGTCCGCGCAAACGTTTCAGAGGAATTTAATAACTTTATGTCAACATGAAACGGGCCGAAGCAATTGCTCCGACCCGTTTATAACAACACTGTGATTTCAATTGAA
>NZ_JAOTSB010000066.1 GCF_030247605.1 Acidaminobacter sp. | reverse complement strand
ATCAGGCGCCAGTACGCTACGAGATACCGCCTGATGTAGTCCGTGAAGCCATAGTTAATGCCATTGCCCACCGCGACTACACCTCCGCCGGAGCTGTGCAGGTATCCGTCTTTGCCGACCGGGTCGAAGTCTGGAATCCTGGCACCCTGACGCCGCCGCTTACCATGGAAAGCCTGCGTCATCCCCACGGTTCCGTTGCGCGCAATCCCCATATTTGTGACGTGCTATTTCTTGCCGGTTATATCGAAAAATATGGCACAGGCACCCTCATGATGATCCGTGAAACTCTCGCCCACGATCTGCCAGAGCCTGATTTCATGCAGCGAGGCGGCGAGTTTACCATAACACTTTGGCGTGATTGGCTGACACCGGAGGTGCTGGCCGGGTACAACCTGAATGAGCGGCAGATGAAGGCGGTGTTGCTTGTTAAAACTGGAGAACAATTAAGCAATAAAGATTATCAACAAAAGTTTGAGGTGTCTAAGCCTACAGCTTCTCGCGACTTAGAGGAACTTGTAAGAATAGGCATCGTTACTAAGATTGGGACCACTGGGAAAGGAACATATTACATCCTTGACTGCAAAGGGCTCATAAAGGGCTCAAAGGGCTCATAAGTGTCCCCGACGTAAAGGGCTCACAAAGGGCTCAAACGTCTCATTCAACAGGACATTTAATCGTGCCACAACCCTGCCAATTGGGACATTGAATGGCTCTTGGATAACCCGACATAAACCAGACAGCCAAGTAAAATAGGAAGAGTGAAATTGAACAGCCAAAGCATGATCTGCAAGAACGCACTTTTGAGTTTGCTCGTGGGTAGTAAAACTTTGTCAGATCATGGATCATGTGCCGGGTGTCAGCAGATTTTGTCCAATCAGCTTTTGCGTTTTAGATGAGACCTCGCTGACCACGGAACAGAAGGCCGCACTGTATCAAGAACTGGTAAAACTGCGTAGCATGGCGTATCAAAAAATGAAGCATTTGAAATAAGAAGCAGAACGCTCAAAAAAATCGGGCTTTTTTGATGTGATTATTGTTATATCAGATGGTTAACCCCAAATTCCCGCATGCGGGAATTTGGGGTGATGTAAAGTTATTTTGTATCGTTCCCATGCTCCGGCGTGGGAACGCACTTGATGACGTTCCAGCGTCATCGGTTCGTTGGAGCGTGGAGACTATATGCAGGATGAAACACCTGCTTCTTCGTCCGCCATGCATACTTCCTGGGTGCAAACGATCCTTACAAATCACTGAAAACCACCCTCAAGGCCGAGATCAACGAAGATGCCTGGGCTTCACTGAACAGTGACACATCCCGACCGTTTGACAAACCGAAAACCGGTCGAATAGCGGTGAAGGTAATCAATCACTTGGGGGATGAGGTTATGAAGGTTTTTAGGGTGAACTAAGCAATGGCAATTGATCTGAATCAAATTGAGCGGATGCATAATTTCATACTGCCGACACAAAGGTTGGGTGAAATTCAGTGTGGCTCATTGAAGATGGATATGCTTACGCCAATTGGGAAAATGCTCAAAGTGCCTGACGTAAATAGCTTGGTATTTGCCAGGCAGGTGCTGGGGATGGTCGCAATTAGGAGTTCGGATACGAATGAAGAACATGATGGTCAAATTGAGGCTGCTGGCCTCTCTGATGATGACATTTTACAGATCTCC
>NZ_JAOTSB010000065.1 GCF_030247605.1 Acidaminobacter sp. | reverse complement strand
GCCCAGGGCCACATCGAACGACTCGAAAAGCTGCTCGCCTCCGATTTTGCCAATAAAGCCCCGGCGGCCCTCGTCCAGAAGGAACGCGACAAACTGGCCGTCTACAAAGAAAGCGTCGAAAAAATAAAGGCGCAGTTGGGATAAACAAGCCACCGCACCCGTCCACGAGGCAGGTGCGGTTTTTTCTTGGGGATACCCATTTATAGGGATATTAGACCTGCTCGCCACAGGCCGCCCGGATTTGCGCCAGCACCCCATCAAGATCATTGAAAACCTGCTCATTTTGAAAACGAATAACATGAAAGCCGCGTTCGGTCAGGGCTTGTTCACGCTGACGGTCTGATTCAGCCTGCTGCAAATGAATCCCCCCGTCGAGTTCGATGACCAGGCTGGCAGTGTGACAGTAAAAATCGACAATGAATCCCGCAATGACTTGCTGCCTCCGAAAGTGGACTCCCAGCTTATTTGCCCGCCGAAGGTCCCCGCAGGGGGCAAGCCCTTCAATTATGAACTAGGGTAAAATGTGAACATGAGATTCGAACGGGATCCTGCAAAAGCCGCGAGCAATATTCGAAAACACGGCATAAGTTTTGATGAGGCAGTCACTGTATTCAAAGACCCACTTGCATTTATCTTTGACGACACAGCCCATACAGAGCAGGAACACCGCGAGATCATTATCGGCACATCAACCTTGCGAAGAATGATTCTTGTATGTTTTGTAGAAAGGGTTGAAAACACTGTCAGAATTATCAGCGCACGCCCAGCGGCGCGTCAGGAAATAAAAGACTATGAAGAAAACGCCCACAACCAAACCTCGTAAAGTTCAAGAAATGGCTCCTGAATATCGCTTTGACTATAAAAAAGCGAAGCCGCACCGTTTTGCCGCACAGATGAAGGATGAACCCTTGATCGTTATGATCGAGCCAGATGTGGCAAAAGTCTTTACTACATCTGAACAGGTTAACAAGGCATTACGTGCTTTGATCTCAGCCATGCCAGAACAAAAAGCGGCAGCTCGCAAATAACAAAAGAGCGACTCACAACGGGTCGCTCTTTTCATTTTCCATAACATCCCTAATCTTCCCCACCACCGCGGACACATCCCTCACGACCTCATCATTCTTAAACCTGACAATCCTCAGCCCCAACGCGGACAACACCTTCTCCCGCCTGGCATCTTCCTCCTGTTGCAGGTCGTGGACATCCCCATCGACTTTAACAACCAGCCCCGCGAAGAGCATTTTACAGAAATACTGCGCTTGATACTTTGAATTTCTCCGCAAGGAATCGAATCTGTCGAACATTCAGTTCGCGTTTACCGTTCAAAATCTCAGAGACCACACCTTGTGACCCGACCTCTGGCAGGTCAGACTGAGTCAAGCTATGCTCTTCCAAAAGAAAGCGCAATACTTCTGCGCCAGTCGCATCAGGGATCGGATAATGCTCTTCTTCATAGATTTCAATCAGCGTTCCGAGTGTATCCAGCAACCCGTAAAGCGGATGCTTCTCATCATTTCCGATTTCATCCAGTAATTCATTGAGCCGCTTGACCGCCGCGTTATATTCACGTTCATTACGAATGGACAGCAATGGAGCAATGTTTGCCCAATGGGTTTCAAGTTCTTTAGTTACGAGTGTCATTTTTCCAGTCTCCTCGGTCGTATTCTGCATGAGTGAGAACATGACGGACATACAT
>NZ_JAOTSB010000005.1 GCF_030247605.1 Acidaminobacter sp. | reverse complement strand
TCAGCTCGTAACAGAGCTCGTGGGTATAGAAACGTAAAAACGTTTACCACCATGATTTACTTGTTAGGAGGCCGACTAAATCTGGAAATCAAAAGTGGCCTTACCCACTCGATTTAGCGAGGCGCCTTTTATAAATAAGTCCGCATCCAATCCGTAATTTCCTTGAGCCTGCGCACTCTGTTCTTAGGTTTTCCACTGCGGCTCAGCTCATGATTTTCTCCATGGAACAGACACAGCCGGCTTTGGACGCCGTGGTACTTCAGCGCCGTAAACATTTGATAGACTTCTGCGGTCCAGCATCTGTAATCCTCATCAGAATGGATAAACAGTGTGGGGGTTTTCACTTTGTCGGCGTATTTCAACGGGGACTGGTCCCAAAGCAGCTCAAAATCACTCCAAGGGTCAGCGCTTATTTGATCAGTCACAAAGAAATAGCCAATATCAGTGGTTCCGAACTTCGAGATCCAGTTGGAGATGGATCGCTGAGAGGCTGCTGCTTTAAAACGGTGTGTATGTCCAATGATCCAGTTGGTCATGAAGCCGCCGTAAGAGCCGCCGGTCACACCGAGCCTGTCATTGTCGATCCAGGTATGCTGTTCCACGACCGCATCGACAAAACACATGAGATCCTCATAGTCGACACTGCCGTACTTGCCCCTCAGATCAGCGAAGTCGTTCCCGCGGCCATCACTGCCCCGGGGATTCATAAACATCACGGCGAAGCCTTCAGAAGCCCAGTGCTGCATTTCGTGATAATAAAACGGGCCATACACGGTTTTTGGTCCACCGTGAATGTTGAGAATGCCTGTGTACCGGCGGAGCGGATCAAAGCCGTATGGCTTCATGAGCCAACCTGTCAATTCAGTACCGTCCTTAGACGTCACGCGAATTTCTTCCGGAACAGAAATGAAATGTTCTTGAGCGACAACATGATTTAACGCTGTAAGAGGATCGAAACCAAGCGGCCCGAACGCATCACAAGCCTTCAGCGCATAGATCTCCTGAGGCTGTTGATCCAAAAGGGCAACCACAGCGATTTGGCCATCAACTATAGCGAACTCATAACAAGCTGACGCGGAAGACTCAGATGCCACTCTCGAAACGCTGCCATCCTGTGCCAGAGCCACTAAAGGCGCTTCTGAGCCGATGGTCGTGACAAACAACCACTGATCCCCAAAATACAGCGGACGAGAATTGCCTTTGCTGCCGAGCTTGATGTCCGTCCCTACAGCGTTGCCAAAGCTGCCGTCAAAGGTCTCAGTCAATCGCTTGACGGACCCGTCAGCAGGATCCAGACTATAGAAGGATCCATTTTCATTTAGACCGTACCTTGAAGTGTCAGAGCCATAAAACAATAGGGTGCCATCAGGTGCAACGCTGCAGATTTCGTAGTAAAAGTCATCTCTGTGAGAAATGTCTTTGACAGACCGGTCTGTAAGGTCGCAAATTGCAAGGCTGTTGTAAATGACCTGTTTATTTTTAAATTGGGACTGAATCAAGACAATCCTATGTCGCTCCGCATCATAAACCCAATCTTCCACATTGCTGAGCTGGTCGGTGAGCATTTCCGATGCGTTTTTTACGGGATCGTACAGACCCAGTGCTGTCCTGGTTTTGTTGGTGAAACCGGAGCCGTTCTGCCAGAACGGGATTTCGTCAATGACCTGAACAGAGGAGGCTTGCTCCATTTTTTCGAGGATATCCTTTTCCTCAGTCAAATGATGCCACTCCGGGTGGTAAGTGAATTCTATGAGCCACCTGCCATCAGACAGGGGCTCAAACTTAGAAACTTCCAGGGGGATTTCCATGAGCTTTTGCGCTTCTCCCCCATGAGAGTTAATTTGGTAAAAAATAGTTTTAGGAATATTTTTTTCCTTTTGATCCGCTTCTGCGCTTTGATCGCGGTTTGAAAGGAAGACCAGTTCGCTGTCGCTGAGCCAACGGGGGTGTCTGTCTGATCCGGATGTCGTCAGACGACGGGTGCCGCCTTCGCGGTCATAGAGCCATAGATCGCTGCGGTTGCGGTTGTTTTCCAGATCCGGCTGGTGCACTGCAAAGCATAGAACGTGACCATCGGCAGAGACCTGGAGCGATGAGATGGACCGCAAGGCTGCAAAGTGATCCAGGCTTACTTTGTTCATGGGTTCCACGGCCATTAAAGCGGATTATCTTTGACGCGCTGCGCCATTTCCTTGCCAAGCTTGATCAGCGCTTCAAACTCAGCATCTTTTGGTGTATAAGTCGCTTCAATGGAGGTACCAATTTTTTCCCATTTGACCTTTTCTGCAAAGGTATCGATGGCGCTGACGCCGCCACCGCTCCAGGATTTGTTGCCAAAGACACCGAGGTAACGATTTTTGAGTCCGGTATGCTCGAGTTTGGACAGAACCAGCTCCATGGCAGGGAAGACATTCATATTGTAAGCGCAGGAACCCAGGATGACACCCTTGAAGCGCCAAATGTCGCTCAGAATATAGGAAAGGTGGGTTTTAGAAGCGTCGTAAACACGAACGTTTTTCACGCCGTTTTCGGAGATGATGCGCGCGACGTAATCTGCCATTTTGGCTGTGTTGCCATACATTGTGCCGTAGACAATGACGACGCCTTCCTCCGCTTCGTAGCGGCTCCATTTGTCGTAATAGTCGACAATGGTTTTAGGACTGGTTCTCCAAATCGGTCCATGGGTGGGTGCGATCACTTTAATATCCAGGGTGCCAAGGCGACCGAGAGCACGCTGAACGATTGGGCTGTATTTTGCAACGATATTCGAGTAATAGCGTCTGATTTCGTCCTCGTAAAACTCGACATTGACTTCATCATCAAAGAGACCGCCGTCAAGGGATCCGAATCCGCCGAAAGCATCCATGGAAAACAGAATTTTTTCTGTCTGATCATAGGTCATCATGGTCTCAGGCCAGTGGATCATTGGAGTCAGGAAGAATTTAAGCTTGTGGTAGCCAAGGTCAAGTTCATCCCCTTCAGCTACTTCTAGGAAGTTTTCTGTGATGTCATAGAAGCCTCGGATAAAATCGAAGGTTTTCTTATTGCCGACGATCTTCATGTCGGGATAGGCCGCCACGAGTGCTTTCATAGAGCCGGAGTGATCCGGTTCCATGTGGTTGACAATGAGGTAGTCAACCTTTTTGTCGCCAATGACTTCCTTAACTTTTGAGAGGTACTGTTCAGTTTTGTTGAACTTAACAGTATCGATGACAGCTATTTTTTCATCGTCAATTAAGTAAGAGTTATAGCAGACACCTCGGTCCAGTGGCCAAAAGTTTTCAAACAACGTAGTTTCGCGGTCGTTGACACCAATCCAGTGTACGCGGTCCATGATGGATAATCTGCAGTCCATAGGTTCACACTCCAATTCTGATGTAAAATCATAGTAACAGTATAATCAATTTGATTGAGGCAGACCATACTTGACATAAAAAATATTGGAAAATTAATGGGGAGAGTAGAAGTCAGAAAATTCATGAGAACGATTATGCAGATTTTTGCTTAAATTCCATGTTCGTCCGGCCATAATGCCATGAGCCGCTGTTTTTCCTGTTCGCTGTCAAAGATGACGCTGACAGCGTTTCTATAAAGTGTTTTAAGCTGCGTTGCACTGAGTCCTGCGTTCAGGATGTTTTGTGTCTCTTCGCTTAGTGTAATGTTAGAAACTGTCCGATTATCCGTATTGAGAGTCACTCTAATACCATCATTAAGATAGCGGTGGAGAGGGTGGGCTTCGTAGCTGTCCGCGGCTTTCGTTTGGAGATTGGAGGTCGGGCACATCTCCAGTGGGATGCCTGCAGCTTTAATGTCCGCGTAGAGTGCGGCATCCTTTTCCAGACTGACGCCGTGACCAATTCTTTCAGCATACAGTAATGCCACAGACTTGCGAATGTTGTCGACTATGCCGGTTTCTCCAGCGTGGACTGTGCGGTGATAACCATAGGACTTCGCTAGTTTAAAAGCCTCAGCGTGAGCCTCCGGTGGGAAATTGTGCTCGTCACCAACGAGATCCAGAGCGACGACGCCCCGGCCGAGAAAAGACCGGCCTGCTTCAACCAGCTCAATTGAGGCAGCTGGAGAGAGATGTCGTACGCAGCATAAAATGATGTTGCTCCTGGTGCCGGTAAGGGCTTCTCCTGCCTTAGCGCCCTGGATCACCGCGGTAATGATGGCATTGAGGCTGAGACCCTGCAACTGATGGAGTTGAGGCGCAAAGCGAATCTCAATGTACCGGACGCCGTCAGCGGATGCGTCCTCAACAAGCTCTTGTGCGATTCTGGCAAGGGCAGTCTCAGTCTGCATGACCTTGAGCGGCAGTTCAAACCGCTTGAGATAATCGACGAGGGAAGGACAGTGTTCCGGGACTTCTGCCAAGGTTCTGAGCTCGTCCTCTTCAATGTCCGGGGATAGAATATTTTCTTTAGTACCAAGTTCTTTGAGGGTGGAAAGACGAACGCTTCCATCTAAATGGCAGTGCAGTTCTATTTTGGGCAAATTGACAATATTAAACATATCTACGCCTCCTATGAAATATATAAACAAAAATGGAATATATAACTAAATAAGTTATTATAAGTTGGTGAAATGATGTCTGACACCATTTTTCTTTCATTTTTTTTAATTGCTTTAAGTCTTGTCTTTCAATAAGTGCAGCCATTTGGAAAAAATTTAAATGTAAATAATAGTAAAATGTGTTATATTGTGCTTTGATCTGAGCTTGTTTCTGTGGTAAAATGACGAAGATTCTAAATTTTAATAAGGAGTGATTCAATGACTAAACCCCGTTGGATGCGGGTCCTGCTGATCGTTTTGATCATGGCGGCGGCTGTCGTATCCCAGACAAATTCAGTTTTTGCTGATGACGGGCTGGTAACTAAGGATGTAGGCATAAATGATTCCAGCATAACGATAAACTCAAATGTTGTATCAAATAGATCGCTGGCTTTTCCGATCCTGAGATACAATGACATCCAGTACCTGCCGCTTAACTGGAATCTCATGAAGTCAATGGGATATCAGTACACTCGCATTGGAGACGAACGCGTTTTGACCAAGGTTGAACCTGGCGAAACGTTTATCTTTGATGCCGCAGCCACCATGAATCCATCCACCAGTGCCCAGGCTTATGCCCTGGAGGACAGTGCCGTGATTCTTTACGAAGGTGAGCCGCTGGATACGCAGGGCTATCCGCTATTAGTCCATAACCACATGATCTACTTGCCGCTGACGTATCACGTAAAAGACGCTCTCGGATGGTATGCGAAAAATGACCGCATCGCCGGATTCCATTTGAGCACTGAGAGTGAAGAAGCCCTTAACACTATGATTGAGGCTTCTGACAAAGCTTATCTTGAACGACTCGCAGCATTTATGAGGAAAGTGAATCCAAGCTTGTCTGAATCCAGAGCGCATGACTATGTGGTCTGGTTAAAGGATGCCTGTGATCGTTATGGGATGGACGAATCCTGGATGATGGCTGTCATTTGGCAGGAAAGTTCTTTTAACGCGAATTGTGAATATAATGGTGCCATAGGGATCATGCAGATTATGGGTTCCACTGGCAGAGCACTTGGTCTCAGCATAGAGCAGCTTTACGATCCGCAGCTCGCCATTGAGTATGGGACGAAATATCTGAGCCAGAAATTGGATCGCTACGGCAGCATCGAACGCGCTGTGATAGCCTATAACCAGGGTTACTACAACGTCGACAGAGGCGATTACACAACCCATTACCTGGATGGCGTCGAAGCGAAGCGCGCAAAGGTTTTGGCATTTTTAAACGCAGTTTAAGAACATAGAATTCACTTGAAAAGTCCTCCTCACGGAGGACTTTTTTTATAGTTTTAGAACCTGCAAAACCCTTTTCCACAATTCGGATTTTGTTAAACGCTGGCGTCTAAAGAATCTCCACCGAGGCCGGCAATCTGAAAACGACATCTTTGCGCTCGACAATAATGTCGATCTTATCCATCATCACCGGGTCGTTTTGAATGTTGCGCACTAATTCCCGTGTTGGATTGATGGCGACAGGATGACCGACGAGCTGAAACATGGAGTAGTCGCCGTTGGTATCCCCATAGGCATAACTGGCGCTCAGGTCAATATTGTGCCGCTTGACGAAATCCAGGATGGCCATATTCTTATTTTCGGAATCCCACATGGGGACAATGTTCCCGGTGAAGTCACCGCGCGCATTGACTTCATAACGCGTTCCTCGAAATTCTGTTGCCGCGTATTTCTCGGCCATTTTCTCGACAAGAAAATCCGGGCTGCCCGAAATAAAGAAAATTTTGTGGCCGGCCCACAGGTGGTATTGGATTCTCTGACGGGAGTAGGAATAGACCTCTTCGCCCTTGAGTTTGATGACTTGATCTGCGATAAAATCAAGGCTGCCTTTATTAAGCCCGGTTAAGGAACGAATGTAGATTTGTGAAAGTTCGATCAAATAATCATCATATTCCGCGCGTCTTTTTTTCCATTCTTCGTAAGTTTTTTTAACGTTTCGGTGCCAAACCACAGGATCAACAACTTCATACTTGACCAGTTTCTTAAAGTGTTCCACCATTAGTGAATCTCGGTACAAAGTACCGTCAATATCAAAGAATGCGCCAACCGGCCCCATGAAGCTCACCTCTTCAATAGTTTTATTTTCCTCTGTCATTTCGCGTGTTTTACAAATACCCACTGCCTGCGAACGGCAACCATTTTTTGATATGCAGGCAAGGGGATCACTTTTGTTCATATTTTTTTTATCGTATGTCTCTATTGAGCGCTTAAAACTTTTTTTTATGGATATACAGTTAACAGACCAAATACTTATTGAAGACTCAAGACAAAATTGACCAAAGACTGCGGAAAGTAGGTGAGTGTATGTGGTTCTATGTATTGTTGGCTCTATTCTTCACAATGGTCACTGGTTATCTTATTGAAACTGTTAAAGCGAAACGCGTAGCTCATGAAATTAAATCTATTAATTACGAGATCTATGGAATCCTTGCGTCGCTCATGCGGGACGTAAGTCATGTAGATTTGTTTTTTATACACCAGCTTAGAGACAGTCTCAAAGTGCAGCTGACCCAAGTTTACGGGATTGATGAATTTCAGGTCTATAAGCTCACTGAGAACAAGCTCAGACTTGCTTACAGAAAAGGGCACGCCGTACAGCGAATTGATCTGTTTCTGGAGGATAATCGCTGGTCGTTTAAAGACGTCGAGTTTGAATATACGGAGAATCCTTTTGAAGAGGTTCGTCTGCAATAAGTCTATTTTTAAAATATTTTTTAAAAAGTGAATAATGTAAGATAGGATGGGTATTATGTTAATACAACTATATAACCTACCTTTCACTGGGGAGGTTCATATAGAGGCTCGATCTACAGGACGTCCGGCGAAAGCAGGATGCATCAGACATCCGCTTGTAAAAAACCACCGCTTAGGCAGACGGAATTATCGGATGCCTTAGACTGCAACACCTTCACTACTTTGCATCAAAAGCAAAGCAATGAAATTGAAACAATTGCCCTTGATGGTTAAAAAACCATTCGTAACAAGCTCCACTTTAGGAGGAATGGCTATTAACGATTCACACCGCAATACAACTGAATATGATACAAAAAAACGTGCTGTATCGAGCTGAAAGACCTATCCTTAGAATTCTTGGGATAGGTCTTTTAATGTTCTGATGAAGCTGGCAGTAATGCGAGCCGTTATGCCCCAGATTGTCTTGTCGTCAAAATCGATAAAGAGTACCGGGTATTTGCCAACCCTGAAATTGTAAGCCCGCCCACTGGAAATTTTTTCGTAAGGAAAATCAGGGGGCATTTGAAGAAGGGATTCTGTCTTGAATTCCTGAACTTCGCATTCAAAGAGGTAAGAAATAGGCACCGCAAACAGTTCCTTGACCTCGCCTTCATTGGGTTCAATGTCATAGAGATCAAGATTCAATATTCCAACATAGACATGAATGTACATATTGAAAGGCGTGACAATGTCGTCAATTTGGCCGATGATTTCAATATCCTCGCGTTCGATATTCAACTCTTCACAAGTTTCTCTTATGGCAGTTTCTGCATGGTGCTCACCCAACTCGACTTTACCGCCCGGGAAACAGATCTCTCCGGGTTGCGACCGCAAGTCTTCGGAGCGGACCTCGTAAAGAAGATGGGGATCATCATCAATTTCAATAATGGGGATCAGCACTGAAAAATGACGATAACCATCTTGCTTTTTCCTGTAATTAACCAATATTTTTTTAATTGTGGGCGTATTCATGGGCTTTCCTCCAAAATAAAAAGGGTCAAAGGCGGCTTTCCGGCGGGCATCAAATATAGCACGGGTATCACATGAATGTTTCTATGTTTTAATCTTTATGTTAAGATTATTGTGGTATGATCGATAAAGTTCGAATCATTTTGTCAAATTGACCTGGAGGTTGAAATATGGATTTTCTAATCTATTTCTTTATTTTATTCGCCAAAATCGTGGAAGTCAGTATCAGCACGATTAGGATTGTGCTGATTACGAAAGGGGAAAAAACTATTGGCGCGGTCATCGCGTTCGTGGAGATCCTCTTGTGGCTGTTTATTGCCAGTAATGTCATACAAAATATCTCTCAGGATCCGCTGAAAGGCGTCTTTTATGCCATTGGCTTTTCCGTGGGGAACTATTTGGGCAGTATTCTTGAAGAGAAAATTGGTCTGGGACTTTCTGAAGTCCAGGTCATTGTCAAAGAAGACGCCGGGTTGATGCTCGCAGATGAAATACGCGAGCAGGGTTTTGCTGTTACCCAGGTACATGGCGAAGGACGACACGATTCAAGGGCTATTCTCATTATGTTTGTCCCGAGAAAACGTGTCAAGGCACTGGTTAAATTTATACAGAATTCCGAAACCGGCGCGGTCATCACGGTGTCGGAAATCAAGCCGGTTTATGGTGGTTACGGGATGCTGAGGAAGTAGAATTTAGCAATCTTAAAGCACAGTGGGGTCTAAACGGCTGTGCTTTTTGTATTTTTTGAAGATGACGGTTGGCCTGCTTAAGTCAACTGATGTTGTTAAAGAGCTAATCATAGGCTTTTAGACAGCGTGGTCAGAAGGCGGATTCAGCGGCGTTCGTCTTTCATCCCCCACTAAGTTCTTACATAATTGATAGTCTCTTCAGCCACGCGCCGCTTGAGAGAACGGCATCCAGCCACGCAGCCTCACGCTGCGGCAGGTTCGCCGCCAGTACTTCTACAGAAAGAACACAGTCCTGATGTACCTGATCTGCCCTTGTGGCTGTCCATGGCTTAAGCAAGAACGCCGTCGCCTCATCCCGCTCGGTCACGCCCTGGTGGTCACGCCCTGAAAGTGGTTCGACACTATGGACGTGAACGCGTCTGATATCCCCAAGGAGCAGTTCAGGAATCTCAAAGCCTTCAGAACCCCTGCCCGGGGCGCTCAGAGAAGATTTAAAATTTTTTTCCGGTGAAATTGGAAAAACCCCATGATTTATGGTTCTCAGCCAATGGGCAGTGTCCAGACATAGTCCCAGCCTTGAACCTGAAAACGCCCGGAGTACCTTACTCAGTGCACTACGGGTTTCTCCAAACCGGGCGTCCGCAGGTGAACGGGAAAAAGTATTTTCAAGCAGCAGAACCTGACTGCCCCTGGATAGTTCGATCCACTCCAAGGCAAAATCCACAAACCGGAATGTGTCTGCTTCCGTGGCAGCGCCGTGAAAGATGAGCTGCACCGCTTCACCAAAGTCGCCGCATTGATCCATCCATGCCTTAAAGGGGTTTCGTGAGCCTTCCGGCGCCATAATATGATTCAAATCAAAAGCGCCCGGATCAGCGAAATCCGGCGCGTGAAAAGCGAAGGAAAATCCGGGTTGGCGTGTATAATTCTTAAGCGCGCCAGCCCGTCCAAGATCCAGAGCCCGAGGGTGCAGCGCCAGTTCCAGTGAGCGAAACCCCGCCTCGGAGAGGCGCTCAAGCATTTCGTAATCCCTATCTATTGGAGCAGCACTTTCGTCATAAGTTGTGCCAAGAATGAAAGACATGTCATACCTCCACAAAGGTTTTTCTAACTCAGTATATCACAGAGCCTGCAATGAGGGGAACCTTGTTGACTTTAACCAAAAGCGGAAGGTATAATCAGCATATACTTTTTAGAAAAGGGGCATGCTATTCCATGATCCTCATGATTGATAACTTTGACTCATTTACCTACAATCTCGTGCAGTACCTGATGCAGCTTGGACGTGAAGTCAGGGTGGTGCGAAATAACGCCTTGACCCTTGAAGACATCCGGGACATGAATCCGGATATGATCGTCCTGTCACCCGGACCCAAAACGCCTCAGGAGGCCGGTATTTGCCTCAGTGTGGTACAGGAGCTTCAAGATGAATACCCTATCCTGGGCATATGTCTGGGTCATCAGACCATTGGCCAGGCTTTCGGAGGCAGCGTTCAGGAGGGTCTTGAGCCGGTCCACGGCAAGGTGCATCCCATCCGCCACAAAAATGTGGGCGTGTTCAGCGGCTTGAAGAATCCTATCAATGTCACGCGCTATCACTCTCTGGTGGTCGATCGAAAGACGCTGCCGGCATGCCTTGAAATCACCGCGGAGACTGAAGCTGGCGAAATCATGGGCTTAAGGCACCGTGACAAGCTCATCGAAGGGGTGCAGTTCCATCCTGAAGCGATCTTGACGGAGCACGGACTCGACATGCTGGCTAATTTCCTTAAGCTGGCAGATGAATGGCGAAAGCAGGTGAAAGCATGATTAAGCGAAAGCTTCAGACCGGCCTTGACAGTTTCAGGCTTTTTCTTGCTGTCTCAGATCTCCCTCATCCGCTGTTTCTGGACAGCGGTATGGACCCGGAGCGTTTGGGCCGATGGTCGCTGATCATGGCCTCTCCCTTCGAGCGCATTCGGATCAAGGGTGAGCACATTGAGCTGGAAAACTGCTTAGAGGGAACTAAAACAGTCTTTAGCGGGAACGCCTTTGACTTTTTAAAGGAAAGATACGAGTTATATCAAACAAAACGTACACCGGATTTTGAGCTTCCTTTTGGCGGCGGCATGGCGGGCTACCTGGCCTATGATCTTTGCCACCACGTAGAGGCACTGCCGAGGACCGCGGTGGACGACGTCGACATACCGGATGCCATCCTGGGACTCTATGAAACGGCAATTCTCGTCGATCACAAAGAGGACGAGGTTTGGCTGACGGAACTCGACCGTCGTCCGGGGGCAGAAGCAAGACTGGACGCCCTTGAGGCAAGAATTCGCGAGGTGGAAAAGACCGGCCGCGACCTGGAGCCGACTTGGAAAACAACCTCTCCGGAATTCAAATCTAATTTTGATAAAGAAGACTACCTTGAGTCCATCCGTAAAATCAAACGGTATATCCGCTCCGGAGATCTGTATCAGGTCAATATGACGCAGCGCTTCGAAACTGAAATGACAGATGAGCCTCTCGAGCTTTATAAAAAGCTCAGAATCATCAATCCGGCCCCCTTTTCAGCGTATATGCCTTTTGAAGAGGCAACGATCCTCTCAAGTTCCCCTGAACGATTCATACAAATCAGAGACGGCGAAATTGAGACTCGTCCCATCAAAGGTACGCGCCCCCGCGGGAAAACCCCCGAGGAAGACGCCTATGAAAGCGCCATGCTGCTGGCCAGCGAAAAGGACCGCTCCGAGCTCCTCATGATAGTGGATCTTGAGCGCAATGACCTTGGCCGGGTTGCGGAGGTTGGTACTGTCAAAGTGCCGGAGCTCTTTGTCATTGAAGAATACCCAACGGTATACCATTTAGTATCTACAGTTACGGCGACACTTAAAGCTGGTCTGACCCCAATTGATTTGCTGAAGGCTTCTTTCCCGGGCGGATCAATCACCGGTGCGCCAAAGATCCGCGCCATGGAGATCATTGACGAACTGGAACCAACCCAGCGTAATCTGTATACGGGTTCTATAGGCTATATTGGCTTTAATGGTGATATTGATCTGAATATTGTGATCCGGACCATTGTCGCGAAAGGCAGCAAAGCTTACTTTCAAGTAGGCGGCGGCATTGTCTGGGATTCAGACGAGTATTCTGAATACGAGGAAACCTTGCACAAAGCCCGGGCGCTGATGCGCGCCCTAAGCAGCTAGCTGCGAATGAAGGAGGCGGACTGGAAGTGACCAGACCATCGGTATTTTGGCTGGACGGCAAAGCGGTTGAGAGCCGCTGTGCTTCTGAAGGCATTCAGTTCGCGTATGGCATATTCGATACCCTGCGATTTGATAACGGTGTGCTTGAGCAGTCTGCAGCCCACCTGGACCGACTCAATGCAGGGCTTGCAAAATTAGGTCTAAGTTATAGTCTGTCGTCTCAAGCACTGAAGGATGCTTTCACTTCGGCAAAGGCAGCTGCCGGCCGTGAGTCAGGTGCACTGAAGCTTCTGGCTATGCGGCGCGGGACGCCTGCCTCTGACGCTGAGGTGGACGTGCAGCTCTATCTGCGCCCCAATCCCTATGGAGAACTTCAGGACGGCGGGCTGGAGAAGCCGTATTCACTGGGACTCAGCGCTTTTGCCAAAAATTCCAGATCGCCTGTCGCTGGCCTTAAGTGGCAGGGCTATGCGGATCACCTCCTTGAGAAGGACCGGGCAATGTCGCGGGGCTTTAAGGACGTCCTGTTTTTGAATGAATTGGATTATGTCGCGGAGAGCGCTGTAGCCAACCTATTTTGGATTGCGGGCGGCCGTTTGTTCACGTCATCGCTGGACTGCGGCATTCTGCCTGGAATCATGCGGGCAAATGTGCTGAGGGCAGCAAAGCTTGCCGGCATCAGTGCGGTCGAGGGGCGATTTCCGCTGGAAGCGCTGCTGACGTCGGAGCTCGTTTTCGTCACCAACAGTCTCATGCGGTTAAGATATGTTGACAGGGTTGAAGAGGTTGTGTGGCAGAGACCATCGGCACAGTCCCCTGCACTGGACTTGTTTAAGATGCTTCAGGCTTCTGTGCTGGACCTTGTGAAGGAAGCAGAATAAGGGCACTCCGGGATTTCACGTGTGAAGCCTTTGGAATTGGGTAGAAAAGTAATTGAACCAAATTAGTTGAAAGACAAAGCGGAAGATTGCGAAAGCCTCAGCCCATAACGGCGGAGGCAACACCTCGAGAATAGGAGAGAAGATATGGATAATAAGCGTATAGAGGACGCCGTCAGAGAAATGCTGATCGCGATTGGCGAAGATCCCGACCGTGAAGGACTTAAAGGGACACCTGACAGGATCGCCAGAATGTATGAAGAGATTTTTGGCGGATTGGGTGAAGATCCGGGCAAGCACCTTGATGTCATATTCCAGGAGGATTCTCACGAGGAACTGGTTCTGGTCCGTGATATCTCCTTCTATTCCATGTGTGAGCACCACCTGGTGCCTTTTTTTGGGAAGGCTCATGTCGCCTACATTCCACGCGGCGGCAGATTGACAGGGCTCAGCAAATTGGCGCGCGTCGTAGAAACCATTGCCAAGCGTCCGCAGCTTCAAGAACGCATCACGTCGCTGGTGGCGGACACGATCATGGAGAAGCTGAACCCCTATGGCGTTATAGTCGTGGTCGAGGCGGAGCACATGTGCATGACTATGCGCGGTGTCAAAAAACCGGGCAGCAAGACGGTGACCTCTGCGGTCCGCGGAATTTTCAAAGTGGATGCCAAATCCAGAGCTGAAGCGATGTCGCTGATAGGCATGGGTGTTGGCAGCAGGGGGTGAAGCAGTGCACAGCAGACTTTATCATTTACCGAAATATGAGCCCTATGAGTGGCGTTTGAAGCAGCACACCCTGGAAATTGGAAAGCGGACGCTGGTCATGGGTATTTTGAATGTGACCCCGGATTCCTTTTCGGACGGCGGGAAGTTCGACACTATTGAGCATGCCATTGAACAGGCCCTCGAAATGGCGGATCAAGGCGCGGATATTATTGATATTGGCGGCGAGTCGACGCGTCCGGGATTTGCGGAGGTACCGCTGGAACTTGAGATTTCGAGAGTGCTGCCGGTCATTGAGGCTTTGGTGGCACACCCTGAATTTGACATCCCTATCTCTATTGACACCTATAAAGCGGAGACTGCGCGCTGCGCACTGATGGCCGGCGCTGAGATTGTCAACGATATCTGGGGCCTCCAGCGGGAGCCGGAAATTGCCCGGGTTGCCGCTCAGTTTGACGCGCCGGTCATTATAATGCACAATCAGAATGGCACCCATTATGAAACGGATATCGTGGACAGCATGATTGAGTTTTTTGAAAAGTCTATTGCCATTGCAAAGGCTGCGGGGATCCCCGACCAGTCTATTATGCTGGATCCTGGATTTGGCTTTGGAAAGACCTCAGAGCAGAACATTGATCTGATGCCCCGTCTCCATGAGCTCCACGTGCTCGGTTATCCATTGCTGCTTGGGACGTCGCGAAAGTCCATGATAGGCAAGATCCTCGATCTTCCGCCCCAGGAACGGATGGAAGGCACGGTAGCCACAAGCGTGTTTGGCGTCGTTCAAGGCGTTGAGGTGATCCGGGTCCATGATGTCAAAGAAAATCTGCGCGCGGTCAAAGTCATGGATGCCATGACCCGGAGGCGTTAGACATGGATAAAATATTAATGAGTCACATGGGGTTTTATGGTTTCCATGGCGTGCTTGACGAAGAGCGCGCTATAGGCCAGAAGTTTTTTATTGATGTGGAGTTGTCTCTGGACCTCTCCGGGGCGGGCGCGTCTGATGATGTCGCCCAAACTGTAAGTTATGCAGAGGTTTATGATGATGTGAAATATTTCGCTGAGTCTGCCCGTTATAATCTGATTGAAGCGCTGGCAGAAAATATTGCCCAGCGCATCTTGGCGAAATACGGCGTGGTGGCGGAGGTTCTGGTTCGCGTCAAAAAACCGGAGGCGCCTGTAAGAGGTATTTTTGATTATTTTGGCGTTGAGATCCGGAGGGCGAGATAATGGCTCGGGCCTATCTTGGGCTTGGCAGCAATCTTGGAGACAAGGTTGAAAATCTCAGGGAGGCGGTCAGACTCATTGGCGAGGGACCGCAGACCCAGGTGGTGGCAAAGTCCTCATTATACGCTACAGCACCTGTGGGCTATTTGGATCAGGATGACTTTGTCAACGGTGTGATTGAGATCGAGACCGGGCTGACACCTGAGGCGCTTTTAGCCCTTTGCCAGTCCGTTGAGCAGTCTCTGAGACGGGTGAGGCTGATCCGCTGGGGGCCGCGGACCATTGATGTGGATGTTCTCTTATACCAAGGCGTTGTCAGCTCGGATCCCGTTCTGACACTGCCGCATCCGCGGATGCACGAAAGGGCGTTTGTCCTGGTGCCGCTGGCAGAGCTTGACGCCGGTCTGGAAGTCTCCGGGAAAACCGTTGAAGCGTGGCTTGTCGGCCTAGAGGCCGGCGACATTCAAAGGCTCGAAGAAATTCTCTAAAGACATCTGCGGTTCAAGCCTGCCGGTATGAGCCACTGAAAGGAGGGATGGTAATGAAGCCCTATTTCAGCTTTTTTTTCAAGGAACTCTTAAAACGAGTGGGGCGTCATCACCTGACGGCATTCAGCGCTCAGATGGCCTATTTCTTTGTGCTCTCCATATTTCCGTTTTTGATATTTTTATTTGCCATACTGTCTAGGCTGGAAGTCGCCTACGACTTTATGAGCTCATCAACTCTGGAATTTATTCCGCAGGCGGCGCTCGAAATTGTGCAGGGCTATATCAAAAATAATCTGGCGGCGAATTCCGGGAGTGTCTTGTCCGTGTCAATACTAGCGGCCTTATGGTCCGCTTCGAAGGCGGTCGGATCCCTTCAGAGGGCCCTGAACGCCGCGTTTGAGGTCAGAGGCAGGAAGTCGCCGGTAACTGCCATAGGGCTTAGCCTGGTCTTTACTCTGGGTCTTTCCCTGGCGGTGGTTGTCATGCTGGTTCTTCCGAGCCTCAGCAGCCGCGTCATTGACGCGCTCAGGCTTTACATTCCAATACCGGAAGCGTTTGTCACTTTGTTTATGATTGTGCGCTGGGCGCTGGTGATCGCGGTGCCGTTTTTGGTTCTGTCACAGATGTATCAGCATTTGCCGAACTTAAAGCTTCGATTCGTTGAAATATTGCCGGGCACCATATTCTCCTATTTTGGATGGATTGGGATTTCATTTCTGTTTTCATTTTTCATCCAAAATTTCAGCAATATTTCACTGGTCTACGGTTCGCTGGCGGCGGTCGTCGTCCTGATGATCTGGTTCTATTTTACAGGCATGATTTTGATGCTGGGCGGTGAAGTGATTTCGATCACCAAAACTTATAGAGCTGGCAAGGCCTAATAACGCTGCTTCTTCACATAGCAGCTGTTTTTGAGGATTGGAATGCTGTCCTCACGCGGGCATAAAAATTTATTTTCGCCAATAAAAAAAGCTGCTTTCGTTTTTGAAAGGCAGCTTTTTACGCGTTTTTGAAGAAAAAGAACCAGATCAGCCCTGCCGATTGCAGCACAATCAGCAATGGCACGAGTACGGTAAACTTCAGGTGCTTGGTTTTGTGGCGGAAGGCTTTCATGCCCGCGTAGAATCCGACTGAGCCCCCGAGGGCCGCTGACAACAGCAGTGTGCTTTCTTTGATGCGCCATTTCTGGCGGATCGCTGCGCGCTTGTCGTACCAGCATAAGCTCAGTGAGATCAGATTTATGAGCAGGAGATAATACAAAAAGTATTTGAGCATTTCAGAGTGTCCTTTCTCTAAAGCGAAGGTTCAGGTGCGAAGATCTACCGACGCACAGTCTTTCCGCTGCTTGAATTCTTGGTGGAATGTTCGCTTCGTTCTTCGTGGATATGGTCAATTGCGCCGGCAATGCCACCGACAATGGAAGCAACCGCAGCGCCGGTTGCGGTAATAGTGCCCACAGCCCCTGCAACAGGCAGCGCAGTGACAGCGACCACAGCGACACCGGCGCCGACACCGATTTTTTTTATGAGTTGAATAAGTGCCATTTTGGTACGTCTCCTTTTTGTTTGACTAAGAGGTAAGGCTCTTTTGACTTCTATCATACTGTGATCCGGTGAAAAAGTCCAGATTGAAGAGCGGTTGGGATGTCGTGCCTCTCACCAGACTGCTGAAAAATTGAGAAGAAGCTAAGTTCATTTTCCTCTAAACTTCTGATAAACTAATAATTGACAGTCGATTTATCAGAGTTTCACTGGCTTCGTAAGAAAAGGAAGTGAGAGCTTGAACGCCACGATCTTCAACATACAAAAGTTTTCCGTCAATGATGGTCCGGGCATCCGGACGACGGTTTTTTTCAAGGGCTGTCCCCTGGCCTGCGCCTGGTGTCACAATCCCGAAAGCATTCACCCTCAGCCTGAGCTCGTCTACTTCAACAAGAAATGCATTGGCTGCCATTTGTGCGTTAAGGTCTGTAAGCAAAACGCTTTGTCTGCCGATGGTCACAAGATCAACATAGATCGCGGAAAGTGCGTGCGCTGCGGCGCCTGCACAGAGGCGTGTCCAACGGAAGCCCTTCAGATGGCAGGCAAGCAGATGACTCTGGCTGAAATCATGACTGAAATTGACAAGGACGTTGTCTTTTACCAGCAATCCGGCGGTGGGGTGACGTTTTCAGGCGGGGAACCCATGGTGCAGATCGACGCGCTGGAAGCGCTGCTGAAGCTTTCAAAGGCCCGAGGACTGCATACCGCAGTGGATACCAGCGGACATGCGAGGTGGCAGGATTTTGAACGGATTATCGACTATACAGATCTGTTCCTGTTTGACATTAAGCATCTGGAAGAAGACATGCATAGACGCTATACAGGCGTTTCAAATAAAATCATTATTGAAAATTTAAGACAGCTGTCGGCGCGAAAGGCTGCAATAGGCCTCCGACTTCCAGTGATTCCAGGGGTCAATGACAGCGACACTCATGTTGATGAACTCGGAAAGCTGCTGTCTTCTCTAAATATACAGAAGATTTTCCTGTTGCCCTATCATGGCATAGCCCGCGGCAAATATGAACGGCTGGGTCAGGCATATAGTTTGGATAGCCTGGCAGAGCCGTCGCAAATGGAAATGGAGCGCATTAAAAATAGACTTGAGAATTTCGGGCTGACGGTTCGAATTGGAGGATGATGAGATGCCAGCTGTAATCAGACGGGAAATTGGAATGAACGATCGCATCGCCCAGTTGAGAAAGCAAAGTGTGGACACTGTACCGACATTGTCCATTGAACGGGCACAGCTCGTGACCCAGGCGTACAAGCAGTATGAAGGCAAAGTGTCGATCCCGATGCTGCGCGCACTGACCTTCAAGCATCTGATGGAGCACAAAACCATTGTGATCAATCCTGGTGAGCTGATTGTTGGGGAAAGAGGTACTGCGCCACAGTCCGCGCCGACCTACCCGGAGCTCTGCTGCCATACCACAGAAGACTTTGACGTCATTGATCTGCGTCAAAAAATCTTTTTTAGGGTGGATGATCAGACGAAAGCTATTCAAAGGGATGAGATCATCCCATTCTGGAGAGGCAAATCCATGCGGGACCATCTCATTGCCAACATGACGGCTTCTTGGAGAGACTGTTACGAGGCAGGCATCTTCACGGAGTTCATGGAGCAGCGGGCACCGGGTCACACGGTAGGGGATGACAAATATTACAAAAAAGGATTCCTCGATTTCAAAAAGGAAATTGAGCAGGAAATTGAAAAACTAAACGATTTGACCCAGATGGACGCCTATGACAGACGGGAGCAGCTCAAAGCCATGGCGGTTTCCTGTGACGCCATCATACGTTTTGGCATTCGTCACGCGGAGAAAGCGTTGGAACTTGCTGAAAAAGAAAATGACCTGGTAAGAAAAGCAGAACTGGAGAAGATCGCAGAAGTCTGCAGCCACGTTCCGGCCCATGCGCCAAGAACCTTCCAGGAAGCGCTGCAGATGTACTGGTTTGTCCATCTTGGGGTCATCACAGAGCTCAACACCTGGGATGCTTTTTGTCCGGGCAAGCTCGATCAGCATCTTGAGCCGTTCTATTTGAAGGAGGTCGCTGAAGGGACTCTGGACCGGGAGGGCGCTAAGGAGCTTCTGGAATGCTTCTGGGTCAAAGCGAATAATCAGCCCGCACCGCCAAAGGTCGGGATTACTTTAAAAGAAAGCGGCACTTATACGGATTTCTGTAATATTAACATAGGTGGGATTCGACCGGATGGATCTGATGGCGTCAACGAGATTTCGTATCTTCTTCTTGAAATCATTGACGAAATGCGCACACTGCAGCCAAGTACGAATGTACAAATCAGCCGCAAGAATCCGGATCGTTTTGTCATTGAGGCCTCGAGAGTCATACGTGAAGGCATGGGTTTCCCATCTGTTTTCAACACGGATGCGGTGGTGGAAGAGCTGATGCGCCAGGGAAAGGCCATTGAGGACGCCAGGGTTGGCGGGACCAGCGGCTGTGTCGAGGTAGGCTGCTTTGGTAAGGAGGCTTACATTTTAACCGGCTATCTCAATCTGCCAAAGATTCTAGAAATTACCCTGCACAACGGCGTCGATCCAAGAACTTCAAAAAAAATAGGCAATGAGACAGGAAGTCCGCTCGAATTTAAGAACCTGGACGACCTTATGGCAGCTTTCAAGAAACAGCTCCATCATTTCGTCGACATCAAAATCAGAGGCAACAATGTCATTGAGTCGCTCTATGCCAAGATGATGCCATCGCCGTTCCTCTCCATTGTCGTTGAGGACTGCATCGAAAAAGGCAAGGATTACAATAATGGCGGGGCCAGATACAATACGCGCTATATTCAGGGTGTCGGTATAGCCAGCATTACAGATACTTTGTCGTCGATCAACCATCATGTCTTTGAAAATAAGACCTTTACTATGGAAAGTCTTCTCGATACGCTTGCCAAGAATTTTGAAGAGGATCCGGTGGCCCATCAGATTATGCTCAACAAAACGCCGCGCTACGGCAATGATGACGACCGGGCAGATAAAATCATGCTCCAGGTGTTCAATGCCTTCCATGATGAAGTCACAGGCCGTCCTACTGTCACGGGCGGTAAATACATCATTGAAATGCTGCCGACGACCTGCCACGTCTATTTTGGCTCTGTCATAGGCGCGACTGCGGAAGGCAGGAAGGCAGGCATGCCGCTTTCCGAGGGTATTTCTCCGGTGCAGGGCACAGACCGTAAAGGACCTACAGCAGTCATTAAGTCCGCTTCCAAAATGGATCACCTTAGAACGGGCGGCACACTGCTCAATCAGAAGTTTACGCCTCAAGTCGTCGCCGGTGAAGAAGGTCTTGGGCACATGAAGGATTTGGTGAGGTCCTACTTTAAGCTGGATGGGCATCACATCCAATTTAACGTGGTCAGCGCGGATACGCTCAAAGCTGCCCAGTTCGATCCTGAAAAATATAATAACCTGATCGTTCGCGTCGCAGGTTACAGCGATTACTTCAATAACCTGGACAAGAGCCTCCAGGATGAGATCATTGCCAGAACTGAGCACCATGAATTCTAGAGTCTATGGAAGATACACTCCCCTTGAAAGGATTCGGGAGTGTATTTTTTTTGCGGAAGGGTATCATTCCAAACATATGCAAGGTGTTGAGCTGTTCGGTTGTGGTTCAGTGACCATCGGCTAAAACAGCTTTCGCTGAGAAGTGATGAGAAATGTGGGGGTGGGATTCTGTGCTGGGGGCTATTTACGGTGACATGTGCGGTTCGTTTTTCGAACACCACAATCATAAATCCAAAAATGTTGAGTTGTGGACCCATGTCAGCCGGTTCACGGATGACACGGTTTTAACGGTGGCGACCATGGAAGCGCTTCTCGAAAACAAAACTTTTTCTGAACGCTACAGGAGTTACTTTCTTAGATATCCTCATGCCGGCTTTGGTTCCGGCTTCGCGAAATGGGCAATGTCAAATTCCGAACAACCCTATAACAGCTTTGGAAACGGCGCGGCTATGAGAGTCAGTCCCGTTGCCTGGGCTTTTGGGAGCCTGGAAGAGGTATTGAAGGTTGCAAAGGCCACGGCTGAAGTGACTCACAATCACCCGGAAGGGATCAAGGGCGCACAGGCCATAGCCAGCGCAGTTTATCTGACCAGAACCGGCAATGACAGGGCCGCTGTCCGCGCCTATATAGAGTCGGCGTTTAACTATGATCTCAGCGAATCCATTGACAGCATACGCGGCTGGTATCAGTTTGAAGTCTCCTGTCAGGGCTCAGTGCCGCAAGCCATCCGAGCCTGGCTGGAATCCGAGAGCCTTGAGGACGCCATAAGAAACGCGATTTCCATAGGCGGAGACAGTGACACAATTGCCTGCATGGCCGGCGCCATTGCAGAAGCTGAGTTTGGCCTGACTGACAACGAGCGTCACAGGGTTTTCTCGAGACTGGATCCGGCCTTGAGCAAAATTGTGAAGGCGTTCTATCAGCGCTTTGTACAAGCGGGACTTTAATGTGCCGGCTCGCGCATAAAACGTTTTGAAGCGAAGTCTGCGCGCTTTGCCAAATAAGTAAACCTTAATTCTGCGGAGGTGTCAGCACGTGTCAGACAGACTTGAAAGATTGAAGCACTCAGATCCCGTTCTATACGACATATGCCAGCGAGAACTACAGCGCCAGAGAAAAGGTCTTGAATTGATCGCCTCAGAAAGCTTTGTACCTGCAGAAGTTCTGGAGCTCCAGGGGTCTGTACTCACCAACAAGACCGCGGAAGGTTACCCGGGAAAGCGCTATCATGCCGGCTGCGCCGTCATGGATGACATGGAGCGCCTGGGGGTGGAGCGGGCGAAAGTCCTCTTTGGCGCAGAGCATGCCAACATTCAGCCACTTGGGGGGTCCAGCGCCAATCAGGCGGTCTATTTCTCAGTCCTGCAGCCCGGTGACCGCATTCTGGGCATGAAGCTGGATCAGGGCGGCCATTTGACACATGGATATTCTATGAACTTCTCCGGCAGAACCTATACCTTCTTTGACTATGGGCTTGATCCGGTCACGGAGACTATAGATTATGAGAGCGTTGAACGTCTTGCGCAGCTGCACCGGCCAAAAATGATCGTCGCCGGCGCCAGCGCTTATCCAAGGCTGATTGACTATGAACGACTGGCCGGCATAGCGAAATCCGCAGATGCGTACTTGTTTGTGGACATTGCCCACATTGCGGGGCTGATTGCAGCAGGTGTCATTCCGAGCCCGGTACCACACGCGGATTTCGTCACCTCTACGACGACAAAGACTCTGGCAGGCGCCAGAGGCGGCTTCATCCTCTGCAGAGAGAAGTATGCCAAGGCTGTTGACAGCGCCGTGTTCCCGGGCATACAGGGCTCCATGCACATGCACACCATGGCGGCCAAGGCTTTTACTTTCGGTTACGCCATGACGGACGCGTTTAAGACTTACGCGAAGCAAGTCGTTGAAAACGCCGCCGCGCTGGGCGAAGCCCTTGAGGAGAAAGGCTTCAGACTGGTATCCGGTGGAACGGACAACCATTTGCTGCTGGTGGATCTCAGAACCAAGAAGCTGACGGGCAAGCGGTTTGAACAGGTACTGGAAAGCGTCGGCATTACGGTCAACAAAAATATGATCCCCCAGGATCCGGAAAAACCTATGGTGACGAGCGGCGTCCGCGTCGGCGTGACGGCTATGACCATCAAGGGCATGGGAGGTTCGGAAATGCGTGAGATAGCGGAGTTAATGACGCGGGTGGCAGACCATCATGAAAATCCGGAAGTCCTGAACGAAGTCAGTCAGGCTGTAGAGGCTCTGGCTGAGCGCTTTCCTCTCTATGAGGGATTCCTTGACTGAAGGACTGAAGCCCCCTGCGCTTGAGGTCACTGACTCGAAGCCGTTGTGCGTTAACGCGTCTGAAACTAAACTTAAAAGTATGGAGGACTGAGATGATACAAAAAAAAGAGACTCTTAAAACCTTCCCTCTAGGATTCAATTGGCCGGTGCAGGACCCCTTCCTGTTCTGTGTTCACCATAAGGATGCTTATCCTCAGGGGAATGAGGACCAGGGACCATCGGCCAGGCAGCTGGGAAATAGAAGCCTGGGCAGCGACTTTCAGAACCCGAGCGGCTGGAGCATGTACCACGGCCGCACCGTTCCCGGCTTTCCCGAGCATCCCCACAGAGGCTTCGAAACGGTAACTGTAGTCCTCGAAGGTCTCGTGGACCATTCGGATTCCAGCGGCGCCACAGGCCGCTATGGAGGCGGCGACGTCCAGTGGATGACCGCAGGCAGCGGCATGCAGCACGCCGAGATGTTCCCTATGGTGCATCAGGACAAGCCCAATCCTCTTGAACTCTTTCAGATCTGGCTCAACCTGCCGGCGAAGGACAAGTTCGTCAAACCGAATTATAAGATGCTGTGGTCAGAGCAAATACCCATAATCACAAAGACGGATACCCGTGGTCGTGAAACCACAATCCGCCTGATCAGCGGTCAAGTTGAAAACATCAAAAGTCTGAAGCCCACACCGGATTCCTGGGCGTCGTCAGAAGCCAACCACGTCTCCATCTGGCTGGCGGAAATGGCGCCGGGCGCGGTGTACACCCTGCCGGCGGTCTCTGAGACCCTGAACCGGACGCTCTATTTCTATGAAGGTGAGAGCCTGAGCCTTGATGGGGCTGCATTGCCCTCCTATCATGGATGTACGCTGGATGGCGGCAGAGTGGTTGAATTGGTCAATGGCACAGCCCCAGCCAAGTTTTTGCTCCTCGAAGCGGAGCCTATCAACGAGCCCGTAGTTCAATACGGTCCGTTTGTCATGAATACAAGGGAAGAAATTGTGGCGGCGTCCAGAGACTATCAGGCCACTGCCTTTGGCGGATGGCCATGGAAACGTTCTGATCCCGTCAATCCGCAGAGTTCTGGCCGGTTTGCGCGCTATGAGGATGGCACGGTGGAAACACCGTGAGTCGTTTATTGAATAGATAAAAAGGAGGTGGCGTGATGCGTTTTTTAGGCAATTTGATCTGGCTGATTTTTGGCGGTGTTTTGGGCGCGATTGCCTGGACACTGGCAGGTCTGCTCCTTTGCATCACCGTCATAGGCATTCCCTTTGGAGTTCAGTGCTTTAAAATCGCTGGTCTGGTCCTCTGGCCTTTTGGCCGGGAAGTGGTGATTGGAAACTTTGGGTTTGGCGGATTAATCATGAATATTCTCTGGCTGCTCCTCTTTGGCTGGGAATTGGCCATAGGTCACCTGGTCATAGGCGCATTGTTCTGTGTCACGGTGATAGGAATTCCTTTCGGACTGCAGCACTTTAAGTTTGCCCAGCTGTCCCTGGTACCCTTTGGCGCCGTGGTTAGGTAAGTTCGTGTGTGCTGCTTGTGTGAGGGGTTAAGTAACAACTTAGGAGGGGTTAAGGTTGAAGATTGGATTGATCGGCGCCGGGAAAATGGGCATTGGACTGGCGAAAAATATGATCCGACATGGGCATGACGTGGTTGTCTTAACACGGGCAGCCCGGCGCGCGGAGGAACTTCAGCTGGAAGGCCTCGAAGCGGTTACGAACACGGGTGCCTTTGTACAGCAGCTCGACCCATCCAAGATTATTTGGATGATGGTTCCCGCAGGGGACGCGGTGGATGACACTATTGATCTGCTGCTGCCGCATTTAAAAGGTGGGGATGTAGTGATTGATGGCGGAAACTCCCATTTTGAAGACTCCGTCAGCCGCTCTGAATTTTTAGCCTCCAGAGGGATTGATTATTTGGATGTGGGAACAAGCGGCGGCACTGAAGGCGCTCTAAATGGCGCCTGTTTGATGATTGGCGGATCACGGGAGGCTTATGTCAGGCTGGAGCCGCTGTTCAGTGATTTGGCGGTCGAGGGCGGCTATGGTTACTTTGGACGGTCCGGTGCCGGACATTATGTCAAGATGGTCCACAATGGGATTGAATATGCCATGATGCAGGCCATTTCAGAAGGGTTTGAACTCTTAAAAAAATCCGAGTATGGGTTTGACCTTCAAAAAATTGCTAAAGTCTATGATCAAGGTTCTATAATCGAAGGCTTTTTAATGGGTACTACTGCCAGGGCACTAAAGTCAACAGAGGAAATCGAGTCGCTGCTGCCTGTGGTCAAATCCAGCGGGGAAGGTTTATGGACTGTCGAAGAAGCATTGAGGCTCAAGGTTCCTGTCGAAACCATAGCGCTTTCTTTGTTTAAGCGCTATGCCACGGAGAGTCAGGGCTTTGGCGCCAAGCTGCTGAGCAGGATGCGGTATGAGTTTGGGGGACATGAGGCGCGTAAGGAGGAATAAGGCTTATGGAATATGTCTGGATCTTTGGGGCGACGGGAGACCTGAGCCGTAAAAAGTTGTTGCCTGCGCTGGCCAGGCTGATGGCGGAGGGGCGAGAGCTCATCGTTATTGGTGTGGGAAGAAAGCAAGTCAGACACAGTGTCTTCCGAACCTACGTCGCCCAAACCTGTGAGCAGATCTGCGGCGTTCATCTGGATGGCCTGTTGGAAAGACTGTATTATGTGAGAATGGATTTTGAACCGCTGGGTCAGCCGGAGGATCCGGCGTCCTTACGTGCTCAGGCGGACCTCTTTGCGTTAAAAACGGAACTGGAAGACATCTATGGTCCGGCGACGCGATCCCTCTTTATTCTGGCGACTATGCCCGAATTTTTTGCAAAGGTGGCAGGAGCCATTAAAAGAAGCGGGATTGCGGATGAACCGGGCTCGGCGCTGCTGCTCGAGAAGCCCTTCGGGTATGACCTGGAATCCGCAGTGGCTTTCAATGAGGGCGTCCGTGAGCATTTTGACGAGAAGTCCATCTTTAGAATTGACCATTATTTAGGGAAGGCTATGCTGAGGAGCCTGTTTACCCTCAGGTTCTCGAACGCAATCTTCGACGCCGTGTGGTGCAAGGATTATATTGAAGAAGTGAAGCTTGTCGCGCTGGAGACCATCGGCATAGAAGGCAGAGGCGCGTATTACGATCAGGCAGGAGCGCTGAGGGATATGGCCCAGAGCCATATGCTTCAAATGGCGGCGCTTGTGGCCATGGAAGCACCGGAAGTCCTCGGTCCGGAAGCGGTCAGGGCATCTAAAGTCAGGGCCATGTCACAGATGAAGCTGGATCCGGCGCGCTGCCGCTTCGGGCAGTATGCTGCCTCAGAGGGGATCAAAGGATTTCTTGAGGAGGAGGGCATCACGCCGCAGTCCACAACAGAAACCTTTGCTGAATTGGTCATGGAGCTGGACACACCGCGATGGCGCGGGGTCCCCTTCAAGCTGGTGACAGGCAAGCGCCTTAGTGAAAAAAGGACGTCAATTGAGATTAAAATGAAGGCGACGAAGCTCGCGGGCCAGCTTGGAGATCAGATCGCCCCGAACCTGATCGAGATCAAGGTCCAGCCAGAGGAAGGCGTTCAAATTCGGTTCAACGTCCTTGAGCCCGGCGCGGAAGCTATGGTGGTTGAGCGGGAGCTGGATTATTGCCAGAACTGCCTGATCGGCGAGCGTTCGCCGGAAGCTTATGAAAAATTGCTGCTGGACGCTTTGAATGATGACTTGACTTTGTTTACGTCCTGGGGTGAAATTGAGCAGGCTTGGAAGCTGACGGATCCAGTCGTCAGCTTTATCCGAAACAATCCAGAGCAGCTGCTGCGCTATGAGGCGGGAAGCAATGAAACGCTCACCGGGAAGCCTGGTGCAGATCACGCGGAAACTCAAATAAAGGAAGAGGGGGAGGCGAATGAAACTTTATGACATCACCATACCCATACGCGCTGGAATGCCGGTTTACAAGAACGACGAGGCCAGGCAGCCAAAACTGACCTTTACCAAGAAAGCAGAGACTGACGGCGTGACCAGCAGCACACTGGAGCTGGATCTCCACACGGGAACCCATTTGGACGCACCGCTGCATATGCTGGCGGGAGGGAGCTCCATTGATGAGGTCTCGCTTGCCTCACTGATGACGGCTTGCCGCGTGATCTCGCTGACCTCTCTGGAAGGCGAAATTACACCTGAGACCCTGATACCCTTCGATCTCAAGAGGGGCGACTTCGTTCTGTTCAAGACAAAAAACAGCTTTTCAGAAACCTTTGATCAAGAGTTTGTCTATCTGGGGCAGGCGGCTGCGACCTATCTGGCTGAACTGGGCGTTAAAGGGGTAGGCACGGACGGTCTAGGCATTGAAAGAGGACAAGCGGGCCATCCGAGCCATAAAGTGCTGTTCGAAGCTGGATGCATGGTGCTGGAGGGTCTGATGCTGAAATATATTGAGCCTGGAGAGTATAAGCTGATTGCCCTGCCGCTGAAGATTGTTGGCGCTGAAGCATCGCCGGTCAGGGCGGTGCTGGTGGAGGAAAGGTGCGTGTCGGAGTGAGCAAATATGCAAATTATGGACGCGCTGCGACAATCGGCAAACGGAAAGGGCTGGATCTAGATTAAGCAGCCTGTGTAAGGGCTGGCTTCGAATTGGAAGCGCAGAAGTTTGAAGAACAAATGAATGGAAGCTGGTGAGGAGACAACTCGCAAAGTGCGTTGGGCTCGACACCGGCTTCTTTTTTGTGGTGCAGAACCAGGGAAGAAAAAATGAAGTGAGGTGGGGTAAAAATAACAGAGGATTATTGACATTTTTTTCGAAAAGGTGTATATAATAATTAGAGATTAGCACTCGAGGGGCGCGAGTGCTAACAACCTCACTCATGAAGTTGAAACCTTAACCTAAAGCTTCTAAATACAAATCTGAATAAAAAGGAGTTGTTAATCATGTCAGGACTCGTTCCTTTCAACCAAAGGCGTTCGAATCTCACGCTCAGGCCGCGTGGGTTAGATGACTTCACCAACATGCTTGATGACTTTTTTAACGATAACTGGATGCCTTCACGCAGCCTGATGCGCGACACGTTTAAATTGGACGTGGAAGAGGCGGAAGATCACTACAAAATTGATGCGGATCTGCCAGGGGTTAAAAAAGAAGAAATCTCGCTGGATATGAATGAAGGCAGGCTGACCATAGGCATCAAGCGCGAAGAAAAAACAGAGGAAGAAAAGAAGAACTACGTTCATAAAGAGCGCCGCTATTGCTCCATGCAGCGCACGGTTTATCTGGGTGATGCCAGCACGGAGGACATCAAGGCAAAGTTTGAGGATGGCGTGCTGAACATCATAGTACCAAAGGTCAAGAAAACAGAAGTTTCAAAAAAAATCGAAATCGAATAGCGCACGCCCGAAATATGAGCCTGGCGCCAGGGTCGCCCCACCTTGGCGCTTTGTTTTGCGGTGGAGCAGGAGAATGAGTGCGTGCGTGGGCAATTGTGGACAGACGATTGCGGGAAGATTAGTGCAGGAGACAAGTGCGGAAGACATGTACGAAGACGTGTGCGAAGACGTGTCCGAAGACAAGTGCAGAAGACAATTGCGAAGACAATTGCGAAGACAAGTGCAGAAGACAAGTGAAGGAAATAGAAGTTAAATTCAATTGAGAAGAAGGAGCGTTCAACCGTGGCAAAAAAGCAGTTTAAAGCAGAATCGAAGCGACTTTTAGACCTGATGATCAATTCCATCTACACCCACCGGGAGATCTTTATTCGAGAGTTGATTTCCAATGCCAGCGACGCCATTGACAAAATGTATTACAAGGCGCTGACGGACGAAGCCATCAGCTTCTACAAAGAAGATTATTACATTGAAATTGTCGCGGACAAGGAAAACCGCATTCTTAGAATTAAAGATACAGGCATAGGCATGACTAAAGACGAGATGGAGGAAAACCTTGGCGTTATAGCCAAGAGCGGCTCACTCGCCTTCAAAAAAGAGAATGAACTCAAGGATGGCTATGACATTATTGGCCAATTTGGCGTTGGTTTTTACTCTGCCTTTATGGTAGCGGATGACGTCACAGTAATCAGCCGCGCTTATGGCAGCCATGAGGCATGGAAGTGGGAATCCAAAGGCGCGGACGGGTATACCATTGAAGCCGCGGAAAAGGATACTACAGGGACTGAGATCATCCTGACGATCAAAGCCAATACCGAGGATGAACACTACGACGATTACCTCGAGGAATACCGCCTGCGTGCACTGATCAAAAAATACTCAGACTTTATCCGCTATCCAATCAAGCTCGAGATCACCCGCAGCCGGCTGAAAGAGGGCACAGAGAGCGACTATGAAAGCTACAAAGAGTTCCAGACGGTCAACAGCATGGTCCCAATTTGGAGAAAGAATAAAAACGAGCTCACGCCGGAGGACTACGAGAGCTTCTATTCAGAGAAGCACTACGGCTTTGACAAGCCTCTGAAATACATCCATATGAATGCCTCCGGCCAGGTCAGCTTCAATGCCATTCTCTACATTCCGGAGAGCATTCCGTTTGACTATTACACCCGCGAGTTCGAAAAGGGCCTGGAGCTTTACTCCAGCGGCGTGATGATCATGCATAAATGCAACGATCTCCTACCGGATCACTTCAGCTTCGTCAAAGGTATGGTGGATTCCGAGGACCTCTCCCTCAACATTTCCAGAGAGATGCTCCAGCACGACCGCCAGCTCAAGCTGATTGCCAAGAACATCAAGAACAAGATCAAGAATGAGCTCCTGTCCATGCTGAAGGATGACCGCGAGAAGTACGAGACCTTCTTCAAGGCTTTTGGCCGCCAGCTGAAGTTTGGCCTCTACAATGATTTTGGCATCAACAAAGAAGACCTCCAGGATCTGATCCTCTTCTATTCCAGCACTGAGCGCAAAATGGTGACACTTGCCGAATACGTGGGCCGCATGGCGGATTCCCAGAAGTATATCTATTACGCGACGGGTGACGCGCCAGAGCGCATCGACCGCATGCCGCAGACCGAGCTCGTCGCCGACAAGGGCTATGAGATCCTCTACTTCACGGATGACGTCGACGAATTCGCGATCCGCGTTCTGATGTCTTACAGTGACAAGGAATTCAGGAACGTTTCCGGCGGCGATCTGGGCATAGAGACCGAAGAAGAGCAGTCTGCCGATGGTTCCGAAACCACCACCTTCTCCGCCCTGTTCGACAGCATGAAATCTCAGCTGGGCGACAAAGTTACAAAGGTTAGGGCATCCAAGCGCTTGAAGCATCATCCGGTCTGCCTTGCCAGTGATGGCGAACTCAGCATTGAAATGGAGAAGATCCTGAGCGCCATGCCAAACCAGGAAGGCATCAAGGCGGACAAGGTCCTTGAAATCAACACCCATCATGAGGTCTTTGAGACCCTGAAGAAGGCCTTTGAGGAAGATCAGGAGAAGTTCGAACTCTATACCGGTCTCTTGTATAACCAGGCGCGGCTGATCGAAGGCCTGCCAATTGAAGATCCGGTGGAATTTACGAATCAGATGATTAAGATCATGAAGTAGGGTTTGAAAGAGATAAAGACTGGAATAATGAAAGGAGCAAGGCATCCCGCTGTGGGTGCTTTGCTCCTTTTGGGTAGAAGAGGGTGTCGAGGTGAAAGAAGAGGTTGATAGGCGTTGGTCGCAGACCCCATCTTCCATGTTTGAAATCTCTGCAGTTCGGTATAGAATTGAATGGAGAACAGGCCTGCTTTGACTTGAGAGTGCCGCGAAAGGGTGAGGGCTTTGTCTAGACTTGATAATGAGAAAGAATCAAAGCTTAAAAGCCGTAAATTTGGGATTGACGTGCTGAAGCAGGCCGGGCTCTGGGAGAATGAGTTCAGGGCTGAGCTGGCAGCGGGCAAGCCTGCAGCTGAGGTCTACACCCTATTTGTTGAGCGGCTCAAATGGCTTCAGCACGAGCGGCTGGTGCATCTATTGGTTCTCATGATGACGGTCACAGCGCTTTTGTTTTCTTTTGGAGCAGCGCTCTATCTGCCGGAGAAGGCATCAGTTTGGATCTTGGTACTCATCTTGTCTGTTCTGACAGGCGCCTATGTGCTGCATTATTTCAGACTCGAGAATTTGGTTCAGCGCTGGTATTTGATCGAGAACGAGATCTTGAAGTATTCCAACAAGTGAGCATTGGAATTAGGATTGGGCAGGTTAGTCGAAGCTCACAAAATGTGTTTGAGTACGGTCAAATTAGGTATTGGATGAATGTTGAATTGTTTTTGTGTAGAGTGTCCCCATAGGGCAAAGTGTTGTACACCAGGTACGGTTGGCGTAAAAATTCTGAAGGAGCAGGCTAAGTGCAGCAATAAATAGGACCAGCCTGAAAAGCGATAGCCAAATACCAACCGGATTTCGAAATTCCAGTATGACAGCAGATAGGATTAACCCCCAGAATACAATCATAACAGCTAGTCAATCCCCCTGTAAGAGGGGTTAATCAGAGAGGAGTGGCGCTCTTGAATACGGTGCTTGATATTATTCACAACCGCGTTTCCCTGAGAAAGTACGCAGATCGTCCAATTTCAGATGAACACCTGGATTTGATTCTGGAGGCTGCCATTGCCGCGCCAACGGCAGGAAATCAGTGCCTCTATTCGATCATAATGATCAGAGATCCCAAAACCAAGGAAACTTTAAGTGAAAGCTGTGATTTTCAGCCCTTTATAGCCAAAGCACCGGTGATATTGATTTTTGCTGCGGATCAGCAAAAATGGTTTGACTACTTCTCGGCGCAAGATGTAAAGGTGTTTGCCAAGCACACGGGGCTGTCCTTTGAAGCGCCTCAGGAGTCTGATTTAATACTGGCCTGTGAGGATGCATTAATTGCGGCTCAAAATGCTGTGATAGCTGCAGAATCTCTTGGAATTGGGTCGTGTTATATTGGGGATATCATGGAGAATTATGAGTATCATAAAGAACTGCTAGGTCTCGAGGACTGGGTTTTTCCGGTCTGCATGCTTTGTCTGGGGTATTATGAGCCACACACGGTGAGGGTTCAGCAAAAACGGTTCAAGCGCGAATTCCTTGTTTTCGAGGAGCGGTACAGGAAACTGACGCCTGAGGAACTTGAAAGGATGTTCGAGGACAAAGCAAAGGAGTTTGTCGAGAAAAACCGTTATGGCGCTGAGAACTTTGCCCAGATGTTTTACGCCAGAAAGACGGGGGCGCAGTTCAGTAAAGAGATGGCACGTTCCGTGAGAGTGGCGCTTAAGAAGTGGGATGGACGCAGGCTTTAGCTGTGTCTTTGGAATATTTCAAGGTTAACTGACACTTCAAATGGAGAAAACCTCTCCGCATCACCTTGGGGACAAGGTGATGCGGAGAGGTTTTTTACATGGTACTAAATCTTCTTAAACTTACTCAGGTCCAGCTTCATGATGTAGCGGTCGTGGCCTTTCCCGTATTCGTCTTTGCGGTGCTCTGCTATTTCAAAGCCCATCTTGTCTTTGTAGAGCTTGATGGCAGGCTGATTTTCGACGTCAACAGTTAAACTCATAGATTTGAAATCCTGTTCGTAAAGGTTTTTGCATATTGATACCAGGAAATGATAGCCAAGACCCTGACCCTGAAAATCTTCGGCAATAGCATAATCGAAGAGGTAACACATATCTGTATTCTCCCAATCTCTCATGAGGATCGCAATTCCAATCAGACGCTTTTTGTCTTCCTCTTTAAGAACGAAAACGTTGCCGTGACGGACCTGAGGCACCAATCCCCACTCGTCCATCCCCAAATCTCCAAATATGCCAAGACCAAAGGTCACCATACGCTTCAGAAATTGAAGGTCATAATCCTGCACTAAATATACTTTGAGATTGCCTATGTCACCATCCAGGTTTTCGACCACTTTTTGGGGTAGTTTTCTGATTTCTTCTAACATAAATTTCACACTCCTTTTAATGCAATTAAATACATTATACACTAGTGATAAAAAATATGCAAATTAGCCTCAAATACCACATTTAATTTAAACAATATGAACTAGATTATTTAATAGAGAAATAATATTTTGTGTCATACCAAAATACACATGAACTCATTAAGAAGAATTTCGAGAATGTAGAAATTCTGTTGTAAATTCTTCACTTCTGTTTTCAAGGAATAGGATATAATGAAGTCAGGATAAGTCTGCTCGCCATAGGCCAACACGACTTATGAGAAATTTAGGAAAGTGAGGTGTTGATATGGTCGAATTAATCTCAATGGCTGCAAAATATGTCCTGGTTGTGATCATATACGTCTTTATCTATAAAATTGTTCAATTAATTTACACGGACATCCGCATGCTGATGGGCAGAGACTCGGTTGCGGCTCTGCTGCCCCATCTGAAGCTTATGACGCCCATGGGCACAAAAGGCGCTCAATCCATAGCTGAGATTTATCCTATTTTGAGACCGGAGTCCCTGATCGGTCGATCCAAAAAATGTCTGATTATTTTGCCGGACCCTTACGTGTCGTCAGAGCATGTACGCATAGACAAAGTCGGGGACAAATTTTTTGTTGAGGATCTCGAATCCGCCAATGGAACGTTGCTCAACGGCAAAAAACTGGAAAGACGCATCGAACTTAAAGACGGTGACAAGGTCTCACTGGGCAGGATAGATCTCGTCTTTTCTGAAGGCGGAAGGTGATGGGGATGAAGGCGAAAACCGGAACATCGCTGTATACTCACTTCTGGGGACCTCTTCACCTGGTCGCGCTGACCATATTGGTTCTTTTCGGTCAGCTTACACTGATGGGAAGCCCCATAGATTTTATCCCCTTGATTATGGGGGCCTCGCTGCTGCTGCTTATATATTTTGTCGGTTGGGTAATCCGTTTCAACCGTCTTGGGGATCCTTATCTTTGGACCATTGTGGCCATGCTGATAAGCCTTGGTCAAGCCATGCAGTATCGACTCTCACCGGTCAATGGCGTCAAACAGTTCAACTGGATTCTTATTGGTGTGTTAGTCTATCTTATGGTTTACGTCCTGTATGCAACGCTCCATGGACGCTTCAGGTCTGTCTTCTTCCACTACGGTCTGCTGATAGCTTTGTTCGCGATTACCCTGATCTTTGGCACAGAGATCAATGGAGCGAGAAACTGGCTGAAGCTTGGCGGTCATACATTTCAACCCTCCGAGCTCGGTAAAATCGTGTTTGTCTTTTTCATGGCTGCGTGTGTGACAACCCCTGAGCGCCTCAGAGTCAAATGGTCCGGCCGTGAGATTGATCCCAAATTTGTCATGATGGGTCTAGTCTACGTCCTCATGGGCTTCTTTGCGATTCAACGGGAGTTTGGGACTGCCATGCTGATTTTTGGCGTTTACCTGACCTTTATATATGTCTTTGAACGCGACATTCTCTTCACGGTCTATAATTTGGGGCTTGTTTCAGTGCTTGGATTTGTCGCTTTTAAAACGGTCAGCCATATTGAAGTTCGCGTTGATACCTGGCTTGACCCGTGGATCGATATAGGCGGAACAGGCTATCAGATTACACAGTCACTTTTTGCCATTGGATCAGGCGGCTTTTTCGGAAGCGGTTTGGGAATGGGGTATCCCAAATTCATTCCTGCAGTCAGAACAGATTTTATCTTCGCGGCCATCTGCGAAGAGCTGGGCATATTGGGCGGGATCGCCGTCATCATGCTGTTTTTTATCCTCTTGTACAGAGGCATGAAGCTTGCCCTCAGGATTGAAGACAGATACATGAAGGCGGTCGCCTTTGGACTGACCATGACAATAGGCTATCAGACGTTTATCATCATAGGCGGCGTCATAAAGCTGATCCCGCTGACGGGCATTACTTTGCCATTCTTGAGTTATGGAGGTTCATCCATGGTCTCGAGCTTTGCGACCTTGGGACTTCTGCAGGCGTTGTCCGGCCAAATACTGCGCAAGGAGGCGGCTCAACTTGAAACTGGATACAATCAATAGCCGAATCCTGCACAGTCTGGTTTTGGCGGGTGTGCTCTTTGGTCTTTTAATCACCTCTTTGACTTGGTTTGAGCTCAGAGGCAAAAATGACATCATGGGAAACGCTTTTAATAAACGTCTGATCGCAGAGGAAGAGGAGGTTCTGCGGGGCAGAATTGTAGACCGAAAGGGTGAAGTCCTTGCGGAAACCCTGCCTTCAGAAAATTCAAAGATCAGGAATTATCCGGAAAAAAGGCTTTATGCACATATCATTGGCTATAACTCTGCAGTGTATGGGAAAACATTGCTGGAAGCAAAGTATAATAGCGAACTTATTGGGAAGTCAAATCTTGAATTCTTTCAGCAAATCCAGAAGATGCTGTCGGAAGAAACCCCAAAAGGTTATGACTTGCGCCTGACCATCAGTCATGCACTTCAAGTTGTTGCAAGAGAACAGCTTGGAGACCGTCATGGCGCGGTTGTGGCGCTGGATCCCAAAACGGGAGAGATTTTGGCTATGGTCTCCACCCCGGATTTCAATCCCAATGCCTCAAAACTTGAAGAAAATTGGAAGACGTTAATTGAAAACGAAAACAGTCCGCTGCTGCCTAGAGCAACTATGGGACTTTATCCGCCCGGCTCCATCTTTAAGGTCATTACAGCCGCGGCGGCGATTGAAGCCGGCAAGGGGGATTATACGACCGAGGATCTGGGGACTACAGTCATTGACGGGATGACGTTCTCCAACGCCGGTGAAAAGGCCCATGGTGACGTTGATCTTCATAAGGCCCTGACTGTTTCAAGCAATGTCTATTTTGCTGAATTGTCTCAGAAGATTGGCGCTTCAGCCTTAATAGATAAGGCAAAAGACGCAGGGATCACCAAGTCTTTTGAGTTTGATTTGCCGCGGACAGACAGCCGGATTGGCGATAAAAGCATGGGCAAAACTGAGCTGGCCGCGACCGGCATAGGCCAGGGCAAGCTGTTGGTATCACCGCTGCAAATGGCCATGGTGGCCGCCGGTATTGCGAACAATGGCACGATTATGCAGCCTTATTTGGTCAAATCAGTAGAAAAAGAGGAAGGCAGCCTTTTAAGAACGACAGATGCGAAGAGCCTCTATGATATGGTCAGCGCTGAGACGGCCGCCGAACTTAAAGCTATGATGGTCAGCGTCGTCGAGGAAGGCACCGGAACAAGGGCTCAGATTTCCGGTGTTCAAGTGGCCGGCAAAACCGGCACTGCTCAAAACGAAAAAAGTACAGAGAGTGACAGCAAGGACCATGCATGGTTTATTGGCTTCGCGCCTGCAGAGGATCCACAAATTGCCGTGGCGGTTCTGCTGGAATACCGCGGTGAAGGCGGAGGTCGGGCAGCAGCCCCGGTGGCGGCAAAAGTGATGTCCGCCTGGCTGAAGCTGTCAGAGTCTGAGTAATTAACAGTTCTTGTAAACGCACCTTACCTTCTGTAGTTGAGTATTGGGGAGTGTGATTTCAGATGTCATGGATCGAGCAGCCGGATTATAAAGTGATTCTTTCAGAAGGCGCCTTGGAGCTAAGAAGATATCCATCACTGATCGTAGCGGAAGTTGTCAGAGGTCGAAGCGGTGATTTGAATTCCGGTTTTCAGGAAATATTCAATTACATTAGTGGCCAAAATCAGACAGAGCAGAAAATTTCTATGACTTCCCCCGTCATCAACCGCCAGGGAGATGACTATTTCACCACGGCTTTTGTAATGCCGTCACAGTACACACTGGAAACACTGCCAAAGCCCAAGGATCCAAATGTGAGCGTCAAAGAGCGGGTTGGAGGTACTTTCGCGGTGATCAGGTTTTCAGGAAGCTGGAGTGAAGAGAGATTCAAGTCGCATCAGAGGCAGCTTGAGGACTGGATCCGCCTTCACGGGTGGAAGATCCTCTCTGAATTGACTATAGCGAGATATAATCCGCCATTTACGCCGGCGTTTATGAGACGAAATGAAATCATGTATCAGGTTAGCGCTGAATAAACAGGTGCGTCTTCAACCTTCGATTGGGGTTGTATGGTTTGGCGTCAAACATCCTTTTCAAGATGCACGAGAGATCGTTATTTGTGAGATAATTAGGGTATCATTGGGTTGAACTGAGTTTGCGAGCTCCGAGTTTGCGGGGCCTTGTCAGTGTGCACTATAAACACTAAAACCTAATAACCTATTGCAAAGACCATGTATCAGTTTTAGCATTTATAGGGTGCAGAAGGTTTCACAGACCAATGGGTGGTCGAAGTAATTCGTCCGCCTGCATACAGCAAAGGAGTCCATTCTCGTTGGCGTTTATAAATGCGCTGAATCGGGGGGTGGACTTTGCTGTTTTTTTTGCGGAAATATTTTAGGCTTGAGACTCATAAAACGGAGGGGGTATTGAATGTTCATTCATGTCAAGTTCTCCGGCTATATAGCTGCAAGTCTTGGTTACAGAGAAAAGACCATTGAAACTGGGCCTTTGACTACGGTACAGGATCTTTTGTCGATGCTTGACTTGCCGGTCAGCCAAAGCTGGATCGCTGTCAGTATCGCTGGAAGACTCAGGGATAGACGCACCTTGCTGAAGGAGGGGGATGAGGTGCTGGTCTTGCCGCTTGGTGGTGGCGGCTAGACATAAAGCGGTAAAGATGAGTTGGCAGTCTATTGACCATCGGCCACAGTTATCAGTTTTGTGTCTTAAATTTAACCAAAATGAGACTTTATCCACAACTCAAGACCCTTGAAGGAGGTCGTGACAACGTGATTCCAGGTGTCGTGAAAGTATTGACTAACGCGAGGGCATGTCAGGGATGCCGTGCCTGTGAAGCTGTGTGCTCGCTGAAGCACTTCGGCGCCGTCAATCCCAAATCGACTGGCGTCAAGATCAAGGAAAGCAAAGAACCTGGCAAGTTTGCCCAAACCGTCTGTCAGCAGTGTATCGATATGCCATGCGCGTCTGTTTGCCCGGTTGAAGCCATACAGAGAGACGGCTTTACTGGTGCCGTTGTGATCCTGGACACCTGCACCGGCTGCGGGGCGTGTGTTGAAGCCTGCCCAATCCAGGCCATCCAAATGACGCATGTTACGGGTGAGGTTCGGGCGTTTAAATGCGATCTTTGCGGTGGTATTCCCGAGTGCGTTTCAATTTGTCCGCGTCAGGCACTGAGCTGGTAGGAGGTGGAGAGCGTGAAAGGCTACAAAGATTGTGTTCTGCGCGTGGATCTGGCGTCAAAAAACATAACCAAAGAATCTTTAAATCAAGACTACATAAAGCAATATCTGGGTGGGGAAGGTTACGGAATCGCGCTGCTGTGGGATGAAATGCCTCATGGGGCAGATGCCTTCAGCCCGGAGAATATACTCAGCTTTAATACCGGGCCGCTTACTGGGACACCGACACCATCGGCCTCAAGAACTTCTGTTGTCTTTATGTCACCGCTGACTCATACTATAGGCGCGGCGAACATGGGCAGCCATTTTGGGGCGGAACTCAAGTTCGCGGGCTATGACAGCATTGTGTTCACCGGTCAGTCCAATACGCCGGTCTATTTAGTCATAGACAATGACACAGTGGAGCTCCGCCCGGCGGACCACCTCTGGGGACTTGATACGAGACAGACGACCGAAAAGCTCAAGGAAGCCCTGGGCGAGTCGTTCAAGATCAGCTGCATAGGTCAGGCAGGGGAAATGCTGTCTAAGCTGGCCTGCATTTTCAGCGACGACTGCTTCGCCGGCCGCGGCGGTGCCGGCGCGGTCATGGGTCACAAGCGCCTGAAAGCGGTCGCAGTGCGGGGAACTGGCTCCGTGGAGGTCGCGGACAAGGACGCTTTTCTGGAATTCAACAAAACGGCGATTCAGGAGCTGCGCTCAGAAGTCTATACCTGGGGACCGGTCCATGGCTATGGCACACCTGCGTGGCTGGGCGGCGTCAACGAGTATGGTCTGATGCCGACCCGGAATTTCCGCTCCAACGTTTTCGAAGACATGGAGCCGCTGATGCCGCATAATCTGTGGAATGACACCGGGCGGTTCACTGTACGGCGGAGAGCGTGCTACGCCTGCCAGCTGGGGTGCCACAAGTATGTGACTATGGGCGACGTCGAAGTGGGCGAGCTCGAGTATGAGACTATCGCCGCTTTTGGACCGCGCTGCGGCGTCAGCGATTACCCGTCCATTGCCATGGCGAATTATTATGCGACCCTTTATGGTATTGACACCATCTCGGCGGGGGCAACGGTTTCAGCCGCCATGGAGCTCTTTGAAGAGGGACTGATTGGGCTTAAGGAGACGGATGGCCTGGATCTTAAGTTTGGAAATGGCGAAGCTATGGCCGAGCTTGTGAGGCGCATGGGTCTCAGGGAAGGCGTCAGCGGAGATTTGTTTGCAGATGGTTCCTGGCACGCCGCCAAGCGCATCGGCCAAGAGGCTGAAAAATTTGCCATGACGGTCAAGGGCATGGAAATTTCAGCTACAGATCCAAGGGGCTCCTCATCCATGAGCATTGCCTTTGGAACCTCCGAACGCGGCGCGTGTCACATGAGGCCATATGCCGCCACTATAGACGGTTTTGGCTATCTTTTCCCAGACCTGGACATCAACGAGCCAAAGAATCCATTCGACGACAATGAATCCAAAGTCTGGCTCAAAGCAGTCAAAGAATACTTCGTGGTGACAAATTTGATTGGCATTTGCGATTTCAACGTTATCAACACGGAGATGCATCCGACGACCCTGGCGGCCCTCTATTCAGCAGTGACGGGCATTGAAACCGACAAGCTGGAGCTCCTGAGAAAAGCAGAGCGCGTCATAGCCCTGGAACGTGCCCTCAATTTCAAACGCGGATTCAGGCGTACGGATGACCGACTTCCAAAACGCTTCATGCATGAACCGGCGCAGTCCGGCCCTCCTGCTGGGCGCGTAGTGGATATGGAGACCGCACTGGACCGTTATTACGAGGCCTGCGGCTACGATCGCGAAAAAGCCGTGCCTACCAAAGAAACCTTTGAAAAGCTGGGGATGGGAGACGTTTATAGAAAGTTGAAGCCATAGAAGTTTGAAAGCTTGAAATTGAAAACTGGGTGTCTGACACCCAGTTTCACACCGACTTTCCGAGTTGATTCACCGGAGGTGAATACCAGATGATCCAAGATGTATTGGAGCGTGTTAAAGCTGCAGAAGCCCTGGCTGATGGTCGGCTTTCCGAAGCGAGGACCGAAGCGGAAGCCATACTGAAAGCCGCAAAGCTGAAAGCAGAAGCTATGGTCAAAGACGTTTCGGTCCAGCATGTCAAGCTTCGGACTGACGCATGTCTAAAAGCTGAAGAGGAGGCAGAGCACCTGTCTGGTCCTGTTCTTGAAGCCGCGCGTCACCAGTCGGAGGAGATTCGAAGGTCACTTCAGGATCGCGTTGAAGCAGCTGCAGAGTGGGCAGCTGAAAGGATCGTGAGATAGATGGCTATAGTTCCAATGAAAAAGGTGACCGTCGCAGCACTTCAGTCTGAGCTTCAAGCCTTGATGTCAGCGCTTCAGCAGTTTTCGGGCATCGAAGTGACAAAGCTTGAACCTCAAGTGCTTGAATCTCTTCAAAATCTTGATCCGTCCTCGCTGAAACACGGTTATGAGGAATCCCTTCGACAACTCAGGTTTTGCATGCAGCATTTGGAGCCTTATGAAGCCGCAAAAGGAAAACTGCGCATGCTTAAGGAAGGGCGGCCTATTCTAAAGCAATCCCACTATTATGATCGCTGTCAGGATAAATGGTGGATCCCCCTCTATAACACAATCAAGAAATGGGATGATGAGGACAGAAAGCTTCAATCCCAAAAGACAGCTCTTGAAGCTGAAGTTTCGGCGCTGCAGCCCGTAAAAGGGATTGAATTTTCTGGGGAAATGCTGAGTTCATTCCATTACGCAGCGGCAGAGCTTGGCATCCTGCATAAGGATCAGTTGGGAATGCTTGAGTCTTTTATGGCACAGACATTGCCTGAGGCCCATTTCGAAAAGCTGGGTATTGAAAAGGATGGCATTCTCGTGCTGCTCCTGACGCACACCAAAGACGAAGTGGCGCTTCAGACATTCCTGCATACCCTCAGGTACAGCAGAGTCCAGCTTGAATTCGAAACTGCGCCGACGCAAAAAATACCGGAGATCCGCGAGGCCCTGATTCAACTGGATCAACTTCGAGGCAATCTGGCCGCACAGATCGAACAACATGCAGGCGCGCTGGAAGAGCTCAGAGCGGCATCTGACATGATCACTTCAGAAATTAAGAAGTGCGATGCCACGGCGCTGCTGGGTTCGACGCGGTCGGCATTCTTGCTGGAAGGCTGGGTGCCAGTACCGCTTTTTTCTGATTTTGAAAAGATTGTCATGGACACTTGTGGCGGCGCAGCGGCCTTGACGAGTCGGGATCCCAATGAGGAGGATCACGTCCCGGTTCTATTAAAGAACAACGCCTTCGCTGAAGCGTTCGAGCCGGTAACAGCCATGTACAGCCTGCCGTCCTACTTCGAAACTGACCCTACACCGGTGTACGCACCGTTTATGCTCGTGTTTTTCGGGATGATGCTCTCGGACGCGGCATATGGAATTGTGATGAGCAGCCTCTCTTTATGGGCGCTGAAAGCATTGAATCTCGACCTTAAGCAGCGCAAATTTGCGAAGCTGTTTTTATGGCTGGGATTGTCGACTGCGTTTTTTGGCGTTCTCTACGGCAGTTATTTTGGCGATTTGTTCTCCGCTCAAATCACACCGGTTTGGCTGGATCCATCATCGAATCCAATGTCTGTCTTGTATGTCGCCATTGGGATGGGTGTGATCCACATTTATGTGGGTTTGGGCATAAAAGCTTGGAACTTGATCCGAAACGGCAAAATTATGGATGCGGTTTACGACTCTGGTCTTTGGGTTGTGACACTTTCCGGGATTATAATGATGTTGCTGGGAATTGAGACTATCGGCAAAATTATTGCAATCCTTGGCGCAGTTGGTCTGGTGCTGACTCAGGGCAGGGACAAAAAAGGAATAGTGCCCAGACTGGCCAGTGGACTTTTTGGCTTGTACGGGATCACGGGATACCTTGGCGACGTCTTGTCCTATTCCCGTCTGTTAGCGCTTGGCCTTGCGACAGGTTTGATCGGTTCAGCCTTCAACCTGATGGTTCGACTGATTGGTTTTGGTCCTTTGACCTTTGTGTTTGCAGTTCTGATTTTTTTAGGCGGGCACACGTTCAATCTGCTCATCAATATTCTGGGCGCCTATGTCCATGCTGTGCGACTGCAGTACCTTGAATTTTTTGGAAAATTTTACACCGGTGGCGGCCGCGCGTTCGCGCCTTTTGCAACAGAGTCGAAATATTGCCAATTTGTTAAATAGGAGGGTGGATTGAGTGGAATTCATGGAGTTCTTTTCAAACTATGGCGGTCTGGTAATGTCACTTTTAGGTGCAGCAGTGGCGACTGCCCTGCCGGGGATAGGCTCAGCGAAAGGTGTAGGGTTGGTTGGACAGGCGGCTTCCGGTCTGATTACCGAAGAGCCTGAGAAGTTTGGCCAATCCCTGATTCTGCAGGTTATTCCAGGCACACAAGGGTTTTACGGTTTTGTCACTTCGTTAATTATTTTAAATAAAATTGGCATTTTGGGCGGAGAGACAATGATGGTGTCCCTTCAAGCGGGCTTCTACATTTTCATGGCAGCGCTTCCAATCGCCATTGCCGGCTGGGGCTCCGCGATTTCTCAAGGGAAAACCGCGGCAGCGGGGGTTGCGATCCTTGCTAAAAAACCTGAGCATATGTTCAAGGCAGTTCTTTTCGCAGCCATGGTTGAAACTTACGCGGTTATTGCGCTGGTCACCTCCATCATCATGATCACCGGCATTACACTATAGGGGAGGCTTGACCATGAACGGCCTGGAACGTCTGATTCAAAGAATTGAAGCGGAAGCCAAAGACCAGGCTGCGAAAACTATTGAGGCTGCAAAAATGGAAGCCTCAAGCATTCTGGAGTCGGCGGAAATCGAAGCTGAAGATAAGAAAAGGCAACTTATGAGCCAACTGGAAGTCGAAGTGAAGGGCATTCGTGATCGAAAGGTTTCAAGGGCGGCATTGACAGCCAGGGATGAAGTTCTGGCTGCGAAACGGGAAGCGCTCGAAACCGTTTACACCCGCATGATCGGGATTATGGAAGCGTTAGAAGGTGAGGCGCTGTTTGAGTTTTTGCTTCGCCGGTTTCAAGCTGTCATCAAAAACGGGGATGTGGTGATCGCCTTAAACGATCAAACTGCCCGACAGCTTCCAATGGATTATTTAGACCGCCTTCTCGAGGCTTACCAAAAAGAAGGCGTGACACTTAAGCTTGAGGAACAGCGGCGGCAGCAGCTTTCGAATGGATTTCAGCTGATTCAGGGCGGTGTGGTTTATGATTTCACCTACCCGGCGCTCGTGGCCGAGGTGCGTGAGTCTGTTGAACCTCAACTGGCGCAGCAGCTTTTTAAGGGCGTGTGAGAGATGGAAAGGCTTGAGTTTGCACAAGCGGTCGCGAGGATCCGGGTGCTCGAAAAACGATTGCTGGACAAGTCGAATTATGAGCAGCTGATTGGTCTGAACTCAGAAAAGGAATGGGTACGCTGGCTGCAGGACAGAAATTATTCGTCTTTGCTCGCGGCCATTGACCAAGGCAGCGATCCCGAGAAGACGCTTAACCTGATTCTGGCTTCAGAGTACGAGTTGGTAAAATCAATATCACCTGAGCCCCAAATTACCACACTCCTCGGTTTGAAATATGACTATCACAATCTGATGGTCCTCATTAAGTCGAAATTGGGGGGAGAGGAGCGCGCGGATCTTTGCGTTCAGGCAGGCAACCTGCCGCCTTCTGTATTGCAGAGGGATTTGGAGCGCGGCGCGCTGAGGGATTGGCCCGAACAGCTGAGCCTGACCGCGGTTGAAGCTTTAAAGCAGTTTGAGCTGAACCGGGATCCACTTGAGATGGATTGGATTATTACCAGGTCGCAGCTGAGTCATATGTTGTCCGAAGTCGAGAGCTACAATAGTGACCTCATCAAAGACTGGGTCCTGCAGAAGATTGACCTGTACCATCTGACGGTGCTGCTTGGCGGCCAGAGACGGGGAGATCCGGAAGCTGATATGGATGGGCGGTTCGTGCCGGGTGGCCGACTGGACAAGGCGTGGCTTCACCGCATGTACCGTGAGCCCATTGAAAGCCTGATCAAAAAATTGGCACATACGGACTTTGGCGCCCTCCTTAAGGTTTGTTCCAATACTTTAGCCGATGGTGATCTTTCCACCTGCCTCGCAGATCAGAGTGAAAAGCTGACACTGGCCAAGCTTCAGGCTGCCAGCCGAATCAGTTTTGGACCAGAACCGCTTTTTTCATACCTGCTGAACAAAGAAGCGGAACTACGGAATCTGAGAATGATTTTACTGGGCTTTCAGGTTGGTTCTTCCGCGGACGAAATAATGGAAAGGTTGAGGATGCCGAATGCTTAAACTGGGCGTCATAGGAGACTATAACACCGTGCTGACCTTCAAAACCGCCGGGATCCACGGGGTTTGCCCCAAAGGACGTGAGGAAGCGCGTCGTGCGCTGGCAGACATGTCTGATGGAAGTTATGCGGTCGTGTTTGTGACGGAGAATTTCGCCGGCGACCTGGAGGACTTATTGGCAGCGGGTCAAAGCAAATCGATTCCGGCCATCATTTTAATTCCGGGTCAAAACGGCAGTCAGCATTTAGGACTTCAGCGCATTAAAGATAATATGGAAAAAGCGGTCGGCGTTAACTTATTGTGAGTAAACGACTCCTGTTCTGACTGAAAGGCAGGTTGATAGAATTGGAAACAGGTCGAATCCTAAAAATTTCAGGCCCTCTGGTCGTAGCGGAAAATATGGCACACGCCAGTCTGTCAGACGTTGTCCGCGTTGGCGATAAGCGGCTGATTGGTGAAATTATTGAAATGAGGGGCGATAAAGCGTCGATCCAGGTCTATGAGGAGACGACAGGTCTGGGTCCGGGAGAACCTGTCGAAACGACAGGCGAAGCTCTGAGCGTTGAGCTTGGGCCAGGTTTGATCGCTTCTATTTACGATGGGATTCAGAGGCCGCTGACGCGAATCCAGGCTCAGAGCGGGGATTTTATAGAACGCGGCGTTGAAGCGCCGGCGCTGGACCGAAGCAAGCGCTGGAGTTTTGCCGCGTCCAAAAGCCCGGGGGAACGGGTTCAAAGCGGGGACATCCTGGGAGAGGTCGTAGAATCCGCTTTGGTGACCCATAAAATCATGGTACCGCCTGGTGTGCAGGGGGAACTGAAAAGCCTGAGCTCGGGAGAGTTTACGGTTGAGGAAACCATCGGCACAATAATGACAGAGGGCGGAGACCGAGAGATCTGCATGATGCAGAAATGGCCGGTCAGACTAGGGCGGCCTTTCGCGAACAAGCTCAGTCCCAGTGAGCCAATGATTACCGGTCAGCGCGTCATTGATACCTTTTTTACTGTTGCCAAGGGTGGTACGGCCTGTGTTCCGGGACCTTTTGGAAGCGGAAAGACGGTGGTGCAGCATCAACTTGCGAAGTGGGCGGATGTGGACATTGTCGTCTATGTAGGGTGCGGCGAGCGCGGCAACGAAATGACGGACGTGCTGAATGAACTGCCTGAACTGAAGGATCCTCGGACGGGTGAGTCGCTGATGCTCAGAACGGTATTGATCGCGAACACCTCAAACATGCCGGTGGCGGCGCGTGAAGCTTCAATGTACACGGGCATGGCAATTGCGGAATATTTCAGGGATATGGGCTATACTGTAGCGCTGATGGCGGATTCGACTTCCAGGTGGGCTGAAGCACTGCGGGAAATGTCCGGACGCCTGGAAGAAATGCCGGGGGAAGAGGGTTATCCGGCCTATTTGGGTTCAAGACTCGCAGACTTCTACGAACGGGCCGGCAAGGTCGTTTGTCTTGGCTCGGACCAGAGGCAGGCGTCTCTGACCGCTATTGGCGCGGTGTCACCGCCGGGTGGCGACTTGTCTGAGCCTGTGACGCAAGCGACGCTTCGCATGGTCAAGGTCTTTTGGGGCCTGGATGCGCAGCTCGCTTACAGCAGGCACTTCCCGGCGATCAACTGGCTGACTTCCTATTCGCTGTACCTGGAAAAAACCAGCGCATGGACTGAGGCGAATATACATCCTGAATTCATTCACCTTCGCAAAGAAGCTATGGCTTTGCTGCAAGAGGAAGCGGAGCTTATGGAGATCGTCAGGCTGGTGGGTTATGACGCGCTGTCCGAGCCGGATCAGCTGAAAATGGAAGCGGCGAGATCGCTGCGCGAGGATTTTCTGCAGCAGAACGCATTTCACGACATTGACTCCTATGCGTCGCTTCAGAAGCAGTTCAAGATGCTGTCCCTGGTCCTCAATTTCGCCAAGCGGGCTAATCAGGCACTGAATGAAGGCGCAGCCCTAAAGTCGATTCTGAAGCTTGCCGTCAGAGAACGGATCTCGAGATCCAAATATCTCAGCGAAGGGCAGCTTGAAGAATTCGAATCGATTGAGGCGCAGATGATATCTGAAATGGACAACGTCACCTTGAAAGGTGGTGAGGCAAGTGATTAAAGCTTATCATACCGTTCGTGAGATCGTTGGACCTCTGATGGTGGTCGACGGCGTTGAGGGCGTTAAATATGATGAACTCGTCGAAATTGAAACTCAAACCGGCAGTATTCGAAGGGGAAAAGTACTCGAAATCAGCGGAGACAAAGCGGTTGTCCAGTTGTTTGAAAGCTCAGCGGGGATCAATCTGAAGCAGACGAGTGCACGCTTTCTGGGAAAACCGTTGGAGCTTGGCCTGTCTGAAGAAATGCTGGGCAGGGTATTTGATGGAATTGGCAGAATCAAAGACGGGGGTCCAAAGCTGATCGCGGAGCGTTACGCAGATATCAATGGCCTTCCCATTAATCCGGTAGCCCGGGATTACCCTTCTGAATTTATCCAAACCGGGATCTCCGCCATTGACGGACTGAATACCCTGGTAAGAGGCCAGAAGCTGCCGGTTTTTTCAGGTTCAGGCTTGCCGCATGCTGAGCTCGCAGCTCAAATTGCCAGACAATCCAAGGTGCTCGGCTCCGATTCCAAATTTGCGGTGGTGTTCGCGGCCATTGGCATTACTTTCGAAGAGGCGCAGTTCTTTCTGGATGACTTTACAAAAACCGGTGCCATTGACCGCGCTGTCCTGTTTATGAACCTTGCGGATGAGCCGGCTGTGGAACGGATTTCAACGCCAAGGATGGCGCTGACAGCAGCGGAATTTTTAGCCTACGAGAAGGAAATGCATGTGCTCGTCATCCTGACGGATATGACGAATTACTGTGAAGCGCTCAGAGAAGTCTCCGCGGCGCGAAAAGAAATCCCAGGGCGCAGAGGCTATCCCGGCTATCTCTATACAGACCTCGCGAATCTCTATGAGCGCGCGGGCCGGATCAAGGGAAGAGCTGGTTCTATCACTCAAATTCCTATCCTCAGTATGCCTGAGGATGACATAACGCACCCCATTCCTGACCTGACGGGCTATATTACGGAGGGGCAGATCATTTTAAGTCGTGAGCTGCACAGAAAAAATATCATTCCGCCTATCAACGTGCTGCCGTCCTTGTCCAGACTGAAGGACAAGGGAATCGGAAAAGAGAAGACCAGGGAAGATCACGCGGATACTATGAACCAATTGTTTTCAGCATACGCCCGTGGACGTCAGGCCAAAGAACTGGCTCAAATTCTCGGAGAATCCGCGCTGTCAGAGTTGGATCAGCAGTTCGCGCGGTTTGCAGATGCCTTTGAGAAAAATTATGTTTCGCAAGGTTACACCGTCAACCGGGCCATCACAGAAACACTCGAAATTGGATGGACGCTTCTGAAGATGCTGCCTCGTCATGAGTTGAAGCGGATCAGAGATGCCTATCTCGATGAGTATTATCCGCAGTCTCGGGATCTGAATGCTTCAGAGTCTGAGAGCGGTGAAACCTCATGACGCGACTCAATGTGAATCCCACCAGAATGGAGCTGACGAACCTCAAGCGTCGAAGAACTACCGCTGTTCGCGGTCACAAGCTCCTTAAGGACAAGCAGGATGAGCTGATGCGGCACTTTATCGAAATGATTCGCGAAAATCACGACGTCAGACAGCAGGTTGAAGTTGAACTTTCCAGGGTATATAAATCCATGGCGGCAGCCAGAGGCGATTTGTCATCGACCTTTGTCGAAGGTGCTTTAATGCTGCCGGTTAAAACCCCTGAAGTGGACTTGAAACTGCATAATATCATGAGTGTCAAGCTTCCGGTCTACAGGGTTCTGACGTCCGGGTCCCAAAATCCGAAAATTGGATCCGGATCCAGCAGGATGCCTTCTCCGGCTGTCGAGCGCACGGCGGCTCAGTTTGATGCGCTGTTGCCAAAACTGGTTCATCTCGCTGAAATTGAAAAGTCCTGTCAATTGATGGCAGATGAGATCGAAAAGACGCGAAGACGTGTAAACGCCCTTGAATATACGACGATCCCGCAGCTTAACGAGACCATCCGCTATATTAAGATGAAACTGGACGAGAATGAACGCAGCAGCAATATCAGACTGATGAAGGTCAAAAGCAGACTGGTTGAAAAAGAGGAGGCGTAGATCTCGTATGAAAGACATAATCGTTTACACAACTAAAACATGACCTCATTGCAAAACAGCGAAAGAGTTTCTTTCGAAGAAGGGTTATCCTTATACTGAAAAAGATGTCAATGAGGATCTGGTTGCCCAGTCTGAATTCAGGAAGCTGGGACTTAGAGGTGTCCCGGCATTCAAAATTGGCGAAGATGTGGTGGTGGGACTGGACACCCAAAAAATCGAAGCACTGGTGGACTTTCAAATCCAGCGGTGCCCTAACTGCGGGATAAAAATCAGAGTTCCCAAAAATAAGGGAAAACTCAAAATAACGTGTCAAAGCTGTCAGACTCAGTTTTTTGTTGAGACTTGATGAAGTCACTGAGACACAACTATAAAAACGTACTTCTGAGGGGACAACCTTTATGGAGTGCGTTTTTTGGTCCTCTTTGTGGTAAGATAATCTTGGTACCCGTTACAGGGTGCAATCAACTCTCTTTTTGAAAGGGTGGTCGCCCGTGGTCGAAATGATTGTAAAGGCATTGCTTGAACGTATGCGAATGATGATGAATCCGAAATATGACAAAACTCTGTCGCTCCTCGACATGGTGTATCTGGAGAAAGCGTTGAACGCGCCTGTGTTTGAGGCGCGCATGAGTCACTTGATCCGCCAGAAATCCTACGGCGCCGTGGCTGTGTACAATCTGATGAAGCCGCTGCTCGAACGCCTGGCAGGGGACGAGTGGGTTGAGGATATGCTCGCCTACTGTCATGATTTCAGCATCAATCTGTCCTTTCCGGGAACGGTTGAACGCAGTGAGACCCCCAAACTCAATGCCGTAGCCAGAATTTATCTTATGGCGCTGAAGATTTTGTCTGAAGAGCAGAAGGACTCCAGGGACGGTACATGGGAATCCAAGTATGCCATTCGCTTTTTGACTGAAAAGGAGATTTTGGGGCTTGAGGATCCATCGGAATACCTGCGGTTCAAAAAATACTATGAGGACGACTTCGTCTATGAAATGATGAAGCTGAACCAGGCGCTCACGGGATATACTACGCTGGATCACGTCTGTGGCGTGCACCATCTGGCGGTGAAAATTGCGCGCCAGCTCAAGTATGCCCAGGTGCCCATTGATCTTGGCAGGGTGTCGGGTGCGGCCGCCGGCCATGATGTGGGCAAATACGGATGCCACGGAGACGAAATAAAGCGCGTTGCCTATTATCACTACTATTACACCGGCAAGTGGTTTGAGGAGCGGGGCATCACTTATATTCGAAACGTCGCCATCAACCACTCCACCTGGGATCTCGAGGTTGAAAATCTCTCGCTGGAATCCTTGGTCCTGATCTATTGTGATTTCAGAGTCAAGTCGGATGACGACAACAACATGCGCTTCTATACCCTCCAGGACTCCTTCCGGGTTATCCTGGACAAGCTGGACAACGTGGACGAAGCCAAGGAAAACCGTTACAGAAGAGTGTACAGCAAGCTTCTCGATTTCGAGGATTATATGCATCACCTTGGGGTCTGCACAGATCCGGATGTTGCGGACGATTTCAGTGCGCCATATAGGCGAAAACGTGTCCATTATTCGTTGATTCACGGGGACGCGCTGGTAACCCATGCGAAATTCACCTCCATTGAACACAACATTCTCCTGATGCACAGTCTCAGGGATGAAACGACCTTGAACCGTATGCTGGAAAGTGCCCGGGGACTTGAAAACGCCAACGATCTGAGAGGGTACATCGATATCCTGGAGGATTACAACACCTATCTGACCATTAAGCAAAAGCAGATCGTCATCAACTTCCTTTACAGCAAGCTCATTTCTTCGGAAGAGGATGTGCGCAAGCAGTGCGCGTTCCTGATGGGCGTTCTGATCGCCAATCTGGATGAAGCGATCCGCAAAGAGCTGCCGCCGAGCGCGGTCGTGGAGAGCCACGAAGAGGAAAGCGTGGACATGTTCAGGCGCTACCTGTACAGGATGCTGGAGCCGGAGCAAAAAATTATTGGAAAGCATAGAGGATGGATTGCCTACAGTATTCAAAACATGCTGCGCAGTTATTTCACAGCTCAAACAGATCTTGAGAAGCGCCGTGCCAGCATCCGGATTCTGTTTGAGGTCTACGAGCACTTCGCGGGAGATGCGGATAAACGTCAGTACATGCTGAACTCTTTCCGGGCCCTGCCTGTAGAAAGCATGGAAGATACCAGTACTCACCTGATGAGAGAAGTTATTGCGGATGCCCTGAGATCGGATAATTTGATCTTGAGGATCAACGCCATGAACGTATTGTCGGATCTGTTCCAAAATCCGGAGCTTGTGCCGGACAGAGCATTCTTGATAGACAGCCTGAATGCCATGGAAGAAGACGATATGCACATCGCTGAACGCTATGCGAGGGTGAGGATCCTTGAGACCATCGGCCAAGGAAACCGCCTTGAATTCATTCACCGCATTTTCCGGGAAGGCGGCGGTGAGATTTCGGACGTCTTCCTCAGCAACCTGAAAACGGCAACCCATGACATCATCAAGAAGTACCAGATTCACATGCTCCTGGATTACGCCACTCAGATCAAGCATTCGGAGGCATTTTACACAGCCATGCACTTCAGCAACCTCCTGAAGGTCAGTGCTTTTGAGTCTGTGCGAAACACGGCCGGAGCCGGGTTGATCCGCCTGATTGACGAACTGACCTTTGAGCAGCGCAATGACATTGTTATCGAGCTGCTCAGGGCTCTTGAAATGGAGAGCTACCAGTTTACCAGGTACATTCCGGAATATTTGGGCAAGATCATTCTCAGTGTCAAACCGAAGGAACTGGACGAAATTCTGGATGACTTTAAGGACAAAATGAAGCGGTCCAATGCGCAGATTGGCATGCTGATCGCCAAGACGGTCGGGGTCATGATCCGCAATTATGGCTTGTACAAGGTGGTCAACGGTGAAGAGGACGAGATTTACAGGGAGCGGCTCTATACTATGCTGGGCATCCTGCTGAATGGTCTGGTCAGCTATATTCCGAGTGTCACAGAGGCTTCTATAAGCGTCATAGGCAAGGATATCTTCGGCGATCGCGCTATGCCGTCTGAGGACAAGCTGCTGCTTTTCAAGATGGCCATCAAGAAAATTCTGACGCTCCATCACAATACGGACGAAACCAAAGAGTTGATTTTCCTCAACAATTCTTCGGGACTCAAGCACATCTACCACTTTATTTCGGATTACCAGCACAACCGGGGGAAAATCGAGATTCCGGTTAAGGATCGCGTGGCGTTTTTCCCGGGTTCCTTCGATCCGTTTTCGCTGAGTCACAAGCAGATTGCCCGGGACATCAGGAATCTGGGTTTTGAGGTTTATCTGGCCGTCGACGAATTTTCCTGGTCCAAGCGCACCCAGCCAAATCTGATTCGCCGTGAAATCATCAAGATGTCCGTGGCGGATGAACTCGAGATCTATACCTTCCCAAGAGACCATGCCATCAACATTGCCTACCCGCCGGACCTGGACTTCATTCGAAATGTGTTCGCCCCGTCGGAGGTCTATATTGTCGTGGGCAGCGACGTCATCCATAACGCTTCGGCATATCGAATCGGGCAGGCGAAAGCGGCCATCACGTCTTTTCCGCACATTGTGTTCGACCGCCGGATAGATGGCGGCGAACTTGAGGATGAAGTCTTGAAAGACAAGATGGCAGCGCTTCCGGAGAACAGCATTGTGCTGTCCTTGCCGCCTCAGTATGAGTTGATCAGTTCAACGCAGATCCGGAATTATATCGATGACAACAGAGATATCTCCGAGCTGGTGGATCCCCTCGCGCACCGCTATATTTACGAAAAGGGCCTCTATCAGCGGGAGCCGCAGTTTAAGGAAACCATGACCACAAAATCGCTCAACGTCGAAATTGTCACGGATCCGGACGAGACGCTGCTGCGCTGCCTGGCAGAATACGTTGGGCAGGAGCCGGAGCAGTTCGTGGAAAAAATCAGGGAAGCGTCAAAACTGACGGATTTCAGGATGCTGATTGTCCGGGGCATGGAGAGCGACGTTCCGCTGGTGGGCTTTTCGTGCTTCCATTGGCTGAGATCTGCGAACATTTACAAGGAGTTCAGCAGTGAAATGCTGATGAATACCATTCGTGACGAGTGCATGGGACGGATTATAGTCATTGATGGCATCTACGCCACAGAAAACCGGATGCACCGTAATCCCAAACAGATGCTGCTGACGGAGACACTGGCATTTTGTCTCGCCAAGGACTATACAAATGCACTTTTCAGAGATGTGGTCACCGGCCGGATTGACCCGGATATGGTTGAGATTCTTGAACTCCAGGGATTTTTGCCTATGGAAAGCGACAGCCCAAGTGAGATCGTTTACGCCGTCAACATGTCGTCACCATGCACTCTGAACCTGGACATCAAATCCTTGATCAAGGACCCTTACAAAAACTCCGAACGCGTCACATCTGCCATCCTGAGAGCCAGAAAGCGCCTTCAGCGCGCCATGACCAGGCTGTATCCGGGACATCTCGTCCTCAGCTTCGACCGGTCAATGATCTATGAAAGTCTGATCAAGAAGATTTGTGATGAGAACCAAGTGCCTACTACGCCGATGGTTCCGAGACAGCTGGGTGAGTATATGTGCGTCCCTTTCGGCGATATTTTGAAGCGCTGGATCATGCCGAATACAGTCACCAAGGCCATTCACGTTGAAAAATATTTCAATTTTTCATTGGAAAATTACAAAATCGAAGCCTATCCTTATTATCTGGATTTGGACAATCAGACCAACATGCTGAAATCCTTCAACAGACCGGTCATGATGGTGGACGACATCCTGGATAAAGGGTACCGCATTAAGGAAATTGAGCCGGTCATGAGACGCCATGACGTCAAGATCCAGAAGATTTTTGTCGGCGTGCTGTCAGGAAGAGGCAAGGCTTTGATGGAATCCAAAAACATTGACATTGAGACCGCCTACTTTATACCGAGGATCCGCGTCTGGTTCAATGAAGGTAAAATGTATCCCTTCATAGGCGGCGACGCAGTCTGGAAGTCGGACGCGCCGGAACGCAACATGATCCCGTCCGTCAATCTGATTCTGCCTTACGCGTCGCCAAGCTTTATCAAAGGGGCGAGTGTCACCAGCATCTATCAGCTTTCGGAGACCTCCATTGAAAACAGCAGGGAAATATTGATGGCCATAGAGGAAGAATACCAAAGGGAGAACGACCGCTTACTGACGTTCTCCAGACTGGGTGAAGTTTTTGTCTATCCGAGATTCCCGGACAAAGGCGAGGACATCCGCTATGATGTGAATCGGAAAGTCAGTGAATATTTGGATCTCGAACTCGAGAATCTGAGAAAACTTAAAAAAATGCTGGTGGTGGATAAAACTTGAGAATATACCGTTATGAAGACTGTCTGATTTTAAGTGAGCAGAGCATCAAATCCCTGGAAAAGAACAGAATTTTCCCCGAACCGGATGATGATTTTGGCGATATTCATTCCTTATACTACGCGATCCGGACAGGCACCCATTCCAAAGTACTGACGCGTTTTGTGGACGACAGTGACGCTATGGAGGATAAGGAAACACTGAGATATCTGGTGGATCATAAACGCGGCAGGAGTATTGTTTCAGAGCTCGAGCGATATCTGCCCGTTCACCTCATTCAAGCTTTAAGATCGTTGAAGGCCTTTTTCATCAACATAGACTCGCCCCGTTGGATGGAGGCGCTCGGCAGCGCGCCCCTCTCAAGACCGGCTAAAATCAATATCATGGGCCTTGGTGATGTAGGCAGCACCCTTGCCGTAGGACTCTTGCTGCAAGGTGAGAATAGTGTTGCGGAAATTGGGCTGTATGACCTTGACGAAAAACGCATTGAGCGCTGGGTCATTGAGCTCGGTCAGATCGCTCGAGGCTCCGGCGATAATTTTCCTAAGGTTCGGGGACTGAAGCATGATGAACTCATGGACTGCGACGTCTTTGCCTTTACGGCCACGGCAGGCATTCCGCCGCTCAGTGTCACCACCGGAGATGTTAGAATTATCCAGTACGAAGGAAACTCAAAAATAGTGGATGAATATGCGCTCTTGGCCCGCAGCAAAGGCTTCAAAGGCTTGTTCGCCGTGGTGTCTGATCCTGTTGACCTCCTATCCCGACGCGCTTATGATTCCTCCAACCGCAATGAGTACGGTGCTTTTGACAATAAAGGCTTGCTGCCGGAACAGGTTATGGGTTTTGGCCTTGGGGTCATGTATGGGCGTGCCCGATACTTCGCCAGAGAAATGGACTTCAATTTTGAGCATGGAAGGGCGTATGGTCCTCACGGAAAAGGTCTGGTGATTGCCAATGATTCTTTGAGAGGACAATATGATCCAAAAATTTCTGAAAAGCTGACGCATATGACGGTAGAAGCGAATCTAAGGATCCGTGAACTCGGGTATAAACCCTACATCGCGCCGGCGCTGGCGTCCGGTGCTTTGTCGATTCTGGATGCCCTGGAAGGCCGTTGGCATTATAGCTGTGTCAGCATTGGCGGCGTTTATTTTGGCTGCCGCAACAGAGTGACGCCCTATGGCCTCGAAGTAGAGCGGAAAATGATGGACCCTAAATTAGTGCGGCGCATAACTGATGCTTATGAGGAGCTGGAAAATCAATGGAGATTCTTACAGTCATCAGCCCTGGTCTAAAAACAGAAAAGCTGCGCCGAATGATTTCGGATGTTGTGGCTGGCACGGGTTACGACCTTGAGCTCGTGACTTACAGGGAAGATTGGCCTGTGGATTACAGAGGAAAAAAGCTCCTGTTCGCGGTTGAGCTGGATGAGGTAGGCAGTGATTTTGAATTTATGGCTTACCTTAAGGTACTTGCGGCGTCTTCACCAAACTTTGAAGGCGCCCATGCGGCTTTGATTCTGAATGCCTCTTCGGAGCTTTTCAGCAAGACTTTTGCAAAACTGGCAATCTTCAATCTCAACAGTCTGGGACTTGGATTTATTGGAAAGCCACTGGTCGAAGCGCTTCCGGACGACATCAACCTGAAAACCTGGCAGAGGCATCTTCCTGGGACGCGTCCGGAGATTCTTAAAAAACTGTGCAGTGACCTGGGATTCAGGTTGAGTCAGGCAAAACCGGATAAGCTGGACAGACTCCGCCTTATGGTCATTCACAACAGCGATCTTCGAACTTCCAACACTCTGATGCTGACGCATATGGTCATACAGAGGCTGGCACAGCGGTTGGGCGAGCGGCTTCAGGTTGAGGAAATTCGTCTGGAGGATGGGACGATCCGGGATTGCCGGGGGTGCACCTTCCATACTTGCATGACCTTTGCGGAACAAAAGGCCTGTTTTTATAATGGGGATAACTTCGATAAAATATTTGCTTCAATTGAGGATACCGACGCAATTGTCTGGGTATGTCCCAATTATAATGATACGATCAGCGCGACATTGATGGCGACGATCAACCGAATGTCCGGCATCTACAGAACCGTCCGCCTGGATCACAAGCGGATTTACGGGGTTGTCGTTTCGGCGAACTCCGGTGGAGACAGCGTCGCCATGCAGCTCATAGACGGTCTCTGCCTGAATAAAGGATTTATGCTGCCGCCGTATTTCGCATTGATTGAGATTGCCAATGAACCTCTGAGCGTGTTGAGGAATAAAGGGATCGACACCAGGATAGACGCCTTTGCGGCCAGGATTGGGCTTTAAGTAAGGTGGGAAGTTGAGGTAACTTGGATGTGGGGACTGCCTAAGGCGGTGAACAGCATCCGGTACACCTCGATTCCCATCTTTCATTTTTGACTCTAAAAAAATCTTTTTAAGGGCTTGTCGCCTATTTGAGGGTCTGAGAGGGCTTGACCGACCTGTTAGAGAAACATAATATTAAGGTTGCCAGTTTCTGGTCTTGAATTTTCAGAATATTGTGATATAATTAGGCCATACAAAAAGTTAAGAGATCAGTTGCTTGCTAGTGTACTTTAATCCCGTAAAGGCGTTAAGTTCACCATTAGGTTAATTGTATCATCTTAATTTTTTCGTATTTTTGAAGCTCACCGAGTAAGGAAAGGGGTGGTTCCACCAAATACAAATGCAGAAATTTTGAGTTTGATTTCGAGTGGACATTCGTCTTTTCCATCCCGACGCTCTAACCGTTAAGTTTGGTTGGCGATTCGGCAGCCTAAACGGCATGTTGATGTGACGAGTGACTCTGCGAAACGCACATCAACACCAGCAACACCTGTATTACAAGCTATACCTGTATTACGAGCAACACCTGTATTACAAGCAACACCTGTATTACAAGCAACACCTGTATTACAAGCTATACCTGTATTACAAGCTATACCTGTATTACAAGCTATACCTGCAATACAAGCTATACCTGTATTACAAGCTATACCTGTATTACAAGCAACACCTGTATTACAAGCTATACCTGTATTACAAGCTATACCTGTATTACAAGCTATACCTGTATTACAAGCTATACCTGTATTACAAGCTATACCTGCAATACAAGCAATGCCTGCAATACAAGCAACACCTGTAATACAAGCAATGCCTGCAATACAAGCAACATCAGCAACACTTTTATATCTGCAATACCTCAACACCGTCAACATCATCATGGATCAAAGTTTTAAATCTACACCATTTTTAATCAATAAAGGTACCTGAATTAACGTTTTTAACACGTAATACCGCTGTACAGCAAAAAGAATGACCAGCAACACATTAATTTGAATTACCAGCAACACATCAATAATTAACACATCAACAAGAAACACATCAATACCGGCACTACCAGTACCATTACGTTGATTTTGTATTGGCAATACCGGAATATCAAAGTTTGTTTCAAAAGCAATAAAGCAGTTAACAATTGAATAGCAATACGCAACAAAGGTTTTTGAATTACCATGATGTTGACAGCAATACGCTTTAAGAATTTAAGTAAAATTTAAGCGAAGTTAATGCAGTTTGCAGTGGTTGGCGCTACATCAACCCACTAGGTAAGTCGGTGAGCATAAGCATCAACACTCGAGTGGAAAAAATTTAATTGTAAAGGAACATCGTGTTTTGGAAATTGAAATGTACAGTTAAAGGCACGCTCCGTAAGTAACAGGAACGTGCCTTTAGCTTTTTTTTGTTTATTTCTTACGCCTCAGGTAAGGATCCTGGCGCAGCTGTTTGTGGATGATCTTCCACTTGTTTCGCATCTCGTTTCTAAGCTCAGGATCTGTTTTGCTTTCGATATATTTAGCTTCGCGCTGAAGCTTGTGATAGTGGTCCAGTTCTCTTTGCTCCAGCGTCTGAAGCTCAATCGCTTCGAGAACGGCGCAGCCTGGCTCGTCGATATGACGACAGTCCTTGAAACGGCAGTTTGCCGCTAGTGACTCAATTTCTTCAAAGGTATTCTCGACTCCACCGTCAGTCCGCCAAAGTCCAAATTCTCTCATTCCAGGCGTATCCAGCAGATAGGCCCCGCCCGGCAGCTGAATGAGCTCCCGGTGGGTTGTGGTATGGCGGCCTTTACCGTCACCATCACGAACTTCTTTAACTTTCATGGTGGTTTGATGGGTTAGTGCATTTACCAGAGATGACTTACCCACACCTGAAGCCCCTACAAGCGCAAGCGTCGCACCAGGGTGGAGCCATGGGGAAAGCCCGTCAAGACCCTCGTTCATCAGGGCGCTGATGGCTATGACGCTGACGCCGTGAAGTCTGGTTTGAAGATCTTTAACGACAGTTTCCCACTGCGGACATAAATCCCGCTTGGTCAGCAAAATCACCGGCACACCGCCGCTGTCCCATGCGGCGCTTAAATACCGTTCAATAGTATTAAGCCTCATTTCAGGGGTAACAGGCAGGGCGATCAGGACATAATCAAAATTGGCTGCGACAACCTGCTCCACAAATGCTGTCCCCGCGGCTTTTCGCACCAGTGCGCTGCGGCGTTCAATTAAACCGTCGATTAAGGCGAGGGTCTGATCTTCAGAAAATTTTAGGCCGACGTAATCCCCGGTCACAGGGTAATCAGAAGGGGAAAGTGCGTTGTGACGAAATCTTCCGGTCAAATCTGCCTGCAGTTCTCCTTTGGCACTGACAACACGCCAGGCATGACCATAGGATGCTGTGACTCTTGCAGGTTCCAAGGCATCTCCAAAGGTTCGGATCCATTGACTTTTAAGACGTTCATCCATGAAGAACGTCATTGATGATTGATTCAATATAAAACCTCCAATATCCAAAAAATAAAAATGAACGGGCTAACCCCGTTCAGCATAGGACAAGTCATTCTTCTGACAGACACGACAAAAAGAGGGTAGCCTCATCTTGTTTTGCGCTGCCTGAAGAAAAAAACTTAGACGAAAGGTTGGTGGACCAGAGCAGCTGTCCCGCTCTGCGCATTATTGTCAGATCACAATATCCTCAAAAGTCACACTCTGCGTCATAAAACAACACTCCTTCCGCCCGGAGGCGCAGTTTATTTAGAACTTCGACTTCAGAATAAAACAAAACCGGACCAGTGTCAAGCATTTTCACTTGACGCTTGTCCGGTTATATTAGCTACTTAAATGCTGCGAGTTCAAAATTATCCAGCCATAAAATGGTTCCCGGTGCGCTGAATTGAAGCTTCATTGCGGTGATCCCGTCGTAGTTGGATTGAATTGTAACCATTTCCCAGTTTGAAGTCGACTGTGGCATTAAAGTCAGTTTTTTGGTGAATTTTAACCCGTTGTCATTATAGCCAAAGACTGTGAGGATGACGCGGTCTGTCTCGCTGGATTTCATCCAGAAGGAAAGCGCCGTTGAACGATTGACATTCAATCCGTCCAGGGACAGCTGCGCTTGATCCGTGTTGGTCATGTCCAGTTTGAGCGAGGCGGTTCCGGTTCTGGAGATTTTTTCGTCATAGCTGACATTAGCGCTGACATTTGAGGTTTGTATGCCGCTCAGAGGGTCGTCTGCTTCGCTGACCGTCACCGGCTCACCTTCTCCTGATGGGATTGATGCACCCTCAGCAAGTTCGTGCTCCATAACTTGACTATAGGCACTGCTCCAACGGTAGCGGTCTTTAACCATAAGCGTCACTTTGTACTTGCCTGCATTCTTGAAGGATACCGTTAAATCAAATTCATCAGAGGAGAGCAGCTCGGTGCCGTCCTTTTCGATACGCCATGAAATCTGGGTGAGCTTATTGTCAGAGCCTGAAACGCTGCTTTTATTGATAAAATGATAGGTCCCGTTGTCAATCTGGGTTTCAAACCGTGCGACCGGAGCCTTTCTGACAAACAGACCCGTCAGGATGTTGAAGATGCCAAAGAGAACCAAACAGGCGACGGCTATGAGCAGCAGCCAGGCAATCCACTTGAACTGCCTTTTCTTGACTGTTTTTTTTCTGGGAGGGCTTGTGCGTTTGGCAGGCTCTTCTGAGATAAAGAGATTGTCTAGTTCTATACCAACAGCACCGGTACGAGAGTCCCCGCTTGAAGTGCCCGGGCCTTGTCCCGCTGATCTCAAGGTGGTTGTCCCGGTGCCTTCTGCAGTTGCCCCTCCTGCAGATGCGCCAAAAGCAGCCGCACCAGCAGCTGCAGCGCCTAAAACCGCCGAGCCCGCGGCAATACTGCTGGTGGCGTTGCCATCCGTCTCAGACCGGCTATTTTCTGGATGCGTGTTGACGCTGTTCTCTGATGCCCTGGTAACTCGTGCCCCGGCGACGGATGCCCCAGCGACTGCTGCTCCAGGGACTGATACTCCGGCGTTTGATCCGGCCTTCTCGGACGTGGTCGTGTGAATAGTCCCGGAAACCCGTTCGCTGGATGCCATGAGCCCTGCAAAAGTGCCTCTTGCAGCTGAAATGGAAGAAATGGCACCCACCGCCAGTCCGGCGATCAGGTTTCGTATCCCGTCTGTTTCAAACTCCTCGTAGGCCGCTTCATTTGGTTTCAAAATATGGTTGAGAACACCAGATAGTTTTTTGGTGACTGCCGATGGTTCCAGTTCCGGCTTGAAACCACGGTCAAGGACAATCAATTCTTTAGGCTCAAGTCCGGTATCCTGAACGACAAACTGATTGAGGTCAATGAGCAATGACTGGATCGCGGGCGGCAGCCCTTCATAGGCAGCGGCCTGGTCCAGATAAAATTCGGCCAGTTTCATCCGGTCGCTTGGAAGAAGCCGCGGTGACTCAATCAAAGCAGTGAGCGGCGCACCCTCAGGATAAGCGGTTACCACGACCAGCTCAGTCGCGGTATTTTCAATTTGTACCAGATTTTTAAGCGAGCGCTTCAAGAGTAAATAGAGGCTTTCATTAAAGGTTTCATCCCGGTAAAAGCGATTGATGACCACGATCTCATCAGGAGATCTCTTAGGCGTTCCCATCAGAATGCGCTGCCTTGAATTTTGTTCAAAGACTTCTTTTATGTCAAATAGTTCCATGAACGCTTCGCTCATGTACTTTCACCCCTCAACGATCCATTTTCAGTGACAGGCCTTTTGAATATTATATAACAAATTATTGATGCTGATAAGGTTGTATTGTAAATTCAATGGTTCCCATGGATTCATTACTCCAGTGTTTGAGCAGTCAAACTTGAAATTGGTTGAAGTACTTCATAATCATCATTTTGACGAGAAAGAATTCAACCATTTAAACACCGGAGTAATAACAGAAATTTGCCATACGTGTGCTGCTGCAAAAACGGAAAAATTTTGCTAAACTGAAAGTTAAGAAAATAAATACTTTGCCGACGAAATGGGGAGCAGAAATGGTTCAAATATTGCACTTAGGAGATTGTCACTTTGATGATGCCTATTATTTAAACAGACCTGAACGCAAGCGCCTCCTGGATGAGTGCCGGGAAGAGGCACTCAGAGCGGCAGTGGAGACAGCGGTTGACCGACAGGTGGACCTCTTTGTATGGGCGGGGGATTTACTGGACGGCGAGCGGCGCATCAGCTTGAAAACCAGAAGTATGCTGGAGCAGGCTCTTTCTGATCTGGAAGGCGCTAAAGTAGAAATGGCCTGGATGACCGGAAATCATGACCCTAAATCCTATTTGGAGGCCCAGTCGCTGGATCAGCTCCTGGAGGCCCACGGTGTTCATCTGTTTGACGGCAAAGTGCGGGAAGTCATGCTTAAGGCTAGAAATGGCATGCCTTACAAATTGGTAGGGTCAGGGCATGAAGAAAGAGGGCTGGTGGAGAACCGGGTGAGGACGTATCCGGTTAAGGCGGACGGCGTGCTGACCATCGGCCTGCTTCATGGCTCTGTTCAGGGGTCTGCGTTAACTGGGGGCGGGGCCGGTAAGGGAGAGGATGCTGAACTGCCGTCTGGGCTCGAGCCGGGGGAACTCTATTTTCCGTGTACAAAAGCGGACCTGACGCGGCTTAGGTATGATCTGATCTGCCTGGGACACGTTCATGTGCCTTATAAAATTGAGATGTCAGGCGCTGCGGCATTTTATGCCGGAAGTTTGACGGGACTGAGCCATAAAGAGGCAGGGGTTCATGGCGCCTGGCTTCACACGCTCGGGTACGGCGCGGTTAAAAGCCGGTTTCTCGAACTGTCGACACTGGAGTGGAAAACTGTTCAAATCGCTGTGACGCCAGAGTTGTCGTTGACGCAGTTTGTCGAACTTGTTCAGACGAAAACGGAGACACAAATCGCGAACCCCGGACTGACACCTTATTTGGAGCGGTTTGACAATGGAAGTCTTGTACGCAGTCGCAGCGGCGCAGATGAACTGTCAATTTCCAATCAGAGAAGCCGTTTGATGCTGAGACTTTCGATCAGCGGCGTGAACGATACAATACTGACGGCTATTCGCCATGACCCGGAGACCCTGCGGGACCGGATTGGAAATGCGGTGAACGCTGCGGAAGTCGAAATACGGTCGGATATGGTACCTGAGCGGGTCCTGGAGCTTCAGCGAACGGGGGATACCTTTGCGGCGCATCTCAACACGTGTCTGGAGGATCCGGAGTTTATGGCGAACCTGTGGGCCGCTTATGCACAGCGTGCCTTGACTTTTGAGGCGGAGCGCCCGGGAATCGAAGATGACAATGGCTTCAGAACGGGTTTGAGTGATGAGGACAGTGAGGCGCAGCTCCTTAAGGAGGCCCTTCATGACCTCTGGCCGCGCTGGATGCAGCCGTCAAGACGGATGGGCGGTGATCAGGCATGAATCTTACAGAACTGAAACTGGAAGGCATAGGCGGCTATGATCAGTCAAAGACCTTCGAATTCAAGCCCGGTCTGAATCTCCTCGTAGGGCCAAATGAGGCCGGAAAATCCAGTCTGAAGCGCGCGGCGGAGATTGCGCTGGTAGGATTCAGATCTGCCCAGGATCGGCATATGGATTCGGAGCAGGCCCGGGTGGAGGCGCGTTTCTCAACAGAGAGCGGCAGTGTCCGGATTTTGCGGGCTTATGGCAAACGCATGAATGGCCAGCGCATTTCCGAAGCGGATTCGGAAGCGGTGAGTATTGGCAACGGCGCAGCCTTTGATGGCATGGAGCCTGAGGTGTTCGCGTCCTTGTTTTCCATAGGCGTGGATGAGCTGAGTGAACTGAGGACTCAGGATTGGGAGACGATCGAAAGCAGATTGGTGGGGCATTTAGCATCGACGGGCATGGCGCTGCCTTCTGAAGTGCTGGATCAGCTGTCCGGGGAAATGTCTGCCATTTATCGCGAAAACGGCCGGGGCAACTTTGAACTGAAAGCGATCCTGTCGGCACTGAGAACCAAACGGGAGCAGCGGTTGGCTGCGGTCACGGCCATGGAGGCGGAAGCGGGACTGGATCAGCAGATCGCGGAGATTGCGCTCCGACTTGAGGCCGCGGAATCGGAAGCGCGCCTGTGGCAAAGCCGCGCGGATCAGATTCATCAGCGTCCGGACTTATTGGCGCTGGTTCGGGAGGTTCAGTGGTACGATCAAAAGCTCGAGGCGCAAGATGACTTGATTTTGCCGGATCGTGAAGCCTTTGAGGTCTATGAAAAAAACAGGCAGCGTCTGGAGGCAGTTGTAGAACCTGAAAACAGGGCTAAAAAATCCGCTGTGGGTTTCTTGGGTGCCGCGGCAATCCTTTTGACCGCTACGCTTGGATTGAGTGCTGTACTGCGTATCTCTTACCTCGCTTTTGCGGGAATAGCAGCAGCGTTTATCCTGATCTGGAGAGGGTTGAAGGACAACCGGCAAGTGTCCCTTCTGGAGCGTCAGCGCCGTGAGATGGAGCGGGACGAGGCGCGCTTTATCCAGGAATTGCCGTTTCAGGGTTCGCTCGCGGTGGAAGAAAGCCTTGCGCTGCTTGAACTCAGAGAGAAGGAGGCGATCCTGAGAACCCGCTTGAACGCAGATTTGGACTACGCACGGTTTAGCGCATGGCTGCCAAATCAGCCTCTCGAGGAGGCTCAGAGCTTCGCAATGAATGCCCGGCTTGAGCTGGCGGCCCTTGAGAATCGCCGTCTGGCTCTTGAACTAAAATCGAGACGCCAGGAGATCGCCGCGGAAATTGAGGATGTGGAGCGGGAGATTCTCGGCCTCGAACGCCGTCAGTCCCAGTGTGTCTCTGAGTGGAACCGCCTGCTTTTAGAAAGCCTGATTGTGGCGTCGGCAGACCAAGCCTTCAGATCCCGCCGCCGCTATGATTTTCTCGCCGAGTCCACGGTGTATTTGAAAAAACTTACGAATGAACGCTATACCGCGCTTCTGGCACGGGCGGAATCCCCCGGCAGGTTTATGGTGGAAGGGCCGGAGGGCCTTAAGCCTGTGGATGGACGACTCAGCCGCGGCACTCAGGAGCAGGTCTATCTGGCGCTTAAGCTGGGTTTGGCGGACGCTCTCGATCCCGAGGGGAACTGGCCTGTATTTTTGGATGATGTGGCGGTCAATTTTGACCGCGTCCGCCGCAGCGGATTCGACGCGCTGCTGGAAACCATTTCAAAACGGCGCCAGGTATTTTACTTTACCTGCCGGGATGATCTGCCGGCGCGTCTGGAGGCAAATCTGATCCGGATGGGATGAAGGCAGGCGTCGGATCACGAGAAAAACAGGGTTTGACAATAGAACAAATGTTCGATATACTGAAAGCATCAAAGGCCCTGTGAAAGAAGGTGAATCTCGTGAAAATCGTAGCGAAGCCCGTTGAAATGATTGCCTATTTTGAAGAGGATGGCGGGGCCATCCGACCGGTCAGGTTCCGTATGGAAGAGGAGAATGAACGGCGCGTGACCGTCAAGGTGGATCAGGTGCTCTGCGTGGAGCGCGAGAAACTGGCGGGACACCCTATGTTCGTGTATCGCTGTCAGAGTGAAATTGAAGGGGTCGAGCGCGTCTTTGAACTCAAGTACGACATTGAGGCCTGCAAGTGGATGCTGTTCAAGATTTAACCTAAACGGTACTGTTTGGAGTCTTTTTCGGACTTCCGCAGAGGGTGTGGTGGGTCATAATGGGTGATGTTAAAAAAAATATCTCTCTTTTGGCGAGTCTTTCGGTATATCGGGGTATATAAGGAACAACAAATCCGTAAGAGGGGGGTCTGACCCATGAGCGTCCATCATTTTCACTACAATTTTCGAGAGGCGTTGACCAAAAAGTTGAAAGAGCAATTTGCGGAGGATATTGAAAAATATCGTCATGAAATGACTCGGGTTCATCAGATTGATGAAGCGGAGCAGCTTATCTTCGACTATTTTGGGAGACTGGCTGAGGACCTCGAAGATGTTTTGGCGGTCTCAGACGGAAGTGTCGGCTTTGAAGGCCCTGAAGGTGACACCATTATCCGCTTTTCCGTTCGCGAAAATTTCATCCGCTTCACGCGCCGGGACAAATTTATTGAGGTTAAGGTAGGTAAATATGATGCTGTGGATGATATGGTCGAATCGACCATTCTGGGCTATGTCGTCGCCGGTGAAAAAAAGGCGCAGACCAGACGTGTGGGCAAGGTGCACGGTGGCTCGACCTTTGATGAGAATACGTTGAACTCCTATATGCGCGAAGCGTTTGGGAATTTGTTCCATGAATTTAAAGTCGAAGAGGAGCACAAGCCTGAATAGACTTAAGGGTGAAATGCAAAAGGACTGTCTGAAAAATGCCTTATAAAGCGCATTGCCAGACAGTCCTTTTTTTCGGTGGTGTGAAGCTATGCAGGGTGACTCTAGAGCGCGGAGCGCATCATAGGATAATCCTCATCTCCAACGCCGCCCATGACCGGCTGTATCCCGGTGTGGAGGAAGGAGCCCCGCTGAATGACGCTGTTTCCGTATTTAAGGCGAAGGTCATCAATGGTTTTGTCCAGCGCGCTGCGGGCGAGGGCTTTCGGATGATCAAAAAACGACAGCTGCTGCGCCGTCTTTGGTGAGAGATCGCTGACGCGAACGCCGACGTGGCGAAGGGCTGCGCCGGTCCAGAGGGCGTCAAACAGGCCGCAGACTTCCCGGTACAGGTCATCCGTAGAATCGCTGCGGTAGAGCAGTTTTTTTTGATGGGAAAAATGCTCGAAATCCGAATGGCGGATCGACACGGAAACGAGGCCGTAGGTCAGCCCTTTGTCCCTGAGGCGCATGCCGACCATTTCCGAAAGGGACAGAAGGTACAGTCGGGCAATTTTGGAATCCTCCACATCAAAAGGAATGGTGGTGGAGTTTCCAATGCCCTTGACCCCATCACTTTCCGTTTCCAGCATTCCGGCGCTGTCAATGCCGTTGGCATAATTCCAGATCACGTCGCCGTGCTTTTTGAACCGGATCCGCAGCAGTGTACGGTCGAAGCGCGCGATCTCGCCAATGGTGCGGATGCCCATGCGCTCGAGCTTCTCCTTGGTGGCCCGGCCCACCATAAACAGGTCGCCGGCCGGGAGGGGCCACATTTTCTCCTCAATTTCCTCCGGATATAAGGTGTGGACCTGATCTGGCTTTCGAAAGTCAGAGGCGACTTTGGCCAGGAGCTTGTTGACGGAGATGCCTATGTTGACGGTAAAGCCCAGCTCCGTCCGGATTCTGTTTCGGATCTCGTGGGCGACTTCCACCGGGCTTCTGCCGCCCAGGCGCACGTCGGTCATTTCCAGGAAGCACTCATCAATGGAAAACACCTGAACACGGGGCGAATACTCTTTCAGAACTTCCAGCATGGCGCGGTGGCAGCGGATGTAAAGCCCGTAGGTCGGGCGAACCAGGACGAGATTTGGGCATTTGAGGAGCGCGGCGCCCACACTTTCGCCGGTTTGTATGTTGTAAGCCTTGGCGGGGATAGATTTCGCGAGAATGATTCCGCGGCGCTTGGTGACGTCACCGCCCACCGCGGACGGGATGGTCCTCAGATCCAGGGATTCCCCCATCTGCAGGCGGTAGGCGGCCTCCCAGGACAAATAGGCGGAGTTCACGTCGACGTGAAAGACAATGCGCGAAGCAGACATGAGATGATCTCCCTCCTTTGTAATTTTGGTAAGGTGAAACTCGGGGTTGATAGGCGCTAGCCGCAGACACCCGGTTTCTATCTTTAGTTTAACAGAACAAGAGTTCTATTTCAAGGCGAGAAAAAATATTGCGGCTGCCTTTCAAATGAGGAACCAATGGTTCGCGGCGGGCGTCTAATGCTTTGCTTACAAGTCTTTTGCCCAAATGGGAGGCTTGCCGGAGGGTGCTGGATGAAGTGACCATCGGCTAAAAAAACTTGAATTATTGAGAAAAATTAATATTGTTATGGAATTAACAGGGGTAACAATAAAAGGCTTTGAAACTCAAGGAGTCGAAACGCAGAGGGGTGGGATCGCCTTGGCCGCAATTGAAGTCAAAGAGCTCAGAAAAGTTTATCGCTTGGGCCACGAAAAAGTGGTGGCCCTAGACAAGGTCGACCTTGAAATTGAAAAGGGAGAAGTCTGCTGTATCCTTGGCACCTCGGGCTCGGGGAAGTCGACGCTGCTCAACATGATGGCGGGGCTGGAAAAGCCTACCAAGGGGACCATAGAGATAGAAGGACACCGGATCAGCGTCATGAACGAGGCAGAGCTTGCCCGCTTCAGGCAGCAGAATGTGGGTTTCGTCTTTCAGTCTTATAATCTGATCGCCTCGCTCAATGCCCTGGAAAACGTTATGATGCCGCTGATGTTCCGCAGGGTGCCAAAGGGCGAGCGGGAGGAAATGGCCATGGATATTCTGATGAAGGTCGGGCTCGAAAAATACATTGCCCACAAACCCAATCAGATGAGCGGCGGGCAGCAGCAGCGTGTGGGCATAGCCCGGGCATTTGTGGGCTCTCCGAACATTATCTTCGCGGATGAGCCAACGGGCAACCTGGACAGCAAAACTTCGGAGTCAGTCATGGAGATTATGCTGGGAATGGCGCGACAGAACCATCAGACGCTGGTGATTGTCACCCACGACCCGGAAGTCGCCGCCTTTGCGGACAAAGTCGTCCATATCAGGGACGGCAATATTGAATCGGTCGAAATCATGAGGGGAGAAGTGAAGGAATATGTTCATGCTTAAACGAGTGATGGCCCTTGGCCTGATGCTGGTCATGCTGCTGACAGGGGTGCCGGTGCCTAGTGCCGCTGAAGTGGTCACCAGCCAGTATATTCAAAAAGTGGGCACTATGACTACTTCGCTTTCCACCAAAGTGACTTCGATCCGGACGGATTCGACTTTTGCGCTGGTTCTGGCTTTAAGCCGTTCGGAAGAGACGTCCTATCAGAGCGTGGCAATCAGCAACGCCGCCCTTAGCACCTTTAGTCCGCTGAGTGGACTTGCGGGGATGTCGGAGGTGACGTCGCCATCGGCAGCCGTTCTCTCGGCGCTTGGGATTTCGGAGGCTGCCAGCGGCAGCTTCAACTATTACCGGATCGACCTCCAGTACAAAGGCAACGGAGAGGCAACGCTGCCGATAGTCATCCGAACCGGCGCAGGAACCACGGAGGAAACCATTGTCGTTCCCGGCATCCGAACCGTGGATCAGGACCCGGTGACGGAAGTACCGGTCTACCAGCCGGTCATCCGCGTCAAGGAATCCACGACGACGCCGCTGATGCTGTCCGGCACAAAAGCGACGCTGGAAATTCCGCTGACCAACATCTCGGACGACGACGCAAAAAATGTCATTGTGACTTTCGCGGATCCCGGGACAACGCCGTTTAAACTCGACCAGAGCGTGACCCATGACACAATCGACAGGCTGCGTTCGGAGGACACAGAGATCGCGAGATTCGATGTGGTGGTGTCGCCAACGGCGCAGACGCGTATTTATGCCATCAAGCTCAATCTGCAGTACAAGGATTCTGACGACAAGCCTCATACGGATGCCAGCCTGGTCTATTATGTGCGGGTGAAGGCGGCGAATGTGGAGCCGACCATCGGCATAACGAGCTATAGGTTTATGGGGGACAAGGTGGTTGCCGGGGTCAAGGATCAGATCGCGCTGGTGCTGGAGAACGCCGGCACAATTGACGCCGGCGATGTGCGGATCAAGCTGACGGGCTTTGACGCAGGCAACCTGCGGCTGGACGGGGACATGGAGACGAAGTTTGTGGGGATTATTGGCGGGAAACGGACGTCGGTGGTGACGTTCAATATTCTGGCGCCGTCCGGTGCCGCAAGCGGGACTCACGAGCTGACGGCGGAGATGACTTATATTGATTTGGACGGGAAGTCCTATACGACGACATCTAAGATTTATGTGCCTATTGAGGGCGACGAGCTCAGCGCGCTGGACATGAAAATTCTGAACCTGGCCAGACCAAGGGCGGTCAGTGCCGGCGGGATTTTTTCCGTGTCGTTTGTAGTGAAAAACGAAGGGCGTTCGGACGCAGAGCTCGTGGAGGTGTCCATGGAGTATCCGAGCGAGGCAGTGGTGCCGAAGACGTCGCCGAAACGAACCTTTAGGACTATTGCCGCGGGGGCGTCCGAGACGCTGACGTTCACCTTCCAGGCGAGGAAGGAAGTCGCAACGAATTTTTATGATTTGTATGCAGCTGTGAAGTACAGCAGCGTGGGGAAAGACGAGCAGCTGCAGGTTCGCGAATACGCCGGAGTGTCCATTTTGGGATCCGACGGCGCGGATGGCGGGGCTTCCGGCAGACCTAAAATTATCATTCGGGATTATGGAATTGGCGGGGACGCCGTACTGGCAGGCACGGAATTTGACCTGCAGCTGGATCTCTACAATACCAGCAGCAGTGAGGGCATCCGCAATATCAAGGTAACGCTGAAGCCGGAGGAGGGCGTGTTTTCGCCTATCGACATGGCGAGTTCGTTCTTTATTGAGGCTATGGGGCGGCAGGAGATGCTGTCGAAGATCGTGCGGATGCGGGTCAAGAACGACGCGGCGGTGAAGGCGTACGCCCTGACGGTGACCTTTGAGTACGAAGACAGCAAGGGCAACGCTTATGATGATCAGAAGAATCCTTATAAGGAAGAAGAGGTCGTCAGTATTCCGGTGATTCAGCCGGTGCGGCTGGAAACCTCTGAGATTGGGCTGCCGTTTGAGGCCTATGTGAATAATCCGGTGCCGCTGTCCTTTGAGTTTTATAACCTTGGGAAGTCCACTTTGTATAATATGATGGTCAAAGTGGAAGGGGACTTCCAGATACAGGGATCCAATTATTATGTGGGCAACTTTGAGGCGGGGAGAAGCGACTATTTTGACACGACGCTGATTCCAATGGCAGAGGGCGAGGCAACCGGCATGGTCGTCTTTGAGTACGAGGATGCCAACGGCGAGGCCGGCCGTATTGAAAAGCCGTTTTCTGTCAATGTCATGGGCGATCCTATGGGCGTTCCTGGAGAAGGAATCCCTGGTGAGGAAGTGCCTGGCGAGGGGATTCCGGGTGAAGGCGGGCCTATGCCTGGTCCAGGCTCCAAACTGATGATTCTGGCGATTCTGGCCGCCATGGCGGCGCTGCTGGGCGGCGTGATGCTTTGGAAACGCAGGGCGGACAAGAAACGTGCGGCTGAAATTGAGGCGGTGGAGGACAATGAATAGTGCGGATTTGATTTCAATGGGCGTCAAGAATCTGCTGCGCCGTAAGACGCGGACGATTCTGACTGTTCTGGGGGTTGTCATTGGAACAGCTTCCATTGTGGTCATGATGTCCCTGGGGATTGGGATGAACCGCAATTTTGAGGAGCAGCTCAAGAATATGGGGAGTCTCAACATCATTGATGTCAGCCCGAACTGGGGCTATGTGGAGCCGGGCATGCCGGCGCCTGGGCCTGGCGCGGGTGAAGCACCGAAACTCAATGATGAGACGGTTGCATTGATCGAGCAGATTCCGGGTGTGGACGCGGTGATGCCAATCATGATGCAGGGGATGCAGCTGAATGCCGGTCGCTACTTTACGTACCTCAACTTAAATGGTATCGATATGACCAAGTCGGATTTTTTCGACTTTCAGGTAGAGCAAGGCGCTTTACCGGATGGTACCGGTAAATACGAGCTGTTATTTGGCAGCGGCATCAAGGATTCGTTCTATGACCCGAAATCCAGGGTCTATACAGGACCGCCGCAGGTGGAACTGATGACGGCGCGGCTTTTGGCACTGCCGGACAATGTGGATATCACTCAGCGACCAAGAGGCGTGAAGGTTCAGGCGGCGGGCATTCTGGTCCAAAGCAACAATGAGCGGGACTGGACGGTTTATATGGACATTACTCAGTTGACCAAGCTGAAGGAAGAGCTCGCCAAGCTGTCAGGCAATAATGGTGGCGGCGGAGGCGGCGGCCGCGTCAGACCAGATCCGAATGCGGACAAATACGGACAGCTCAAGGTCAAGGTCAATGACCTGAATAAGGTCCAGGAAGTGCAGCAGCAGATCAAGGACATGGGGCTTCAGGCCTGGAGTCTCTCGGATATCCTGGAGTCCATGAAGCAGACGACGGCCGGGATCCGGGCGGTGCTTGGCGGTATAGGCGCGGTGTCGCTGTTTGTTGCGGCACTGGGGATCACAAACACTATGGTCATGTCGATTTATGAACGGACTAGGGAGATTGGCGTCATGAAAGTTCTGGGCGCAGAGCTGCCGGTCATCAAGAAACTGTTTTTGTTTGAAGCCGGTATGATTGGCTTCTTCGGAGGCTTATTGGGACTGGTGCTGAGTTATTTAATTTCCTGGCTGGTCAATTCCGTGGGAGTGAGCCTCTTTAATATTGGCTGGGGTGAAACTACAGGCGGGATTTCATTTATTCCTCTTTGGCTGAGCGGCTCAGCGCTGGTGTTTGCAACAGTTGTTGGCATAGCCGCTGGTTTTTATCCGGCCCTGAGGGCAATGAAGTTAAGTGCGTTAGAGGCTATTAGAAACGAGTGACAAATAGCTAACAGCCGTGCATAAACGAGAGCAAAAAAACGCAGAGGAGTGCTTGCACTCAACTGCGTTTTTTTGCTCTCGTTTATATAGGGCGCAGCCCGAGACCGAAGTGCAGCCTTAAAACGCGCGGAGCGAGGTTTAAGGCGGAACGAGGCGCACGGCTGTTGGCGTGAGGTGTACCTTGCGCAGCCCGTGCAGAGGAGTGCTTGCACTCAACTGCGTTTTTTTGCTCTCGTTTATATAGGGCGCAGCCCGAGACCAAGGGGCGCACGGCAGTTAGCGTGAGGTGTATGCTGCGCGATAGAACGCAGCCCGTTACCAATCTTTAGCCTTCGGTGACTGAAAAGTTTGCTTGTAAATAAATGACCTATCTATCAACACGAAAAAACAGGACATTATAAAAACCACTTCATCGCATGAACTTCAACGATTGAAGTGGTTTTTGACTTTAAGGTCTTATTAGGCTGCCTTGTCGCTGTCCATTTTTTTTATGCTCTTCAAAAGGTAACTTGAAAGTAGGAAACCGAGAATCGCAAAACCTGTCATCATAGAAAAGACGATTTTATAACCTGCCATACCTGGATGGGTGTCAAGTATATTTCCATAGACCGTATAAAGAAAAGCACCAGGTAGATAACCGATTAAGGAGCCAAGTGACATAGCGGAACCTGTAATTTCGCGTGGTACTTTAATTTCTTCCATAGGTGCAAAGAAAACTGCACGCATACTGAAAATAAAGGCACCTACAACTAATGTCAAGAACATGCCAAAGTAAAGATTTAAGGATTCATGAGGAAGATTCATATAGATCAACATAACAATTGCAGTGAGAAGAAAAGTGATTTTTAGAAATTTGGTTGCCGATTTAACGACTTTATCCGTTAAATATCCGCCAACAGGTCCCCCAAGCATTTTGAGACCATATTGCTTAATTATGCCATATGCGCCAAGAAGTACTAGAGGGAGACCATAGATGTCCTCAAGAAACGGAGTGAAGTAGGTAATACCACAGTAAGCGCTGTATACAAAGAAGACATTGAAAGCTACAATCCATATGTATTTATTTTTGATTGCTCTTGTCATACCTTCAAAAGCGACTTTATTCTTACCAACTCGTTCACCTTTAGAATTGACTTCACTGACCTTGTCGTGATCTAGCAGAAAATATGAAATTATACCTATGATTATTGGTACTACAGAGAAAAAGAGAATTGCACCTTTTAAACCATTGGCGTTGCTTCCTAGATATGCAAAAATGCCGAGAGCGCCAAAAGCGACAATGGTGTCAATCAGACCCCGACCTGCTTCCAGAAGACCAAACATTCTGCCTTGTTCGCTTTTGTCGCCTAGCAAACGGACTGTTTTCAGCATAATTGGCCAGAATAACATGTCTGCAAAAATTGCAAGCAGACAATAAGCGATCAGAAAATAGTTGAATGAAGGTAAAGTAGAGAGTAATAATCCAACGGCACCGGTACCTATTAAAGAAATTGGAATCATGATTTTCTTTGAGAAACGATCGGACAAATAAATGGATGCCAAGAAGCCAAAAGTGGAAATAAAGCCAGCGACACTCATTGCTAATCCAATTTGGGTGTGGGATAGATTCATGAACTGTTGCATTGGCACATAAAATGCATCCTTTAGGAATCCTAGCTTGTAGATTGTACCCGCTCCAAAAATAAGTGATACTAGAGATGCCCATTTCCTCGTTGTGTTCAAATCTTTGTTTTTCATCGCACTTTCCAAAATGACTCCTCCTTAAATCGGTGTGTGATATTATGTGGAATGAGGTCATTATATTACTGATTCTGTGTGAAATCAAGTGAAAATGTGATAAAAAAAGTGTTTAGTTGTGAAATATTTTAATTATCGATGGTTTGAATCCTGAAATCAAGAAATAATTTGATAAATTTGTGCATATTATTGTGTTTTGTTGTTGTAGTGTGGTATTATGTGTGCGAAGAGATTCTAACTTACAATATGGAATTGAGGGTGTTGAAATGATGTGGTTGCCTGAAAAAAGATATGAGCAGATACTTTCGATCCTCGAAAAGGAAGGTGCAGTTAAAGCATCTTCTCTTAAGGTGACGATAGGAGTGTCGTCTGAAACCGTACGAAGAGACCTTGAATATCTGGAATCAGAGGGCTATCTAAAAAGAACACATGGCGGTGCAGTCGCTGTCAATCAAAGTGACTCTAATGAATCTAACAACGGATATCTTGAATTTCAAAAAAGAGAACGGCAGAAGGTTTCTGAAAAAGCAGAGATTGCTGAGATTGCAGCACAATATATAACAGAGGGACAGTCGTTGGCGTTGGATTCAGGTACGACCTCAAGAAAACTCGCGGAAATCATTAAAACGAAATTCAGTCGACTGACGGTTGTTACCAACTCACTTCATATTGCCAATGTTCTGGCAGACGCAAAGGGCTTTACGGTAATACTGACAGGTGGGGTGTTAAGCCCGGAAGAGTATTCAATGACGACTGATATGGCGACATTAATCTTCTCGAAATTAAACATCAACACTTTTTTTCTTACAACCTGCGGGGTTTCGGTTGAATCCGGGATTACTTATCAGCGGCCGGATGAAATTATTGTTCAAATCAAAATGATGGAGGCTTCGGATAAAACCATCATCATTACAGACAGTTCAAAATTAGGGGTAAATTCTCTGTATAAAATGTGTGGTTTGGAAAAAATAAATATGATCATCACAGACTCTTCAGTAACGGATCAACAAGTCAAGATGTTTGAAAAAGCTAATGTTCCTGTTGTAAGTAAACTCAAACAGGATGATGAAGATCGTGGGCATTAATATGTCGAAGTTAAAAAGCGAATTAATAATGAACGAATCTGGTTCTAATGTAACAATAAAAAAGTGAATTTTGAGCTGAGTCGAACAAGTTTATGAAATGAGGTGTGAAATAGTTGAATCATCTGAAAACAAACTTTCTTTTAATATCAGTGGATGCTCTTAAGCCTGAGTTTATTACTGATCCCCAAAAATTTGGTGTGATCTTACCTAATATTTCTGAATTCTTTATCAATAATGGAGTATTTGCTTCCAAAGGTGTCAAGAGTGTATTTCCAAGCTTTACTTATACTTGCCATCAAACTATTATTACTGGAACTTATCCGGATACCCATGGTATATACAACAATATCATGTTCGATCCTGATGGGAGCCATAAAGGCGCATGGCATTGGTTTGTAAGTGATAATGTTCCAACACTGTGGAAACTTGCAAAGGAACATGGTTATTGTTCAGCAAGTGTTGCATTTCCAACTTCAGTTGGCGCACAAGGCGATTATATAGTTCCTGAGTTTTGGTGGGATGGATCACCTTTAGACACCAAATTTATCGATGCTGTCTCCGTGCCGCAGGGGCTTGCTTCAGAAATGGAAAAAGAGATAGGCCGATTTCCTGGTGGCCTAGATTTAACAGTTGATGGAGATCGCAGAAGAAAAGAGGCAGCCGTATGGCTGCTTAGGAACAAAATAAAAACTCATGATAATGTGAGACCTTTCTTTATGTCGACCTATTTTGCTTCGTTTGATGAGACGGCGCACATTAATGGGGTATATAGCCCTGAAGCGCTAAGAGCTTTAGAACAGATTGATCAGATGGTGGGCGACCTAATAAATACAGCCTATGAAATATCTGAAAGAGATTTGGTAATCTGTATGGTCTCTGATCATGGAAGTCTGGACAATCATCATTGTATAAGACCAAATGTCAAGCTTAAAGAAGCTGGGCTCATCAGTGTGGACGAGCAAAATCATATGATTTCGTGGCGTGCATGGTCTCAAAGAGCTGGCGGCACCTGTGAAATAAGATTGAAGGATTCTAAGGACTTTGAATCCAGAGATAAACTTAGCCTTCTAATGGATCAGTTGAGAACAGAAGGTGATAACGGAATCTTGGAAGTATTGACTGGAGACCAAGCGAGATTAAACCGGAAAGGATTTTCTGAAGCAGACTATGTGCTTGTGGCTCAGAAAGGATACGAAATCAGGGATGATATTTGTGGTGATTATATGACAAACGAGTTGATTCAAAAGGCACAGCACGGCTATAGTGAAGAATTTGATGAAATGAGAGCTTCATTTTGTATGATGGGGCCTCGAATACCAAAAGGTATGGATTTGGGCAGCTGTAATCTGGTGGATGTGGCTCCGACATTGGCGGCTCTAATGGGAATTCCAATACCGACTGCTCAAGGTGAAAATCTATGTGAAAGATTCCCAACAGAAGATTTACAGATGAACAAAAAGTAAGTTCATACTTTCTAGCAGCAATCTAATGTATACAACTTCAAAGTAGATAGTGATTACACAAAAGCTCGCAGCCTGACTTGGTAAAATTGAGGTGAATTATGGAACGGATTGAGAACCTATTCGAAAAATTCGCTGAGTTTCTATGGGGGGACTGGCTCCTGGCAGCATTAATTGGTGTCGGGCTCTTATACACTGTAATGACCGGCTTTGTCCAATTCAAACAGATCCCATTTATTGTGCGTGAAGTATTCCTTCAACCTATTTTAGAGCTGAAAGAGAAAAAAAAGTCAACTTCATTGACTATTACCTCATTTCAGGCGCTCTGTACGTCGGTTGGAAGCATTGTTGGGAGCGGAAATATTGTCGGTGTCTCTACTGCAATTTTATCAGGAGGACCTGGGGCTTTATTTTGGATGTGGGTCGCTGCGGTGGTAGGCATGGCAACGAAATATGGAGAAATTGTTCTTGGACTTCATTATCATACAAAGGACAGACTCGGTAGAGTCATGGGCGGCCCGATGTATTACATAGAGAAAGGGTTGTCTTGCCGCTGGTTAGGTGTTGTGGCTGCTATTTTGCTATTTGCTCAAAATTTAGGAGGCACTTTAATTCAGTCAAATACGATAGCCAATGTGATGCGAAATAGATTTTGGGTTTCTGAGTGGATCACCGGAATTATTCTGGCATTGATTATGAGCGCCATTGCAGCAGGTGGATTGAAGCGACTCGCCAAAGTAGCGGTAAGGATTGTGCCATTTATGGCGCTGTTATATGTTTCTGGCGGGTTGATCGTAATTGTTGTGAATGCCGCCAAAATTCCTGATGTTTTTATGTCTATAATTGAGGGAGCCTTCTCGCTAAAAGCTGGAATTGGTGGTGTTGCGGGATTTTCCTTAAAAGAAGCCATGCGATATGGCGTATCAAGAGGGTTGTATTCCAACGAAGCTGGCGAAGGGTCTGCTGCTGTGATCCATTCTACGGTTGCTGTGGATCATCCTGTTCGACAAGCGGTTTATGGGATAGTTGATGTATTTATTGACACCATTATAATTTGTTCGATCACTGGGTTTGTCATACTTCTCACAGGGGTTCATAACATAGTAGTTAACCCATCTTTGTTGACTTCAACTGCATTTGGTACGGTTGCTCCTTGGATGAGTGTCATTGTTTCTGTGAGTTTGATGTTGTTCGCTGGGACTTCATTAATGAGTCAGTGGTATTTTGGACATGTTAGTTTGCTTTATTTGGCGAATGAAGATGTAGCTTGGGTTTACAGAATTCTATTCCCTGCCGCTATTGCGGTGGGAAGTGTCAGTAGTATCAAATTGGTTTGGCTGATTCAGGATTGTGCACTTGGCCTTCTGATCATTCCAAATTTGATAGCATTGACAATCTTATCACCTGAAGTGCGACGCCTTTCAAATGATTTTTTTAAGAAGGCAGCTTAGTTGAAAACTATCTTATTCAGAATGGCTAGCTGCATTGAGGCATTAATCAAATGAAAATAAACTGAATTGCATTCAAATGAGTTAAATCAAAAAGAGCGGCCTATTGGCTGCTCTTTTGATTTTGAGTGTATTAACTTTAAAATGAAGGCGGTGTAACTGCGAAGATGACTTCAGCAGGTTCTGAGGATTCGTTTTCCCATTTGTGCTTATAAAACGGAGGAATCCTTATACTATCTCCTTGAAACAAAGTGATGACTTCATTTTCAAAATAGAGTTGTACTTTGCCCTTTGTTACATATGCGACTTCTTCACCTTCGTGTCCAATCAGAAGATCGGAGGATTTTGTGTGAGGCGCAAGTGACATTAACAGAAACTCAATTGCGCCACTTGTATCTGGTGTGAGCAGTTCATAAGTGAAATCCTCATTAGATGGAAAAATTAATTTTTTTCTGTTTCCTAATCTGACAATGAATGAGTCTGTTTCTCCGGCATCCATGAAAAAACTGAACAATGGCGCATCGAGCACATTCGCTATAGTTTTGAGTGTGTTTATTGATGGGTTGGCTAAATTTCGTTCAAGTTGGCTGAGCAAAGAAGATGTTACGCCAGATTTTTCCGCCAACTCTTTAATACTTAGGTTTTTAAATTTTCTATATTCTTGAATTTTTTTGCCAATATTGACTTCAGACATATACGGCCTCCGATTAAATTGTATTTAATTAAATTAAATAAAAATTGACACTTGGGTTAAACCTAGTTAAACTGTAATTAATAATATTTAATCAAATTGTACCTTGGAAAATGAATAATAACAAGTATGTATTAGGATTGATATTCAAAAAATGAAATTCTAAAGATTTTTTCTATCTGGAAGTCAATGGATTGGCAAATAAAGTAGACGCATTGGGGGGGGTAAAGAAATGGATAGAATTATGAGGCCTGCTTGGGCAGAAATCAATCTTGATCATTTGGAACACAATATTAAGGAGGTCAAGCGCTGTCTCAAACCAGACTGCAAAATATTAGCAGTCATTAAATCTGATGGCTATGGCCATGGTGCTGTCATTTCGGCCAAAACACTGCTGGATCACGGTGCGGATCGGCTTGCAGTTGCCATTTTGACTGAAGCGGTTCAACTTAGAAAGGAGTATCCTGATCCTGGCATTATGGTGTTGGGTTATACACCGGCAGATCAAGCTGATGTTCTAGTAAAATACAATCTAACTCAAACTCTGTATGATCTTGAAACTGCTAAAGGATACAATCATGTTGCCGTTTGTTCAGGTAAGAGAATTAAAGTACATATAAAAATTGAAACTGGTATGGGAAGAATTGGTATGATGCCCGGAAATCAAACCATTTTAGACATTCTTGAGATGAGCAAAATGCCAGGCTTAGAGATTGAAGGGATCTTCACACATTTTGCCTCTGCGGATGACATCGACAAATCCTCCACATTAAGGCAGATTGAAATTTTTATCAACATAACCAATAAATTAGAGAAATGCGGCGTTATAATCCCTATCCGCCATGTATCCAACAGTGCGGGTATTATTGATCTTCCGGAATATTGCATGGATATGGTGAGGCCTGGCATAATGCTTTATGGTCTCTATCCGTCTGGAAATGTTTCTCATGAATCGATTGTATTAAAAGAAGTCATGTCTTTGAAAACGACCATCGCGCATTTAAAAGACTTACCTCCCGGATATGGGATAGGTTATGGCCATCAATATTTTACAAGAGGACATGAGCAGATCGCGACTTTACCTATTGGATACGCTGATGGTTTTTCGAGAATGCTTAGTGGAAAAGCAAATGTGTTGGTGAAAGGTCGCCGAGTTCCGGTTGTGGGAAGGATCTGCATGGATCAATGCATGATAAATGTAACAGGTCTTGATGTTAAGGTGGGTGATACAGTAACTCTTTTCGGTGGCGATGATGTTAATAAGATTTGGATTGAAGATATGGCAGATTGGTTGGGGACTAATACGCATGAAATTATTTGCAGAATTGATAAGCGGATCCCACGAGTATATAAATCTAACGGCGTGATTGTAGATGTGGTGGATTATTTGCAGGCCCTTTAAATCTTGTTGATGATAAAAAGCGCAACAGAAGCAGTGCGCAATGATATGCGAATTGAGACAAATTCCCATGAATTTATGTTAAACTATTAAGCGAATAGACATAAATTACATTCAGACATGGGGTGAACCATTTGAAAATAACATCCAATTTGCCGTTTGTGGCCGCGGACGGTCAGGTGTATTATGCGTACGATTTAGAAGAATGGCCGTTTCAAGGCAAGACCATTTATGAGGTTATCCGGATCATGGCGGGCAAGCCGCTGTTCATGGAAGAGCACCTAGAAAGACTAAAGCAATCCGGTCTGACTTTAGGCATGCCTATGGAAGGCATTGAAGCGGCTGTCGCAGAAGACATGAAGCAAGTCGTGGCGCACTGTGAGATCAAGGACAACAATCTGAAAATAGTCGCAGGCTATCTCGAAAGCGGCGCGTTCAGCTATGTGGTCTTTCCGGTCAAGAGCTTTTATCCGCCAAAAGACTATTACGAAAACGGCGTCAAAACAGTTCTGATGCACGTGGAAAGAGAAAATCCAAACGCCAAGGTCATCAATACAGAACTCAGCACCAAAGTGGATAACCTGAGAGAGACCACGGACATCTTTGAGGGCTTGCTCGTGGACAGCGAGGGCCGCATTACAGAGGGCAGCCGCTCCAACGTTTTCTTCGTCCAGGGCGACCGTCTGCTGACGCCAAGATCAAATCACGTGCTGCTGGGGATCACCCGTCAGAAGCTGCTCGCGGCAATAGAAGAACTTGGCATAGCCTTTGAAGAGGCCGAAATCAAGGCTTCGGAGGCATACCTTTATGATGCCTGCTTTATCACGGGCACGTCCATAGGACTGTTGCCGGTGGCGCAGATCGACGATCAGAAAATCAACTCACCTGGAAATCCGATCCTCAAAAAGCTTCAGGAAGGCTATGACCGCATTGTCCAAACCTCGCTTGAAAAAATCGATTGGGAGTGAATTCACCTTGAATCCTGTACATGAGAGATTTCTGAGATACGTTAAAATTGATACCGCTTCTGATCACCACTCCAATACCACACCTTCCACGAAAAAACAGTTCGAGCTCGCGAAGCTTCTCGAGCAAGAGATGAGAGCCATGGGCCTTCAAAACGTCAGCCTGGACGAAAACGGCTATCTCATGGCAACGCTGCCGGGCAACACGCCAAAGGCGCCGGTCATTGGCTTAATCGCCCACATGGACACCAGCCCGGACTTCACAGCGACTGGGGTCAATCCGCGGATCATCAACAATTATGATGGTGGGGACATTCTTTTAAATCAGGAACAAACGATCATCATGTCGCCAAAGGACTTCCCGGAGCTCCTAAAATATACTGGTCAAGACCTCATCACCACGGACGGGACAACGCTTCTCGGCGCGGATGACAAAGCAGGTATTGCAGAGATCCTGAGCGCGGTGGAATTCTTTATGGCAAATCCCGAAATCCCGAGAGGGGACCTCAAAATAGGTTTCACACCAGACGAAGAAGTTGGCCGGGGCGCAGACCACTTTGAGGTTGAAAAGTTCGCAGCTGACTTCGCCTACACCCTGGATGGCGGAGAACTTGGTGAACTGGAATACGAAAATTTCAACGCCGCCTCTGCGACAGTGAAGTTTCACGGCCGCAACATCCATCCTGGAAACGCCAAAGACAAAATGGTCAATTCCCAGCATCTGGCCATGACTTTCAACGCTATGCTTCCGGCAGCGGAGCGGCCGGAGCACACCACAGGGTATGAAGGCTTCTTCCACCTGAACGAAATGAAGGGTGACGTCGAGCTCGCAGAGCTCCACTACATCATCCGGGACCACGATCTGGAAAAATTTGAGGCAAGAAAGCGCCTCATGACCGAAGCCGCAGGCTACATGAACCAGAGGCACGGCGCCGGCACGGTTGAGCTGCTCCTCAAAGACTCCTACTTCAACATGAAAGAAAAAATTCTGCCGGTGATGGAGATCGTGGAAGAGGTTAAAGGCGCCATGGAAGCAGTGGGGGTCAAGCCCCTCATCAAGGCCATCCGCGGCGGCACTGACGGCTCGCGGCTTTCATACATGGGCCTTCCGACGCCAAACATTTTCACAGGCGGACACAATTATCACGGCCGTTTTGAGTACATCCCAATGGCCTCCATGGATAAAGCTGTTGAAGTCATAGTCGAAACTGTACGCCGTTTTGCTGAAAAGGCGGTTTGAAAGATGGATTTAAACAGATTGACACGTACCGAAATGGTCTTAGGCTCCGAAGGCTTGGACATCCTTAAAAATAGCCACGTGGCTATCTTTGGCATAGGCGGCGTGGGTTCCTTTGCGGCTGAGGCCCTGGCCAGATCCGGTGTCGGCCGCCTGACTCTCATCGACTTCGACCGGATTGCGCTGACGAATATAAACCGCCAGCTCCATGCCCTTGACACGACCATCGGCCAATACAAGGTCGACGTCATGAAGGAGCGCATCGCCCTCATCAATCCGGAAATTCAGGTGAATGCTGTCAAGCAGCGCTATGACGCTGACACTTCTGAAGAGATTTTTGCCGATGGTTTCGACTTCGTCATAGACGCCATAGACATGGTCACGTCAAAGCTGCACCTGATTGTGACCTGCCAGGAACGCGGCATCCCGGTAGTGAGCTCCATGGGTACCGGAAACAAGCTGGATCCGACCCGGCTGGTTATGGCGGACATCTCCAAGACCTCAGTCTGCCCGCTGGCGAAAGTCATGCGCAAGGAGCTGAAAGCACGCGGTGTAAAAAAACTCATGGTAGTGTATTCCACAGAACTGCCGGTGGAACCCCAAAATTTAGATCCAAATACATCGAATCCCAGAAAGGTTACACCGGGCAGCGTGTCCTTCGTGCCCCCTGTATCGGGCTTTTTCATGGCGTCCTACGTGGTTCGGACCTTGATTAAAAAGTAACAAAAAACCTAAAAGCCTTGATTTATCTGCCATCGGCATGTATAGTTAACATAATAAATTTTGCCGATGGAGGATTTTATGATTAAAAAGGTGATGACATTGCTGCTGATAGGCGGCACATTGGCGCTAGGAAGCGGCTTTGCAGACGTGGCGGAGCACTTTAAACAGCCCGTCTATAAATTGGGTTCCGTGAGCAAGGATGTTTACTGGCTGCAGCGGGCACTGAACGATGCAGGCTTCTACAAGAACCATGCGTATACTTTGAACTACGGTCCAACGACTGAACAGGCTGTAAAAGCTTATCAGAAAAGTGTCGGTTTGACAGCAGACGGCGTTGCAGGCACAAGCACTCTGGCCCAGCTGCAGACTCAAAACAGGATTCCTGAAGTCAAAAGGGCGACCTACAAATTTGGAGATACCTCCAAAAGCGTTTACTGGATTCAATCGACTTTGATGCAGTTTGGCTATCTGGACATCGACAAGCCTACAGATTTTTATGGTGCCATGACTGAAGAAGCCATCAAGACTTTCCAGATGAAATTTAACATGACAGTGGATGGCAACGCGGGTGAAGCCGTTCTTGCCAAGATGGCGGAGCTGGGGTACATATTGCTGACGACTACAGATGGCACGGCTTCAGCTGCATCTGAACAGACGGTCATTTCGAGAGGTGTCGGCGAGCGCCGAGTGGGCGAATATATCACCTGGAATGACATTCAGGGGTCGCTGAAGCGCGGCTCCACGGTTCTGACGCTGGAGGACTTTAAGACGGGTACAATATTTAAAGTGAAAGTCACCTACGGCGGCGTCCATGCGGACATTGAGCCTGTCACAAAAGAGGACGCAGAGATTATTAAGAAGCTTTGGGGCGGCTCCTACAACTGGTCCCGCAGAGCCATTCTCGTCCATTTCAACAACCGCATTATCGCAGCCTCCATGAATGGCATGCCCCATGCGGGACTTGAAAATCAGCCTGAAGGCAAATACATCAACGACCGTTCAGCCGGGTATGGTTATGGCTACAATTTCGACATGGTCAAGAACAACGGCGTCTCCGGACACTTCTGTCTGCACTTCAGGGACAGCAAGCTCCACAGCACCAGAACCAAAGATCCAAAGCATCAAGAGATGGTGAGGGTGGCTGCGGGTTTATAGTCTAGGCGCTCAAAATATGGGATGAAAAGTGTTGTGTTTTTTGATTTCATTCATGTGAAATATTATACTGGCACGCTGAAAAGGTTATTAAATATTTTAGATATAAGTAAACAAAAAATAAATTTCAAGATGGGTAAGCGCCCATCTTTTCTTTTTCGTAAAATTTGTGTATATTCATTAAAAAAGGAGGTGGCAACTTGGTAGATTATAGTATGTTTGATATCCTTGGCCCAGTGATGATTGGACCTTCGAGCTCCCATACCGCAGGTGCGGCCAGAATAGGAAAGATGGCTCACAAGTTCGCAGGTGATGACATTAAAAGTGTGGATTTTTACCTGCATGGCTCCTTCGCTAAAACCTATCGAGGCCACGGAACAGATAAAGCGCTTCTGGCCGGGGTTCTGGGCTTTGGCGAGAGTGACGACCGGCTAAGAGAAGCCTTTGAGATCGCCGCTCAAAGGGGTGTTGCCTACAGCTTTCAGGAGAAAGATCTCGGCGATTTGATGCACCCGAATTCCGTCAAGATTGTCATCAGACGCACAGATGATTCGGAAGTGGTGCTGATTGGGTCGTCTATCGGCGGAGGAAATATAAACATTGTGCATCTGAACGGGATTGACCTCACGATCAGCGGTGAGCACCCGACCATTATTGTCAGACATAACACGAGCAAAGGCATCATTTCAGGCATGACCAACATCCTGATGGCTTGTAACCTCGATGTTCTATATATGAGTTTTCACAAGAAAAAGAATCGTGATGACGAGGGTGTCATGGTGATTGAAGTTTCGGATGTTGTCAGTGACGAGGCATTGCGCGCAATTCGCACATTTCCGGGCATTGTCGATGTCTATCTGATATGAGAGGTGACGTATGACTTATAGATTTACAACCGGTGAAGAACTTCTGGAAATTTGCGGCGAGAAAAAGATGACTATTGCTCAGGTTATGCTGGCAAGGGAAGTAGAAATGTCGAAAAGATCCGCGGAGGAGATCCGCGGTCAGATGCTTGACAGCCTTAATGTTATGAAGACAGCCATACAGGCGGGGCTTCATGAAGGTGTCAAGTCAGTCAGCGGACTGATTGGCGGAGAAGCCTACAAGCTGTCGCAGTATGCGGCGACACATGAGCCGCTGTCCGGGCGGGATATGTTTCAAGCTATGACCAATGCTATGTCGGTCATGGAGGTCAATGCCTCCATGGGGCGGATTGTGGCATCCCCTACGGCGGGATCCTGTGGGATTGTGCCCGGGGCTTTGGTCTCAACCGGTCTCAGGCAGGGTAAGACAGATGAGGAATTGGTTGAGGCGCTTTTAACAGCATCCGCTATAGGTTTTCTATTTTCCAGAAACGCTACGGTAGCTGGTTCTGAAGGGGGATGTCAGGCGGAGACGGGTACGGCATCCGCTATGGCCTCTGCCGCCATTGTGGAAATGATGGGCGGCAGTCCTGCAGCTGCGCTGAGCGCGGCGTCTTTTACCATCAAGAACATCTTGGGGCTCGTATGTGACCCAATCGCAGGTCTGGTGGAATGTCCCTGCGCGAAACGGAATGCGCTGGGTACGGCCAATGCCATCCTTTCGGCGGACATGGCTCTGGCAGGGTTGGAAACGGCGATCCCATTTGATGAAGTCGTGGACGCTATGTACCGCGTAGGTAAAGTTATGTCCCCAACGCTCAGAGAAACGGCCATGGGCGGCCTTGCGGCAACACCGACCGGTATTCGGATCGCGGAGAGAATCTTTGGTCCGGGCCATGGACGGGGTTAAGATTTAATTGTAGCCACATGAATTAATAAGAAGCCTCGGAGAACACGTCCGGGGCTTTTTGATTGGGGTGGACGGTGCCAGCGGTTGTCGCCTGCTAACCCCGGCTTCCATGCGGACGTAACCTGTTGATCCTTCCGCCCCAACAGTTTGTTAAAAAATCATTAAGTTCTTAAGAATCATTTAATCTATAGTGTTTAACTGAGTACCTTGTAAAACAAGATAGCATATGGTATGATCATGCTGTAAAGAAAAGGAGGTCAAAACCTATGGAAAAAAAATTGTATCGCTCCAGGGAAAATCGAATGTTGTTTGGTGTCTGCGGCGGCATTGGTGAATATACGGGCATCGATCCCACCGTCATTCGACTTGGCATGATTTTTATTGGTTTTACATGCATCGGTGTTTTGTTTTACATTGCGGCTGGACTGATTATTCCTGAAGCGCCATTAAGCGGGCGGGGGACACAGGGGCCAGGCAGCGGACCGGGAAGCGGTGGCGGCAGAAGCAGACGGGAGGAAGAAACTTTTGATCCTGTGGCGGGCGCCAAACCGGATATGCCGTCAGAAATGAAGACGGAGCTGAAAACAGATCCCGGAGCAGATGTAGCTTCGGCGGCACAACCGTCGACTGGCATTGGGCCGGAAGCAGGCTCAAGCGCTGAAAACTTTGACTATGAAACCGTTGAAGATGAGATTGCCGAGACGGCTGTCAATGCCTCAGAACCCAATAAACCAGCTGAATCAGCAACCAAGGAGGTCTAAGTCATGAAAAGACTGTATCGATCCAATAATGACGTCGTCATAGCCGGTGTGTGCAGCGGCGTGGCGGAGTATTTCAACATAGATCCTGTGATTGTGAGAATTCTGTGGGCAGTCATGGTCATCTTCGGAGGGACAGGCCTTTTGGCTTATATCATTTGTGCCATTGTCATCCCAAAGCGCCCGGTTGGTGAAGGCGGTTATGAATTCGTTCAGGAAGATCAGGGCTATGAAGGCGTGGACCCGGCTTCCGCAGGCGGCAGGAAATCACACGAATTCAACAATGACAACGCGCGGCTCATCATTGGTCTCGGTTTTATTGGACTTGGCGCACTGTTATTTTTCCGACAAGTCCTGCCTTGGTTTGATTTCTCTCTGATTCTGCCGGTAGTTCTGATTCTTATTGGCGGATTGATTGTCATGAAGGGCAGAGGTGACTGAAGATGGACGATCAGCAGCAAACAAGTCAACCGGAACAACCTAAAGCACAACCCACATCACAACCCAAGCTTGAACCTCAGCGGGATTCCAGCGCAAAAGGCAGCGCAGTCCTAACCAGCGCAGAGATTGAAGAGCGTGACAAAGCACTTCGCAGAAGACGTCACAAACAGATTGCAGACGGCATAGGCGTTGGTCTGACCTTCATTGCCATAGGCGTTGTCTGGCTGCTCGTCAAGTTTGGCTATATCAATATCTCCATAATCAGTGCGCTCTTCGATCTTTGGCCGCTCATCTTCGTTGTCGTTGGCGTCAATATCATATTCAGGAGATTTCCTTACATTGGCCTTATAACTTGGGTGCTGTTCATTGCAGCAATTCTGCTTTATGGCACCATGGTTGGCAGCCGTGACCGGGATCTTGATTTCTTCGGGATGACCCTGCCTTGGTCCATTGTCGAGCGTGGGGACAGAAACGCTGATGCCTGGGTCTCCGGCATAACCAGTGGCAGCTTTGCCCTCTCTGATTTGGACGGCATCGATAAAGCCAGCGTGGATATCGCCCTTCCGGCGGGAACTTTCAAAGTTGGTCTGACGGATCAAAGTGCCATGTCCTATGTGGTGCCCGGAAAGCTATACCAGGTTGGAAGCCGCAGGAGCGAAAGTGCCATTGCTTATAACTTTAATCCCGAAGAAGGTCTTCGTTTTGATGATATTCACGAAAAACTGGATTATGATCTCTATTTAAATCCTAAGGTCAAATGGGACCTCAAAGTCGATGCCGGTGCTATGGAAAGCGATATGAGTCTTGAAAAGATCCCGGTGGAACGACTGCAAATCAACATGGGCGCCGGAGACCTTGATCTCAGAATGGGGAACCTCGTCGAGCGTTCAACCGTTGAAATCAACTGCGGCGCGACCTCCATCCGCCTTGTGGTGCCGGAGGGCGTCGGCGTCAGTGTCGATTACAAAGGGATTGTAGGAGACCAATCCCTATCAAGTAACGGCTTCATCAAAGAGGATGGTATCTATTATTCCGAGGGCTATGACCAGTCCGAGGAACAGATTGAACTGGTGATCAAATCCGCTGTGGCAGAGATTGACGTGATCTTTCAATAAAAGTTATTGTGTAGACCATTCAAATTTGGGAATACTAGAAGTATATTATTCTGGTATTCCCTCTGTTTTTTGTGGGGGCTTCGTCGTCGGACAGATGGGTGGGATGTCATATGGGTTCTTATGAGCATAATATCAAGGTCATCAATGATCACAGGCATAGAGGCTATCTGGAAGGCGAGATTGACGGCATGCTTTGGTTTGCGATTGTACATGAAGAGCCAGTGGAGACCGGTATTGACCCAGAGACTATGAAGCGGGGCATGGGCCGCGTGACCCGGCTGTGTATTTATCAGGATTCTTCGACCGTAGACGGCAATCCGTATTTGCCTTCCATGAGTATAAAGCGGATTGTTTATGTCAATTATCAGCGTGACTGGAGCATTTTTCATTACGACTTCAGAAGCATGGCCCGCGAGTTGGTGTGGTATCTGGAACGCCGGTGCTGTATGCACCTTCTTAAATAGCATGTTAAAGATTAAAGGCGGGTGGCCGATGGCCGCGGGTTGCACCCCCCCTCGCTTCCATATGCCTATTGCGGCTTACGCCTATTGCGGCTTACGCCTATTGCCTCCTTGACTAGTGCGCCTGCTTCTTGTATAATGTGCTCAGCAAACTAAATGAAGAATGTGATTATGTCTGCGGTTGGGTGACCATCGGCAGGCAGAGCACTTAAAACGCTGAGAAACAGAGGAGTAGGCCTTAACAATGTGTTCAGAGAGAGTGTCCATGGCTGGGAGACACTTCGCGGGTTGTGAGGCTGAAGGTCGCTGTGGAGCGGCCGGCGCGAACGCTTTTGAGAAGCCAAGCGCTGGACGGGTGACGCCGTTTGACGTCAATGGAGGTGCCGCGAAGCGGAGTCTCGGAAGCGCTTGCAAAGCAGGCTGCACCGGGATGAGCAGACGGAACTGGGGTGGTAACGCGAATAGACTTCGTCCCTTGATTGGGATGGAGTTTTTTTTATTTCCCAAAAGATCGGAAAAGGTCAGAAAAAAGAATCATAGTCGGGAGTGAACATTGTGGAAGAGAAAAACATTGAAAAAATGACGCAAGAAATGCCAGCCGCGGGTGAAATGGGCAAAACTTATGATCCTAAAGCCTTTGAGGACAAAATTTACGCAGGCTGGATGGATAAGAAGCAATTTAAGGCAGAGGTCAATCCGGACAAGAAGCCTTACACAATTGTACTTCCTCCTCCAAACATCACAGGACAGCTTCACATGGGCCATGCGCTGGATCAAACCTTACAGGATATCCTGATCCGCTGGAGGCGCATGCAGGGCTTTGAGGCCCTCTGGCTGCCGGGAACGGACCATGCCAGCATCGCTACCGAGGTCAAAGTGGTTGAGAAGATCAAGAAGGAAGAAGGCCTTAACAAGGAAGAGGTCGGCCGCGACGGCTTCCTGGAGCGCGCCTGGGCATGGCGTGAGGATTACGGCCGCCAGATCGTCAACCAGATGATGAAGCTGGGCAGCTCCTGCGACTGGGACCGCGAGCGCTTCACCATGGACGAAGGCTGTAACCAGGCGGTAACAGAAGTCTTTATCCGCCTTTACGAAAAAGGTCTGATTTACCGCGGGAACCGTCTGATCAACTGGTGCCCGGACTGCATGACCACGCTTTCGGACGCTGAGGTCGAACACGAAGAAAAGCAAGGTGCGTTCTATCATATCAAATACTATCTCCAGGATTCGGAGGACGATTACCTCGAAATCGCTACGACCCGCCCGGAAACCATGCTGGGCGACACGGGGATAGCGGTGCATCCGGAGGATCCGCGCTATGCCAAATACGTTGGCAAAGTGGCAATTCTTCCGCTTGTTGGAAGAGCTCTGCCGATAGTCGCGGATGCCTACGTCGACCGCGAAGTCGGTACCGGCGCTCTGAAAGTGACGCCTGCCCATGACCCTAATGACTATGAAATTGGCAAGCGCCACAACTTGGAGACCGTCGAAGCCATGAACTTCGATGGGACCATGAACGCCGCCGCGGGTGAATTCGAAGGCATGGACCGCTTCACCTGCAGAAAAGCCGTCGTCGAAAAGCTGAAAGCTTCAGGTCATCTTATTGAAATCAAAGAGCACCAGCACAATGTAGGCACTTGCTACCGCTGCCATACCATCATTGAGCCAATGCTGTCCGACCAGTGGTTTGTCAGCATGGAGCCTCTCGCGGGACCGGCCATTGAAGTCGTCAAAAATAACACTCTGGAGTTTGTACCGGAGCGCTTTACGAAAATTTATATGCACTGGCTGGAGAATATCCGCGACTGGTGTATCTCCAGACAACTCTGGTGGGGTCACCGAATCCCTGCTTACTACTGTGAGCATTGCAGCAAAGTCGTTGTGGCCAGGGAGATGCCGGATACTTGCGCGGACTGCGGCGGCACGAACTTCCGACAGGACGAGGATGTCCTCGACACTTGGTTCAGCTCAGCCCTTTGGCCGTTTTCAACTTTGGGCTGGCCTGAAAAAACACCTGATCTCGATTATTTTTATCCGACCAGCGTTTTGGTCACAGGCTATGACATCATTTTCTTCTGGGTAGTCCGTATGGTCTTCTCGGGTCTTGATGCCATGGGTGACATTCCCTTTGATAAAGTATTCATCCACGGATTGGTCAGGGCGGCGGACGGCAAAAAAATGTCCAAGTCTCTGGGTAACGGCGTTGATCCGCTGGATATCATTGACCAGTTTGGCGCTGACGCGCTGCGCTTTATGCTGGCGACGGGCAACAGCCCGGGCAATGACCTTAAGTTCCAGATTGACCGCGTCGAGTCCAGCCGGAACTTCGCGAACAAATTGTGGAATGCTTCCCGCTTCGTTTTGATGGGCATTGAAAAGGATCCGGGGGCACTGGACGGCTCTGAAACGCTGACCCTGGCGGACCGCTGGATTCTCTCGAGACTGTCCCAGTTGACCACAGAGTCTACGGAAAACCTCGAAAAGTTTGAGCTTGGCGTCGCTGCCAATAAGATTTATGAATTTGTATGGAACGAATACTGTGACTGGTACATCGAAACTGCGAAGAAACGTCTTTACGGCGAAAATCCGGAGGAAAAAGCGACTGTTCAGAAAGTCCTTCTCTCCGTGCTTAGAGATATTCTGAAGCTGCTCCATCCGTTTATACCGTTTATTACGGAAGAGATCTGGCAGCACCTCCCATCCAAGGACGCTGACCTGATTGTGACGCCTTGGCCGGTGGCGAATCTGGGCCATGTGGATGCCGACGCTGAGCGTGCCATGGAGATTCTGATGGACGCCATCCGCAGCATCCGTAACTCCCGGGCTGAAATGGAGGTCGCACCGTCCAGAAAAGCCAGACTTATTGTCAAGGTATCGCCGGAACTCATGCCGGTCTTCCTGGATCAAAAAACGTATCTCGAAAGCCTTGCTTCAGCCTCTGAAGTACGGGCGTTTGTCGAAGGCGAAGTCGTAGAGGATGCTGTTTCGGTAGTCGTTCCGGGCGGAGAACTGCTCATGCCGCTGGACGACTTGATCGACTACAAAAAGGAATCTGAGCGCCTTGAAAGAGAAGTGAAGAAGCTGACTGCGGAAATTGACCGCATTGACTCTAAACTGGGCAATGCAGGCTTTGTCGCCAAAGCACCGGCTCAGCTGGTTGAGGAGGAGCGCGCGAAGCGCGTGACACTGGCAGAGATGCTGACCCTCTCTCAAGACAGACTCGACAAAGTCAAATCCAAACTCAAATAGGAGAGAAGCGGCATGAATGTTCGTGAAGCGATCGATTATATCCACAGCACCTATCAATTTGGCAGCAAGCTCGGCCTCGATAATATAACACAGCTCCTCGATTATATGGGCAATCCTCAGGACCGGCTGGCGTATATCCACGTCGCCGGGACAAATGGCAAAGGCTCCACGTCAACTATGATCTATTCGATTTTGAGAGCCCAGGGCTACAGAGTCGGGCTCTACACGTCGCCCTATCTGGAGGTGTTCAATGAGCGCATCCGGATCAACGGGGAGAACATTGATGATCAGTCTCTGGCAGAGGTCGTTTCCTTTGTCAAGAATCACGTGGACCGCATGCTGAGTGAAGGCTGTACTCATCCAACCGAATTTGAAATCGTCACTGCGGTGGCCTTTGAGTACTATGCAAGACACAAAGTGGATTATGTGGTGCTGGAGGTTGGCCTGGGTGGCCGTCTTGACTCCACCAATGTCATCAAGAAGCCTTTAGTGTCCGTGATTACGCCAGTGGATCTTGATCACGTAGAATATTTGGGTGACACTTTGGACAAAGTCGCCTTTGAAAAGGCGGGCATCATCAAGGCGGATTCGGTCTGCGTTGTTCATCCTCAGGCGCAGGAAGCCATGGACGTTATAGCTTCCCGCTGCCAGGAACTTGGCACGCGCCTGGTGGTCGCACCCTGTGAAGAGGCATCGATCCAGTCTGCAACCCTTGAAGGTACTGTTTTTAAACTCTTTGACAATGCCTACTGCTTAAAGCTGATTGGCGACTATCAGGTCAACAATGCCGTTGTGGCGTTGACCACTGCGGAAGCCCTCAAGGAAGCCTATGACATTGAAATTTCGGACAATGCGATCCGCGACGGGCTAGCGGCTGCAGTCTGGCCTGGACGTCTCGAAGTCATGTCCCACGAGCCGCTGGTAATGATCGATGGCGCCCACAATTTCCATGGGGCGTCCGGTCTGGCGGCAGCCGTCAAACGACTTATGCCGGAGCAGCGAATTGTCGCTGTTGTCGGTATTCTTGGAGATAAGGATATCTCGGGCATGCTGAGTGTTATGATGCCGCTGCTCGATACAGTTATTGCAACTGAACCAAACAATCCAAGAAAAATGAGTGCAGAGGGTTTGGCTGAGCGCATGGCGCCTTATGGTAAGACAGTCATTGTCCGTCCGGCTATAGCCGATGCTTTGGATTTGGCGTTTGAACATTTGTCGCCGGGAACACATGACGCAATCTTGTGTTTTGGGTCACTGTATATGATTGGCGAGGTCAGAACCTTGTTGAGACAGCGGCTTTGGAATGAGTAATTAGAGTTACCGGGGGAGGTGAGCTTCTGTCTACGAGAAAATTGCTGCAAAATCGTTCTAAACTGGAAAAAGCATGGCTGAGATTCTACGAGACAGGACTCATCGACTCCAAAGTGCTCAGGCCTGAAATAGTGGAATCCTGGGAGCGCTGCAGATATGCAGGTGTCCATCAAGATGGACCGTGGGCTGATGATGACCTCAATGAAAAAGAGCTGGAGCTGAGGAGAGAGCAATTGGGTGATGTCCTTAAAATTGCCAAACCTTTTATGGAAACTCTATATAAAGCGGTGGGCGAGTCCAGGATGATTCTGAGGCTGACAGACCGTGAAGGTTGGGTGCTCGGAAGCTATGGTGACCAGTCGATGCTGGAGGAGTACAGACATCTCAGGCTGCACAGCGGCTGCAACGTCAGTGAGTCGGCCATTGGAACCAATGGCATTGGGATCGCGTTAAAAGCAGACCATTCCATTCAGGTCATGGGCGCTGAGCATTATCACAGGGCATTTCACGACTGGACGACATCAGCTTCGCCAATCCATGGAAAGCATGGCGAAGTGGTAGCTGTAATCAGTATGTCGGGGGACTATGATCTGGTTCACCCGCACACGCTGGGAATGGTCATGGCGTCTGCGGAAGCAATTGAACACGAATTGGAGCTCGAGGCGGCACACCTTGAAGCAAAGCGGGCGAGCGAACATTATCTGGCTATCATGGAGTCTATCCGTGAAGGCATTTTATGTGTCGATTCAACGGGTGAAATAACTGAAATTAACCATTTTGCGAGAAAATATCTCGGCTACAACGAAAAGGAAATTTTGGGCCAGAAGCTCGAAACACTAATTGAAGCGGAAAAGATGAAAGGCTATATCAATATGGTCAGGAACAGCGCCCGATTAGACGAAGTGGAGGTTTTTCTTCGAAAGAAAAACGGCAAGCGCGTTTCAGTTCTCGTCAATATGACGCCGATCAGCCAGACGCAGAGTGGAAAAAAGGAAGCGGTTTTGACTTTTAGAGAGTCTAAGCGTGTTCACAGCCTGGTCAACAAAATAGTCGGGGCGACAGCGATCTACACCTTTAACGATATTCTTGGTGACAGTCGAGAAATCAAACAAGCGGTGGATATGGCGCGAAGAGTGGCCGATTCTGATGCCAATATTCTTCTCTATGGCGAAAGCGGCACAGGCAAGGAGATGTTCGCTCAGGGCATACACAATGCGAGTCGAAGGAAGAATCAGCCCTTTGTCTTCATCAACTGCGGCGCAATTCCTCGAGATCTGGTTGCGAGTGAACTCTTTGGCTATGTGGAAGGCGCTTTTACAGGCGCACGCAAAGGCGGTCAGCCCGGAAAATTTGAACTTTCGGACGGCGGGACACTGTTCCTGGATGAGATTGGCGACATGCCCCTGGATACACAGGCTATGCTCCTTCGAGTACTGGAAACCAGGCAGGTCGTGAGAGTTGGCGGTTACGACGTTCTTCCGGTAGATGTGCGGGTAATTGCAGCGACGCACAAAAATTTGAAAGCGGAAGTCGAAAAAGGCAACTTCAGAAGTGACCTCTACTATAGGCTCAATGTTATGCCAATATACACGCCGGCGCTCAGGGAACGCAGGAGTGACATACCGAAGCTGATCGACAATTTTTACAGTCAGCTTAATAAACACACAACAGACCGTCCGCTGATTGCGGAAGGATTCTATAGGGCAATGACCAATTATGACTGGCCAGGCAATGTTAGGGAGCTGCAAAACGTCATGCAGATGATGGTCAGTCTGGCTGGGGAAGCCCCTTTGGAAGAAAATTTGATTCCAAGTTATATTCGTCTTGATGCCCGTCGAGAGTTTGTCACCTCTGAGGAGCGCGTTGTGCCTCTTTCAGAAATTGAACGACAGGCTGTTCTTCATGCGATTAGGATCTGCCGCGGAAACGTCGCGCAGGCGGCACGTGCGTTAGGCATTGGCAGGGCAACGCTTTACAGGAAAATGGAGTCCCATGGTATAGCTATGAATCGAGATGTCTCAAAATGATGCAAATGTATTGTTTTGAGACATCTATTGTTTTTGTTGAGAAACCTGATGACTCATTATGATACAATGGGTATAGTAATATAAAATCAAGAGTAAAATGGAGAAATTAAACACGTTTGTAAGGACTGAAAAAACTGTGTTTATGAATATTTATTAAAAGTAACTTGCAGTTTGTATTTTGGCATGAAATTTGCATAATAATTATAATGGGTGATGAATATGAAAAAAATTATGCCGTTAACAGGTCTTATGTTGTTTTTCCTGATGCTGGCTGAAAGAATTACAATTGAAGCCGTCATCATTGGACTGGGACTTTCGTGGTTAGTCCTGAAACTCATACGTGTCAAGGTTGCAGAAAATGCAGGGCTTCCGCTGTATGCCCCGAGTCTGTGGTTGTCTTGGCTTTATTTGATTGCAGTACTCATAAAAGAGATTATTGCTGCCAATTTTCAGGTGGCAAAAATCGTGCTGAGTAAAACTATGCAAATTGAACCAAAGATTTATCACTATACGACCAGTCTTAAAGACGAGCGGTTGATCGTACTTTTGTCAAATGCCATAACACTGACGCCCGGGACCATGACGGTGGAGCTTGAACAAAACCAACTGACCATACACGCGCTGAATCAAGATTATTTCAAGGCGCTAACCGGGAATCCCATTGAAGAAATTCTGCTTAGAGTGGAGGCGCGGCTTAATGGATAAGTTTTTACTCGCTATAGCAGTTGCGCTGGCATTAACTTCGTTAATCTGCCTTGTTCGTGTCATTGTTGGTCCGACAAAGGGAGACCGGATTATTGGCATTAACGTCGTTGGGACGAAGACCATTGTCATCATTGCACTAATCGCTTTTATACTTAGAGAAACCTATTTTCTGGATGTTGTTCTCGTCTATGCGTTGATCAGCTTTATAGCATCCATATTTATCTCAAGGGAATTCGCAGAAGAGCCTGAAGAGGAGGACGAGCAGCATGCGTGATAGTCTTGTAGTCATTTTAATGTTGCTTGGGCTGTTCTTCTTTATTGTAGGGACACTTGGCATCCTCAGATTTCCGGATGCACTGACGCGTGCCCACGGCGCCGCGAAGTGCGACACTTTAGGCGCAGCCCTATGTTTGGTCGGTCTCATGATTTATTCCGGTTTTAATTCGGCATCGCTCAAACTGCTGATGGTGGTTGTCTTTATCTGGATTACCAATCCCACAGCGACACATGCCATTGCCCGGGGGATCCTGAAATCCAAGCTTAATTCTCAAGGGGGGTCTGAATCCCATTGAATACTTTTTCAATGCTTATACTGGGCCTTATGATTATAGGCAGCGTCGCAGTTTCTTACGTTAAAAATTTAATGAGCGCCGTTATTGTATTTATGATTTACAGCCTGATGATGGCTGTTCTCTGGGAACAGCTAAACGCGCCGGATCTGGCCATCACGGAAGCTGCGGTGGGCGCAGGGATCACGACAGTCCTGTTTGTACTGGCTATTCGAAGAGTCAGGAGGAAGGTCTCATGAAAAGAAAAATCGCAGCCGTACTGATTACAGTAAGCTTCATTGCTTTTTTGCTGATAGGCTTGTCGGATTTTCCGCCCTATGGCACTGCTGACAGTGCCGTTTATAACGAGGTGACAGCCCGCTACCTGGAGAAGTCCATTGAAGAGACCGGCGCAGTCAATGCCGTGGCTGGTATGATCCTCGATTATAGAGCCTTTGATACATTTATTGAAGCCTCGGTCATTTTTACAGCACTGGTTCTGGTTCTTATGATGCTCCAAAAAAACGATAAAGCTAATGGAGGTGATGGTAATGACCACGCCCATCATTAGGCGTATCGTAGGCTGGCTTTTACCATTTCTATGGATCTTCAGCTTTTATATCATGTTATTTGGACATTTATCGCCTGGAGGTGGATTTTCAGGAGGCAGCGTACTGGGTGCCTGCCTGATCCTCGACCGACATGTTAATGGCGCAAATGCATTTGGCGCCAGGTTTACCGGCGAACGGCTGTTAAAGTTGTCGCTGGCCGCGCTTTTACTTTATGGGATTCTCAAAGGCCAGTCGTTCCTTGCGGGGGTCCTGCACATGAACGGACTCCCAATTCCGCTGGGGACCCCTGGAAACATCCTCAGCAGCGGCTTGATCCTGCCGCTGAATGTGCTGGTAGGCATTGTGGTGGCAGTTGCCTTCTATCTGATTGCCACGTTGTTTGAGGAGGGACACCTGTGATATCTTTTTTAGCCTCACACTATTTCCAGATTGGCACCGTTATTTTGTTTGGGGTAGGGTTTATGACGCTGCTGCTCAATAATAATCTGATAAGAAAAATTATTGGACTTAATATCATGGATACAAGCATATTCTTGTTCTTTATTACCATAGGTTATACTGGAGGCCGTGAAGCACCTATTATAAATGGTGCATTTAAAGGGATTGACGCCTATGTGACCCCAATTCCAACCGGCCTGATGCTGACGGGAATTGTTGTCGCAGTCAGTACGACCGCTTTTGCACTGGCGCTGACCATACTGTTTTACGAACGCTTCGGAACCATTGATCTTTCCGAAGTGATGGACTCTAGGGGGGATTAGATGCAAGGTTTACATCTGACGAGTTTATTATCCATACTGATCCTGATGATCACCGCGTTTATAATGCCTGTCATAAAACAACGTCAATTAGTAACTAAAATCAGCCTGGCAACCATGGGCGTTGTCCTGGTCATGCTGGCATTGGTTGCTGTGGATGTAGCCAGAGTAGAGCATTATACCGCGACTATCGGCCATTATGACGCGCCATTTGGGATTACCTTCGACATTGGACCTATTGAAGCCGTTGTGGGCGTTCTGTTCGCCTTTGTTTCCACAATGGTGGTCTGGTACGCGAGCTTTGGCATTCATAAAGAAATCAAGGAAAACCGCGTTAAACTATTTTACACCTTAATTCATCTGCTGTTAGCTTCGCTGCTCGGCATCGTATTTACCTCGGACTTGTTTAACAGCTTTGTCTTCATTGAGGTCAGTACGCTGGCAGCGTGTGGTTTGATTGCCATCAAGGACAAACCTGAAAATATCAAGGCGACCATGAAATACCTGATCTTGAGCAGCCTTGGCTCTGGCCTCGTTCTCATGGGGATTGCCTATTTGTATTCCATGACCGGTCATTTGAACATGCGCGCTATTCATGAAACCCTCCAGGTAAGTGTAGCCGGAAATGAAAGGGCAATTTTAGTGAGTTTGACCATGTTTACTATTGGACTGGGCATTAAAGCAGCTATGTTTCCGCTTCATATATGGCTGCCGGACGCCCATGCTTCAGCGCCGGGACCATCCAGCGCCATTCTGTCCGGCATAGTCATCAAGGCGCCGGTCGTTTTGCTCTTCAAAGTGCTGTTTATGGTTTATGGTCATGAGATTTTGAAGGATACCGTGATCCTGAACCTTATTTTGATCTTTGGCGCGACGGGTATGATTATGGGGTCCTTGTTTGCCCGCGTACAAACTGATTTAAAGCGAATGGTAGCTTATTCCAGTGTCGCGCAAATGGGTTACATCTTCTTTGGCTTTGGACTCGGCAATGCCATGGGTATGACAATTGCCATCTATCATATTCTGGCTCACGGCCTGACGAAATCCTGCCTGTTTCTCTCTGTCAGCTCATTTATCGAGCAGACTGGGCAGAGGGATATTGATAATATGAGAGGGATCGGTCGTGAAATGCCTATCACTTTGGCGATTTTCTCACTTGGCGGCTTGTCCATGGTGGGTATTCCTATGCTGCCGGGATTTGTCAGCAAATGGAATCTGGCTTTGGCGGCCATAGACTATGGACAAATCTTTTTGCTGCTGATCATCTTGGCGAGCAGCTTGCTCAACGTCAGTTACTATTTCCCAATTATTATCAACGGATATTTCGGCAACGCGAATTTGGAAGGCAAGATTTACAAGTCGAAGATGAAGCCGGTTCGTGAGCTCGTTCCTCTGATTTTGCTTTCAATCATGATGGTAATCGTCGGCTTTGGGTCTGGTCCTATACTGGACTGGATCGCCAGCGCGATGCCTTCTTTGTAAAGGCGGCTTGTCCATGACATTCTTAATTGTATTGCCCATTTTTCTGCCCTGGCTGGCATCAATCTTTGCCACACAGAGCAGGATCATCACTGAAAAAAGATTAAAGCCCTATGTGGCAGTGGTCGTCATAACAAATTTCATAGTGCTCTTTACCGTGGTTTCATTGTTTCCCAAGGTCCGTTTTCACTTGCTGATGGTCAATCGATTTATCGACATCTATCTCAGGCCGGACAGTCTGGGGATTCTCTTTGCGGTGCTGGCATCCCTGCTGTGGATCTTTACAACTTTTTATGCTTTTGAGTACATGAAGCATGAGAATCGGGTCCGTCAGTTTTTTGTGTTCTTCTTGTTTACATTGGGCGTCACCATCGGCATAGCGTTCTCGGGGAATATGTTTACCCTCTATATTTTCTATGAGCTGCTGACGCTGGCAACCTTTCCGCTTGTCATACACGCGGGCAGCGAGGAGGCTCTGGCCAGCGGCAAGAAGTACATTATTTACTCGTTTTCCGGAGCGACGCTCGTCCTTCTTGGTATGCTGCTTGTCTTCAGCATCACCAATGACCTGAGTTTTTTGCCGGGGGGAATTGTGAATTTCAGTCATTTTGGAGGCACGGACCACAACGAGTTTATTATGCTCCTTGTGGGCTACCTGAGCCTATTTCTGGGGTTTGGCGTCAAGGCGGCACTGGCACCGTTCCATTCCTGGCTTCCAAACGCCATGGTCGCGCCTACGCCTGTAAGCGCACTGCTGCACGCTGTAGCCGTTGTCAAATCCGGGATCTTTTCGCTTATGCGCACGACTTATTTCCTGTTTGGACCGGTTAGTGTTGCCATGCTGGGGGCCTCAAATTACTTGCTGCCTATTATTGTTTTGACCATAGTCATGGGATCACTTATGGCACTTCATCAAGACAATCTAAAAAAACGACTGGCGTATTCCACAATCAGTCAGCTGGGTTACATTATCCTGGGCATAGCACTGCTTAATCAGGATGCTTTTATAGGCGCGCTGCTGCATTTGATCAATCATGCGGTCATTAAAATTACGCTGTTCTTTGTGGCGGGAGCCATTTATTATCAGACGGGCTTTAAGTATGTCCATCAGCTGGATGGTATAGGGAAACGCATGAAGGTGACCATGATCTGTTTTGGACTTTCGGTTATTTCCCTGATTGGCATACCGCCGACCAACGGGTTTGTCAGCAAGTGGTATCTGGCGCTGGGCGCTTTAAAAGCGCACAACGTACTTTATGCAGTCGCATTGCTTCTCAGCGCCTTTCTAACGGCGGCCTATCTTCTTCCTATTGCCGTACAAGCCTTTTTCAGCAAGAAAGAGACGCCGGAGCTTGATGCTATTGGTGAAGGTAAATCGCTGGATCCTTCAGATACCATGTTAATCCCTATATTTTTATTGACCGCAATCGTCATTCTGCTCGGGATCCTTCCGAACCCAATCGTCAGCATAGTAACGCGCATTGCCGGGGAGGTGTTCTAAGTGGCAAACAGTTTTTGGATTTTAATGATGCTTGTCATTCCCGGCGCTGCGTCTCTGATTGGCGCTATTCAGGGAAATAAGAACGAAGGCCTGAGGAATGCGCTGCATCTGTCGGTTTATGCTTTTGTGTTTGGCATAGTCGTTTTGCTGTATGAGCCAGTCAGCCAGGGTGACATTGTGGTGTTTGTGCCTAACCTGATGGGAACCGGTTTGATGTTGAAGCTGGATATGCTGAGATACATCTTCGTTTGGCTGACAGCATTCATTTGGCCATTGGCTATGATTTTCTCCACTCAATATTTAATTCGACATAAGAACAGAAACAGATATTATGCCCTTTTTATGCTGACCTATTTCAGTACCATGGGCATGTTCCTCTCTGAAAACATTCTGAATTTGTTTACCTTTTTTGAATTAATGTCCATTTCATCCTACTTCCTGGTCATTCACGACGAGGATGAATATGCCCACCGTGCAGGCGCCTCTTATTTGGCCATGGCTATAGCAGGTGGTTTGATGGTTTTGCTGGGCATCCTTTTGGCGTATAACTTTGCGGGCACCTTGATCATATCTGAAATGGATTTGAAAGAAGCTTCACAAGTGACCAGAATAGCCATAGGCTCACTCATCCTGATAGGCTTTGGTATCAAGGCGAGCTTATTCCCGCTGCACGTTTGGCTGCCTAAAGCATACACGGCGGCGCCAATGCCGGCGACCATAATATTGTCGGCGGTACTCGCTAAGACGGGCGTTTTTGGCATCATTGTAACACTTCACTATCTATTGGATGGTGAGCCGGTGATTTCTTATGCGATTCTGATTTTGGGCATGCTGACTATTTTGGTCGGTGGCGGATTAGCCATGTATCAGAGAAACGTCAAGCGGATTCTGGCCTACTCAAGCATGAGTCAAATGGGGTATATTCTGCTCGGGATCGCTTTGATCGAGATCCTCGGCAGTCATGGGGGTCTGGCTGTTTACGGCACGCTGTTTCACATTGTCAATCACGGCATCATCAAAACACTGTTGTTTATTGGTGCCGGTGTCATCTACATTGCGCTTCACGAGCTGAGTATCAACGTCATCTACGGCTTTGGGCGTTTAAAGCACTTCCTGAAGGCGCTGTTTCTATTTGGTGCCCTAGCGGTGGCGGGGATGCCTGGATTAAACGGCTACGCCAGCAAAACCATGATTCATGAAGCACTGCTTGAAGCCGCTCATGAATTTCCGGGTCCGTTGTTCAGTATTCTGGACATTTTATTCTATTTTGGCAGTGCAATGACTGTGGCTTATATGCTGAAGTTTTTCGTAGCAGTTTTTATTGAGAAGAATGAAGAATATTATGGTCAGCACAGACATTTGATCAAATGGCCTGTACTCCTTCCAATGTCAATTTTGTCCGGTGCGATTGCCATTTTGGGCATGCGGCCGGAATGGGTATATGCGCCGCTGTCTCAAGCTGCCGAGATCCTGGGGGCGAGTGGTGAGGTTCATCCGCATCTCTTTGCAACCGAAGCACTGCGGGCATCAGGCGTCATTTTTGTGCTTGGCTTTGTCATGTATGCGACGTTTATAAGGATTTACCTGCGAAGACAGGTGGATGGCCACGCGGTTTATGTGAATCCTTCCAATACCTTTATCCGAATAGAAGAGGATTTGATGATTCCTGTATTTACTGCGATCTTCAAAGGCATGACTGTTTTCTTCAGATTCTTTGATCAGTGGCTGATTCGCCTGGGTGAATTCATTGGGGACTCACTTCACAGACTTGCTGACGTGAAACCAAAGAAATGGATTGAGGCGAATGGGAACAACCTCTCTGACGCAGGAACGCACCTGATTGAATCGCTGGAAAGCGCTTCCTCAGGAAAATTCGCTCAGCCGCTGATTGAAAAAGGAGATGCTGCTTTGGGAAAATTGACGGGCGAAAAACTGTCAGAGCCCCTTCACCGCTCCGGAGAAGCTATTGCGCATCTGGCTGACGAGAGCCTCAGAAAAGGTCATAAGCTTAAAGATGAAGGCGAGACCACGGTCAGAAAAGCGGTCTACAGAGCTAACTTTAATATCAGTACGGTGACGTATTCGATCTTCTTGTTTGGCGCTATATTGGTGCTCAGTTTTATCTTTATCTTCCTGAACAGCACTTTAGTTAAATATTAATCCCGGACGAATGGTTTTGGGAGAAAAAAAGGAAGAAGGTACAAGTCGGAGGGCTCGATTATAATTCGAGATCCTGACAGGCACTTTCTTCCTTTTTCCATTTGGTTTAAACTTAGTTTATAGCGCCCTTGCTCACTTAGCGATCTCAAACTATAGTAAGGATACACTCAATCTCTCGGAGGCGCGAACAGTGCGTCTGTCAATAGGTTCATGAGCGCGGTCAAGGCTTGGCGATTTTGCTGAGTCCAAGCTTTAGCCATAGCCTCGCCGAGCTTGCGGTCCTCCATGCTAAGCATAAGGCACAGACCGCGGTCTGTGTGCATAAGCTTAAGTACTTGAGCACCCTCGTACACCGCCCACTCTGAAGTATAGGTTGGGGTATGGGTGTTCAAGGTTTCAACGGTCGTTTTCAAAGCGTTCAGCGTCTCTTCTTCAACACGGTCTGAGAAGTATAAAATTGCATTTTCACCGCGCTCTGTGAGACGATACCGATTCGTTCCCGCATCCCGCACCAGGCCTGAGTCTTTGAGTTCGCCCAGACAGTGTGTAAATTCGAAGTAGTTCATTCGGCCGTCCCTAAGCATCAAATCCATCAATATGTCGTGGGCTGGATCTTTGAGCAGGGCGATCCCTTCCAGCAGTAACATCTTCTTTTCAATTTGTTGTTTAGAATCATCAAAAAACACAGGACCACCACCTTACTCGTATCTGATAAATGTATCCCTATTATACCATAAACCTCATAAAAATGAGGACGCGCATTAATGTGACGCAACATTATAAATGGTAAATGTTTAGTTACATTTTACTTTTTTTAGTGTGTTATGACGCGCGTTCCAATATACTTAATATACATAAGTGCAAAAAGAAATATAATTTAGAAAGGCGGACATAAAATGCTGTTGTCATCTGGGTATTTCAAACGTCATAAAACAAAAAAACGTCACAGATCCTTATCTGCTTTAATTTTGTCTCTGCTCTTTGCAGTATCCTTATTTGGTGGCTGCAGTGCTGACATAAATTCTGCAGAATCTTCTTCTCCAAATGGTGAAGTGACGCCGCCGGAAGTCATTGTTGAATCGCCGGGGCCCGTTGAGATGCCGGCGGAGCAAGAAGTGCCTGAGGTGCCTGAAATTGACTTCAATGTGGTCAAACCAAATGAATTGGGAGAAGTCATGGTGATTATGTATCACAATTTAGGGGACAAAAATACGGATTACGCCCGTACAGCAGAATCTTTCCGCGCCGATCTGGAGCGACTTTATGAAATGGGCTTCAGAACATTGCCTCTCAGGGATCTCGTAAAAGGCAACATTACAACACCTGCTGGTTATACACCAGTGGTCTTAACCTTTGACGACGGACACATCACAAACTTCAAGCTTCTGGAGGATCAGACCATTGATCCGGACTGTGTCGTAGGCATCATGTCCGCGTTTGCTGAAGAACACCCGGATTTTGGCATGCATGCTACTTTTTTCTTTAATGGGGGGACCCCATTTGCTCAGAAAGATTCTGTCGCGTTCAAATTCAACTACATGCTGGAAAACGGCATGGACATAGGAAATCATAGCTTTGGCCATGAGCACTTTAAACCGCTCAGCGCTCATGAGGTGGAAGCAGCGCTTGGTAAAAATGCAGTGCAGCTCAAAAAACTGCTCCCTGAAAATTATGAGATCGATCTGTTGGCACTTCCCTACGGTGAACGGCCTGCGGAAGGACAGAGAGGAACGCTGATTGAAGGTCAGTATGAAGGCGTACCGTATAAAAACATTGCCATACTTAACGTCGGTTGGAAACCCAGCGTTTCGCCATTTGACGTGAGTTTTGACTTTGCCTCAATTCAAAGGGTCCAGAGTGGCGACGGTCACCTCCAGCTGACAGATTGGCTGGATGGCTATGCAGCCAATCCGGACAAGCGCTTTATCAGTGACGGCAGGGCAGATCGTGTCGCCATACCCGCTATACTGTCTGAAAAAGTTGATTTGACGGGGTTTGAAGGCTTGGAGCTTTTAGAGTATTAAATTGTCATTTTCACCTTGCCACAAATCCCTGCCAAACCGCCATAATGCCAAAAACTAAAATAATTAAGCCAGACAAGCGGTTGATCCAGATGAGATTATCCGGCTTGGACAATAGTTTCAGTCTGGACAGCGCGAAAGTCAGCATCAGCCACCACAGCGCCGAGCCTGTGAAAACGCCTGCTACGGTGAGTAATGGCGCAGCCAGGCCATGAGAGGTGACACCGCCTGCCAATCCAAGTCCTGAAAAAATCGCTATAAAGGACAATATAGTCATAGGATTGGTCAGCGTCAGAAGAAAGGTGGAAAACAGCATTCCGAGGTCACTGTGGCTGGTGCTGGAGTCAATTCTGTCCGCCCCGGCAGCGCGATCTGCGGGCTTGGAGCGCAGGATTCCCTGACCCAGATAAATCAGAAAGAGACCTCCGCCCAGCCTGAGAAAATTTTGCTGATTGATCAAAAAGGCGGAGACTGCGCTGAGTCCAAAAGCCGCTACGGCACCATAAACGCCGTCTGCAAACGCGGCGCCGAGGCCTGTCATGAGGCCTGCACGGCGACCGTTTGCAAGGGTTCTGCGGATGCACAGCAGCCCAATTGGACCCACCGGCGCAGCGATAGACAAACCAATAATCAAACTTCTTAGCCATAATTGGAGCATGACAACACCTCTTTCGTCGCTAACCGACGGATTGGATCTGAATTCAGTTTGTAGTTGTTCGGCACCCGCGGTCATTTTCCCTTCAAATGAGTTGAATTTAAAGTCAAAAAAGCATAAAATAAAAGAAATCAGACCTTAAGGGGTGACCTATTCATGAGTATAGAAAACAAACGCAGAGAAATTCTGGTTTCCAGAGAAGAAATAGAACGCCGGGTTGTTGAGCTTGGAAAAGAGTTAACCAAGGACTATCATGGAAAGAATCTGCTGGTGGTGTCGCTGCTCAAAGGCAGCTTTATTTTTACCGCAGATCTGGTCCGCAAGATCGATCTTCAGCTTCGGGTCGAATTTATGACCACCTCCAGCTATGGCCACGGCGAGGAATCCACCGGGAGCGTTGAGGTGACCCAGGACATTGGCGTTGACTCTCTGGAGGGCTATGATGTTCTTGTCGTGGACGACATTACGGACTCCGCCCACACTATGACAGGCGTATTCGAGCATTTGAAGCGCAAAGGTGCGGACAGCGTCAAGTGCTGCGTCCTCCTCGACAAGCCATCCAGGCGCCAGGTGGAATTTGTACCGGACTATGTAGGCTTTACTATTCCGGATATGTTCATTGTCGGCTATGGCCTCAATTACGGCGACTACTTCCGCAATGTCGACCACGTCTTCGCATTTGTAGATTAAAGCATCGGTTATCCGGCGAAACATCTGATCTTTAAACTAAAACAGCCTCAAGGCCGCGGGTGGCGCATATAAGCACCCTGGCGCCATGAGGCTGTTTTGTATTATAAGATCAAGGTTTTGGCCGATGGTCGCGTTTCCTACTTCCTGAGATCATCCAGGAGCTGCGTCTTTCCTTCGGTTTTTTCATCTTTCGCCTTGATGATTTTCGCTGGCGCTCCGGCGACGACTACGCCTTCAGGCACATCTTCTGTGACAATGGCGCCGGCGGCAACGACGGAATTCTTACCGACTTTGACACCTTCCAGAACCACAGCGTTGGCACCGATCAAAACGCCATCTTCAATGATGACAGGTGTAGCGCTAGGCGGCTCGAGTACGCCTGCCAGGACCGCGCCAGCGCCAACGTGCGCGTTCTTGCCTACAGTGGCGCGGGCGCCGAGGACTGCGTTCATGTCGATCATGGTATTGTCGCCAATTTCAGCGCCAATATTGATGACAGCGCCCATCATGACCACGACGTTTTCGCCAATTTTAACGCGGTCTCTAATGACGGCGCCCGGCTCGATTCTGGCTTTGAGCTTTTTGAGGTCAAGCATAGGGATGGCAGAATTCCGGCGGTCATTTTCAATGACATAATCATCAATACCCTGGCTCTGGGTTTCGATCAGGTCAAGAACGTCATCCGCTTCACCAAAGAGCACATGGAAGGGCGCTTCACCAAAACAGCGGATCTGTGAGCCTTCAGGCAGGGTGATGTGACCGCGGATATAAGCTTTGACAGGTGTGGATTTTTTGGCGTCTTTAATAAAACGCGCGATTTCATAGGGGTTTGTCATATCATACGTCATAAATTGGCAAGCCTCTCTTCTTATAATTTTTTACAGGATATCTTTCATGCTGTAGAGACCAGGTCCGGCGTCTTTGAGGAATCGGGCTGCTTTGATGGCGCCTTCCGCGAAGACCTTCTTAGATGCCGCGCTGTGTCTGATTTCAAGGACTTCGTCAGTACCTGCGAACAGAATTTGGTGTTCGCCTACAATGGTTCCGCCGCGAACCGCGTGGATTCCGATTTCATTTGGCATGCGCTTTGCGTCTTTGCCATGACGGCCGTGCTGATAGTCATAGGCCTTGTTGGCCGCTTCATTGACCCCATCCGCGATCATCAGGGCAGTGCCGCTTGGCGCATCCAATTTCTTGTTGTGGTGCTTTTCAATGATTTCAATGTCATAGCGTTGTCCCAGGATTTCTGATGCACGGCGGGCGAGATCGATCAGCAGGTTGATGCCAAGGGACATGTTGCCGGAACGAAACAGAGCGACTTTTGATGCTTTCGCTTCGATGTCTGAAATGATGTCTTCAGAAAGTCCTGTGGTGCAAATGACTGCCGGGATGCCACTGGAAGCGGCGAAGTTCACCAGGCCCGGCACTGCGGTGTAATGGGAGAAATCTATGATGACGTCACCCTCAATGTCCTCAGCCTCAAAAGAATCGAACTGGGGAAACTTGGCGTCTGGATCAGGGTGTCGGTCAATACCGCAGGAAATGACCAGGTCCGGCTGCTCAGCGACCAGCTCCCGGACGTTTTTGCCCATAGCGCCGTTCGCGCCTGAAAGAATGATTCGGATCATGGGATCACCTCACTGGTTTATAGAAGTCCTGCTGCCTTGAGCTCGCGCTCCAGGCGCTCCACATTTTTAGGTTCCATTTCATAAAGTGGGCCTCTGAGCGGGCCGACTTCCTTGCCCATCAGATTCAAAGCGGTTTTGACAGGGATAGGATTGACTTCGCAGAACAGGGCGTCAATCAGCGGCTTGAGACCGAGCTGCAGCTCCAGTGACTTTGCAAAGTCGCCGTCAAGATAGTGCATGACCATGTCGTGAGTCTCACGCGGCATGATGTTGGAAAGTACGGAGATCACACCGTCTCCGCCGACAGACATCAGAGGTACGATCATATCGTCGTTGCCGGAGTAGAGATAGAAATCCTCCGGAATCAGGCGGGCGATTTCAACCACTTGTGCGATATTGCCGGAAGCTTCTTTGATCCCTTGGATATTCGGGTGTTTAGACAGTGCCAGGACGGTTTGCGGATCAATATTGACGCTGGTGCGCCCCGGTACGCTGTAGAGGATGATGGGAATATTGACGCTGTCCGCAATGGCGTTGAAATGACGGATCAGGCCAGACTGCGTCGCCTTGTTGTAGTATGGGGTGACGAGGAGAAGACCATCCACACCAACAGACTCTGCGTACTGGCTCATTTCAATAGCGTGCTGCGTATCGTTGCTGCCTGTGCCTGCGATGACCGGCACGCGGCCTGCGACGGCCTCAACTGCGAATTTGATAGCTTCCATATGTTCGTCATCCCGGAGCGTCGGTGCTTCGCCGGTGGTGCCGCAAATGATGATGGCATCTGTTTTTTCGGAAATCTGCCAATCGATCAACTCTCTAAGCTTTGTGAAGTTGATTTTGTTGTCAGCATCGAACGGCGTGACAATTGCGACACCGGCGCCTTTGAATAAACTCATCAAAAATCATCCTTTCAAAATAGGCTGTTTATGTAGAAAAAGTTTCCGGGCTTTGTGCTTCAAGTGCCTGACGCTCCCAGGCGGCACGGCCCAAATTCAGCTTGATGTGAAGAAAGGACCCGGGAAGCCTCCTGGGTCCTGCTGATTCTTATTATAGCATAAAAAAGCGGGACTAAAACTTTTCTGCGAGCAGCTCCGCAATTTGAACTGCGTTTGTAGCAGCGCCTTTTCTGGTGTTGTCGGCGACGACCCAAAGGTTCAGGCCGTTCTCAACGCTGAAGTCTCTGCGGACTCGGCCAACGTAGACTAGATCTTTTCCTGCGGCTTCTGCTGCAAGGGGGTAAACGCTGTTCGCAGGATCATCCTGAAGGACAATGCCCGGGCTTGAAGCGAACAGAGCTTTGACGTCCTCAACCTCAAACGGCTTTTTCAGTTCGACGTTGATGGATTCACTGTGGCTGTAGAAAATTGGAACGCGTACTGTTGTGGCTGTAATTCTGAGAGATTGGTCGCCCATGATTTTTTTGGATTCATCAATCATCTTCATTTCTTCTTTGGTGTAGCCGTTGTCGAGGAACACATCGATTTGCGGCAGGCAGTTTCCTGCGATAGGGTGTGGATAGGCTTTCTTGAGGTGATTGCCTTTGAGGCCTTCTTCGAGGTCTGTCATGCCTTTGACACCGCTGCCGGAAACAGCTTGATAAGTCGAGTAGATGACGCGCTCAATGCCGTACGTATCGTAGAGCGGCTTGAGGGCGACAACGGCTTGAATGGTCGAGCAGTTTGGATTGGCGATGATGTTCTTGTGATTGTCCAGCGCCTGCGGATTGACTTCCGGCACGACAAGCGGCACTTCCGGATCCATTCGGAACGCGCTGCTGTTGTCCACGACGATGACACCTTTGGAAGCCGCAATTGGAGAATATTTCAAACTGGTGTCGCCGCCGGCGGAAAAGAGGGCGATTTGGATGTCGCGATCAAAAGATTGCTCGTTCAGCGGCTCTACGATATATTCCTTGCCTTTGCAGATCAGGACCTGGCCGGCAGAACGCTCGCTGGCGAAACAATAAAGGTTGTCAAACGGGAAATCACGATCTTCAAGGACCTGTAGAAAGTTGCGGCCGACCATACCGGTTGCGCCGACGACCGCGATGTTAATTTTTTTCATGTAAAACTGCCTCCTTCTAAATGAATGCTTTATACAGAAAAATGCATATTTCACGCGGCGATGGATCAGCTTGCGCATGAGGGGAACAGCATTTTAGAGTCACTTAAATATGTTGCCGTTATAACATAATTAATGAATAAAACTGTTAAATTTTTTTAATAATAGCACTCAAGACCCCGGATGTCAATAAAGTTTGTCGTGTTCCTTCACTTTAAGGTATAATGATTATTGTGAAGAACCTGTTGCTTGGGAGGGAAATGTATGTTTATACCGGATCAAACCACAAAAGATAAATTAGAGCTTGCGATTCGCCACAGGCGTGCGCTGCATCAAATACCAGAAGTTGGATTTCAGGAAGTTGAAACTCAGCGCTATATCCTCTCTGCCCTGAAGGTTCTCGACGGTGTCGTAGTCGAGCGCGTAGCGGAGACAGGTGTGTCAGCCTGGATCCAGGGAGAAAGTGAGAAGAGCATAGCCTTCAGAGCTGATATGGACGCCCTGGAGGTCACAGAGAAAACCGGCTTGGTCTTCGCGTCGTCCCATAAAGGCAGGATGCATGCCTGCGGACATGACGGCCATATGACTATGGCGCTGCTCTTAGCCCAGTCACTTTCTGAACAGCGCCACAGATTGAAAAAGAGCGTGCTGATTTTGTTTCAGCCTGCTGAAGAAGGTCCGGGCGGCGCTAAAGTCCTTGTAGAATCCGGGATTTTTGAAAAGTACCATGTAGAGTCCATCTTTGGCTATCATCTGTTTCCGGAAGTGGCCTCTGGTCTTTTCGCGACCAGGAGCGGCCCTTTGATGGCCATGACCGGCGAGTTTGACATAGAAATTAAAGGAAAAAGCGCCCATGGTGCCATGCCTCATCTTGGAAAAGATGCTTTACTGGCTGCGTCAAGCCTCGTCTCAGTCCTGCAAAGCGTGGTCAGTCGAAATGTCAAGCCTACCGAATCCGCAGTCCTGACAGTGGGCAAAATGTATTCCGGTGAAAAGCGCAACGTGATCGCCGGGCACGCACGACTTGAAGGGACGTTCAGAGCTTTTTCCAAAGACGTCTTTGAAACCTCCCTCGCTCGCATGCAAACTATTGTCAACGGCGTTGCCAAGGGCTATGACTGCGAGGCTGAGATCGAGGTCCGGCCCATGTACCCGCCTGTGCTCAACGATCCGGGTCTGACTGAACTGTTCATTGAAGCTGTAGGGCGAGAGAATGTTCTGGAAATAGAGCCGCAGATGCTGGCAGAGGACTTTTCCTATTATCAGGAAGCCGTTCCGGGACTTTTTGTTTTCGTGGGATGCAGAGACGCGGCTCAAGGCCATCTGTTTGGCCTCCACCACGAGTGCTTTAATTTTGACGAAAATGTATTGCTGAACGGTGTATCTGCCATGATTAAAGTGTTTGAAAAAGCCGGGGTTCTGATATGAAGGATCAGCTTAGTTCCCATTATCCTCTGACCCCCGTCAGCTGGGCGTTCCTGATCCTGGCGGCGGCATTTTTGACACTTGGGTCTATGGCCCAGTCGGCGAATTTTGAGCTGGGGGTTCTTTTTACGGAATACGGGCTGCTGGTGATCCCGCTGGTCCTGCTTGGACTCGTTTTTAAGGTGGACTTAAAGAAAGCCTTGCGGTTCAATCCAATCCCAGTTAGAATTGGATTGAAAATTTTTGGCGCCTCTCTGTTGATGATTCCAGGGGTCGCATTTTTGAATGTCACTGTCATTGCCATTCTCATGATGACAGTTCATTTTATTCCTCAGACTTTACCGGAAGCATCGGCCGGGACCGGTTTTCTGGTCAGTTTTTTTGTCATGGCCATCACCCCCGGGATCTGCGAGGAGCTCTTTTTCAGGGGCATGGTGATGAACGCGCTGGAGGGCCGGTTCGGATACCGGTTCGCGGCAGTTTTGAGCGCCGTCCTCTTTGGGCTGTTTCACTTCAATCTCGCCAATCTCGTCGGCCCAATATTCCTGGGGCTGCTGTTCGGCTGGCTGGTGCAGGTGACGGGGTCCATCTACGCCGGTATGATTGGTCACGCGGTCAACAATGGCTTCGCCGTGACAATTTCCTATCTCATGACCCGGGGCCAGGAGATCAGCATGGAGACGGGGATGGATTTGACGGAATTGTTTTTGGAGAATAAGGACATGCTCATTGCAAGTCTGGCCGGTGCGGCAGGACTCCTATTTGTGATTGCTGTGCCTATGGTAGCTTTTGGGCTGATGATCTATCGCTCCATTCGCCTGGAATATTTGAAACCCGGTGACATCCTCAAGATTTCCGGCCAACAGTTTGTCGTGACGGGCCGGCCTCTTGCTGCGACTGCGGTCGGAGACGCGCAGGCTTGGCTGTATCCTTATGATCAGGTTCCAACGCTTGAGCATTACGAGGATGCCATCAGCCTCGTGAACCTTAATGCGGTCAGAAGCGAACGACAAGTCAGACTCTCAAACCGGCACTGGGTCAAAAGCGAACGCCCGAAAATGAAATTGAAGGAAAGCCTGCCTCTTTGGAGCGGCGCAGTGCTCTATCTGGCAATTGGGGTGTACTTGATTCTGATGTTCAGGGGGATTCTGTCATGACGGATGCTTATTCCGGATTTGCCCTATGCTATGACGCGCTCATGTCTGAAGTGGATTACGACGACTGGACGGAGCGGCTTCTGGAGGTTGCTTTAAAACATGGCGCAAAACCGGCAAAAATTGCGGACCTGGCCTGCGGAACCGGAAACATCACCAACGCGCTGGCACAGCGGGGTTATGATGTCATTGGGGTAGATCTGTCGCAGCCCATGCTTTCCATTGCCCAGGACAAGGCATACGAGGCGCATCTCAAGGTCCGCTATCTGCTTCAGGATCTGGTGACGCTGAAATTGCACAGACCTGTGGATCTGCTGACCATGATCAATGACGGCATCAATTATATAGAGGGTGAGTTCCGGCTGAAGAGCGCCTTTGAGCATATGGCAGGCGCACTTGTGGCCGGAGGGCTGCTGCTGATGGAGTTCAGCACACCTTATAAACTGGAGCACGTTTTGGGCAACTCGACCATAGCTGAGAGTGATGAAGAGATTTCGATGATCTGGGAAAATGCCTATGATCCTGGTTCCAGAACGCAAACTATGCATTTGACCTTTTTTCTGAAGTGTGAGGATCAACCCAGCCTTTATGAGCGTTTTGAGGAGACCCATGTCCAGCATGCCCATGAGGCGGCAGTCCTGGCGGCTCTGGCTCACGACTGGTTTGAAACGGTTGAAATTCTCGACAGCGAGACCATGCTGCGGCTGGGGCCGACTTCAGAACGGGCATTAATAATTTTTCGGAGGAGATAACAGTGGGAAAACTATATAGAGGCATGGCAGCTGATCATGCCGTGAGATTTTTTGTGACGGACACGACGGATCTGGTGGAAGAGGCAAGAAGACTGCACCAGTTGTCACCGGTTGCGGCCGCTTCCCTGGGAAGAGTGCTGACCGCAGCATCGCTGATGGGCATTATGCTGAAAAATGATACGGACAAACTGACCTTCCAGGTAAAGGGGAATGGGCCCCTTGGGGTACTGCTGGCAGTCTCCGACGCGACGGGTAATGTCAAGGGCTATGCAGGGCATCCTAGCGTCGAGCTCCCACCGAAGGAAAATGGCAAGCTGGATGTAGGCACGGCCGTGGGGTCCGATGGTGAGATGATCGTGATCAAGGATTACGGCCTGAAGGAGCCTTTTGTTGGTCGGGTTAATCTGGTTTCCGGTGAAATTGCGGAAGATCTCGCAGCTTATTTCATGTATTCCGAGCAGCAGCCTTCCATAGTCTCCCTTGGAGTCTTTGTTGGGGCGGACGGTACTGTTGAGCGCGCGGGCGGATTGGTGATACAGCCTATGCCCTTCGCGGATGATGCGGTCATTGACCAGCTTGAGGATTTAGCGGCCCACTTGCCGACCATGACGGAGCTGCTGGCGGGGTCGGAGGATATGGAATCTCTGATTGCGATCGCATTAGCGGGCTTTGATACTGAGATCACGGCAGTGACTGAAAATGTGTACCGCTGTGACTGCAGCCGAGAGAAATTTGAGCGGGGAATCATGACCCTGGGCATCAATGAAATTTCCCAGATTATTGAAGAGGATGGCAAAGCGGATGTTCACTGTCATTTTTGCAATAAAAATTATCATTTTGGTCATGATGATCTGGTGAAAATTTTAGAAATGGTAGAGATCTAACCGAGGTTTCAAGGAAGGCAGCCATGGATCAATTTAAGCCATTTCACAGTGCTAAGTAAAAAAACGAAAGAAAAACAATTTAACGTCTTGACAATATAAAGGTGCATGCGCTAATATGGTTCTTGGCAATACGTTGTAAGCGGAAGTGGCTCAGAGGTAGAGCATCGCCTTGCCAAGGCGAGGGTCGCGAGTTCGAATCTCGTCTTCCGCTCCAAATTAGTTCGTGGATGCACCAGCTCGTGAGGGCTGGTGCTTTTGTTTATATTTTTGAAGATAACAAGACCTGGAGGTGACACATTGAAAATCTTTGGAGAAGTTGAACCTCACGTCAATTATGTTTACCGTCCAGGCGCCTACGGATTATTGACCAGAGAAGGGCAAGTGGGTGTGGTAAAGGCACCCCTCGGATATTTTCTGATTGGCGGCGGCATTGAGCCAGAGGAGACGGATGAAGCCTGTCTGATCCGGGAAGGCCTTGAAGAAGCGGGCTGCATGCTCTCGGTAGGGGAGTTTCTTGAAACTGTGGACGAATATGTGATCGTCAAAGGCACAGAGATGGCCTATCATAAGCGCATCACAGCCTATAGAACGGAAATTGTGTCCTGCGGCCACGCGCAGCTGGAAACGGATCATCAGCTGATCTGGATGGATAAAGCCGCAGCAATAGAGGTCATGTATTTGAAAGGTCAGGCCTATTTAATAGAAACTTATGTATAGAGCATCAGGAGGCAGTTTGTCATGATATTGAAATTGGCCATAATGGCGCTGATTGGCGCGTTAATTGGGTGGGCTACGAACTGGCTTGCCATCAAACTCTTGTTCAGACCTTATGAACCCTATAAAGTCCCGCTTCTTCCTTTGACCTTCCAGGGGCTGATGCCGAAGCGACGCCACGAAATTGCCCGCAATGTAGGTCAGACAGTGGAACGCGAACTGGTCACCGTTGAGGAAATAGTAGATAAAATGATTGAAGATCTGGATAAAGAAGAAATCGTCCGGATGGTGAAAACTAGAGTGACACAGATTGCGGAACAAAAAATGCCGTCCATTATTCCAGGCGCTTTCAGAGGCATGATTTTTAAGTATATTGAGGAAGCCATTGATGAGAACGCTGACGCGGCCATTACCGAAATCAGCGAACAGGTGGTACACCGTGCCGCAGAAAAAGTCAGTATCGGGACGCTGGTTGAAGAAAAAATAAACGACTTTGATTTTAGAAAGATAGAAGCGATCGTCTTTGATGTCGCCAGCAAAGAACTCCGTCATATCGAATGGCTTGGCGGTGTGATAGGCTTTGTCATAGGTCTGCTCCAGGGAAGTCTGGTTCTGTTTGTCTTGTAGACAACTTTGTCTTGACAACACTTCTCAACAGGCGTAACATTAGATAAGAAAATCAGGTTGCGATGAGGAAGACGAGTACTTTTCAGGACCCCTTCAGAGAGCGGATGCCTTGGCTGTGAGCATTCGCGGGCAGGACTGTCAGGGAACACTAACTTCCGAGCACCGTCCAATTAGGTCGTTTCCAGAACCGAAAAGATGGCGTATGCCGCGTTAAGGCAGATCGAGCTGGCCCGTCTTGCTGTATGCGGGCAACTTGGGTGGAACCGCGAGTAACTCTCGTCCCATGACTGATGTTTGTTTTCAATCATCTTTCCATGCGACCGGAGTTTTTTTATTTACAAAATTTTGAAACTTCGCGACTAAAAGTAAATCGCTTGGGGTTTGGGGATTGAATACCATCGGCTAAAATTTTCTTATGAATTTATTTGAAATCTTGAAGGAGGTAACAAAAATGGCAAAAGTTAAATTGACGCTTAAGGACGGCTCAGTCCGTGAAGTTGAACAAGGGACGACGCTGTTTGAAGTCGCTAAGGAAATCAGCGGCCGCCTGGCAAAGGAAGGCTTGGTGGGCACTGTTAACGGCAACGTGGTCGACATGTTTTACAAGCTTGAGGAAGACGCAGAAATTGAGATCTTGAAATTTGAGGAAGAGGATGGCGAAGACGCATTCCGTCATACGTCCTCCCACATTTTAGCCCAGGCGGTTCAGAGATTGTTCCCTGGAACTCAGCTCGCTATAGGACCTGCCATTGACAACGGATTCTACTATGATTTCGATTCCGAGCACGTTTTTACGGAAGAGGATTTTGCGCTGATTGAAGAGGAAATGAAGAAAATTGTCAAGGAAGCCTATGAGATTGAACGATTTGAGCTTCCCAGGGATGAAGCGGTCAAGTATATGGAGGAAAAGGGCGAGCCGTACAAGGTGGAGCTGATCCGGGACCTTCCTGAAGACGAAATCATCTCCTTCTACAAACAGGGTGAGTTTGTTGACCTGTGCGCCGGTCCTCACGTTCCTGCTACGGACAGAGTCAAGGCCATTAAAGTCCTGAGTGTCGCAGGCGCTTACTGGCGCGGGGATTCCAGCCGCAAGATGCTGCAGCGCGTGTATGGGACGTCTTTCCCTAAAGCCAGCCAGCTCGAAGAGTACATCACTCGCCTCGAAGAAGCGAAGAAACGCGACCACCGCAAGCTCGGAAAAGAACTCAAACTGTTCGCCCTGCTTGAGGAAGGACCAGGCTTCCCGTTCATCCTGCCAAAGGGCATGGTTGTCAAGAACGAACTGATGAAATACTGGAGAGATGTCCACGACCGCGCCGGCTATGTGGAGATTGAGACGCCAATCATGCTGAACCACCACCTCTGGGAGACTTCGGGACACTGGTACCATTATCGCGACAACATGTATACGCTGACTATTGATGAAGAGGATTTCGCGGTTAAGCCTATGAACTGCCCGGGCAGCATGCTCGTTTACAAAACGGAAATGCGCTCCTACAAGGATTTTCCACTCCGCGTGGGTGAGGTAGGCCGTGTTCACAGACACGAGCTTTCCGGAGCCCTTCACGGGCTGATGCGCGTTAGAGCGTTCACCCAGGACGACGCGCACATCTACATGCTGCCTGAGCAAATCAAGGATGAAATTAAAAATGTCGCGCATCTCGTCGATGAGGTGTATACGCAGTTTGGCTTCAAATACCACGTAGAACTTTCCACGCGGCCGGAGGATTCAATGGGTTCGGAAGAGGAATGGGACTATGCGGAGACGGCGCTCAAGGCAGCGCTTGAAGAAGCGGGCATGAAATACAAGCTCAATCCGGGAGATGGCGCTTTCTACGGCCCAAAAATTGACTTCCATCTTGAGGACTGCATTGGCAGAACGTGGCAGTGCGGCACGATCCAGCTGGACATGCAGATGCCGCAGCGCTTTGATCTGACGTATATTGGCAGAGACGGCGAGCGTCACAGACCAGTCATGATCCACCGTGTCGTTTACGGGTCTATTGAACGCTTCATGGGCATTTTGATCGAGCACTTCGCGGGCAAGTTCCCTACATGGCTCTCTCCGGTTCATGTCAAAATCCTTCCGGTTGCGTCACGTCACGCGGAATACGGGGAATCCATCATGAAGACTCTGAAGGCGAAAGGCCTCAGAGTTGAGCTGGATGACCGAAGTGAGAAGGTCGGCTACAAGATCCGCGAAGCTCAGCTTGAAAAAGTCCCTTATATGCTGGTCGTCGGTGATAAAGAGGTTGAAGATGGAAATCTTTCTGTCCGCTCCAGAGACCGCGGCGAGCTTGGCGTCTTCAGTGTCACTGATTTCGCTGATTTGGTGGCGGCTGAGGTTTCGGAAAGAAAATTCTATTAATCGTGCTTGACACGTCCCCATAGGACGTGATATGATACGACTGTTGTTAATCAAGAAGAAGCTCGCTTCTCACCCGGCTGCATTGGCACGCCTGGGTTCATAAAAGACACACAGTTGACGTTTGGGCTCAAGTTGGGCCTGGATGATTCTTGTCTTTTAAGCGGGTTTCTTACTTGGAAACCCGCTTTATTTTTTCAGGAGGTGCGAGGAACATTAACAAAAAGACTGAGATCAATGAAGCCATACGTGACCGCGAGCTCCGAGTTATCGGTGAGGATGGGGAACAGTTCGGCATAATGTCCGCCAAGGAAGCCTTGGAACTGGCAGCCGAGAAAAAGCTCGATCTGGTCAAGATTGCGCCGCAAGCTGTACCGCCAGTCTGCAGAATCATGGACTATGGCAAACACAAGTACGAAATGTCAAAGCGCGACAAAGAAGCACGCAAAAAGCAAAAGACGGTAGAAATTAAAGAGGTTAGACTTGGCCTTAACATCGAGGAGCACGACCTCGAAACAAAAGCCAAGAACGCTGAAAAGTTCCTTCAAAAGGGCGACAAGGTCAAGGTTTCACTCAGATTCCGCGGCCGTGAAATGGGGCATGCACACCTTGGAGAAGCCGTCATCAAACACTTTGCTGAAATGATTGCTGACAGCGGAGATATCGAGAAGAAGCCGTCCCTCGAGGGACGTACTCTCGTAGCGATATTTACACCTAAAAAATAATTTGTTGATTTGAAGGGAGGAAACGAGCATGCCAAAGATGAAGACACACAGAGGCTTGGCAAAGCGCGTTAAAGTAACTGGTAGCGGTGGACTGAAGCGGTCCCATTCACACACGAGCCATATCCTGACTAAGAAGACGCCTAAGAGAAAGCGTAATCTCAGAAAAGCAACCATGGTTTCCAAAAGCGACATGAAGCGTATTAAAACGCTGTTGCCTTATTCTTAAGATCAGGAGGATTTAAATAATGGCTAGAGTTAAAAAGGCGTTAAACGCCAAGAAAAAACATAAAAAAGTTCTCAAACTGACCAAGGGTTTCTACGGCCAAAAGAGCAAAGTCTTCAGAGCTGCTAATCCTGCAATGATGCGTTCCCTTCGTTCTTCTTATGTTGGAAGAAAGAACCGCAAGAGAGATTTCAGAAAACTTTGGATCGCTCGTATCAATGCAGCTACTCGCCTCAGCGGCATGAGCTACAGCAGATTCATGAACGGTCTTAAAGTTGCCAACATTCAGATCAACCGCAAGATGCTTTCTGAAATGGCAATCCATGATCCGGCTGGCTTCGCTAAGCTGGTTGAGACTGCGAAAGCAAGCCTCGCGAAGTAATTTTCGCGGCTGAAGTTAGAATTAAAAAGACAAACTGTCTGCATCAGCAGACAGTTGGACCAAAAGCCACTGCGTTTGCGCGGTGGCTTTTGTTATGGTGGATGAAAATGGAAGGAAGCGGGGGTCAATAGGCATAAGCCGCAATAGGTATAAGTCGCAATAGGCATACGCCGCTGATACCTTCTTCCCATAATAAAAGTATGCTATAATGCTTTTAGTTTGAGTGTCGAATGAGGTGAGTCCATGAAAACATGGCTTGGATACGCAAAGCGCGTGCAAAATGATAAAATGATTAACCTGAATCCAGCCCAGGTGCTGGCTTTAGGGTTCAGTGGCGTCATCCTGCTGGGGGCACTCCTTCTCGATCTCCCACTTGCGTCTAAGTCTTTTGAAAGCGTTGGATTTATTAACGCGTTCTTTACAGCGACTTCGGCGGTGTGTGTCACAGGACTCGTCGTGGTGGATACCGCGACGCACTGGACGCTTTTTGGCCAATTGGTCATCCTGGTGCTGATTCAGATTGGCGGCCTTGGATTTATGACTATGGCGACCATGTTCGCGCTGGTCGTTGGCAAAAAGATTTCTTTGAAAAGCAGGCTGGTCATGCAGGAGGCGCTCAGCCATCAGAATATTTCAGGTGTCGTCCGCGTCACCAGAAATGTTTTAATCATGACTTTCTCAATTGAAGCCCTCGGGGCCTTAATTTTGTCAACGAAATTTGTCCCTGAATTCGGGATGGGACAGGGGGCTTTCCTTTCTATATTTCATTCGGTTTCGGCCTTTTGCAACGCAGGCTTTGATTTAATGGGGAATTTCAATAGCCTGACGGCTTACGTGACAGATCCGGTGGTCAACTTTACCATCATGGGCTTGATTGTGACCGGGGGACTCGGCTTTACTGTATTGTCAGACCTTGTCCTGAAAAGAAATTTCAAGACTTTGAATCTGAATACGAAATTGGCGGTGACGGTGACGGCGGCATTGATCGCCATCGGCACACTATTTTTCTTTTTTGTTGAGTACAGCAATCCGGATACTCTCGGAAATCTCAGTATGCTCGAAAAGTGGATGGCAGCCATGTTTCAGTCCGTGACGCCAAGAACAGCCGGCTTCAATACGCTGGCTATCGATAAGCTGACCATGAGTTCGCTTCTAATGACCATTGTACTGATGTTCATAGGCGGTTGCCCGGCTTCGACAGCGGGCGGAATCAAGACGACGACCTTTGGTCTGATCCTGTTCAACATTGGATCTGTCATAAGCGGTTATGAAGAGACCGTCATGTTCAAGCGGCGGGTTTCCCAGGTTTACATCAGCCGAGCCCTTGCTTTGATGTCGCTGGCGCTGGCGCTTGTGATCATTGTCACCATGATTTTGTCTTTCAATGAGAGAGAATTTGAATTTATGGCGCTCTTGTTTGAAACGGTTTCTGCCTTTGGCACAGTGGGTCTGAGTACGGGTATAACGCCTTTGCTGAATGACAGCAGCAAGCTCGTGCTTGCTGTGACCATGTTCTTTGGACGACTGGGTCCAATGACCTTGGTTATGGCTCTGGCTAGACGCCAATCCATGAACCGGGCGCTTGTGCGTTATCCTGAGAGCAAAGTCAACGTTGGTTGATTAATGAGGAGGCCTTCATTTGAAAAAACAATTTGTTGTCATCGGCTGCGGCCGGTTTGGAAGCAGTGTTGCCATGAAGCTCACCGAGCTCGGTGAAGAAGTCATGGTGGTTGATAAGAACGAGGAAATTATTCAGACAATTTCGGAGTCTGTCACTTATGCGGTCCAAGCGGACGCCACGGATGAGCAGACCATCCGTTCCCTCGGCATCAGGAATTTTGACGTCGCGGTGGTTACGATTGGATCCGACATTCAGTCCTCCATTCTGATCACGCTCATGTGTAAAGAGCTGGGGGTCAAATACGTGATCTCCAAAGCCCAGAACGAGCTGCACGGAAAGGTTTTATACAAGACGGGCGCGGATCGCGTGGTCTTCCCTGAGCGGGAAATGGGCATCAAAATAGCGAAAAATCTGGTGTCTGACAATATTTTGGATTATATCGAGCTGGCGCCGGATTACAGTATTGTCGAAATTGTGGCGCTGGATCACTGGATTGGGAAGAACCTCAGGCAGCTGAACCTGCGGGCCAGATACGGGATCAACGTCATGGCGGTCAAGCAGGGGTTTGACATCAAAGTCGCTGTGGGCCCGGACGAAGTGATTCGCGAAGGGGATGTATTGGTCGTTATTGGTCACAATGATGATTTGAACCGGATCGACAAGTCATAAGCAGTCCTGCTGCCCCGCGTTTGCATGTTTATGCCGATGGTCTGCTGGCGCCAACCCTGACCTGAAGGGAGTACTGATTAATGAAGCACATATCATCTTCACAAAATGAAATCTACAAAGGGTATAAGAATTTACTTACTAAAAAGCACCGTACTCAGCAAGGGCTGTTTCTGATTGAAGGTGTCCGTTTAGTGCGCCATGTGATGGCCCGGGGATGGCCGCTCCGCGATTTGATCCTGGACCAGAGGGAAGCAGATCGCATTGAGTTTATTCATCTATCGCAGGAAGCTGAAAGCCAGGGCATAAATGTGACCATTCTCGAAGGCGAATTGTTTGAAGTCTTGTCTGAAACTGTCCATTCACAGGGCTGTCTCGGTGTCGCAGAAATGCCGGAGCTTGCGCCCCGGCCGCTGGAAGGCAGTTTGTTTCTGGCTCTGGATCAAGTCCGCGACCCTGGCAATCTCGGGACAATCCTCAGGACCTCTGATGCGGCGGGCGTGGAGGGGGTTCTTCTTTCTAAAGGCTGTGTGGAGCCGTTCAACGAAAAGGTCGTGCGCTCGACAATGGGTTCTATCTTTGATGTGCCTTTAGTTCAGTGTCCGGATTTTGCGCAGGCGCTGGTGGATTTTCGGTCAAAAGGCTTTGAGATTGCAGTGGCGGTCCTCGAGGATTCAGAGGATTACGCCCTTTACGACTGGACAAAGCCTACAGTATTGGTCATTGGCAACGAAGCAGAGGGAATCTCTGAAGAGATTCAGGCTTTGGCGACACAGCGCCTCAGGATTCCAATCCGCGGCGGCGCGGAGAGCCTAAACGCAGCTATTGCAGCGGGGGTAATTCTTTTCGAAGCCACACGCCAACGACGGAACTCGTGAAACGTCTGAAAAGCGCAGCACAGCGTTGTCAAGGGGAAAAGTAACTCTTGCATCCTGGCATTTCATTATGCTATAGTATTTACAATTGAAATGAAGCAAGCAATGACGGAGAGAGTAGTCCATAGCTCAGATCTTCAGCGAAAAAGGAATGGTGGGAGCCTTTTGGTTTGATTTGGATGAAGTTCACTCCTGAGCTTTTTTGGTGAAAATTTTAGTAGCTGAAAACGTCCTGTCCGCGTTAAGGACTGTCAATGAGTGGCAAAGCGATTATGTCGCCGCGTCAATTGGGTGGTACCACGGAGTATAATCTTCGTCCCTTTGGGATGGGGATTTTTTTATTTGTCCAAAAACATCCAATTTAACCGGAACATCAAGTGATGGCTGGTGGGGGTGCGGGTGAGATGACCATCGGCAAAAAACCGCACTGGCATGAAGATGAAAACTGAGAGGAGATGTACTCATGAAAGACAATGTTCAGAGCATGTTGACGCAGGCCCTGTCCGAGATTAATGGCGCCGCGGATTTGACGGCGATTGAAGCCCTGCGCGTCAAATACCTCGGGAAAAAGGGCGAGGTGACAACGCTGCTGAGATCCATGGGCGCGGTGGCGCCTGAAGACCGGCCGGAGATGGGCCGCATCATCAATGAGGCCAGAGAGGCTATTGAAGCGGCACTTGAGTCGGCGAAAGAGGTTAAGTCAGCGAGTGCTCTCAATGACAGGCTGATTCAGGAGCAGATCGACGTGACCCTTCCCGGTGTGGCGAAAAAACGCGGGCATCTGCACCCGCTGACGGTGGTTATGAATGAGATTCAGGACATCTTTATAGGTATGGGCTTCAAGGTCGCTGAGGGTCCCGAAGTCGATACGGTTTACAATAACTTTGACGCGCTGAATTCTCCGGCGGATCACCCGTCCAGGAGTCTCTCGGATACGTTCTACATCACTGAGGAGATCCTCCTCAGAACACAGACGTCTCCGGTTCAGGTCAGAACTATGAAAGCAAGCAAACCGCCCATCAAAGTCATTTCGCCGGGCCGCTGCTTCCGCTTCGACGAGCTGGACGCCACGCATTCCCCAATGTTTCACCAGGTCGAGGGCCTGGTGGTGGATGAGAACATCACCATGGCTGATCTGAAGGGCACTCTGGATGTCTTCGCCAAGCGCATGTTTGGCGAACAAACCAAGACGAAGTTCCGCCCGCACTACTTCCCGTTCACAGAGCCTAGTGCCGAAGTGGACGTCACCTGCTTCAAATGCGGCGGCAAGGGCTGCCGGGTCTGCAAGGGCAGCGGCTGGATCGAAATCCTGGGCTGCGGCATGGTGCATCCAAACGTTCTTGAAGAGTGCGGCATTGACTCTGAAAAGTACAAGGGCTTTGCCTTTGGCATGGGTCTTGACCGAGTGACCATGCTGAGACTTGAGATTGACGACATCCGTCTGATGTTTGAAAATGACATGCGTTTCATTGAACAGTTTTAGGAGGGCGAGAAGATAATGCTGGTACCTATAGCGTGGTTAAAAGATTATGTGGAGATCGAGGATCTCTCACTGACCCATTTTGAAGACCGTATGGTCATGTCCGGCTCCAAGACTGAAGCGATTTCCGAAGTCTGCCAGGGCATCAAAAATATTGTGATTGGTAAAATTACTGAAGTTAAGCGCCACCCTGAAGCGGACAAGCTTTGGGTCATGCAGGTGGACATTGGCGAGCGCGTGACACAGATTGTCACAGGCGCTGATAACTGCTTTGAGGGCGCCTATATTCCCGTGGCGGTCCATAACTCCTGGATCTGCGGCGGCGTCAAGATCAAGAAGAGCAAGCTCAGAGGCATTGACTCGGATGGCATGCTCTGTTCCTTGGAAGAGCTCGGCTTTGCGGATAACGTCATTCCAAAGAAATTTGCCGATGGTATCTATATCCTCGACGGACCGCTCCCCCTTGGCGCGCCTCTCCAGGAAGCGGTGCCGGAGTTCGCGGATCAGGTCGTTGAATTTGAAATCACGCCTAACCGCCCGGACTGCCTCAGTATGCTTGGGATCGCCCGTGAAGCGGCTGCGACTTTTGAGCGTCCGAAGCGTGACATTGCACGAGTCGATGTTCCGGAGAAAGGAGACATCAACGAGGTCGCGTCTGTGGAAATCCTGGACGCGGACCTTTGCCCGCGTTACGCGGCCAAAGTGGTTCGCAGTGTCCGGATCGCGCCATCCCCTATGTGGATGCAGCTCAGATTGATGAAGGCGGGCGTTCGCCCGATCAACAATATTGTCGACATCACGAACTATGTGATGCTGGAGTATGGCCAGCCAATCCACGCCTTTGATTCCGATACCCTTGGCGGCGGCAAGATCATTGTCCGCAGAGCCCATGAAGGTGAGAAGATCGTGACGCTGGACAGCGTTGAAAGAACTCTGGACCACGAGACGCTGGTCATCGCTGACGCGACGCATCCGGTTGGACTTGCGGGCATCATGGGCGGGGAAAATACGGAGATCACGGATCACACTAAAAATATTCTGATCGAAGTCGCCTCCTTTGACAAGACGAATATACGCCGCAGCTCCAAGGCCCTTGGACTGCGTACCGAGGCGTCGGCGCGCTTTGAAAAAGGCGTGGCCCACTGTCATGTCATGCCGGTTGTCGACCGGGTGGTTCAATTGATCCATCAGCTCGATGCCGGGGATGTCGTCGGCGGTGTCATTGACGTCTATCCAAAGCCACTCGAAGGTAAAGAGATTGTGGCGCGTCCGGCGCGGATCAACGCGATCATCGGCACAAAGCTCTCTGAAGAGGCCATCAAAGGCTATCTGGAGCGTCTTGAAATCGTGTGCACGCTGGAGAATGGCCTGCTGCGCTGCCAGGTGCCTGCGCACCGTCTGGACCTTGAAAAGGAAATCGATCTGGTAGAGGAAGTCGCCAGAATGTATGGGTATGACGTCGTCGACACGACACTGCCTCACGACGCGTCAACAGGTGGACTGAATTATAATCAGACTCTCGTGGCGGCTGCGCGGGCTCAGCTCACAGCGGACGGCTACAATGAAACGTCGACTTATTCCTTTGTCAGCCCATCCCAGCCGGACTGGCTGAATCTCCCTGAAGACGCGCCTGAGCGGCTGCAGATCAGGCTGATCAATCCGCTTGGGGAAGAGTACAGCGTCATGAGAACAACGCTGGCGGCGAACCAGCTTGAGGTATTGGCGAGGAACTTCAACCGCCGTCTGCCTGCAGTGCGGTCTTTTGAGATTGGGTACCGCTTTATTGCGGCGTCTCTGCCGCTGCAGGAGCTTCCTGAAGAGCGCCAAACCCTGGTCATGGGGGCTTTTGGACCGACAGAATCCTTCTTCACCTTGAAAGGCAGTGTGGAGAATCTTTTGGATCTTTATGGCATTCAGGGCGTCGAGTGGCGTCCAATGACGACCCACACAAGTTATCACCCGGGCCGCTGTGCCCAGGTCTTCCACGGCGACTGCTGCCTTGGCACAGTGGGCGAAGTGCATCCTAAGGTCGTCGAAGCCTTTGGCTTTGAAGGCAAGGCTTATCTGGCAGAGCTCGAGCTGGCCTGGATGATAGAAAAATCGAACCTCGACCGAAAATATAATCCGCTGCCTAAGTTCCCGGCTATGTCCAGAGATCTGGCTGTCCTCGTCCGGGATGAGGTGACCAACGCGGAGATGCTGGAGATCCTGAAGCAAAACGGCGGAAAGATTCTGGAGAGCGTCGCGCTGTTTGACGTCTATAAAGGCAAGCAGATTGAAGCAGGACACAAGTCCATGGCCTATGCGCTGGTATACAGAGCAGGGGACAGAACTTTAACGGATGCTGAGGTCAGCAAGGTCTTTGAGGCACAGCTGGCAGCACTTTCCACAGCGGTTGGCGCGAAGCTGAGATAAAGATAATTATTTATACTTTCTTGTATGAGGTTGAAGGGAATTTGAAATGGGTATCGAATAGATAATTCGAATGACTCCGGAAGCGTCGACGTGCGCAGTGCGCTCGTCGACGCTTCCGGAGTGGACCTATTCAATACACCGGAGTTATAACGCACAGCAGGAAAGGGGTCGGATGAAATGCCGGACAAAAATAAAGTCGTCGTCCGCATCATGGGACACGAATATACATTGGTCAGTGAAGATACCAGGGAATATATGCAGCGCGTGGCCAATGTCGTGGACGACAAAATGAAGGAAATTGCTTCTGCCAACAAGAAACTCAGCACCTCCATGATCGCCGTGCTGACGGCCCTCAACGCCACAGATGAGTATCTCAAGATCGTTATGCGAAATGAGGAACTTGAAAAGCGGATTCAGGACCCTACAATCAATCAGCAGGAAGTTCAGGATAAAATTGACGCTCTGCACAGGAATTACGAGCTGAAAAGCCTTGAATATGAGCGGCTGGCTACGGATTTTGACAAGTTGTCACAGAGTGCCAGAGAACACGACAAGACTATTGTGGCATTGAAGCTGAAAATTGAAGAACAAAGCCGTACGATCAGCGAGCGGGAGAGCAAAGTTATTGTTCTGGAATCCGAGAAAGCGGAGCTTTCTGAGCAGTTAGCGCTGAAGGAACGGGAACTCGTCGATTTTCTCGACAGTTTTCAGGAAGGCTGATACAATGAAGTGGCGGGACTGTTTCCGCCACTTTTTTATGATACGGGAAAAGAGAAACTCGGTGTCAGACACCAAGTTTCTTTCTCAATGAAACTCGGTGTCAGCGGCTTAAGCCTATCAACCCCGAGTTTCACTGAATTCAATTTACTCATAACACCACTTGAGAGAAGGGGACCACTATGTCCAAATTTGAATTACTGGCGCCAGCCGGGAGCAGGGCGTCTTTTGAAGCAGCGCTCAAAGCAGGCGCGGATGCCATATATCTGGGCGGAGACGCCTTTGGCGCTCGTCACAGCGCTGCGAACTTTGACGACGCCTCTCTGTCAGAAGCGGTGCGGGATGCGCATTTGCTTGGCGTCCGTGTTTACCTGACCGTCAATACCTTGGTCTATGACCATGAAAGAAATGCCCTGGAGGCCTTTCTGGACAGGATGGCCGTAATAGGTCTGGACGCTTGGATTGTCCAGGATTTTGGGGTACTGGAATGGGCCAGAAGCCGTTATCCACAAATGGAAATCCACGCCTCCACGCAAATGGCGGCGCAAAACGTTGAGGACGTCAAGGCGCTTACAGCGCTGGGGGTCAAACGCGTTGTCCTGCCCCGTGAAATGCGTCTTGAGGAAGTGCGGACTATATATGATCAGACGGACGCGGAGCTGGAGCTCTTCGTCCATGGCGCGCTGTGTGTGAGCGTATCGGGCCAGTGCTACATGAGCAGCATGATTGGGGGCCGCAGCGGCAATCGAGGACAGTGTGCCCAGTCCTGCCGTCAGGCTTATGATTTGATTGATCTGGAGACCGAGGAGAGTGTCGGCGGCAACACCGGCATATACCGTCTCAGTCCAAAGGACCTGAATACGCTGGATCACATAGGCGACATAATGGATGCCGGCGTGACCTCGCTGAAAATTGAAGGCCGCATGAAAGGGCCGGAATTCGTCTATCAGACCGTCAAAGCCTACAGGACAGCCATAGACCGTCATTTGAAGGGCGTAGCCTTTAGCGCTCAGGAAATTGAAGAGACGGACAGAAGTCTGGAGAAGATTTTTAACCGTGGATTTACCAAAGGCTGGGTCCTGGGGGAGCGCGGCGACAGCTTTTTGAGCGCTGAAATTCCAGGCAACCAAGGCCTCCCGGTGGCAAGAGTGAATCGTTTTGACGCCCGGGCGGAGGAGGTCGAGGTCGAGCTCCTCGAAGACCTCGCTGTCGGTGACGAGCTCCAGATCCGCAGGGGCAAGGAAAGCAGCGGCTGCCGAGTGGAGTATATCCTCCATAAAGGGCAGAGAGTCAAAACTGCCGTAAAAGGACTTCAGGTCAGAATCAATTACAAAGCAGCCTGTCATAAAGATGACCTCCTGAGACGGACCTATGACAAGAAGGAAATGGACCGTCTGCAGGCAGAGATTCACGAGCGCGCCAGGCGAATCCCGGTCAAGGTCTCAGCGGTCTTAAAGACAGGTTTGCCGCTGGAGGTATGCCTGACGGATACTCAGGGGCATCAAGGCTGTGCAGTCTCCGAAATGCCGGCCGAAACTGCCATTAAGAAGCCGCTGGATCGGGAGAGGCTGCTTGAGCAGCTCTCCAAGCTGGGTACCACGGCTTATGAAGCCATTGAATTCGAGTTGTCGCTGGACGAGACCTCCACGCTGCCAATTAAAGTCATCAATGAAACCAGGCGGCTGGCAGCGGAGCAATTGGACGCGGCGCGCACACAGTCCATGGCTGTGCTGGTTGAGAAGTCGCAGGCGGCAGAATTCGACACACCTGAAGAAATTGCAGAAGTGCCGGCGACGTCTGCAGCACTTGAGGCGACAACGACAATGATATTAAAAGCAACGGCTATAGAGTCGAAAAACCAGGGTGAAACCGAGACTGAAACCGAGCCCGGAACCGCTGAACCCGGCACAAGTGAAGCTGAGGTCAAGAGGCGAGAGATTGCGATTACCCTTTGTGCTTCAGTTCCCGACCTGGGCAGACTGCATTTGGCTCTGGAGGCCGGTTTAAAAGAGGTTTATTTCAGAGGGCCACTGAGTGATTTGGAACAGGCTCAAAGTCTGGCTCAGCGCTACCAGGCGAGTCTCTCGTGGCAGTGGTCCAGGCCGAACACCAGCCGCATGGTGGAAAAAAATGCTGAGATTCTCAGTCGTTTGAAGCCAGCGCGCATGGTTGTGAATTCCCCCGGCTTGATTGGCTGGGCGAAGCAGTTTGCGGAACATGTGACTGCAGATTATGGCCTTAATGTGTTGAATGCCGGCTCAGAGCGCGTGGTCAGGGGGCTGGGCGCTGAAGTGGTCACCTTGTCTCCGGAGCTGACGGTGGAAGGTATAGAGACCATCGGCAAAAACGCCTTAGGTGCCTTGGAAATCATAGGGTTTGGGCACCTGCCGGTCATGGTGACGCCACACTGTCCTATCCGCACGGGGCTTGGGGGGCCGGCTCAAGGCTGCGCGCTTTGCAGCGGGAAGGCTTACGGTCTGCGGGACAAGACGGGGGCGATTTTTCCCGTCGTGAAAACGGGGCCGTGCTGGACAGAGGTCTTGAACAGCCGCGTGCTGGATTTGTCGGATCAGCTTGAGAGGCTCAGCGCTGCGGGGGTCACCCGTTACAGGCTGCATTTTACCATTGAGTCGCCGGACGAGATCATGGACCTCGTGCTGGCCCATCAAGAGCGGATTCAGGGCAAACGGACGCCTATTCGTACCGAGTTTCCTAGAACCCACGGGCACTTTTTCAGAGGGGTTTATTAGGTCGGCCCATGGCAGTGTCTTCTATAAATGCTTGTGCATAGTAAATTTGAATTATTTTAGATTAGTATTCAGGAGGGTTGCACCATGAATCCCAGATCTATACGTGTCCTTGAGCTGCCTAAAATCATAGCCATGCTGGCAGAGCTCGTTTCCTGCGGGTTGACCCGGGAAAGGGTGCTCGACCTCGAGCCCAGCGGCGATTATGGCGAAGTCCGCGACAGGCTGAATGAAACAGACGAAGCGAGCGCGCTGATCATGCGCCATTCCAGTCCGCCTTTTGGTCCGGTTCACGATCTGAGGGCCCATGCGAAAATCTCAGCCATAGGGTCGTTTTTGTCGCCCGGACAGCTGATGGAGGTTTCGGATACGCTGAGAACTGCCAGAAATGTGAAGCAGTTTATAACGAAAAATGCCGGTGAAGGCAGTGAAATGCCTATTCTCAAGGGCTTGGCCGATGGTCTCGTGCCCGTCAAACCACTCGAAGACACCATCAATAATGCCATCCTGGGTGAAAATCTGGTCTCTGACAACGCCAGCCATGAGCTGCGCAAGATTCGAAGGGAGATCGAGAACAAGCACCAGGCAATCCGAAACAAGCTGGATTCCATTATTAGAGATACTTCAAACCAAAAGTACCTGCAGGATGCGCTGGTGACCATCCGCCAGGACCGCTTCGTGGTACCGGTCAAAAATGAGTACAAACACATGATCAAAGGGTTGGTACACGACCAGTCCGGCAGCGGCTCGACGCTGTATATAGAGCCATTTGCGGTCGTTGAGCTCAACAACGGCTTGAAAGAACTCAGGCTGAAGGAGCAGGAGGAAATCATCAGGATCCTTACCGAAATCACGGCTGAGGTGGCTGAGGTTGCAGATACGCTGCTGTCGAATCAGGAAACCTTGGTACAACTCGACTTTATTCTGGCCAAGGGAAAGCTGGCCCACAAGATGAAGGGGACCTCGCCGGAACTCAACCGCGAGGGTAAAATCCGTCTGAAAAATGGGCGCCACCCTTTGATTGATCCCAAAGTGGTCGTACCGACGAATTTCTGGATCGGGGAGAATTTTAAGACGCTCCTGATCACCGGCCCGAACACCGGCGGTAAAACGGTGACGCTGAAGACAGTCGGTCTGCTGACGCTGATGACCCAGTGCGGCCTCCACATTCCGGCGGACTACGGTTCGAAAATTGCGGTTTTCGACCAGGTTTTCGCCGATATTGGGGATGAGCAGTCCATTGAGCAGAGCCTCTCCACCTTCTCGTCCCATATGACGAATATTGTGGATATCCTCAATCATGTGGATGCCAATTCATTGGTGCTCTTCGATGAGCTCGGCGCCGGCACGGACCCAACGGAGGGTGCGGCACTAGCTAAGGCGATTCTGACTAAGCTGTTTGCCTGGAAAGTCACCACCGTGGCGACGACCCACTACAGTGAGCTGAAAGAGTTTGCGCTGGTTACCCAAGGGGTTGAAAACGCCAGTGTTGAGTTTGATATTGAGACTTTAAGTCCGACTTACAAGCTGCTGATTGGTGTGCCTGGCAAGTCCAACGCCTTTGAAATTTCCCGGAAACTGGGCCTCAGCAAAGAAATTATTGAAAGCGCGAAAACCTGGATAGAGACCAACGCTATAGCTTTTGAAGATGTGCTGGCGAAGATCGAGTACAACCGAAAAACCTCAGAAGCTGAGCGGGATGAGGCGGTTCGAATGAGGATCGAAGCGGAAAAGCTGCGAAAGTCCCTTGAAGAAAAGGACGAAAAAATTGCTGAACAACGAGCCAGGTTGATCCGCGAGGCGAAGGAAGAAGCGCGCAAGCTTTTAAGAGAAGCCAAGGAAGAAGCCGATGCTCTCGCGAAGGAACTGCGCGACATCTCCGGCGGTCTTTCCAAAGAGCACTTGCGCAGGGTGGAGGAGCTCAGACGCAAGCTGAAGTCCAACATGGATGACCTTCAAACGCCGCTGCTCGAGGATCTTTATGAGGTGGAGCCGCCTAAAAATCTAAAGCTCGGGGATCTCGTCCAGCTGGTCCATCTGAATCAGCGGGGCAATGTTGTGACCTTGCCGGATGCAGGTGGGGATCTGATGGTGCAGGTCGGGATCATGAAAATTGGTGTCAATGTCAGCAATCTTAAGAAGATCGAAGAAAAGGTGACACCGGCTAAGCGCCAGTCAAAAGGCGGTGGCCGCGGATTTGAGACAAAGAGCTTGAATGCCAGGACGGAAATCGATCTTCGAGGCCTCAATGTCGAGGAAGCTATGGCGGAGCTGGATAAATATCTGGATGATGCCTGCCTAGCCAATTTGAAGACCGTCAGGATTATTCACGGGATTGGTACCGGGGCACTCAAGGCCGGACTTAAGCCTTATTTCAGGAATCATCCTCATGTCAAGACAGCGCGGGATGGGGCTTACGGAGAAGGCGGCATAGGGGTTACGGTGCTGGAGCTGAAGTAGGTGTGGATTAGTCGGATTTTCGGATTTTTCGGAGGTGAAAATTGGTGGCGCTTAAGCTGGATTTTGATTTGCAGACACTGCCGGCTGGGACGCGTATTGGTGTGTCAGCGTGCCTTTTGGGGGTTCGCTGTAAATATGACGGGACCAGCAATTACGCGGCAGAGGCGGTCAGAGGGTTGGCGGAGAGATACACGCTGATCCCTGTATGCCCGGAACAGCTGGGCGGACTGACGACGCCGCGGCCCCCTGCTGAGATTTTAAATGGCAGGGTCATCACTAAAGACGGTCTGGATGTGACGGAAAGCTTTCAGCGCGGCGCCGAGGAAACCCTCGAGATTTTCAAGTTGCTGAAGCTCGAGGCAGCGATCCTGAAAGAAGGCAGCCCTTCCTGCGGCAGCAGCCTGATCTATGATGGCACGTTTACGGGCGTAAAAATTCCGGGAATGGGGCTGACGGTGAGGGTGTTGAGAGATCAGGGAATAGGTGTGATTTCGGAGAAGGCACTATTTTAACTACATGGAAAAAACCTCCGCGGTGTGAGCTTTCACTCACCCTGCGGAGGTTTTTTGAATTGTAGTGAATTGTGTGAAGCTCTGGCACCGTTTTCAAGTGAGTGTCAGTCACTCAACTTAAAACGGTGTCAGACACTCAGTTTAAAATGGGGACAGACACTGATCTGAAATCAGTGCCTGTCCCCATACTCGTTTCTCATATAAATACCATTAGTTGCTGTTCAAATTAAGTTCCTGGATAAGCTTTTCAATTTCAGCAATGAGAGAGGGGAAGCGGTCATCCTCAGGAAAAAGCTGCTCGCCGGTTTTAAGGGTTTCGAGGGCTGTTGCAATCTGCCCGTCTACCGCAGAAAAGTATCCTTTTTTGTAGAAGTACTCTGCTGAGGTCTTATACGCTGGCAGACCAAAAGTAAGTGAAGCCGCGACTGTCAAAACGAGGGCGAGCCGGGCACCCCAGTTTTTCCAGGTATAATTGACCTGATAACGGTAACCCACGGACCACGCGGCCAGGAAACCGCCCAGGAGACCCGCCAGATGGGCTGTATTGTCAATCATGGGATTAACAAAGCCATAGGCGACGTTGATGCCAAGCAGCACGAATATGTCATTCCCGAAGATTCTCCTGTAAACATCCTTATTCAATGTGAACAGATACAGGTTTGCCCCGATCAGGCCAAAGATGGCACCTGAGGCGCCTACAGAAATATTGTCGTTGAGGAGAAAACTTCCAACCGTACCGGTTATGCCGGCGCCGAAGTAAATGATCAGGAAGCGGGTCCTGCCAAAAATCATCTCCGTGTCACGTCCAAACAGGTGAAGAGCATAGCTGTTGAAGCCGAGGTGCAGGAGGTTGGCATGGAGGAACATTGGCGTGATTAAGCGGTATAGTTCCAGATCCGCAATCCGGTAGTTGATCTTGGCGCCAAAGCGAATCAGCGTCAGTGTCGATAAACTTGAATCAAAAAACATCATTACTAAAAAGACAGCCACATTTATAATAATCAGAATATGACTCAAAAACAGGGGTTTCTTGGTTTGCTCTAAAATCATGGCGGACACCTCACAGTAACTCCATGATAACAAAGAGACACAGCGGGATCAAGGGCATCCCTTGATTCTCATGAGCGGCTGTGGTAAACTGATTAACAAATGCAGTGAACATACAAAGGTTAAAGTGTCTGTGAAGGGAAAAGTAGCAGGTTGTGTCTTTTTCAGCGAGTCATCGAGGGTGGGAGGATGACATGGGCTAATCCGCGAAATCGCGCCCCGGAGACGTGCGTCAGGCAAGCAGTTGCTGAGCGCGCTGGTGAATCCGCCATTACAGGATCTGAGAGGACATCCCAATCACCCGGGACGTCAATTAGAGTGGTAACGCGGTTGATTCGTCTCTATCCCTGGATAGAGGCGTTTTTGATTTTGCGGCATCAAAGGGCACTATCAGCAACAAAGGGTACTAGTAAGTAACAAAGTCCAATATCAGTAACAAAGTCCACTATTAATAACCAAGGGCAGCAGAAGGACAATGACAGAAAACGGTTGAATGACCATAAAATATGTAACTTACTTGGAGGGAATCACGTGAAGGACTACAGAAAAATTATTGCGTCTCATCTGGCACCACATCTTGAAATCGCTACAGAGGAAGAGATTATGGCGCTCATTGAGCTGCCCAAATACACGGACATGGGCGATTTTGCGTTTCCGTGCTTTAGATACGCGAAAGCGTTGAAAACGGCGCCAAACCTGATCGCCGCAGAGTTGGCAGAAAAAGTTTCAGGAGATCCGCTCTATGAAAAAGTTGAGGCGGCAAGCGCCTATGTCAACTTTACCATGGACAAAGCCCAGCTCGCTGAGGATGTTCTGAAAGACGTTCTTGAACTGGGGGATCTTTACGGCTCCTCTACAAAAGGCGATGGTAAGACCGTCATAGTTGAGTTTTCGTCCACCAATATTGCGAAACCATTCCATATGGGCCATATCCGCAGCACAATGATTGGAAATTCCCTTTATAGGATCCATAAATTTTTGGGGTACAATACCATCGGCATAAATCACCTGGGAGACTATGGCACTCAGTTTGGCAAGCTGATCGTCGCGTTCAAGCTATGGGGCGACAAAGACACCATTGAAGCAGACCCAATCCCGGAGCTCCTGAAGATCTACGTGAAGTTCCACGATGAGGCGGAGAACAACCCGGCCCTGGATGACGAAGCGAGGAGCTGGTTCAAGCGTCTGGAGGACAATGACCCTGAAGCCTATGCCCTCTGGGAGTGGTTCAGGGACATCAGTCTGAAGGAGTTCAGCCGCGTCTACGGCATGCTGGACGTCCACTTTGATTCCTACGCGGGCGAGAGCTTCTATTCTGACAAGATGCCGGCCGTTCTTGATGAAATGCGCCAACAGGGCATCATGAAGGTCTCTGAAGGCGCCGAGATCGTCGACCTGGAGCCTTATGGCATGCCGCCGGCGCTCATCACCAAAAAAGACGGTTCCACGCTGTATCTGACCCGCGACATCACGGCGGCGCTTTACAGAAAGAAACATTATAATTTTGACAAGAATGTCTACGTCGTCGGCGCGCCTCAAAAGCTGCATTTCCAGCAGTGGATGAAGGTCGTCGAGCTGATGGGTTACGACTGGGTGAAGGACTGTATCCACGTTGAATTTGGCACCGTGGCTCTGGAAGAGGGATCCCTTTCGACGCGAAAAGGCCGTGTAGTCTTCCTCGAAGAGGTCTTGAAGAAAGCTGTTGAGAAGACAAAGGAAATCATTGCGGACAAAAACCCTAATCTCGAGCACAAAGACGAGGTAGCGGCACAAGTCGGTATTGGCGCGGTCGTGTTCCAGGAGCTTTCAAACAACCGGATCAAGGACTACACCTTCAGCCTTGACAAAACCCTTTCCTTTGACGGGGAGACCGGGCCGTATGTTCAGTATACCCACGCCCGTGCCTGCAGCGTCCTGAGAAAAGCAGCACCGCAGCTTCTTGAGCAGCCGGTGGACTTCAGCAAGCTGTCTGACGCGGCAACCAGCGAGGTTGTCAAACTGATCCGTCAGTTCCCGGAAATCGTCAGCGACGCCGCCGAGAAATATGAGCCATCCTTAATTACCCGCTATGTCGTCAATCTGGCGCAGGAGTTCAACCGGTTCTATCATGACCATCCGATCCTTTCAGAGGATGAGGTGCTGTCAACAGCGCGACTGGCGCTGGTCGACGCGACGCGTCAAACCATCAAAAATGCACTGTTCCTGATCAGCCTCAAAGCGCCTGTAAAAATGTAGGCACCCGTCAGGAAGACCCAGATTAAAGTTCGAGCGCAAGCCGGTCAATCTCACCCTCTTAAGGGCGCGTTGACCGGCTTGTTTATGGTATAATAATGGATAGCTGACAAACTTAATTAAACGACATTAAGTTACGACAGAAAATAGACACCTAATCAAGTCACATCAGAAAATAGTCACATAATCAAGCTACATCAGAAAATAGTCACATAATCAAGCTACATCAGAAAATAGTCAATAATCAGGTCACAACAATAAAAGGACGTATTCTATGGAACTGCACGCACAATCCAGTCAATTTAAAATCTTCAAAGGGCTCGCCGGCGCTTATGTTGACCACTACGACACCGTCGCGTCCCTTTATGGCAAAAATTTTCGCGATCCCGAGAGCTTTCAGCACCGGCTGAAAGAGTTGGAGGACCAGCCCATTGACAGAGATGCTCTGTGCGAGGCTCTGGAAGCTTACAATCAAAGCCTCGGCTGCTCAGAAAAGACGCTTCAGAATCTGGAAAGATTGAAGCAGAATGATACTGTCGTTGTTGTGACAGGGCAGCAGGCAGGCATTTTTACCGGCGCCCTCTACACGGTTTACAAGGCCATCACGACACTGAAGCTTGCTAAAAAACTAGAGACAGAAATAGGAAGGCCGGTGGTGCCGGTCTTCTGGATTGCATCTGAAGATCATGATTTTCATGAAATTAAAGCTGCCCACTATATAACCGGCGGCAAACTTAAAAAGGTTGAGATCGACAAGACGGACCGTAAGTCTCTGAAGCGGGTCAATCTAAAGAAAATGTCTGTGGGTCATCTGGAAACCAACAGCAGCGTTAAGCACTCGATCGAGCAAATTTTATCTGATTTTGCAGGTAATGAATCCATTGACCATTTCGAATCACTTCTGTCGACGACCTTTATTGACAAGGATTCCCTCAGCAATTGGTTTGGCCGCATCATGAGCCGTTTGTTTCATGATTACGGCCTTGTCTTGCTGGATCCTATGATTTCTGAGCTAAGAGCCCTTGAGACCAATTTCTTCAAAACGGCCGTCGAGAAGCAGGCTGCAGTCGCGGCCGCATTGCAGCATCAGACCGAGATCGTTGAAAAACAAGGATTCCAGAGAGCAATCGAGTTTGACCCACATGGCCTCCAACTGTTTATTTATGAGCATGAGGAGCGCCTGGCCCTTCGCATTGATCAAGAGGGTTACTTTTGTGAGCACGGAGGTCAGCAGATCAGATATTCGAAAGAGGCACTTCTGGACCGCATTGCGCAAAGACCTCAGGACTTCAGCACCAATGTGGTGCTCAGGCCTGTGGTCCAGGATGTGCTGCTGCCGACCCTGGCCTATGTGGCAGGACCGGGCGAACTGAACTATTATGCCCAACTGGACAAAGTTTACCAGGTCTTTGGAAGACAGGCGCCGGTTTTTTATCCTAGAGAAAATTTTACGCTGGTTCAAAAAAATGTCACAGAGGTGCTGAGCCAATATGACCTGTCCCCGGAAAATGTTCTGATGTGCGGCATCAGCGCCATAAGGGATCATCTCCTGGATCTTAGGGATGAGGTCAGAATCGACACCCTGTTTGACAATTATATTGAAAAGTTTGAGGATGAGTACAGAACCCTTCTTCAAAAAGTTCTGGAGATCAGCCCGGACCTTGAGTCATTGTCCGAAAAGAATATTGGGCTCATCAAAGGGCAGATGAACTATCTGAAAGAAAAAGCCCACCGCTTTCACCGAAGAAATCACAGGCAGGTTACCCTGGATCTGACCACTATTGAAGCCCAGCTTATGCCGGGCGGACACCTTCAGGAACGGACTTTGTCCATCCTACAGTATTATGCGGAGCAGGGCAGCACCTTGATCGATTTCTTAATCAATGAGGTGCCTCTCGACCCGGATCACCGGATTATCATGCTCGGCTGAAGCAGCCCAAAGGAGTTGTCGCAATTGAAAATTGGCATGGTCTGTTATCCTTCTTACGGCGGCAGCGGTGTTGTCGCTACAGAACTTGGCATCCATCTGGCAAATCTTGGCCATGAGGTCCACTTCATCACCTACGACAAGCCCTTCAGGCTGATTGAATTCCATGAAAATATCTTCTTTCATGAAGTGGACGTCTCCAATTACCCGGTGTTCAAGTATCCGCCCTATATCCTGGCCTTAGCCAATAAAATCTATGAAGTCGCTCGCCGGGAAGGCCTTCAGATCCTCCATGCCCATTACGCCGTGCCCCATACCATGGCGGTTCACATGGCAGCTCAGATGCTGGGAGATCAAGTCAGAACCGTCACCACGCTCCATGGCACGGATGTGACCATTATGGCAGAGGACCAAAGCCTGAGAGACATCACTGAGTTCAGCATTAATCAAATGGACGCGCTGACTGCGGTCTCCGAAGACCTGAAACAGGTCGCCCTCAAATCGCTCTCAATCAGTGCGCCAATCCATATGATCCACAATTTCGTCAATACCGCCCAGTACCGCAAAATGCCGGCGCTCTGCTCGCGCGCCCGCCTGAAAGTCCCTGAGGGACAGAAGCTCTTGATTCATATCTCGAATTTCAGGACCGTCAAGCGCATTCAGGATGTCATGGAAATCTTCAGGGGTGTGAATGCCGAGTGTCCAGCTCATTTAATGCTGGTCGGCGACGGTCCGGAGATGCGGACTGCCTACGAGCTGACCGACCGCTTCAATCTGCGTGACCGTGTCCACTTTATGGGCAAACAGGACAATGTCGTCGCCCTTTTATCCTGCTCCGACCTCTTTCTGCTGCCCTCCGAAAAGGAGAGCTTTGGTCTGGCTGCACTGGAAGCCATGGCCTGCGAGGTTCCGGTCATTGCAAGCATTACCGGCGGAATCCCTGAAGTCGTTGAGGATGGTGTCAGCGGCGCCCTGTCAGAAGTGGGCGATACGGCAAAGATGATTGCCGACGCAGTCGCCATTTTATCGAATCCTGAGCGCCACCGGGCAATGGCAGCCGCCGCACGTCATAGAGCCACCTCTGCATTTGAGGAGCAGACCATAGCAGCGCAGTATGTAACGCTGTATGAAGCCTTGCTGTCACAAGTCTAGAGTCAATCCAAACGAAAGGCGGGGTCACACCTTGAACGTCGTTCTGACCACTCTGAACTCCCGCTATACCCATATGAGCCTGAGCCTGCGTTACCTGCGGGCCGCGCTGGAGCGGCGCTTTAATCTCCATGCCGCCGCCACAGCTGAAAGTGCTTTTGCCGATGGTTCCCAACCCGCCCTCCCAGCTCCAGTCCTCACCAACCTTGCGGGACCGGGGGAGGCACCTCTGAATCTCAGACTTTTGGAATTCACTATCAACCAGCCCCATGAGCACATTCTCAGAACCTTGTTTGAAACCCAGCCGGATGTACTCTGTTTTTCTGTTTACATCTGGAATGTTGAAGCGACCTTAAAACTGGCGGCCTCACTTAAAAAGGTACTGCCGGAAACCATTATTTTATTTGGTGGTCCCGAATCCGCCTACGATTCAGAGGCTTACCTCGAGCATCATGATTTTATTGACGTCATTGTCACGGGTGAAGGCGAAGAGATTTTGGGCGCTTATTTGGAACGTAAGTTGAAGAAAACAGCGGCGCATGCCATTTCGGGTCTGACAGAGCGGACTGCCGCCGGAATTCTAAATCATGGGAAAGCCCCTTTGATCTCAGATCTGGACAGAATCCCTTTCCCGTATAAAGCAGAGGACTTTGGCGCCGGCAGGATGCTCTATTACGAAGCGTCCAGGGGCTGTCCGTACCGCTGCGCCTATTGTCTTTCCTCCAGAGAACCGGGGGTCAGAACTTTTAGCATGGACCGTGTCAAGGAAGACCTCGCCAGATTTATTAAAGCTGAAGTCATGCAGGTGAAATTTGTAGACCGCACTTTTAATGTGGATTCAGATCGAACCCGTGAAATTTTTAAGTTTCTGATCGAAAATGACAATGGGATCACAGGCTTCCATTTTGAAATTACCGCGGCACTGCTCAGGGAGCAGGATTTTGAACTGCTGGAAAAAGCGAGGCCGGGTCAGTTTCAATTTGAAATTGGCGTGCAGTCCACCTGTGAGGAGGCTATGACCGCTGTCATGCGGCCGCTTCCTTTTGGGAAGACGTCAGAAGTCTGCAGGCGGCTGAAAGCCCTTGGTAATATTCACCTTCATTTGGATCTCATAGCGGGCCTGCCCTTCGAAACCTATGAGCGGTTTTTGAAATCCTTTGATGAGGTATTCGACTTAAGACCTCATGCTTTACAGCTGGGTTTTCTGAAGCTGATTCCCGGATCGCCGCTCTCTGAGCAGGCAGATCAATTCGGATATGTCAGGGAGTCTCACCCGCCTTATGAAGTTCTCGGCAATGCTCACATGAACTTTGAGCAAATAACCAGCTTGAAGCGGATTGAAGCGCTGGTCGACCTCTTTTATAATTCCGGTGGCTTCTCAGTGACCCTTGAGGCTGCGCTGGAGAAGAGCGGACAGCGACCATCGGCCTTCTTCCTCGGGTTTTCTGAGTTTATCAAAAGCCAGGGCTATGACCAGCAGGCTTACCGGAGCGAAGCCCATTACGGGCACCTTGAGGCATTTTTGCAAGCTCAGAGCTGGTACATGCCTGTATTCAAAACCCTCCTGGACTATGACTGCCTAGTCGCGCTGGCGAAGCGACGCATTACAGCCCGGGCGGTCGACCCACAGGGGCGGGAACCGGATGAGCCGCCTGAACTCAAAGCCGCGATCCATGAAGCTTTGAGGGCGTCTGACCCTGACGTCCCTGTGAAGACTTTGCTTAAACGCATCCGCTATCAGATTTTTGATATCGACATGACAGCCTGGTTAGAGGGCCGAAGAGACTTCGACCGTGCGGATCATGGATTATGGTTAGGCTGGGTGGACACTGCCCGGCGCTCTGCTGTCAGTGAGCACTACGATTACGCGCAAGCGCGCCTTGAGGTGACTTTATGGAAATCCTGAAAGACTTGGCACTGACGAACCGTTCTGTTTTAAAGAAAGCCGTCAGCGCGTTTAAAAACAACTTGCTGATTTTTCTGCTGGCAATTCCCTACATGGCATTGACCATGGTTGCAGGCAGCGTCGCGGCCATGATGGGATTTTTGGGCGGCATTCTGATTTTTGTCGTGGAAGCAGCTATTATTTCCGACTATCTCCACATCATTCATCAGGTCATCACGCGGCGTAAATTCGATGTGGACGATTTTAAAAATGGATTTACCGTACACTTTAGAAAGGTCTATATGGTCCTCTTTGTGGTATGGGTGGCAAATTACGGCGCGAGCCTTCTGTTGTCCCCAATTCTGAATGCCATGGGCCTCGGGTTTGTCCTGGTGGCCATTTACTTCTTTGCCTTTGTCATATTGAACCCGCTGCCTGAAATGATTTATCAGAAATATTTCAGTGAGGCGGATACCTTTGTAAAAACCGTTGAGTTTACCAGAGAAAATGCCATTAGCTGGCTGGTGCCCAACGCGTTGATCTTCGCCCTTCTCTTCGCGGTCAGAGCGCTGATTGACAGCGCGCTTCTGCCACTCGGACTTGGCTGGCTCAATTTGTTGGTGCTCAGTGTCGTTTCGGCGGGATTAATCAGTTTTGGAATGATTTACAGAGGGTATCTGTTTGATGTCTTATATAAAACGACGAGGCGCAAACGCCTGTTTACGGAGACCATGTATCGCAACTGATGATTTACTTTGATAAGGCGGTGGTCCTACTTGAAAAATATCACGCTATACAGCAACACAAAAAAAACATCCCTGGAAGTAAAGGACAAATTGTTCCGGATGCTGACAGCAGCCGGCTATAAGGTTGTATCCGAAAACGCTGACCTCATTATTGTCATAGGCGGGGACGGCACCATGCTGAGCGCGATCAGGCGATACAGGGCTATGAAAATTCCTTTCCTTGGCGTCAATACAGGTACACTGGGATTCCTGCCTAGCGTTCCGCCTAATCAGCTGGAAATTATTTTGGAGCTTCTTGAAAATAAGGACTATTCCATCCAGAGTTATCCGCTGCTCGAGGTACGCTGCAAAACGGTGAATGGGGATGAAATTGACAGCTATGCCTTTAATGAAATCCTGATCAAGCATCTGGAGCCAAGGCTGCTCGAGGTTAAAATCTACATTGACGGCAAGCCCTTCAATTACTTCACGGGAGATGGCTTTATCATTTCAACGCCCATTGGGTCCACGGGCTACGCGATCTGGGCCGGCGGCGTGGCGACCCATTCAGAGCTGCCTGTGTACCAGATTACACCGATTCATGCCAACGACAACAGCATTAACCGGCCTCTCAAGACCTCCATGGTGGTACCCATTGAAACCGTCATAGATTTTTCAATTGTGAAGGCGCAAATGCGCGCGGTGATTGTCGCCTGTGACGGCAGAAAGGTCACGGACGATTTCATCTCCCAAATCTCTGTGCGCGCTGCCCATAAAGAGGTGAAAATTCTTCGTTATGGAGATTTTGATTATTTTGAGCTATTCAGAAATAAAATCATAGACAAGCGCGTCAGCAGGGTACTGAGCGATTAGTCTTTTATGGAGGTAGATTATAAATGCTGGAACGCAGCCGCATGCTTTTGAAGCGCAGAGCGGACGAAGTGATGTTTATTGAACTTAAGGAAGGAAAGACTCTGACACTGGGAGGCATTACGCTGGACGAACGCGTGCCCCTGCCTATCAGAGTGGACCGTTTGGTCGATAAAGTCAAAGGGGTCAGTGATACGGACTTTACGGCGGATAACCTCGCGGAGGGCATGTGCTGGACGCTTGGTTTTGATCCCGATTTTCCTCATGCGAGTGCGTATAAAGCTTTTCTTGCTGAAATGATGCCTGGTCTGCTGGCACTGCTAGAGGAGAAAGTGGCGCGGCTCGAAGAAGAGGAGAAGTGGCTGGACGCGGTGATTTACCTGCATGCCGCGGCTCAAATTGCTGCGGATCAGCCTCAGGTGATCTATAATCTGGCGAGATGCGCTCTGCGTCAATCAGAGCGGTTTGCCGAGAATTCACCGGAGGAAAAAAAGCTGGAAGAGGATGTCTTCGAGCTGTTGTCAGAATCCATTGAGAAATTTCCGGACTTTGCCCCGCTTTACTATCTCATGGGTTTTCAGCTTGTCAACAGGAAGTCTTACAAAGCGGCTGAGTCCTCCTGGCGTCGTGCTATGCACCTGGGCGTCGACGAGGATCTGCGCGACGAAATGGTGCGCCAGCTGGACGATCTCTGGAGCAGAATACAATATGAAGAAGGCTATATGCTGGTTTTGGATGGCTTTGCAGATGAGGGACTGGTCAAACTCCTGCCCCTCGAGGAATTCCACGATGATTGGTGGAATCTGCTCTTCTTCATTGGTCTAGCCTATAGGCAAAAAGAGCAGTACAATGAAGCATTGGATTATTTCAGACGCGCACTGCGTTTAAACACCGGCAGCCCCGAAATCCACAATGAAATTGGACTGTGTTTGATGTCTCTAAGCATGTTTCATGATGCTGAGATCGTTTACAGCGAAGCGCTCAAGATGCATCCGGATTCGCCGGATCTACTCTGCAATAAGGGCATTGTCATGCTGCACCTCGGTGATCTGAAACAGGCCAGACAACTCATAGAGCGGGCTTACGAGATCAATCCGGAGGATGAAGTGACGGCCGCGTGGCTCAGGCAGTTGGGTACAGAGTCGAGCCGGCTTTCATAGCGGATGGATCAAATTGACGTGAGATTTTATAAAAAACAACAAAATTGCCGGTGGAGAACCGGCTTTTTTTGCACATTTAGTGGGAAGACTTTGTGAAAAATGGATGATCCCTACTTGAACTTTTCCTCAATATTGATTAAAATGGATTTGGAATTACAAAAAATATTGAAAGCTTCAACAAAAATAACTTTCCGTATCAGGCAAGTCAAATGTTAAGATACTAAAGTGGGCTTTAACAAAAGGAGGTTGTAACAGTTTGATCAAAAACTTTGATCAGCTTTTAGAGGCAGCTACAACTCAGAAAACTATGCGGCTCGCAGTCGCAGCCGCTCAAGATCCCGAAGTATTGGGAGCGGTGGCCAAAGCGACAGAAATGGGGCTCATTATCCCTATTCTTGTAGGGGATCGTCAGAAAATTGTTGAGCTTTGTGCTTCAGAGCAAATTGAATGTGGGGCGTTTGAAATTATTGATGAGAAGGACCTTGAGGCATCCGCCAGAATCAGTGTCCAACTGGTCCGCGACGGAAAAGCGGATTTCCTCATGAAAGGTCTCATTGACACCTCAATTTTACTGAAAGCAGTGCTGAACCGTGACTACGGTCTCAGAACGGATAACCAGCTTAGTCACGTCATGCTCTATGATCTGCCGACGTATCACAAACTGCTTTTCCTGACAGATGGCGGTATGAACATTGAGCCCACACTGGCTGAAAAAGCCACCATCATACGCAATGCGCTTTGTGCCGCCTATGCGCTGGGCATGGATACCGTTAAGGTGGCGTGTCTCGCCGCCAAGGAAAAAGTCAATGATAAAATGCCGGCAACAGTGGATGCCCGCGCTCTGGAGAATATGTGCCGGGAAGGGGCATTCGGGGACAAGGCTATTGTCGAAGGACCGCTGGCCTTTGACCTTGCGGTTTCAAGGGAAGCGGCAGACATCAAAGGTTTTAAAAGTGACATTGCCGGGGATGTGGATGTATTGCTGGTGCCAAATATCGAAGTGGGTAACGGCATTGGTAAAGCGCTGACTTACCTGGCAAACGCAGAGTCGGCAGGGATTATCATGGGCGCAAAAGTGCCTGTGGTTCTGGTATCCCGGGCGGATACGGCTGAAGTTAAGCTTTATTCTATTGCTCTTGGCAGCGTCGTTGCAGCGGGTCAGGCAGACATGCAAGTGTGAGAAACAAGGACAGTGGACATGCATAGTCAAATACATAATAGACAGGAGTGACCATGATTTGAAGACCTTTATGACAGGAAATGAGGCAGTCGCGCGCGGTGCTTTTGAAGCTGGCGTTGTCTATGCCTCGGCGTATCCGGGCACACCGAGTACTGAAATTTTGGAAAATACCGCGCAATATCCGGAAATTATCTCTGAATGGGCACCGAATGAAAAAGTTGCGCTGGAAGCGGTATTGGGTGCCTCCATTGCAGGCGGCAGAGCCCTCGCTGCCATGAAGCACGTCGGCGTCAACGTCGCCGCGGATCCACTGATGACCATTTCCTACACCGGTGTGACAGGAGGGCTCGTTCTTATTTCTGCGGATGATCCGGGATGTCACAGTTCACAAAATGAGCAGGACAACCGAATTCTCGCTAAGTTTGCGAAAATTGCCTGCATTGAGCCAAGTGATTCCCAGGAGTGTCTGGACTACATGAAAGCGGCTTATGAGATCAGCGAGCAATTTGACGTCGCGGTCATGATGCGTATGACAACACGTGTCTGCCACTCCAAGAGCTTGGTTGAAGTTGGAGAGCGCGTTGAAAAGGACCTGATTCCGTATGTCAAGCGTCCTGAGAAGTACATAGCAGCGCCGGCGCATGCAAAAAAGCTCCACCCGGTTGTTGAAGCTAAACTGGTTGAGATGGAGAAATTCAGCAATGAAACGCCGCTGAATCGCATTGAGTGGGCAGACAAAAAAGTGGGCATCGTCACATCGGGTGTCGCGTATCAATACGCCAAAGAAGTCTTTGGCGAGAACGCGTCTTTCCTGAAGCTCGGCTTTACAAATCCGCTGCCTATGGATAAAATCCGCGACTTTGCCTCACAAGTCGAGACGCTTTATGTCGTCGAAGAGCTTGAACCATTCATGGAAGAGCAGATCAAAGCTGCCGGCATTAACTGTGTCGGAAAAGAATTGATTCCAAATGTCGGCGAATTGAATCCGGACATCATTGCAAAATCCCTGCTGGGCGAAGTACGTCCGCTGCTGGACATTCCTCAGGATAAACTGGTGGGAAGACCACCGACGCTTTGCGCCGGATGTCCTCACCGCGGTTTCTTCTATGCACTCAAAAAGAAGAAAAACGTCATGGTCACCGGTGATATTGGCTGTTACACATTAGGTGCTTCAGAGCCGCTTAATACAACGGATACGGTTATTGACATGGGCGCGTCCATCTCTATGGGCCATGGCGCTCAGCGCGTCCTGGATAAAGCCGGTAAAGGCATGAAAGTGGTTTCTGTCATAGGCGACTCGACGTTCTTCCACTCAGGCATTACCTCTCTGATCGATGTGGTCTATAACCGCGGCAATACGGTCAATGTCATTCTGGACAACCGCATTACGGGTATGACGGGCCATCAGGAGAATCCGGGGTCAGGTTATACGCTGACTGGTCAAAAGGTTAAAGAAATTGAAATTGATAAAGTCGTCCGCGCCCTAGGTGTTGAGCTTGTAATAAATGTCAATCCGCTGGATCTGGATGCGGTCACAAAAGCGCTGGACGCAGCCCTGGCTTACGAGGGACCTTCTGTCATCATTACGAGATGGCCGTGTGTCCTCAAAAAGTTCTCTCCGGAAGACATCAAAGAATTCGGAGAGAAGAAACCGGTCTGCTATGTAGTTGAAGAAGAATGCCGCGGCTGCCGACTGTGCAATAAAACCGGATGCCCTGCCATAGTCTTTGACAAGACCAAGAAGAAGTCCTACATTGACCCTAATGCCTGTGTAGGCTGTGAAGTCTGTCTGCAGGTTTGTCCATTCAAAGCAATCAAAAAGGCGGGTGAATAATCATGGCTGAGATCAAAAACATTTTATTTGCAGGCGTCGGCGGTCAGGGGATTATTCTAGCGAGTAAGATTTTGGCAGCAGGCTTAATCAATGCCGGCTATGATGTAAAAATGTCTGAGGTTCACGGCATGGCCCAGCGTGGCGGCAGCGTGACCACACAAGTGCGTTACGGCGAGAAGGTGTATTCACCAATCATCGGCAAAGGCCAGGCGGATTTGCTGGTATCCTTTGAAAGCATGGAGGCAATGCGCTGGTTGGATTACATGAATCCAAAGGGCAAAGTCGTCGTCAATGACCACGAGCTTTGGTCTGCGCCTATTCTGATGGGGTCGGCTGAATATCCGGAGGGCATTCTGGACGCCATTCGCGAGCGTGCTGAGACCGTGGTCATCAAAGCCGGCGAAATTGCGGCTGAGCTTGGCAATCCAAGAACCATGAACGTTGTTCTGGTGGGAACTCTGATTAAAGCTATGGGTCTTGAAGGTCTTGATTGGGAGACTGTCATCCGCGATACTGTGAAGCCGCAGTTTGTCGAGATCAATTTGAAGGCGCTCAAGGCTGGTATGGATCAGGTTAAAGGTTAAAGTTTAAAGTTAAGCAATATAGGATAGGACGCTCGGGTAGGGATGGGGATTCCCTCCTTGAGCGTCCTTTTAATTGGAAGAAACTCGGTGTCAGACACCCAGTTTACCGAAACTGGGTGTCTGACACCGAGTTTGCACCAAACTCCGAGAGTGCATAAGAATGTATATATGCAACGTTTATGCAGCTTCATATACGTGTATACAATCCGGTTAAAAATCGATAAAGTATAGCCTTAACTTCATGCAAATTTGCCTGAAAAGTCAGGAACTTTGAATTTGCTGTCGGTTCAGCCATGGGACTTTTATCGAAATTCTTCTGTGTAAATGAAATTCTTTTATTTTGCTTAAAAAATTTTAAAAAATTTCATGAAAAGTGGTTGATTATACCTAAAAAAATGTTATAATTCAATCAATATATATGCAGAAGGGAGCATAATAATGAATAAAGATAAAGTTGTACTCGCGTATTCCGGAGGTTTGGATACTTCCGTAATCCTCACTTGGCTCAAAGAGACTTATGATATGGAGGTTATCGCAGTTTGCGTAGACGTCGGTCAGAAGGACGATTTTGAGGCTGTCAAGAAAAAGGCCATGGAAACTGGCGCTATCAAAGCTTATGTTGTCGACGTCAAGGAAGAGTTTGTTCAGGACTATCTGTTCCAGGGCATTAAATCCGGGGCGATCTATGAAGAAGATTATCTCATGGGGACCGCTTACGCACGTCCGCTGATCGCTAAAAAACTCGTAGAAGTCGCAGAACTCGAAGGCGCAGTCGCTATTGCTCACGGCGCGACCGGAAAGGGCAACGACCAGGTGCGTTTTGAAGCTGGCATCAAGGCACTCAATCCTAGACTTAAAATCATTGCGCCATGGCGTTTCTGGAACCTTAAGTCTCGTGAAGACTGCATCGACTACGCCATCGAACACGGCATTCCAATTCCGGTTACAAAAAAAGACATCTACTCCAGAGACGAGAACGTATGGCACCTCAGCCACGAGGGCGGCAACCTGGAGAACCCTTGGAACGAGCACGACCCGTCCATCTACAAGCTGACCGTTCAGCCTGAGAAGGCGCCGGACGTTCCGACTTATGTTACAGTTGGTTTTGAAGAAGGCGTTCCGGTTTCCCTCAACGGCGTCAAAAAAAGTGGCCTTGATCTCGTCCTGGAACTCAACGAAATCGCAGGCGCTAACGGCGTTGGACTGATCGACATAGTTGAAAACCGACTTGTCGGCATGAAATCCCGCGGCGTTTATGAAACCCCTGCCGGCACGGTGCTTTACCAGGCGCACAAAGCTATGGAGAAGCTGGTCCTCGATCGCGCTACTATGAGCTTTAAGCGTACTGTCGCCGCAAGATACTCCGAGCTCGTCTATGACGGCCTTCTCTATTCCCCGCTGAAGCTGGCACTTGATGCCTTCATCAACGAAACTCAAAAAGTTGTCACCGGTGAAGTGAAACTCAAGCTCTACAAGGGCAATTGCATGGTCGTCGCTTCCAAGTCCGACTTTACCCTCTATGATGAGCGCTATGTAACCTTTGGCGCTGACGACGTCTACAACCAGCAGGATGCGGAGGGCTTCATAAACCTCTTCACGCTGTCTCTCAAAATTGGGGCAATCAAGCGCCTCGAGGCTGAAGAAGCAGGCAAGTTGGAACACGAAGACAAAGGAGAAATCAAGTTCGTATGAAGCTATGGTCAGGTCGATTCGAGTCCGGAACCAGCCAATTGATGGACCTCTTCAATAATTCCATTCAGTTTGATCATAGAATGTACAAGGAAGATCTCGCAGGCAGCCTGGCTCACGCCAAGATGCTCGCGAAAATGGGCATTCTGACCGAGGATGAGCTTAAGAAGCTCGTCCTCGCTCTGAAGGAAATTGAAGCGGAAATCGAGCTCGGTTCTTTCCAGTTCAAAATTGAAGACGAAGATCTTCACATGGCGGTTGAAAAGCAGTTGACGGAAAAACTCGGCGATCTCGGCAAAAAAATACACACCGCAAGATCCAGGAACGATCAAGTCGCCCTGGATTTTCGGTTATATGTTCGCCGGGAATGCCGCGCTATTGAAAGCCTCATCCGGGAATTGATGAGTGTCCTGCTGGAACACGCTGCCGCCAATACACACGTCATTATGCCAGGGTATACCCATTTGCAAAAGGCGCAGCCCGTGAGGCTCGCGTATCATCTGATGGCCTATTTCGAGATGCTGAAGCGGGACGTTTCCCGTTTCGAGGACGCCTTTGACCGGATGGATCTTTCGCCAATCGGCAGCGGCGCCCTTGCGGGCACCAGCTATGAGAGTGACCGTTTTATGACGGCGGCGGAGCTTGGCTTCTCGGGACCATCGGAAAACGCCATGGACAGCGTGGCGGACCGGGATTTCGCCGTAGAATTCCTGAGCGCCTGCGCCATCACCATGATGCACCTCAGCCGGCTTGCGGAAGAGTTCGTCATCTGGAGCTCCGGTGAATTTGGCTTCATTGAAATCGGTGACGCCTATGCCACTGGCAGCAGCATCATGCCTCAGAAGAAAAACCCGGACGCCGCAGAGCTGATCCGCGGCAAAACCGGCAGAGTCTACGGGGATCTCATGTCCCTCCTGACAGTGATGAAAGGCTTGCCGATGGCTTATAACAAGGACATGCAGGAGGACAAAGAACCTGTTTTCGACGCGGGAGACACGGTTAAACTTTGCCTGAAGGTCTTCGCTGACATGCTCCGTCATACTGTGTTCAAACCGGAGCCTATGCTCAATCAATGCAAGGCAGGCTTCCTGAACGCGACGGATCTTGCGGACTATCTGGTCAAAAAAGGCATGCCGTTCAGAGATGCCCACGAGGTTTCAGGCAAGCTAGTAGCTTATGCTATTAAAGAGAAGAAGATTCTAGAGGCGCTTTCCCTGGAAGCGATGCAAGCCGTTTCAGACCTGATTGGCGAAGATGTTTATGACGCCATAGATATTGAGCGGTGTGTGGAAAACAAGAAGTCCTACGGTTCTACTTCCCTCGCCAGCGTACAGCACATGCTGAAGCTTGGGGAAGAGTACCTCGAAGTTTAAAGGACTTTAAATCAAGTATTTTTGGGATTCCTATAGACAAACACATCTATTTGGGTTACAATGTCGAAGATTTGAGCATCATGAAATAAGTATATGGAACCGGCTTGCCATGGTCGTCGCGCGTGACGCAGCGTCACCATCGGCAAGCCCGGTTCTAACCAGCAAACAAACTCCATGAAGCCATGGAATACGAAATTGCAGCGCAGATCTGGCCTGACTGAGAGCGGGCCATGTGGAACGGAGATTCTGTCCCGCCGGGAGCGGGTCTATACAAAATCGATCGAAACCATACATCTGCCTCGTCGGAAATGTGTCTGACAATTAATGGAAATTATACATTGAGGAGAGGTGGCATCATGAAGGGATTTCTGGTCTTAAAGGACGGAAGTCAGTATGAAGGTGAGCTCTTTGGGGCTCTTTTTTCGCGTGTAGGAGAAGTTGTATTTAATACCAGCATGACCGGTTATCAAGAAGTGCTGACTGATCCTTCCTATTTTGGACAGGTCGTCGTCATGACCTACCCGCTGATTGGCAACTACGGCGTGCATCCGGATGATGAACAGTCCGAGAAGCCTATGGTCAGGGGACTCGTCGTACGGGAAAAAGTGGACGACTACTCCCACTGGAGAGGCAACGAAAGCCTGGACGCGTATATGACACGTCACGGCATCATTGGAATCTCTGGGATCGACACCAGAGCGCTGACGAGAAAACTGCGCAGCCAGGGAACCGTACCGGGGATGATCGTCGCAGACCTGGACAACCTTGAAGAAGTCAAACAAGAGCTGAATCGGTACGACGTCAAAGGCTATGTGGACGAAGTCTCCACCAAAAAACCGTACGTCATCACACCTAAGGAACCGAGCGGCTTAAAAGCGGCAGTCATGGATTTTGGCGTGAAGCGCGGGATCCTGAAGTCGTTGGTGGCGCGCGGGGTAGAGCTTCATGTGTTCCCGGCGAGATCGACTGCGGAAGAAGTGCTGGCTTGTAATCCGGATGGCGTGTTGCTGTCCAATGGGCCTGGGGACCCTTCTGAGCTCGGCGGGATTGTGGCGGTCGTTAACGAAATCATCGGCAAAAAACCAATCTTTGGCATTTGCCTGGGACACCAAATCTTGACCCACGCCTTTGGCGGCACGACAGAAAAGCTTGTCTACGGCCATAGGGGCGGCAATCACCCGGTCAAAGACCTGATTAACAACCACATTGTGATCACCGCTCAAAACCACGGCTACGTCACGGTTCCGGAGTCCCTGGATATGACGCAGATTGAAATCACTCATATAAATGTCAACGATGGCAGTGTTGAGGGCATGAGGCATCGGCATCTTCCAATCTTCAGCGTGCAGTATCACCCGGAGGCGTCACCTGGGCCGCGGGATTCTGACCTGCTGTTCGACCAGTTTGTGACCATGATGAAGGAGGCCAAATGATGAAGAAGCATAATTTTAAGAAAGTCCTTGTCATTGGTTCGGGCCCCATCATTATTGGACAGGGCGCTGAATTCGACTACTCCGGAACCCAGGCCTGCAAAGTGCTGAAGGAAGAGGGCGTCGAGGTCGTACTGGTCAACTCGAATCCGGCGACCATCATGACGGATCCTACCGTGGCAGACCATGTCTACATGGAGCCTATGACCCCGGAGTTCCTGGAGAAAGTCATTGAGAAGGAGCGCCCGGAGGCCATGATTGCCGGCATGGGCGGCCAGACGGCCCTCAACCTCTCTATGGAGCTGTGGAAGCGCGGCGTCCTTGAGAAGTATAAAGTTCAGGTTATAGGTACCTCACTGGAGTCCATTGAGACCTCGGAGGACCGGGAAGATTTCAGGGCGGCCATGGAAGCGATTGGCCAGCCTTGCATAGAAAGCTATATTGCAGAAGATGTAGAGTCTGCGGTAGCCCAGGCTCATCAGATTGGGCTGCCGGTCATTATCCGTCCGGCGTTTACACTTGGCGGCACAGGCGGCGGCATTGCGAATACGGAGGCTGAAGTACGGGAAATCGCCCGCCGCGGCATTGATTTCAGCATCGCCGGTCAGGTTCTGGTGGAAAAGTCCATCAAGGGCTGGAAAGAGATCGAGTACGAGATGATTCGGGACAACAGCGGCAACGTCATTGCGGTCTGCAATATGGAAAATTTTGATCCGGTTGGCGTTCATACAGGGGACAGCATTGTCATTGCGCCGTCTCAAACGCTGAATGATCTTGAGTATCAAATGCTCCGCAGGGCGTCCATAGATATTGTCAACGCGCTGGAGATTCGCGGCGGCTGCAACGTTCAGCTGGCGCTGGATCCGGAGAGCGACCGATACTACGTTATAGAGGTCAATCCGCGGGTCAGCCGTTCCTCGGCGCTGGCGTCCAAGGCGACGGGTTATCCTATAGCGAAGGTGGCAACCCGCATTGCTCTGGGCTATGACCTGGATGAAATCGTCAATGACATTACAGGCAAGACTAAAGCGTGCTTTGAGCCGACCCTGGACTACGTGGTCGTCAAGATTCCGAAATGGCCTTTTGACAAGTTCAAAGAAGCTGACAAAATTCTCGGAACCATGATGATGGCCACCGGCGAGGTCATGGCTATAGCCGGCAGCTTCGAGGCAGCGCTGCTGAAGGCGGTGCGCTCTCTTGAAATTAACCTTTATAATCTCAAATTCCCAATCGCGGATACCATGAGCACTGAGGCGTTAATCGACCGCGTCATCAATGGTGACGACATGCGTTTATTCTTCATCACGGAGCTCATGAGACGAGGCACAACCGTGGAAGAGCTGAAGGGTATGACCGGCATAGATCCGTTCTTCCTCAGCAAAGTTCAGCGTATTGTCAACCTGGAGGAGCGCATCCGCGACCAGAAAATCAATGTGCTGGATTCCGAGCTTCTAATGGACCTGAAGCGCTACGGATTCGCGGATAAAGGCATCAGCCGCCTCATGAAGGACACCTCAGCGGACAAGATCTATGATCTTAGAAAAGTTTACAATATCATGCCTTCTTATAAAATGGTCGACACCTGCGCCAGCGAGTTCGAGGCGACTTCCCCTTACTATTATTCCATGTACGGCGGCGAAGACGAGGTAGAGGTCAGTGACCGCAAGAAAGTCATTGTCATAGGTTCCGGGCCAATCCGGATTGGCCAGGGCGTGGAGTTCGACTACTGCTCGGTCCATGGTGTCCTGGCCCTGAAAAATCTGGGTTATGAGGCGATCATTGTCAACAACAACCCTGAGACCGTCAGCACGGACTTTGACCTCTCGGACAAACTTTACTTTGAGCCGATCACTGAGGAGGACATCCTGAGCATCGTCGATAAGGAAAAGCCGGTGGGTGTCATTCTGCAGTACGGCGGCCAGACTGCCATTAAACTGGCGCGGTTTATCTCAGAGGCGGGGATTCCAATCCTTGGCACCTCCTTTGAAGCCGTCCACAACGCCGAGGACCGCGAGTGCTTCAACCAGATTCTGATTGAAGAAGGCATTCCGAGTCCCCTTGGCTATGGCGTTTCCAGTGTTGCCGATGGTATGCTGCAGGCAAAAGGCCTCGGTTTTCCGCTTCTGGTGCGCCCAAGTTATGTCATAGGCGGCCTCGGGATGGAAATCGTCCATGATGACGAAGCGCTGGAGCGTTACCTGTTTGGTGCCTTCGAGCGCGAGCCCAAGAGCACGGTGCTGATCGACCAATATATCAACGGACTCGAAGTCGAGGTCGACGCGATCTCTGACGGCGAAAACGTCATTATTCCGGGCATCATGGAGCATCTGGAGCGCGCAGGCGTTCACAGTGGTGACAGCATCTCCATCTATCCGGCCCCGAGCATCAGCAGCAAGATGAAGGGTCAAATTATAGTGACAACCCGTAAAATCGCACAGGCCCTTAAAATTGTCGGTTTGCTGAATATCCAGTTTATTGTCGAAAAAGACAAGCTCTATGTGATTGAGGTCAATCCAAGGGCGTCCCGTACAGTGCCATTCCTCAGCAAAGTCACCGGCGTGCCTATGATTGAGCTCTCCACCCGCTGCATGCTGGGTGAAACGGTCAACAGCATGGAGTACCCGACAGGACTTTATCCGGAGCGCGAGATTTATGCAGTGAAGCATCCGGTCTTCTCCATGGAGAAAATTCCTGCTGCGGATTCTGCACTCGGTCCTGAAATGAAGTCTACAGGCGAGGTGCTCTGTATGGATGCCAAGCTGGAGCACGCCTTGTACAAAGGCTTTATAGCTGCCAGCGGCACCCTCAGAGGACTCAGTGCCAAGGGCGCGAAGCGAAATCGAAATGTGGAGAATGGCGCGGATGAAGCGGCGGTTAGTCCTGCCGTGGTAGAGAGGGTGTTCCTGTCAATCACGGATGCCTTCAAGGCAGTGTCCCTTCCGCTCACCGGAAAACTCGCCAATCTGGGCTATGAAATTGTGGCCACCTCTGGCACGGCTAAAGCCATTCGGGAGGCATTTCCACAGGCGAAGGTCATTGACGCCGGTACGGAAGACGAAGCATTGACCTGGCTGACACGAGACAAGATTTCCTTCAGCGTCATTCTGCCGACGGTCGGTAAAGTTAAAAACAAGCCGGGCTTCCGAATGCGACGTCGCGCGGTAGAAAATAAAGTCATGTGCCTGACTGCATTTGATACCTTCTTCGCGGTGGTGTCCCTCCTCGAGAAGGGGATTGACGATCAGAGCGTGGATGTGTTTATGGCGTATTCTTAATATTGAAGACAGACACACGCAAGAAGGCGGCGCCTGCTTGCGTGTGTTTGTCTTTTGAGGGGGAAGATGATGTCAGGTGGAAGAAGGTGTCAGGCACCCGCTTCCACTATACGTCCATTCACCTGATGATGGAAGAAGGTGTCAGACACCAACTTCCAACAGACACCCAAATCCAAAATAACGCTAATTTCGAAATAAGTAGCCCATCTTCATATTCTCTTTATTATTCAGAGGTATAGTTAGACCATAGAAACAAGACGACCAAATCAAATAACAGGTCGAACTTGCTAAAGGAGGAAATGAAAATGAAAAAAATCTTATTGTCACTCTCACTTATTCTCGTTCTCGCACTCGGCTCAATTGCCGTCTTTGCGGATGTTACACAGCCTGCGGTCAAATATCAAAGCAACGTGGAAATTTTAGCTGATCTTTTGGGAGACAAAGTTGACGCAGAGGATGTCCTTGCTGCATTAAAAGAAGGTAAATCCCTCAGTGTTCAAGCTCAAGAAGCAGGTGTTTTCGACGAATTTGTCGCCAAAATTAAAGAAGCGAAAATTGCCAGAATTGACACCTTGGTTGCCAATGGCACATTAACTGCCGAACGCGCAAAAGTCATGAAGGACTTCATCAAAAACCACGTTTGCGACGGAACTCAACAACACGCTATGAGAAATCAACTCAACAACGGCGAACGCTTTGGTCTTGGCCAAGGCAGAGTCAACGGTGGACAAGGTCTCGGACAAGCTAACGGCGAAGCTGCCGGTCTTGGCCAAGGCAACGGACCTGCAAATGGCGGCCGCGGTGGCATGAAGCGCGGCGGCATGATGGGCCAAGGCTTTGGACAAGGTATGATGGGACAAGGCTACAACGCTGTAACCCCTGCTAATTAATAGTCGCTCAAACATATCCAAACCAAATCAAACCAAACTAAACCAAACCAATTCGAACAAACAAAAGAAGTCCCAACCGCATCATAAAAGCGGTTGGGACTTCTTTTCGGTATCTAGGATCTGTACTCGCCGTTGATTTTCACATACTCATAGGTCAGGTCACAGCCCCAGGCTTCCGCTGACGCAGAGCCTTCTCCAAGCTGAGCTACAATATCTATGGTACTGGACTCGAGGATCTTCAGGGCTTTTTCTTCATCGAAAATAAGTCCCGCGCCTTTCTCCATGAGTTGAATGCTGCCAAATTCACTTTCAAAATAAAGGTCCACTATGTCCGGGTTGAACATGCCGCCGGAATACCCCATGGCACAGAGGACTCTTCCCCAGTTCGCATCACGGCCAAAGATGGCCGCTTTAACCAGAGACGACGTCGTGACGCTTCGGGCGAGCAGACGGGCATCCTTCTCCGTTCTGGCGCCGTTTATTTTGACCTGAATCAGCTTTGTGGCGCCCTCGCCATCCTTGGCAATCAACTTGGCCAGCGTTTTTTGAACGTCAATGAAGGCTTCTCTAAAGGCCTCATAATCCTTAGTTCCTGGCTGAAGAACCGGATTTCCGGCTTCGCAGGAGCTGAGGGCCAGTGACATGTCATTGGTTGAGGTGTCGCCGTCTACAGAAATCATGTTGAAGGTTATGTCTGTAGATTCCTGCTGGAGCTTCTGGAACACGTCCTTTTCTATGTTGACGTCTGTCAAAGTAAAACCAAGCATAGTCGCCATGTTAGGGTGAATCATGCCGCTGCCCTTGGAAAAGCCAACAATTTGGACTGTCACACCGGATTCAGGCAGTGTCAGTGACTGAGCTGCCAACTTTCTGAAGGTATCTGTCGTCATAATGCCTTGAGCGGCTTCTGCAATACCGTCTGCTTTAAGCAGCGGCATAGCTTGCTCCAGGCCAGCTTCGATCTTTTCTACAGGCAGCGGCACACCAATAATCCCGGTGGAAGAGACCAGCACAGAGGAAGGAGAAACGCCGAGAAGTTCACCGGCTTTGACGGCTGTGCGCTTAGCGTCGCTAAGACCTCGCTCTCCATTACAGGCGTTGGCGTTTCCGCTGTTGATGACAACGGCATGTACCAGCGGCTGCTTCAGGTTTTCCTGGGAGACAATGACCGGCGCGGCTTTTGATAGATTCGTCGTGAATACCGCTGCTGCGACTGCGCCTTTTTCACATGTGATTACAGTCAAATCTTTATTCTGCTTTTTGATGCCGCAGAAGAGGGCGCAAGCCTTAAATCCCGGGACCGAAACATTTTCCAATAGTTGATCATTCATAAATTGTGGACCTCCTAAATTCAGGTTAATGGATTCTCGAAGCAGATTAATCAATAAAAAAGCAAAAATTTCTTACGGATAGAGCGGCATCATATTTATGCCTGCTGTTTCCTCAAAACCAAACATCAGATTAAAATTGTGAACCGCCTGACCGCTGGCACCTTTGACAAGATTGTCTATGACGCCCATAGCCACCAACGTGGAGGTTTCTTCATCAATTGTCACCCATACATCACAGTAATTGCTGCCTCTTACGTTGCGTGTCTCTGGCTGCTCATCCAGCACTCTGACAAATGGCGCATCTTTATAAAATTCCTTATAATAATCCAAAATAGAGGTCTTGGCCCATTCGAGCTTTTCAGGCTTGACCGCCGCGTAGACCGTAGACTGAATTCCGCGGCTCATAGGCACTATAGAAGGTGCGAACAGGAGACCAACCGCTCCGCCGGCCGCCTGGGACATCTCCTGTGCAATTTCAGCCGTATGGCGGTGCTTGCCGGTTTTATACGGCCGCACCGTTTCCGCGACCTCCGTGAACAGGGACGAGATCGCAGCGGTCTTTCCGGCACCGCTCATTCCGGATTTTGAATCTGCGACAATTCGGTCCGTCTCGACGACGCCGGCTTTCAGAGCAGGGATCAGAGCCAGCAGAATAGAGGTCGGATAACAGCCTGGATTGCCGATGGTCCTGCAACCCACAATTTGATCGTGATGAATTTCAGGAAGTCCATAGACGAAGCGGTCCAGATACTGCGGACAAGTGTGATCTCCGTACCACTTCTTATAAACTTCGACATCATGAATTCTAAAATCTGCACCCAGGTCAATAATACCCACCTCTGGCTCGTTTTCGATCAGAAACTGCGCATAAGGCATGGATGCCCCGTGCGGCAATGCCAGGAATACAGCTCCAATATCGTTTTCCTTCACGAAACCGGGGATCAGCAGATCAGAAGCCGGCAGGAGAAGCTCTTCCATCCGCCCTTTAAATGCTGGATTCAAATCAGAATAACGCGCACCTGCAGTCGAGGAAGCCATTAAAAAAACCTTCCCAACATGTGGATGGTTCATAAGAAGCGCGACCAGCTGCTGGCCGGCGTAACCTGATGCGCCTACAACACATACATTCATAACAAAACCTCCATAAAAAGTATTAAGGATAATTATACACAAAAAATAAAAACAATTCAATAATAAGAAGATTAATTCCATCTCAAGCTATGCAGCCGCATGTCTAAAAGATCATTGAAAGAAGCGCTGATCTTTATGAGCGTATTCATATTGTTTGAAGGAACAGCATTTAAAGGAAAGAGATATTCCTATTGATACCCAAAAATCAGAATTGCAGGAGAAACAATACATAAACAATTCAGAAAAAATGATACAATGAGTAAGACGCAGGGATTCAAACGTGGAGAATCCTGTTTTGAACGAGAATCAGATTCATTTCTTTATGTGGGATGTAAATAAATGCGTGCTTGTGTTCATGCAAAAGCCGCAACTATCAAAATTGTCCGAATACGGCGTTTATAATTTGTGAATTTCCTGAAAGTAAACCGCCATAATAAATGATGAGAAATACTCGGACTAACATTTTATAAAATCGCATGCATAAAATAGCAAAAAACAGACAAGAAAAATTTGAAATAATATACATTGTTGTGTATAATATATTTACTTTCTTGCATTTCTTGTGATCGAATAGGAGGTCATACTATGTCTGCATTTGTATCTGCACTAATTGAATCGATCCCGTACATACAAAAGTTTCGGGATAAAACCGTTGTGATCAAACTTGGCGGCAGTCTGGCTGATTCGCCTGAAGGCAGGCGCGCCATTCTTCAGGATATAGTGCTATTAAGCCTGGTCGGCATGAAAATGGTCCTGGTTCACGGCGGAGGAAAAGAGATCAGCGCAAGGCTGGACAAAATGGGGATTGAAACCGAATTTGTCGGTGGGTATAGAGTAACCGGAGATGCCGCAATCACAGAAGTTGAAATGGTTCTGACCGGGAGAATCAACACCGAGCTGACACTGCTGTTAAATAACGGCGGGATAAAAGCGGTCGGCATCAGCGGCAAAGATGGGGGCTGGCTCGAAGCCACCAAGAAGTTGGTTGTGGATGGTGACATTGGTCACGTCGGTGAAGTCGCCACAGTGGATCCTACGTTGATTAATCTGTTGATGTCCGGTGGTTATACACCGATTATATCGCCCATCGGCCATGACAAGGATGGGAAGACTTTTAATCTAAACGCGGATGATGTCGCCTCAGCCGTAGCCACAGCAGTGGGGGCGGAAAAATTAATCCTTATGACGGATGTGAATGGTGTCTATAAAAATTTCCCGGATCCCGCAAGCTTTGTCAGCAAGCTGAATTTGGAAGAAGCAAAAGAAATTTTGAAGACCGTCAAAGGCGGTATGATTCCTAAGCTGACCTGCGCCGTCAATGCCATTGAAAGCGGCGTTCACTCTGTGCATCTGTTGAATGGCTCGACGCCGCACAGCCTTTTGGTTGAAGTGTTTTCGGACAGCGGCATAGGGACTATGATCGAACGTTAGACAGTGACCCAGTACCCAGTATCCAATACCTCAATACCCAATAACCCAAGTAAGCGAAAGGAGAACCACCATGGAAAATGTAAAAGTTGATGAGATTATAAAAGAAACAGCTGCTTCAAGCCGTGCCAGTGACCCATACAAAGCAGCTGTCATGCCGACTTATGGCAGATTTGACGTCATCTTTGATCACGGAAAAGGTGCCATGATCTGGGATACTAAAGGCGAAGCTTATCTGGACTTTGTCAGTGGCGTCGCTGTCAATGCCCTCGGCCACGGGAATACCGAAATTGCGAAAGTCATCTCAGAACAAGCTGCCAAGCTGATGCATATCAGCAACCTGTACTGGAATGAACCGCAGCTTAAACTCGCCAAGACGCTCATTGATTTATCAGAAGGTGTCCTCCAGGACGTCTTTTTCTGCAACAGTGGTACCGAAGCGCTGGAAGGCGCCATTAAACTTGCCAGAAAATATGGGAAGAAGCGCGGCGCCGTCAAATTGGCTCATTTGTCCCATAGTTTCCATGGACGCACCATGGGCGCGCTCTCCGTCACAGGACAGGAAAAGTACCAGGCACCTTTCAAGCCGCTGATCCCGGAGGTCTATGAATTTCCCGCAAATGACATTGAAGCTTTAAAAGCTCTGGACAGCAGCTACTGTGGGATCCTCGTCGAGCCTATTCAAGGCGAAGGCGGCGTCAACTCAATTTCAGACGACTACCTCAAAGCCCTGAGAGCCAAATGCGATGAGCTCGACGTCCTCTTGATCTTTGATGAAGTCCAGACCGGCATTGGCCGCTTGGGGACCTTTTATGCCTTCCAATCCACCAATGTCAAGCCGGATGTAGTCTGTCTCGCAAAGGGACTTGGCTGCGGCTTCCCAATTGGCGCCTTTATCGCATCCCAAAAAGCCAGCGTTCTGGTCGCGGGCGATCATGGCTCAACTTTTGGCGGCAACCCACTGGCAACTGCAGTTGCCTTAAAAGGCGTTGAACTCATTTCATCACCTGCCTTCCTGGCGAATGTTCAGGAAAAATCCGAGAAGATCGCTCAAAAACTCAGTGCTTTAGCCGATGGTCACATCATCAAAAACGTAAAAGGCAAAGGACTTTTGATTGGAATCGAACTTGGGATCGACTGTAAATCATTCAACACTGTGGCTTTTGAAAATAAATTATTGCTGATCCCGGCAGGAGAGTACGTGATTCGTGTCCTTCCGCCGCTCAATGTTACGGATGAAGAGATAGATCTGTTCTTTGAAAAACTGGCAGTGATTTTGGAATCATTAAAGGAAGAAAAGAATGCGAAGTAGGTTAACATAATCTTTAAGACATTCAAAACAAAAATCTGAAAATTAGAACTTCTTTCAAAGGGTTGACACAGCTTGGTTTCTTGGGTAATATGGAGAAGTCGTCGCGAACGAGAAAAGATTTAAAATGACTTGACTTGACAAAAACGCGATGATAAACTGAAGAAGTCACTTGAGATATTGAATCGTAAAAACGGTTCAAAAGTGATCTCCATTCGATCCTTGAAAACTAAACAGTGTACAACCCAAAATTCTGAAATAAAAAGTCGGTTCTGCTTGGAACCGGCGAAGTGATTTCTGATTATGGAAATAACGGAAGTCAGCGAAGTAACTTGAAG